>NZ_KB908399.1:0-31656 GCF_000381005.1 Selenomonas bovis DSM 23594
GCTATGTGGTTCCACCTGTTCCCATACCGAACACAGTAGTTAAGCACATATACGCCGAAAGTACTTGCCTGGTGACGGGCTGGGAGGATAGGAAGCCGCTAGTCAAGGAAGCCATGCAAAATATTGCATGGCTTTTTTGTTGTTGCAGATACGATCCTGTGCATGGCAGCATGCTGTTGCCTGCTGCAGGAATTGCCTGCGGATTGGAAAATATGCATACGTTTAGCTGCCTCCTCCCAGATAATTCACAATCGCCTGTGGGTAATATGAGACGAATTGCCTTTTGCAGTGAAATATGCTAGGATGGAGGCAAGCAAATCTAGATAACACCGCTTGGCGGGTTATACTTTTCGGGAGTTTCTGGGCATGGAATCTGCCGCCTGTATCAAGAGAACGGGACGGCGCTTTTTCTTGTGCCTGCGAGGGATGAGTATGCGCCTGCGGCTTTTGCCGCAGGCCTTTTATCTATATTTGCGAGGTGATGTTTGAATAGGCAGGCCACAGGGGCTGCCAGGAGAAAAGGGGTCTTTCCATGAGTCTGAAGGTCATGACGACAGTCGCGGAAGTACAGGCGTACAGCAAGGAAATGAAAGCGGCAGGCAAGCGCATCGGTCTCTGCCCGACGATGGGAGCGCTGCATGAGGGGCACATGACGCTTTGCCGCGCGGCGCGCGCGTCGTGCGATGTGGTCATCGCGTCGGTGTTCGTGAATCCCGTGCAGTTCGGTCCGAATGAAGATTATGAGAAGTATCCGCGCCAGTTTGCGGCGGATTGCGAGAAGCTCGAGGCGGAGGGCGTCGACGCGGTCTTTCATCCAGCGCCCGAAGAGATGTATCCTGAGGGATACGGCACGTATGTGAATGTGGAGTCTGATATCACGAAGGTGCTCTGCGGCGCGCGCCGTCCCGGTCATTTCCGCGGCGTGGCGACGGTGGTGACGAAGCTCATGAATCTCACGCGCGCCGACCGCGCGTTTTTCGGGCAGAAGGATGCGCAGCAGGTCGCGGTCGTGCGTCGCTTCGTGGCTGATCTCAATCTCCCCGTGGAGGTCGTGATGGTGCCGATCTGCCGCGAGGAGAGCGGCCTTGCGCGCAGCTCGCGCAACGTCTATCTCTCGCCTGCGGAGCGCAAGGCGGCCCTCGTGCTCTCGCGCAGCCTGCGCAAGGCAAAGGCTGCCTTCGACGGCGGGGAGCGCTCGGCGGAGCGCCTGAAGGAGATCACGCGTGCGGAGCTCGCGACGGAGCCGCTCGCGCGTGTGGATTACGTGGATCTCTATACATTTCCCGCGCTGCAGCCGGTCGCGGAAGTCACGGAGACGTCGCTGCTCGCCATCGCCGTCTACATCGGCAAGACGCGTCTCATCGACAATGTGATTTTCACGCCGTCAGCGGAGAAAGGAGCGGCGAAATGATGCTCTCGATGCTCAAGGGGAAGATTCACTGCGCGACGGTGACGGAGGCCAATCTCGCCTATATGGGCAGCATCACGATCGACGAGGCGCTCATGGAGGCCGCGGGCATTCTCGCGAACGAGCGCGTGCAGGTCGTGGACAACAACAACGGCGCGCGTCTCGAGACGTATGTGATTCCGGGGCCGCGCGGCTCGGGCGTCATCTGCCTCAACGGCGCGGCGGCGCGGCTCGCACAGCCGGGGGATATCGTCATCATCATGGCGTACGCGCTCTTCACGCAGGAGGAGGCGGCGGCCAACCGTCCGACGGTCGTGCTCGTGGATGAGAAAAACCGCGTGCGCGAGGTGCGCCATCTCGAGGTGCACGGCACGCGCGCCTGAGCGAGTCGTGTCTGCAAGGTCAGGTCCGATGGGGCCTGGCCTTTTTGTTGCGCCGATGCGTGCGAGGTGTCGCATCCTGGCAAGGAGATTTTGAAACGCGTAGCGCTGCGTTCCATTTTGCGTAGCCTGACGGGCCCATGTGCTGCGTATTTCAGCAGCAGTTTCTTGACCTTTTTCCCCTTGTCCGCTAAGATGGGGAAAGAATGGTTCATTGGGAGAAAGGATGACGGTATGGAACAGAAATATAAGATGATCGCGCTCGATCTCGACGGTACGCTCAACAATGACGCGAAGGAAATCACGCCGAAGACGCGCGAGGCGCTGCTCAAGGTGCAGGCGCAGGGCGTGACGGTAGTGCTCGCCTCGGGCCGCCAGGCGCCTGGCCTCCAGCGCGAGGCGGAGGCACTCGACCTCGCGAAGCATCACGGCCTCCTGCTCTCGTACAACGGCGGGCGCATCGAGGATGCGACGACGCACGAGATCCTTTTCGACAAGAGCCTGCCGAACGCGCTCGCCGTGCGCTTCCTGCGCCATCTCGAGAAGTTCTCCGTCTCGCCGGTCGTCGACAACGGCAAGGCGATCCTCACGACCTGCGCCTATAACTACAAGGTGCAGGACGAGAGCCGCAACAACAACATGGCGGTGGAGATCGTCGATAACATCGCGGATGCCGTCGAGGCGCAGGGCGTCTCCCCGGCGAAGATCCTCACGGCCGCGCAGAACGAGACACTCGTGCCGCTCCTGCCCTACATCCGCGAGGGCTTCACGGAGGAGATGGATTTCGTGCAGAGCGCGCCGTGGTTCTACGAAGGTACGGCGAAGGGCGTCTCGAAGTCGGAGTCGCTGCGCCGCGTCTGCGAGCGCCTCGGCATCGCGCCTGCTGAGGTCATGGCGTTCGGCGACGCGCAGAACGACATGAGCATGCTCGACTTCGCGGGCTACGGCGTCGCGATGGGCAACGCCTGCGAGGAGCTCAAGGCGATGGCGGACGAGGTCACGCTGAGCAACAACGAGGACGGCATCGCGGTGTCGCTCGCGAAGCATTTCGGTGTCTGAGATGGGGCAGGAGAAAGCGCCGCAGGCGGCGGGGACGCACCGCCGCCGCGTCCATTACAGCGGCAAGTATCCGCGCCGCTTCGAGGAGAAGTACAAGGAACAGCAGCCGGAGAAGTACGGCGCGGAAATCGCGCATGTCATCGCGAAGGGGAACACGCCCGCGGGCATGCACATCCCCATCATGGTGGAGGAGATCCTCGCGGTGCTCGCGATCAAGCCCGGAGAGCGCGGCTTCGACGCGACGCTCGGCTACGGCGGACACACGCGCGCGATGCTCGAAAAGCTCGCGGGGCGGGGGCATCTTTACAGCGGGGACGTCGATCCCATCGAGTCGGCAAAGACGGTCGCGCGCCTGCGCGCACAGGGCTACGGAGAGGACGTCTGGTCGTTCCGGCCGATGAATTTCTGCGCGATTGACACGCTCGCGGCGGAAGTCGGCTCGTTCGACTTCGTGCTCGCGGATCTCGGCGTCTCCTCCATGCAGCTCGACGATCCCGCGCGCGGCTTCACCTACAAGGAGGACGGCCCGCTCGACCTGCGGCTCAACCCCGCGGCCGGCATCTCTGCCGCCGAGCGGCTCGCGGAGATGGCGCGCGAGGAGATCGAGGGCATGCTCATAGAGAACGCCGACGAGCCGTACGCGGCGGAGATCGCGCGGGAGATCGCGGCCGAGGAGCGGCGCGGCGTCCGCATCGGGACGACACGCGCGCTCCATGAGGCCGTGGCGCACGCGCTCGCGGCGCGCGTCCATTTCCCAAAGGGCACGACGCCTGAGGAAAAGCGGCTCGCTGTGAAGAAGAGCAGCGCCCGCGTGTTCCAGGCGTTGCGCATCGATGTGAACCACGAGTACGAGGTGCTCTATGAGTTCATGGAGAAACTGCCGGACGCGCTCGCGCCCGGCGGCCGCGCGGCCATCCTCACGTTCCACTCCGGGGAGGACCGCATCGTCAAGAAAGCGTTCCAGGCGTATCATCGCGCTGGCGTCTATCAGGCCATCGCGCCGCATGTCATCCGTCCGAGCCGCGAGGAGTGCTACCGCAACAGCCGCGCCCACTCGACGAAACTGCGCTGGGCGGTGAAGGCATAGCGAGCGATGCGCGTGCGCCCGGCAACCATGCACGGAACGCGGCAGGCGATCAAAATACAGGCAGGCGAAAACGCCCGTCACGGCTGATCGATCCTCCATACGGGGTGTCCCATATGGGGGATCGATCAAAGTGTAAGCCGTGGCGGGCGTTTTTATCTCAGAGGGAGAGTAGGTCAGAACCAGAAGTGCACGAGGGAGAGCGCGAGGCCGAGCAGCACGAAGGAGCAGATGGTGGCCGACGCGAGCGGGCGGAAGCCCTCGCGCAGGATCACGCCGAAATTGACGTTGAGCCCGAGCGCCGCCATCGCCATGCCGAGCAGGAGATAGGCGAGCTGGACAAAGGAGGGGATGGCGGCGGCGAGTACGGGGAGGTAGCTGCCGAGCGCGCTCGCGAGCAGGAAGCCGCCCATGAACCAGGGAATGGGCACGGAGAAGCCCGCCTCCGCATCCCTGTGGCGGCGCGCCTCGATGAGGCCGATGATGACGGCGACGGGCGCGAGCAGCAGGACGCGGGAAAGCTTTGCGATGATGGCGCTGTCCGTGCCCACCATGCCCGCACTGCCGCCGGCGGCGACGGCATGGGCGATCTCATGCAGGCTGAGTCCCGCGAGCACGCCGAACTGCTCGGGAGAGAAGCCGAGGACGGGCTGGAGGCCGACCTCGATGAGCGTGAAGACCGTGCCGAGGATCGCGACGATGGCGACGGCGAGCACGGACTCGTCCGTCTTTGAACGCACGGCGCTCGAGACGCCCATGACAGCCGCCGCGCCGCAGATGCTGCAGCCGCAGGCCGTGAGGAGCGCGAGCGTATGGCGCACGTGGAAGAGTCGTGCGACGATGTAGTTCAGCGTGATCATGACCGCGACGACGAGGACGGCGGCCGTGAGGCTGTGGAGCCCCGCGCTCATGAGAATGACGAGGTTGAGCTTGAATCCGAGCAGGATGATGCCGGCGCGCAGGAACTTGTTCGCGATGAATGGCGTGCTCCGCTGCGCAGCGTGCGTGAGCGGGCGCACGAATTGCAGCGCCATGCCGAGGAGCAGCGCGAGGACGAGCTGGCCGATGAGGGAAAAGCCCGGCAGCTTCGCGAGCGCGTAGCCGGCGAGCGAGCAGAGCAGCGTGACCAGGAAGCCGACGCCGAGGCGTGGAATGCCGCGCAGGGAAATCGTAGATGTCATGGATGTTCCTCCTTTAGGAGCGCTGGATGAATCCGCGCTTCCGTTCTTGTCTGTCGATACAGTCGTCATTATAGAGGGAAAGAACGAAAATGTAAAATCATAAATTATTCTATATCAATAAGTACAAATTATCGATATGAGCGAAGCGATGGCGCAGGGAAGGCGGAGCAGGCATACACAGGTTGCCTGTCTTTCTGCAGACAGGAAAAAGAGCCGCAGACAGCCACAAGGCTCTCTACGGCTCTTTTCTCAGAAACGCTGGGATGCCGCAGGTCAATTGCCGACGACGCGTTCCTCACGCAGTTTCTTCAGCGGGATTCTGCGGATCCTCTCCAAAGGAATTTCGTTAAAGGAATAACGAAGATCGAGATATGCGTCGGTGCGGGACATCGAAACTTTTTTCAGAGTGAGATTTTTCAACGATTTTTTGAGCTCCCGAATATAAAATGCGGCATCTTCCGCAGAAAAGGTCCCGTTCTCGATCACGACGCGGATGTGATCAACCAGCATGGAAAACACCTCCAAACATCCTTGTGTCATCGTCGCTGGGCGGCTAGCAGAAGCATCAGATCTCCGCTAACTCTTACTGATTATACAAAAAATCAGCTGATTTGTTAAGTACGCAGGAAGGATAGAATTCCTGCTTCCCGTGAGTGCGGACGAACCAGGACGCTTGGGATAACGTTTTCTCGAAAATACGCCATTTTTTATAAAAATGATATATTTTCATGCAGAGAAAGAGCGGACAGCAAGGCGATGCGGTCCGCTTTTCGCGCCAGTAGCGCAAGGTTAGATGAAGTACATGAGGCTCGCGGCGTCTTTTTCCTCATCGATGGCCGTGAGGATGGTGTCGAGCGTGACGCTCTCGAGGCTCTTCTTGATCGCGTTGTCGAGCGGCGTGTAGACGCGCGCGTCGAGGGCGTGGTCGAGCTCGGGCATCTTCTCCGGCGCGGCGGGCGCGGCTTTCTCCATGAGGGAGAGCTCGATGGCGGAGAGGATGTCGTAGGCCGTGATCTCGCGCGGTGCGCGGGAGAGCTGGTAGCCACCCTGCGAGCCCTTGATGGAGTTCACGAGCCGCGCGCGCTTGAGCAGGGAGAAGACCTGCTCGAGGTAGATCTTCGAGATGCCGAGCTTCTCCGAAATCGAGATGATGGTGACGGGTGCGCCTGCGGCGTAGTTGCGTGCCAGATATGTCATGGCTGCCAGGCCGTAGCGTCCCTTGGCCGAAATCTTCATGGGAGTGCCTCCATTTCCTATCGTATATATATGACTTATATTTATGATACAGAAGCGGGCAGAGCTTGTCAATTCCTCTCTGCGAAAAACTGTATGCTCGTTTTCGTCGGGAAAAGCACTGGCAAAATCATCGGTCCTTATCTAAACGGTACTTCCATCGGTTTTTCATATAGCTGCATTTTACAATACGAGTTCTGCATCCTCACTTGGGCATGTGGGGCTCGTATTCTTTTAAGGATCGATTTTTTCACAGCATCGATTTTTACATAGATTTAGTGTGAGTGGAATTGAATGGACTGCTGCTGCGATATACTATGAGCATAGAGATGAATGGTATGGGAGATAGAGGTGACATCTTATGGAAAAAGATGATATATCTGGAGTCAGGCGTAAGCGGCGTAGTGACAGGCAGAAGCTGCGGCTGCTTTATCTCGCGAAGGTCATGCTGCGCGAGACCGACCGCGACCATCGGCTGACGTTGCGGGAGATACAGGAGCGGCTCGCCAAATATGATATCACGGCGGATCGTAAGACTCTATACGATGATTTCCGTGTGCTGAGCGAATTCCGCCTCGAAGGAATGGGCGGCGTGTTCCGGCCCTTTGATATCCGTGAGCGGCGTGAGGACAATACTACGCGCTACTACAATGATCTCACGCCTTGTAAGCGTGATGCGGGGAAAGATTCGCTGCAGGAGCTCAAGACGGGGTGGGAGGAAGAAAGAACGCTGCAACCATTCCTGACCGAGCCCGAACTGCATTTGCTCGTTGATGCGGTCGGCTCCTCTCGCTTCATAAGCCGGAAAAAGTCGCAGGTGCTGATTGCGAAGCTCGGCGCGCTCACGAGCCGCTATCGGGCTGAGCAGCTCTGGCGCGACATTCACGTCACCAGTCGTGTGAAGTCGATGAACGAGAGCCTCTATGCGCAGGTGGATGCGCTGAGCCTCGCGATGCGGAATAACTGTCAGGTAGAGGTCACCTACATGTGGTGGACGATAGACAAAAAGCTGGTGCCGCGCGGAGGAAATCCGCTGCGGCTGAGCCCGTGGAGCCTTGTCTGGGACGATGGTTGCTACTACCTCGTGGCACATGACGTGAAAGACAACATGCTTAAAAACTATCGTGTTGATAAGATTGCCAATGTAAAGGTCCTTGATAACACCAAGCGCGAAGGCCGCGAGCTCTACGAACAATGCGGCATCGTCACCTATGCTCAGCACAGCTTCGGCATGTTCACAGGGAAGCGGGAGACGGTGAAGCTGCGTCTCAAAAACCAATTCGCAGGTGTGCTGTTCGATCGTTTCGGCACGGATATATTCATTCACCCTGTCGACCAATATCACTGCGAGGCCACCATACGCGATATCGTCATCAGCCGACAGTTCTACGCATGGCTCGTCGGTCTCGGCAAAGGGGTCCGGCTCCTGAGCCCCGAGTGGGCCGTGCAGGAGATGTGGGAATATCTGAGCGAGATTCTGAGGTGGTATGATGCGTGATATTTAAGGGATATCCCTGAGAGAGGAAATAGGCATCAGGGAACCGTAAGAGCAGTTGTTACGCTTTGAAGGAGGTCATTGTAATGAAACGGATTATGACGCTGACGATGATGGCATTCTTGTTTTGCTTGCTGAGTCAGCTGGCTGTTATCAGACCAGCTGCGGCAGAAGATGTTTGGTTCTATTCATTTAGCGATGCAGATGTATATTTTAGCACGGATTCTATACAGAAGGGGCGGGAGTATAGCAATACGATCTATACGGTACGTACGGCGACGGTAAAGCACAGCACAGGGGAATTATGGAGGGCTAATGATTTCTATGCCTTCGCTGATGAGAATGATAGGATATACTATTACTCGTTGAATAAGGTGACCGGCAGGTGGGAAGGGGGAACTGCCATTGCGAAAGACGCATTCGGCAAGGCGCTTTGGGAGACATCAAAACCGTATGCTAAGCAGAAGGGAATCTATATTGGGGACTGGAATTGATTGAAAACTGGAAAGTAAGTGCGTTATTTACATACAAGGAGATCATTTCATAATTGAAAAAGGTACAAATGCTAAGCTATGATGAAGCCTTTCATTACCAGGAAATGGATGTCGGTGCCATCTATGGCGAGCATGGTATACTGCTCATAAAGACCGGAGCAGGTGGCAGTATTCGCGGGCGGGGAGACAAATATCTGCATCTTGTCCGCCATGCACAGGAGATGTATGGCTTTGCTGCTTTCACGGTGACTACAGGCTCTATGCCGCAAGTAGAGACTGAAATGAAGCAAGCAATGGAAATCGTCTCGCGCTATCGTACGTATCTCGGCCGTGATGTGCCAGTATATTTTTTCGGCATGTCAAAAGGCGCATTCGAAGGCGCGGTATGTTTATATCGCTACGATATCGTCAGCCGGGCTCTGCTCATAAATATGCCGCTCATGATAAACTGGCACAAGAGCAAGGCCGGATTCGAGCAATTTACCGGCGAATCAATAACCACCGTATTCAGCACGCGCGATCCATCATATCGTTATAGCGAGATAATGCAATGTGTGAAGAATGACAGGGTACAGTTGTATATCGACAAAGATAAAAACCATTCTTATGACGGCGCCGAGGCGAAGCTGATAGAGCTAAGTGAGAGGTTCCTTTTTTATTAAGAGATGTAATGATAAGAGGAGTAATAGTATGAGTGAGAAGGCTGTATCAACAGGAAATGAGCAATTAATGGCCGAGCCGAGAAATCTGGGGTGCACTTTTACTAGCATGAAGGCCAGAAACATTTTTGCTATAGCAGCGGCCCAATCGGTGGTGGAGGGACCAGGTGTGGTGTATAATCCGTTGTACATTTATGGCGATACTGGAGTAGGAAAGACGTATCTGCTGCAGGTCATCGGCAATGAAATGGAGAAACATAACCCTGCACTGAAGGTACTTTATACGAGCGGGAAGAAATTTGTCGAACATACAGATAAAGCCAGACGAGATGATTCGTTGAATAATCTCTGCAGGCAGTATGAAAAACTCGATGCATTGCTCATAGACGATATCGAGGATGTCGCAGCTTTACTTGATGCGCAGCAAGTATTGAGTAATGTGATTATGAAAATGCGTGATGATGGGCATCAGCTAGTGGTGACAGCAAAAGCCAAGCCAGAAGAAATAGCAGAGCTTGATACGCGTCTCGCTATGCGACTTACTTTCGGACTGATAACTGATATGATTTGAAATATGCCTTGACTGGAGGACGAGGCTGAGCTTGATGATTTGAAAATTAATGTGCTACGAATTTAGAGGGAAAATGCAAAAATGTTAGTCAAAGAACTCGAAAGCAGGATACAGGAAGCCCTTCGGGAAAAATATGGAACAAATCCTGATCATGTTATTACAAAGCGGACAGAAGAAGAAAAAGAAGCAATAGAGAGCTCTGGTTCTCTGGCAGAATTTGTGTCATTTATTAACATCATAAACTGGGTAAAGGAAAATGGCAGCCCATACTGGGTGGCAGGAAGCGTGGGATCCTCGTTTATCCTGTATCTTCTTGGAATCACAAGAGGAAATCCGTTGCCTCCTCACCTGTACTGCCCGAAATGCCATAAGACATATTTTGGAGTGCTTTCAGGAGATGGCTTCGACAGATTCTGCATAACTAAGCAGGAAATAGAAAAATGTGATTGCGGAAATGAATTGATTGGAGATGGACACAACATACCCTGGCAGACGCTATGGAGGTACGGCGATAGAAAAATGTCTTTTGCTGTAAGAATTCCGGTAAAACTGAAAGAAAGGCTTAATAATGAGATAAATGATTTGTGCGCAAGCGAAAGTCAAGTCACTATGCGTGCAGGGATCGCCGATAATGTAGAGCATTTTGGAAATAAAGAGATAGACTATATGATGAATGATATCCCTGAGAAGATAAATGAACATTGTCCGTCCGAAACTGAGATCCGTGATTCAGTAGATCATTGGAGGGATATATTGAAGATTGATTATGCAGAAGAACTGGAAGTCCCCGCTCCTCTGAATTTTGAAGATCTGATATATGACTACGGACTAATACATTCTACCGGCCCCTGGAATGAAAAAACAAAAAGGCTCTGTGAAGACTTCGGTTACAGATCTGCTGCAATACCGGCATTCAGGGATGATGTATTTGAATATTATATGCGTCATCATAAAGACAAAGAGACCGCGTGGAAGATAATGGAATCTGTAAGGAAAGGTAGAGGCGTGCCAGCCGGAGAGCATTCTCCAGGTGAGAAGAACAGACCTGATCAGTGGGTTGAATATGTATTTGAGAATATGGTAAGGTATTTATTCCCAAAGGCGCATGCGGTTGAATATGTGCTTTACCGTATGCTTCTGCTTGAAGATTCTTCTGTGAATTGATTGAAGAACATTTTTGTTTTTGGAGCTATATGGAAAGGATGTGTTGAAATGCCAACTCATAACAATTTGGAGCAAAGTATAATTGATATGTACACTGATATTCATCTAGGTAGTTGCTATGAATGCTCTATTTGTAATGAGAAGAATGAGAAACTTTCTAAACCTGTAAGCTGTTGGTTTGTGGGTGATAGGTTTCATTTACAAACAAAACGTATATTGTTTGTAGGTAAAAATGCGCGCGGATTTCAAGAATATAAAGATGAAAATAAATTCATAGAGGCTTTTGATGATGGCCGAAAGTTGTGGCGTAATCGGAAAAATTGGGCGTATTGGTCCTATACTGCTGAAATCACATCACGAATATTCGGGGACGATTCTCCAGAATATATATCTTTTACAAACTTTGTCAAATGTAACAACTCTGATGGCAATGACACGACATCAAAGAATATGAAGGAGAACTGTATTATAAAAAAGAAGGTTTTAGCTAATGAAATCACGGTTATAAAACCTACGCATGTAATTTTTTATACGCATACAGATTACGATAATTATATACCAAAAGTATTTGATGCTTTTCGCAAAGAAGTGGACGAAAAAAAGAAAATTGGCAAGAGAAATATGCCTTGGCTGGAGGCCGAGGCTGAACTTGATGATTTGAAAATTAATGTGCTACGAATAGGTCATCCGCAATGTAAGAAAAAAGTGGACTTTATAAATTCAGTTTGTGACTGGATAAGCCGCAATTAGCTTTTGCAGCGAATTGTCAAGCATCGTTTATACAGAGAGGAAATTTTGCTATGAACACAACGATAGGAAAAATTATCTACAAGTGCGAGAAATCGAAAGAATAGCAAATTGCCTTGAAGAAGGTAACAGATGTCTTTGCGTGGCTCGAAGCAGAATGCTCTGCACGTATTGACGGAAAAATCCCGTTGGAGCAAAGGCCGGAGGCAAGGAAGCGCTTGCACTGAGAACATTACGATGATACCAAAGCGTCATCTCGCTATCCCCTCATTTGTATAAGTACATGGAAATGATAGGAATCACGGCAGGTGACGTTTTTCATCGTGCGAGGTTGTCATGTTCTTTCGTCGCCTATCTTTTTCATATTCAGGGCATAGCTTTCCCTTTTCAGGCATCGGTCCTGCGGGACGAGGAGTTTTTATCCGCGACCTTGCCGCCGGCACCCGGGGATTTCCGTCTCCACACTGTCGTTTTGTCGGCAGGATTCCAACGCCGCTCTATGATATGCAGGGGGGGTGTTCTTTTTGTGCAAAGGGGTTGACAAGCAGGAAGCTCTGCGCTATGATGTAAACATATTAATCATATATGCAATAACACGGCGCAGCCGGACGACCATCGGCAAGGAGGAATCTCTCATGGGTAAGATTTACAACAACGTTACGGAGCTCATCGGCCATACGCCGCTGCTCAAGGCCAATCGTTTCATTAAGGCGAACGACCTCAAGGCGAACATCCTCGTCAAGCTGGAGTATTTCAACCCGGCTGGCTCTGTCAAGGACCGCATCGCGAAGGCGATGATCGACCAGGCGGAGAAGGAGGGCAAGCTCAAGCCGGGCAGCGTCATCATCGAGCCGACGTCCGGCAACACGGGCATCGGCCTCGCCTCGGTCGCGGCGTCCCGCGGCTACCGCGCCATCCTCACGATGCCGGAGACGATGAGCGTCGAGCGCCGCAATTTGCTCAAGGCCTACGGTGCGGAGATCGTCCTCACGGACGGCAGCAAGGGCATGAAGGGCGCCATCGCAAAGGCGGAGGAGCTCGCGCAGGCGACGCCGCATTCGTTCATCCCCTCGCAGTTCACGAACCAGGCGAATCCGGCGGCGCATGAGGCGACGACGGGCCCGGAGATCTGGGAGGACGCGGACGGCGAGGTCGCGGCGTTCATCGCGGGCGTCGGCACGGGCGGCACGCTGACGGGTGTCGGCCGTTATCTCAAGAAGCAGGATGCGAGCGTGCATGTCGTCGCCGTCGAGCCGGCGACGAGCCCCGTGCTCTCGAAGGGCCAGGCCGGCCCGCACAAGATCCAGGGCATCGGCGCGGGCTTCGTGCCGGAGACGCTCGACACGAAGATCTACGATGAGGTCATCGCCGTGCCGAACGAGGATGCGTTCAAATATGGCCGCCAGTTCTCGCATATCGAGGGCGTCCTCGTCGGCATTTCCTCTGGCGCGGCGCTCGCGGCTGCCATCGAACTCGCGAAGCGTCCGGAGTTCGCGGGCAAGAACATCGTCGCCCTGCTGCCGGATACGGGCGACCGCTATCTCTCGACGGAGCTCTTTGCTGAGTAATTTTAAGGAAGCACTGATTAAATGAGGTGCTCCGGATTTGCGTGGATGCGCTGTATCTCTCTAGGAGACAAACCAGAAGCGTAGCGGCAAAACGCTCCATCGCGTTTTGTGCTGAGGGTTTGTCGACGAAGAGAGGACAGTGCAGACGCGCGAAGACGGAGTGCCGAATTAATCAGCGGTTCCTTAAAAATGCTTTGATGATATTATCAGGCTCCCCGCAGTACCGTGTGTGCTGTTGGGGAGCCTGGTGTGCGTCTCGCGTTGATTGCGCCTGCCGTTATCACGCGAAAGCGTATGGCAGGCGGAGCTGCTTCCGGCAGGTTCCTACTGCCGCCTCTGAAAAAGCGGCGGCCATCACCTTGACATCTCGGTCTAAATACACTATACTACTATCAACAAATAATTGTTATTATCGAATTTGGAAGAAGGTGGAAGCATGCTTTCAGGTGCAGAGGTGACAGGGGTGCTGCGCAGCAAGGGGTTCAAGGCGACGCCGCAGCGGCTGGCAATCTACGACGCCCTTTCCCACACGACGGCACACCCGAACGCCGATATGCTTTACCGCGAGCTCGTGCCGCATTATCCGACGATGAGTCTCGCGACGGTATACAAGACGCTCGATATTCTTTGCACAGTCGGACTGGCACAGGAACTCAATGTCGGTGAGGAGTCGTTCCGTTACGATGCGAATGTCGAGAGTCATCCGCATGTGCGCTGCCTCTCCTGCGGCCGTGTGGATGACGTGCCGGTGCTCAACGATACGAGCCTCCTCTCGCAGGCGGCGGTATCGACGGGCTACGAGATCACCGGACGGCAGATTTATCTCTACGGTATCTGCCCGGCCTGTAGTGAGAAACGGAAGAAAAAACTGCATTGAGGAAGTGCGGCGGCAGAGCCTGAGAAACCAGTGATTCCTTGGATGAGGTGATGCTGGAGAAATGGGGTGTTCCAGGGGGGCACGGCAGGGCGCCCTCCATCGCAGCCAGTGGTTTCTGAAATAAGAAAGCCTGTACATGAGATTTCGATGCTCATGTACAGGCTTTTTGCTTTGCGGCTGTCATTCTTCCATCTGGAAGAGGCTGCCTTTGCCAGGGATGGCCTTGGCGAGGTAGAGCGCGCGATCTGCGCGCTGGAAGATGGTCTCTGTGCTGTCGGTTTCCCTGGCACTGGTGATGCCGATGCTCAGAGAGAGGGTGATCTCTTTGCCGCCGATGTCGTGCGGCTGTTTGCTCTCGGCTTCGATGCGCTTGCCGATGTTGCTCGCGATGGGGGCTGTGGTGTTGGGCAGCACGATGAGGAATTCATCGCCGCCCCAGCGGCCGATGATGTCAGTTGCGCGCAGCAGGCGGCGCAGGATGTTGGCGATGGTCCGGAGCGCGATGTCGCCTGTCGCGTGGCCGTAGCAGTCGTTGATGTGCTTGAAGTCGTCGAGGTCGAGCAGGAGGATGGTGAGAGGCTGATGGATGGCACGCGTCTCGTTGAGGCAGGCGAGCAGCAGGCGCTCGGTCTCACCGCGGTTGCGCAGGCCTGTGAGGCTGTCGCGGCTCGCCTGGTACTGGAGCTTCTCATTGAGCAGCGAGAGGTCGTGGCTCGTCGCCTCGATGAAGTGCGCCATGTGCGAGAGCGCCGCAGGGCGTTCGATGGTTTCGAGGCGTGGCAAGCGGCGTTTCCTGACCGCATCGTTCGGCGCGCCCTCGCGCATGGCGATGGTCAAGAGCGTCATGTTCGAGAGTAGGACGCTGCCGCCGTGGCGCACGAACTCGCCGTAGGCGTAGAAGCCGATGGCGGGGGCGAGTCCCTGGCAGCTTCGGAGCTCCTTGGGCGTGTCGCTGCCGAGGAGCATCTGGCGCGCGAGGCAGCTCGTGATGAAGAGGGCGTCCGGACAGAATTCGCGGATGAGCGGACGCGTCTCCTGCGTCTTCTCGAGGATGCGCACTGGGTCGCCGTAGGTGAGGTGCAGGACTTCGCCGAGATGGAAGTCGGCGCCGAACTTCACGGAGCCGTTCTCGTAGAGTGCCTGCGGATGGCGCAGCAGCGTCATGCCATCGCGCTCTAAGGCAAAGGGGAAGGTCAGTGCTTCGCGCAGGAAGTGCTCGCCCGCGTGGATGTCGAGATAGCGCTCGTAGATCTCGCCTGCCGGCCGGTCATCAAGCGAGGTGAGCGTCGTCGGATCTGCAATCCCTGTGACGGTCAGCGAGCAGCCGAGCGGCTGCCAGCCGAAGCTGATGTCTTCCTTGACGGAGAGATCCTCGCCGAGGAAGGTCAGGCAGGCGATGCCCGCGCGGCAGTGCCTGTCCCGCGTATAGAGCGTCGAGCTTTCCGGGTGCAGGCCGTCATCGGTCAGCCCGCCGAAGATGGTGAGCGTGCGCGGCGCGGCAGAGAGCTCGCGCAGGAAGTCCCAGAGGTTGTAGCCGCTGCCCGCCGCGAGCAGGAAGAGGGCGCGCGCGTCCGGTGTCTCGTAGAGCTGGCGGCTCAGTGCGTGCGCAAAGGCACCGGGACGGTCCTCCATCGCGTCGAAGAGAGAGAGGCGCAGCTGCGCAGAGGCGAAGAAGGTGAAGGAAATCACCGTGCCGACGGGTGATAGGTGTCCGCCGTGGATGATGCGCGGCACCCGGCTGCCGAGGAGAATGGCATCGGGGAAGGCGCTGTTCACCTCGGTAAAGGTCCGCTCGAGGGATGGTTCGTTCCAGTTTGCGGAAAAGACGGTGATGAGCGTCGTGCGCGGCGCGGCGCTGAACGACGCGAGCTCCTGTGTCGCCGCACGGATGATGCCCGGCAGGGTGCGTTCGTTCTCGAGGTAGAAGATCAGCTGTTTCATAATATCCCCACATTCTTTCGGAACTGCTGGAGATGGCAGCAGCTCCTGTCACAATATGATATCAAAATTACAATTTCCCAGTATATATCTATCGTTATTGTAGCACTTTGGATATAGCTTTTCCAATAAAAGCAGAAAAATTCTTTATGAGACGAGAGCTCCCAGGAACTTAAGGAATCACTGATTCATTCGGCACTCCGTCTTCACGCGTCTGCGTTGTCCTCCCGCCCTCGACAATCCTCAGCACAAAACGCGATGGAGCGTTTTGCCGCTGCGCCTCCGGTTTGTCTCCTAGGGAGATACAGCGCATCCGCGCAAATCCAGGGCACTTCATTTCATCAGTGTTTCCTTCATCCATCATCATTCTCTGAGCGATTGTCCGAATACTCGTCTGCGATGGCCCAGCTCATGCGTCCATGCTGCTTGACATGGTAGAGTGCGCGATCCGCCGCGGCGAAGAGCTGGTCGTAGTCAGCTGTCGCCTGCACTGTGATGGCGATGCCGATGCTTGTGGAGAGGGGCGGGCGCTGCGCCGCGCTCCAGGCCGCGTCCCTGGCGCTCGTCTCTTGGTCGACGCGGCGCGCGGCGTCGTTGATGCGCGTCGCGACAGTGGGCAGGGAGGCGCGCGGCGCATTGACGAGCAGCAGCAGGAACTCATCGCCGCCGAACCTGCCGACGAGGTCCTGTGTGCGCACGATGGCGCGTAGCCTGGCGGCAAAGGCGGCGAGCAGCGCATCGCCGAACTGGTGTCCGCAGCTGTCGTTGGCTTCCTTGAAGTGGTCGAGATCGGCGATGATGAGTGCATGGCAGGCGCCAGCTGCGGGCGGGATGAGAAGATATTTCCGGATGAGGCTCTCGATGGCCGCTTTATTGTAGACGCCGGTGAGCGCGTCCGTTTCCGCCTGATAGCGGTAGGTCTCTATGGCGCGCTGCTGCCGGGCCTCGAGCGCGCGGCGCTGGATGATCTTCTGCATGAAGATGATGATGGCGATGAGGAGCAGGAAGAGTCCCAAGAGCAGGCCGATCTGCAGGGGGTAGAAGGAAAGGAGATAGCTGAGGCTGACCTTGCGCGGGGCGTTCGTCTCATGGCGCAGGAGGATGCGGCTCTTCACCTGCGGGTCGAGGCGCAGGATGGCCTTGTTGAGGATGGCCTGCAGCAGGCGCGGCTGATGGGCGGAGACACAAAGGCTCGTGCGGATGGTGATTGGCTTCTGCGTCGGCGCGAGCTCGGGGGAGAGGATGAGGAGGCGTGTCGCCTGCAAGGCATCGAGCGGGCAGAGCGCGAGGTCGGCGCGGCGGTAGGTGACGGCGGAGAGGGCATGCTGGTCGTCGTTCGTCTCGTCGAGCTGCCAGCCGGGCATCTCCTGCGCGATGGCATGACGCAGCGCAGGCTGGACAGCCGCGATGGCGAGCCGCCCTCTCTCCGGAGGCTCCTTGTCTCTGCGGCTGATGAGGACGAACTCCTGGGAGAAGAGCGGCATCGTGTAATAGGCATCCGTCGTGTCCGATTGGCTCGTGTAGTAGGCCGGCATGATATCTGCTGTGCCCGCGCTGATCATCAGTCGCGCAGCCTCGACGTCCGCGGCGGAGAGGAAGGTCACGCGGAGTCCGCTGTCTTTTGCGGCCGTCTCGAGGAGCTCGCGGACGATGTCTTTTGTCTGGAGTGTCTCGGGCAGGACGACGCGCAGGGGCGGGAGGGACTCGATGAGTGCCGTCTCCTCTGGGGAAAAATGCAGCGTGAGGTGACTCGTCTTTGTGAGGAAATCGCGCGTGTAGTCCGCAGCGTACAGCGGATTTTCGCGCGTGAGCGCGGCGGCAGCGGCGTCGAGGTCGCGGATGAGCGGTGCTTTCGCGCGCGGTCCGGCGATGGCCATGGGCTTGGAGTCGAAGGCGAGCAGGAAGGTCTCGTCGCGCCTGTTATTTGTCGCGGTGTCGATGAGCAGGTCGATGCTGCCGTTGGCGAGCGCCGTGCGAGCCGCGGCTGCGGTCGCGTAGGGGACGAGCTTGAGAGAGAGGCCGTTTTCCGCGCAGAAATTCTCGAAGGGCGCCGTGACATCGGGGCGGTCTTCGAGCGTGCCGACGCGCGCGCCGGCGAGCGTCCGGAGATCCTCCGCGGAGAAGCGATCCTCGCCCGGGCGGCTGTAAAGAACGATGAGGTCGCGCAGCGCGAGTGGCTGCGTGGCGACGAAGGTATCTGTCGCGTGGATGTGCGGCTCGACGGGCAGCACGAGGTCGATCTCGCCCGTGAGGAGCTTTTCCATGGCTTCGTCCGCAGTCACGGGGACGGGCGTGAGGTTCCAGTCGGTATATTTGGAAAGCTCGGTCAGGTAGGCGGCTTGCTGTTGTGTGATGACAGAGGAGAGCTCCGGCGCGATGTCCGGCTGGACGCAGCCGACGCGGACGGCGGCGTGCGCATCCTCCGCCCGGGCCGGCGCCGCCGCGGGGGCGGGCAGCAGGATGGCGAGCAGAGAGAGGATGAGGCAGAGGAAAAATGTCTTGATGTTCATGGTGACTCCTGGGAGGATGCGTTCACATCCTGATGTATATCTATCCGATGTGGGCGGGCGCTGGCGCGCGGCTGCCCTAGCATATTCGTATATTCGCTGTCAGCAGCAAAAATCCTTGTCCTTTTTTAAAAAAGATATCAGAGAGTATGCGTTGCGAGGACGGCTGCGCGAGTGTACCGGCTGGGAAGCCCTGCGACCCTTGCAGGAAGGCCGACCGCATGATGTCTGCAGATCGATGCATGGTATCCGGTAAACAATATAAAATACTTGACAAAGAATAAAGAAAAATCTATAGTGAGAACTAAGGAAACACAGGAAAACAAAAGACTGTACAGACAGCCGACAATGAGGAGGGAATTTTCATGGCAAATCGTATCATACTCAATGAGACATCGTATTTCGGTGCGGGTGCCATCCGCGAAATCGTGCCGGAGGTGCGCGGCCGCGGTGCGAAGAAGGTGCTCGTCGTGACGGACAACGCGCTCATGAAAGCGCAGGTCGCGACGAAGGTCACGCAAGTGCTCGATGAGGGCGGCGTGGCGTACGAGGTCTACGACAAGATCAAGCCGAATCCGACCATCGAGAACGTGCAGGAGGGCGTCGCGGCCTGCAAGGCGGCGGGGGCGGACATCATCGTCGCCATCGGCGGCGGCTCCGCCATCGACACGAGCAAGGCCATCGCCATCATCATGACGAACCCGGAGTTCTCTGATGTGCGCAGTCTCGAGGGGGCGTCGCCGACGAAGCACAAGGCGCTCCCCATCATCGCTGTCTCGACGACGAGCGGCACGGCGGCCGAGGTCACAATCAACTATGTCATCACGGACACCGAGCGTCATCGCAAATTCGTCTGCGCCGACCCGCATGACATCCCCGTCGTCGCCATCGTCGATGAAGACATGGTCATGTCGATGCCGCCGAAGCTCTGCGCCTCGACGGGCATGGACGCGCTCGTGCACGCCATCGAGGGCTTCATCACGAAGGGCGCCTGGGAACTCACCGATATGATGCACATCAAGGCCATCGAGATCATCGCGAAGAACCTGCGCGCCTCCGTCAAGGGCGATCGGGCGGCGCGCGGCAACATGGCGCTCGGCCAGTACATCGCGGGCATGGGCTTCTCGAACGTCGGGCTCGGCATCGATCATTCAATGGCGCACCCGCTCTCCGCTGTCTATGACATTCCGCACGGCATGGCCTGCGCGATCCTGCTCGCGCCTGTGTTGAAATTCAACGCGCCTGCGACGGGGGAGCGCTATCGCGCGATTGCTGCGGCGATGGGGGTCTCCGGCACGGAGACGATGACGCAGGCGGCGTATCAGCAGGCCGCGATCGACGCGGTGCAGCAGCTCGCGGACGATGTCGGCATCCCGCGCCGTCTCTCGGAGCTCGGCGTCAAGCAGGAGGACATCCCGTTCCTCGCGCAGTCGGCGATGGCGGACGCCTGCACGCCGGGCAATCCGCGCGATGTCACGCAGGCGGCCATCGAGGAGATCTATCGCTCCATTTATTAAGTTATCCCCACAGTTATCCACAGCATGGGGATAACTGTGCATAAAATGATGAGGCTGTGCAGAAACTCGGCACTTTCCGGGCTGAGTTATGCACAGCCTTTTTGACGCTTCAGGAGGAAATCCGTCGCATCACTAGGAGAGAAGGCCTGTATTTTCTGCATTTTGCGGGGGTGTGAGGGCAGTGCGGCTTGTGGATAACTTTGCGGCGCGCTGTGGGAGCTGGAAAGATAAAAAATCGCTGCGGCAGTGGAAAAAAGCTTGAATGTATTTTGTATACATGATACAATACAGGTAAAGATAGATTATCAAATGATAAATGATGATTATAGATAGAAAGGGGTGCGAATCATGAGGAAGGAACATGATTTCCTCGGGGAGCTCGAGGTGCCGGACGATGCTTACTACGGCGTGCAGACGCTGCGCGCCAAGGAAAATTTCCAGATCACAGGGCAGACGATCGACCGCGATCTCGTGCAGGCGATGGCCGCAGTGAAAAAAGCGGCGGCGCTTGCGAACATGGAGACGGGGCGTCTCACGCCCCGCATCGGCGAGGCGCTCGTGCGCGCGGCGGACGAGATCCTCGCGGGCAAGCTCCTCGACCAGTTCCCGCTCGACCCGATCCAGGGCGGCGCGGGCACGTCGGTGAACATGAACATGAACGAGGTGCTCTCGAACCGCGCGCTCGAGCTGCTCGGCGAGCCGCGCGGCCGCTATGACATCGTCTCGCCGAACAACCACGCGAACATGGCGCAGTCGACGAACGATGTGTTCCCTACGGCCATCAAGGTCTGCCTGAGCCGCAAAGCGGCGCGGCTGCGCGCGGCGCTCGACCGCCTCGCAGCGGAGCTCGAGCGGAAGTCGGAGGCCTACAAGGACATCCTCAAGATGGGACGCACGCATCTGCAGGACGCCGTGCCCATCACGCTCGGTCAGGAGATGGGCGCCTATGCGTCCGCCGTGCGGCGCGGCGTGCGGCGCATCGAGCGGGCACAGGAGAGCCTCCATGTCGTCAATATGGGCGGCACGGCCATCGGCACGGGACTCAACGCGGAGCCCGCGTACATTCCGCTCGTGAGCGAGAAGCTCTCGGAGGTCACGGGGGAGCGCTATGTGACGGCGGAGAACCTCATCGACGCGACGAACAATACGGATGTCTTCGCCGAGATGTCGGGCGCGCTCAAGGCGACGGCGCTCGTGCTCATCAAGATGGCGAACGACTTCCGCCTCATGGCGAGCGGCCCGCGCTGCGGCCTGTCGGAACTCAAGCTGCCGAAGCGCCAGCCCGGTTCCTCCATCATGCCGGGCAAGGTCAATCCCGTGATTGCCGAGGTGCTCGATCAGGCGTGCTATCAGGCAATCGCGCATGACCTCGCGGTGACGCTCGGCGTGGAGAACGGCCAGTTCGAGCTCAATGTCATGGAGCCTGTGATCGCGCACAATCTCTTCGGCGCGCTGAACTGCCTCACGAACGGCGTCAACACCTTCGTCGACAAGCTGCTCGTCGATCTCGAGGCCGACGAGGCCAGCTGCAAGGCGTGGCTCGACCGCAGCGTCGGCGTCGTGACGGCGCTTTTGCCGCACATCGGCTACGAGCAGAGCGCCGCGCTCGCGAAGGAGGCCTATACGACGGGCAAGCCCATCCGCCAGGTCATCATGGAGCGTCATCTGCTCGAGAAGGAGCGCATGGAGCGCATCCTCTCGCCGCGCGCCATGACGACGCCGGGCATTGCGGAGTGAGGAGACAGATAGAAGCGCGGCTCCCGCTGCCGTCATCTGACGGCAGACGGCGGGGGCCGCGCTTTTGTATGGGCAGAGGAGAGCGCAGGCTGCCCTCCCGGAAAGATTGCCGCGCGTTTCCCTAAGGAACCACTGATTAATAGTTGAATCGCGCATCCACTTAACCTTCCCCTCAGGGGGCGCGTTAGCGCGGGATGCCAGTGGCATCCCCGGGAGTGCCGAGCGTAGCGATGGCGGAAGAGGTGTTTCGCCTCGAAATGATGATTTCCGGCGCAATCCCCCGCCCTTCCACACCTCTTCCACCGCTTCGCGGTCCCCCGTCCCGGGGCTGCCACTGGCAGCCCGCGCCTAGGGCGCCCCCTGAGGAGAAGGTATGTTCTCATCCACTCAACAGTAAGTGGAAAAATCTTGCATTCATCAGTGCTTCCCTAAGAGAAAATGGATGTTTATGCGTGATGTTTGTGATAGAATGGAAGCAATCAGGGACGCGCCCGCGGGCACGTCCCATGGGATGCTGGCGAGGAGAGGAGCTGCGGCTCCCTAAGGAAGGATGCATTTATGAATGTTTGGAAGATCGCGGGGGCGGTGTTTTTCGTGGGGGCGCTCATCGCGGCCTGGCAGGGCAGCGCGGCGGCTGTGGGCGGGATGACGCTCGCGGCCATCGGCTGTGCCGGCGTCGTTCTCGCGCGGCGGCCGCGCACGCGGGCGGAGCGCATCGCCTCGCTCTCTGCCGAGCAGCTCGCCGCGGTTCCTGCCGAGGAGCAGGCGCTCGCGACCGAGCTCTATGAGAAGGCGCAGCGGGATTATCTCGCCGTGGAACAGGCGCGTCATGCGGTGAAGGACGAGCGGCTCGCGCGCGCACTCGCGGCGCTGCAGCCTGTGAGTGCGCGCATCATGGCGTATCTGCGGCAGCATCCGGAGAAGATCGCGCTCGCGCGCAAATTCATCGACTACTATCAGGACCGCGCCGCGCAGCTCGCGGCGGAGTACCAGGAGCTCGAGGCGACAGGACTCGCGACGCCGCAGGTGGAGGAGACGAAGCGGCACATCCGCGAGGTGGTCGCGAGCTTCGGCCAGGTCTATACCGCATCGTTTGAAAAACTGCTCACCGATAAGCTCCTCGATGTGGACGCCGAGCTCAAGGTGATGGAGCAGACGCTCGACGCGGAGGGCATCGAGCGCGTGCCGGCGGCGCAGACGGCTGACGGGGCCTCGCCTGAGGAACAGGCGCAGGCGGGCGAGTCGGTAGCGGCAGGAGCGGCGCAGACGGCAGGCGAGTCGGTAGCGGCAGGAGCGGCGCAGACGGCAGGCGAGGCAGTGCCGCCGGGTGGTGCGCCGCAGACAGCGGGAGCGGCGCCGCAGGCCCCGCAAGGCGCACCGTGGCAGCGTCATCCAGGCTGCGGCCGCGGCAGGCGGCTCGCGTGGCGCCTGCCTGAGGAGCGCACGGTCATCCCCGTGCCGCTCTATGATGATGTGCGGCGGCAGCGCATCGTGATGAGCGTGCTCGCCATCCTGCTCGGCACGTTCGGCGCGCATAAGTTCTTCCAGGGGCGCATCGGTATGGGCATTCTTTACATGGCATTTTGCGGCACGGGCATCCCGACCATCGTCGGCCTCTGCGAGGGCATCCGCTACGCGACCATGCCGCTCGAGCGTTTCTATGAAAAGGTCTACCGCCCCTGCTGAGAGGGGAGTCTGGAGGAAAACGTATGGCAGAGATCAATCTCGAGGATCTGATGAAGGCAAAGCGCGGGGACGCAGCGGAGGCAGTGCCAGCGGAGGCGCCCGCCGCCCTGGCGGAGACCGTCGCACGGCAGGTGGCGCAGCTCACGCCCGAGGAGCGGCAGAAAGTCGAGTCCATCAAGGAGAAGATCGACCTCACGGACACGCGCACGGCGCTCACGTTCGGCGCGCCCGCGCAGAAGGAGATCGCGGACTTTTCCGAGCATATCCTCAGTGAGGTGCGCACGAAGGACGCGGGCCCTGTGGGCGAGCTGCTCACGAGCCTCGTCACGGATGTGCGCGCCTATGACGCGGCCCAGCAGAAGGGATTTCTCGAAAAGATTCCCTTCGTCGGTGGGCTCGCGCAGAAGGTCCGGCAGAAAAAGGCGGGCTACGACAAGCTCTCGGCGCAGGTCAGCCGCATCGAGGCGGGGCTCGAGCAGGCGCGGCTCAAGATGATGAAGGATGTCGCGCTCTTCGATGGCCTCTATGAGAAGAACCTCGCCTATTTCAAGGATCTCCAGCTCTACATCACGGCGGGCGAGGAGAAGCTACGGGAGATGCAGGAGCAGACGCTGCCGAAGCTGCGCGCGCAGGCGGCGGAGGCGCATGATCCGATGGCTGTGCAGGTCGTCGCGGATTTCGAGCAGAGCGTCGCGCGTTTCGAGAAAAAGGTGCACGACCTGAAGCTCAGCCGCACGATCGCCATCCAGACCGCGCCGCAGATCCGCCTGATCCAGAACAATGACAAGGCACTCATCGACCGCGTGCAGACGGCCATCTACAGCACGATCCCGCTCTGGAAGAATCAGCTCGTCATCGCGCTCGGCCTCGCCTCGCAGCGGCAGGTGCTCGACATGCAGCGCGCCGTGAGCGATACGACGAACGAGCTCCTCGAGCGCAACGCCGCGCTGCTCAAGGCAAATACGCTCGAGACGGCGGCGGAGAACGAGCGCGGCGTCGTCGACATCGCGACGGTCAAGAAGGTCAACGAGGAGCTCATCGCGACCATCGAGGAGAGTGTCAAGATCCAGCGGGAGGGGCGCGCGAAGCGCCAGGCGGCGGAGCAGGAGCTCGCCGCCATCGAGGGCAGGCTGCGCGACACGCTGCTCGCGCACAGCACGCGGCAGGCGGGAGATCCTGCTGGGAAGCGCTGATGGAGCGAGGGGCATCACGTCTGTCTCTGCTGAGAGGAGGAGTTTTTTGAACTGGAAAGCCGTTCTGGCTATCATCGTCTGCAATATCCTTTTCATGTCGTCGAGCTATACGATGCTCATCCCCTTCCTGCCGCTCTATCTTACGACGGAGCTCGGCGTGGCGCCGGAGCATGTGAATCTCTGGTCGGGCATCGTCTTTTCCTCGACGTTCGCAGTGTCCGCCGTCATGGCTCCCATCTGGGGCCGGCTGGCTGACACGCGCGGCAAGCGCGTCATGGCGATGCGCGCGAGCTTCCTGCTCGCCGTGAGCTATTTCCTCGGCGGCATCGTCGAGACGCCCGGCGAGCTCACGGCCATGCGCATGTTCCAGGGGTTCGCCTCGGGGCTCTGGCCGATGGATCTCGCCATCATGACGCTCTACGCGCCGGCCGCGAAGCTCGGCCTCTGCCTCGGCATCATGCAGGGCGTGCTCACGGCGGGCGGCGTCGTGGGGCCGCTTTTGGGCGGCGTGCTCGCGGAGTGCTTCGGCATGCGCATGTCGTTCTTCCTCGCGGCGGGCGCGCTCTTCGTCAATTTCCTCGCGTTCACGTTCTTCATCAAGGAGCCGCCGGCCTCTGTCAAGGCCATGGCGGCGCAGAAGGCGGGGGGCGACGCGCCGCAGCCGAGCGTCTGGAAGGTGCCGCTCCTTCGGAACATGCTGCTCTGCGGCACGGTCGTGCAGATGGTCATCCTCATCCTGCAGCCGATCCTCACGACGTACATCGCGCACCTCGCGGGCGACCTGCCGAACATCGTCTTTGTCGCGGGCCTCGTCTTCTCGCTCGGCGGCATCGCGGGCGCGCTCGCAGCGCCCTTCTGGGGGAAGCTCGGCCAGCGCCGCGGCTTCTTCCGCGCGATGTGCGCGGCGCTCTTCCTCGCGGGCTGCGCCATGCTCGTGCAGGGCATGCCGGACACGCTCGTGCCATTCGCCGCCATGCAGTTCGTCGGCGGACTCTTTTTCTGCGGCATCCACCCGTCCATCAACGCAGTGCTCGCGCAGAATTCCCCGGCGGCGATCAAGGGGCGGATTTTCGGCTTGCTCTTTTCCGCGCAGCAGGTCGGCTCGATGGCGGGGCCGCTGCTCGGCGGCCTCGTCGCGACATGGCTCGGCATGCACGCGGTCTTCTACTTCGCGGGCAGCATCCTGCTGCTCCTGAGCTTCCTCGTCTGGCGGCGGTATGTCCGGCGTGGACACGCGGCGGCAGGCGGCCTGGCCTGAGCGGTGCGTGTCCCCGGACTGGTGCGATGCGCGGGGGAGTCCCGAACACGCTGATCGCGGCGCGTGGCGGGTTGATTTCTAGAGGAGGCGCTGGATTCCTCAGCGGTTTCTAAAATGCGCAAGCTGCCGCACCTTGGCGCTTGTGCGAGGTGCACGATTTCTATTGGATAATGAAGAAAGAAGGTAGCAACATGTCGATTTTGGAAGGACTGCGCGCAAGGCGCACGGTGTATCAGCTGAACAAGGAACTTCCCATCCCGGCAGCGGAGGTCAGGCAGCTCATCGAGGAGACGACGGAGCTCGTTCCGGACGCGTTCAACATGAAGAGCGCCCGCGTCATCGTCGCGTTCGGGGCGAAGCAGGATGCGCTCTGGGATGCCGTCTACGAGGCGTTCGGCGGCAAGGTCGCGCGCGAGAAGATCGACGGTTTCCGCGCTGCGGCGGGCACGGTGCTCTATTTCTACGATGAGACGGTCGTCTCTGCCCTGCAGGAGAAGTTCCCGCTCTACGCGGCGAACTTCCCCGTCTGGGCGAACCAGGCGAACGGCATGCTCCAGCTCGCCGTCTGGACGGCGCTGCGCGAGCGCGGTATCGGCGCGAATCTCCAGCATTACAATCCCGTCATCGACGAGCGCGTCAAGGCGCTTTTCGGCGTGTCCGCCTCTTGGAAGCTCATCGCGCAGATGCCGTTCGGCGGCATCGCAGCACAGCCGGAGCCCAAGGAGAAAGAAGACATCGCGCAGCGCGTGCGCTGGGAGGCGTGAGACGCGGCAGGGTTTTTGGTGTTTTCTTGAGCCCCGTTGAACGTGGACACAGAAAAAACGGCGCGCACGAAAAAAAGACTGGATTTTTCTCCAGTGATGTAGTATAATACTTTCTGTTGACAAGCTCACTTAGCTCAGTTGGTAGAGCATCTCCGTCACATGGAGGGGGTCGGGGGTTCGAGTCCCTCAGTGAGCACCAGAGAGTTCGCGGCACGCTATGGCGTGCCGCTTTTGTGTTATGAGAAGAGCGAGAAGCCGGGGAGGGAACAAGATGCAGAACCATCAGGAAATCTTAGACATACTCAAGGGGAGCGTGCTCACGCGCGGCATGACGGAGGAAGAGACGCGGGCGCTGCTCGCGTCGAGCCGCGTGCGTCTGCGCTCGCTCGCCAAGGGAGAGATCGTCTTCCACGAGGGGGATACGCCGCGCGGGCTGTACCTGCTGATCGAGGGCGCGCTCATCATCAAGAAGGATACCTTTTCGGGGCGGCAGATCTTCCTCTCGGAGATCGAGGAGCCGGGCGAGATGTTCGGCGAGGTCTACGAGGTGCTGGGGCTTCCCTATGACATGTACGTCGAGGCCGTGACGGGCGCGCGGATCCTCGCGCTCGAGAGCGCGCTTTTCTCGCTTGCGGGCGGTGATCTCTCCCGCCCCGCGCTGCTCGTGCAGCAGAATCTCATGCGCATCTTTGCGCGCAAGGCGTATTTCATGCACAACAAGATCAAGGTGCTCGCGTCGGGGTCCCTGCGCGAGAAGATCGTGCGGTTCCTCTTCCAGAACTTGCGCGCCGACGGCGTCATAGAGCTCAACGTGAGCCGCGAGTACCTCGCGGCCTACCTCGCGGTCACGCGTCCCTCGCTCTCGCGCGAGTTCAGCGCCATGGTGCGCGACGGGATCCTCGAGGTCGACGGCCGCAGCATCCGCGTCGCGGATATGGAGGCGTTCGAGGCGTATCTATAAGGAAGGGGAAAGCTTGCGCTCTTGGGATTTACATAGCAAACTCAACGCACAAACGTCCACTTCGTGGACATTGTGCGCCCGCCCTTGCAGTAAATCCAGCCAATCGCGCGGCGCCTGCGGCTTGCGCTCTTGGGGATTTACATAGCAAACTCAACGCACAAACGTCCACTTCATGGACATTGTGCGCCCGTCCTTGCAGTAAATCCAGCCAATCGCGCGGCGCCTGCGGCTTGCACTCTTGGGGATTTACATAGCAAAAGCCCGCCGGGTGGGAAGATCCGGCGGGCTTTTGCCTAGGAAATATGTTGTTAAAAATTGAGTAAAGAATGTGTTTGACACGCGGTTGGGATGTACCGCTGTCACCTAGGACAGATGGGATGTCTGCTCTAGTGTAAGTAGAAGTGGGATAGCTTTTCCTTACGCGTCATAGTATATGTTTTCTTGATTGCTAGGATGTGAGTCTTTCGTGAAATGAGAATTAAATAATTAATGTTGATTGAGAGTTATTTGAAAAAGCGCGGACACGTTTGTTCCCTCTGGCGAGGAATGCGCCGCCTGCGGCGGGCCGGTGATGCTGCTGCGGCTGCTGCTGGCAGCGGCTTCTTGCGCGCGCAGTCTTTCCACAGTGGGCAAAGGATGATATAATTCTAGGGATGTATACACGAAAAAGGAGGAGATTTCTTGCTTTGCTCAGAGGAGTATCGGGACATCGAGGAGAAGGTCCTGCGCGGTGAGCGCCTGTCGCGCGCGGACGGCATCCGTTTGTTCCACTGTCACGACATCGCCTGGCTCGGCGCTTTGGCGGATACGGTGCGCCGGCGCAAGTGTGGCGATGTCGTCTATTATAATGTGAATTGTCATGTGAATCTCACGAATATCTGCACGAGCCGCTGCAAGTTCTGCGCGTTCGGGCGGGATGCGGAGGACGCGGGCGCCTATGCGATGACGAAGGCGCAGGCGATCGCCGTCGTGCGCGACGCGATGCGCGATCCGGATCTCGCGGGGCTGCACATCGTCTCGGGGCTGCATCCGACCTGGACGTTCGAGGAGTATCTCGATATCGTGCGCGCGCTGCACGAGACGTTCCCGAAGCTCTATATCAAGGGGTTCACGGGCGTCGAGATCACGCATTTCGCGAAGACGAGCGGGCTCTCCGTGCGCGAGGTGCTCACGCGCCTGCGCGATGAGGCGGGGCTCCAGGCCATCGCGGGCGGCGGCGCGGAGATCCTCTCCGACCGCGTGCGGGGCCGTCTCTGTCCGAACAAGGCGACGGCGGCGGAGTGGCTCGCCGTGCAGCGGACGGCGCACGAGCTCGGCATCCGCTCGAATGCGTCGATGCTCTACGGCCATATCGAGACGCTCGAGGAGCGCGTGGATCATCTGCTCGCGCTGCGCGATTTGCAGGATGAGACGGGCGGGTTCCTCACGTTCATCTGCTTCCCTTTCCTGCCGGCGCACACGGAGCTGGGGCAGACGGTGAAGCAGACGAGCATGTGGGACGATCTGCGGACGCTCGCGATCTCGCGGCTCATGCTGGACAATTTCCCGCATATCAAGGCGTACTGGGTGATGCTCACGGTGCCGGTCGCGCAGGTGGCGCTCGGGTTCGGCGCGGACGATATCGACGGCACGGTGCACAAGGAGACGATCCTCCACGACGCGGGCGCGACGAGCCCGGAGGCGCTCTCGGAGGATCGTATCATCCGCATCATCCGCGAGGCGGGACGCGTGCCGGCGCCCTGCGACTGCAACTATCATATCCTGCGCCGCCTGGAGGGGCCGACGTCTGCCTGCGCGCCCGCCGCGGCCGCGCAGACGGTGCATTGAGGTGACTGACATGACGACGATTGCAAGGGCCCGCGCGCGGGCCGAGGCGGGGGAGCGGCTGTCTCTCGAGGATGCGCTCGCGCTCTATGAGGAGAACGACCTCTTGTTCCTCGCTGCCTGCGCGCGCGCGGCGAAGGAGCGCGCGAGCGGGCGCAGCGTGTTCTATACGGTGAACCGCCATATCAATCTTACGAATATCTGCTCGTCGAACTGCCCGCTCTGCGCGTTCCAGGTGGAAAAGGGGGATGCGCGCGGCTATGTGCTTTCCCTGGAGGATTTGGATCAGCGGCTCGCGGCGGCGGCAAAGGTGCCGGAGCTCTCGGAGATCCATATCGTCTCGGCGCTGCATCCGGAGGAGCCTTTTTCCTATTATGTCGATGTCGTGCGCGCGGTGCGCGCGGCGCTGCCAGGCGTCGAGATCCAGGCGTTCACGCCGGTGGAGATCGTGAATTTCGCGAAGATGACGGCGCGGCCGGTGAAAAGCATCCTCGAGGAGCTGCAGGCGGCGGGGCTCGACGGGCTGCCGGGCGGCGGCGCGGAGATCTTCGCGGAGCGCGTGCGCCGCATCATCTGCCCGAAGAAGGCGACGGCGGCGGAGTGGCTTGAGACGATGCGCTCGGCGCAGGCGCTCGGCATCCGCACAAATGCCTCGATGATGTACGGCCATGTGGAGACGGTGCGCGAGCGCATCGAGCATCTGCTCGCCATCCGCGATTTGCAGGATGAGACGGGCGGGTTCCAGGCGTTCCTGCTGTTCCCGTTCCATCCGGCGCATACGAAGCTCGGCGAGGAGCGGCAGCTCACGCGCGTGGGCGCGTGGGAGGATCTCAAGATGATGGCGCTCTCGCGGCTCGTGCTCGACAATGTGCCGCACATGAAGGCGTTCTGGGTGATGCTGACGCTACCGATCGCGCAGCTCGCGCTCGGGTTCGGCGCCGATGATCTCGACGGGACGATCGGCGAGGAGAAGATCATCCACGCGGCGGGCGCGCAGACGGGGACGGGCATCACGAAGGCGCGTCTCGCGGCGATGATCCGCGAGGCGGGCTATGAGCCCGTGGAGCGCGACGCGCGGTACGAGCGGATGGGAAAGGCAGGCGAGACGGCATGAGGCTATCTGCGGCAGAGGGGGCGCGGCTCCTGCGGGAGGGCGATCTCCTGGCGCTCGGACGGGCGGCGGACGCGGTGCGTCGGCAGCGGTTCGGCAATACGGTGACGTTCCTCGTCGACAGGAATATCAATTATACGAATGTCTGTGTGAATGAGTGCCGGTTCTGCGCGTTTTTCCGGCGGCAGGGGGCGAAGGATGCGTATCTCCTGACGACGGAGGAGATCCTCGCGAAGGTGCGCGAGACAGTCGAGGCAGGCGGCACGCAGGTGATGATCCAGGGCGGCCTGTACCCGGATCTCGGGCTGTCGTACTACGAGGAGATGCTGCGCGCGATCAAGCGGGAGTTCCCGCAGGTGGTGATACATTCGTTCACGGCGACGGAGATCCAGCATTTCGCGCGGCAGGCGGGGCTCTCGGTGCGCGAGACGCTGCTGCGGCTGCAGGCGGCGGGGCTTGACAGCCTGCCGGGCGGCGGCGCGGAGATCCTCGTGGATCGCGTGCGGCAGCGGGTGAGTCCGAAGAAGATCATGACGGAGGACTGGCTCGCGCTCATGCGGACGGCGCACAGCATCGGCATGGAGAGTACGGCGACGATGGTCATCGGGCTCGGCGAGACGATGGAGGAGCGCATGGAGCATATGGAGCGCATCCGCGATCTGCAGGATGAGACGGGCGGGTTCCGCGCGTTCATCATGTGGACGTTCCAGCCGGGACATACGGAGCTTGCGGCGCACGGCGCGGCGGCGGAGAAGGTGTCGAGCTGGGATTATATGCGGACGCTCGCGGTGGCGCGGCTCTTTTTCGACAATATCGCGCATATCCAGGGGTCTTGGGTGACGCAGGGCGAGCGCGTGGGCCAGCTCACGCTCGGGTTCGGTGCGGATGATGCGGGGAGCATCATGCTCGAGGAAAATGTCGTGCGTGCCGCGGGGACGCGCTACGAGATGAGCACGCGGAAGATGGCGGCGCTCATCCGCGGCGCGGGGAGAGAGCCGGCGCAGCGGGATACGGAGTACCGGGTGTTGAAACGGTTCTGAAAATGAGGGCAGAGGGTTCGAGGCTGTTTGGAGTTCGAGACGGTGCGTTCGAGGCAGGATGGTTCGAGACCGTTGATTGTTCGAGGCGGAGCGGGCGGCGTTCATCGGCCGACTCACTCCGCGCGGAAACTCTCGTCAGCACTTTAGGTAGGAGGAAGGGAGTAGGCTCGTCGTGCTTCCGAATAAGTTCCGCGCTGCGT
>NZ_KB908399.1:32286-38231 GCF_000381005.1 Selenomonas bovis DSM 23594
GCTGCGTTCGCTGTCCGATACCCGCCGCCCCTGTTGGGGGGCGAGGCGGAGAAGTTCGAGGCAGGATGGTTCGAGGTCGTTTTGAGGTTCGAGGCGGAATGGTTCGAGGCTGTTTGGCGTTCGAGGCGGAGCGGGCGGTGGGCATCGGCCGACTCACTCCGCGCGGAAACTCTCGTCAGCACTTTAGGGAAACGTTGATCAATGCAAGAATTTTACCACTTACTGTTGAGTGGATGAGAACATACCTTCTCCTCAGGAGAAGGGGGACCGCGTAGCGGTGGAAGAGGTGTTGCACGACGGGGGATTGCGCCGGAAATCATCACTCGAGGCGAAACACCTCTTCCGCCATCGCTACGCTCGGTACTCCCGGGGATGTCACTGGCATCCCACGCTAACGCGCCCCTTGAGGGAAGGTTAAGTGAATGCGTGGCTCCATAAATCAGCGCTTCCTTAGGGAGAGGAAGCGAGTAGGCTCGTCGTGCTTCCGAATAAGCTCCGCGCTGCGTTCGCTGTCCGATGATCGCCGCCCTTGCTGGGGGGCGAGACGGAGAGGTTCGAGACGGAGAGGTTCGAGACGGAGCGGTTCGAGGCTGTTTGGAGTCCGAGGCGGAGCGGATGACACTAGATAGAAGGATGGAGGATGAGATCGATGATGAGGAAAGATGAGATTCCCGCGGCGGAGTTTGCGGTGATTGGCGGTTCGGGGACGCTTTCGAGCGATTTTCCGAAGAATCTGCCGGATGAGGATGTGAAGATCCTCGCGGAGGAGATGCGCTTCGAGACGCCTTATGGGGAGAGTCCGGCGATGCGGCTTTTCTCTGTGGGGGAAAAACGCGTGCTGACGTGCCGGATGCATGGCTGGCGGTCGGGGGTGACGCGGGCGGATGCTTCGCGGCAGGTGTTCTGGGTGCTGCGGGAGGCGGGCGTGCGGCGCGTGCTTTCTGAGGGCGGCGTGGGCACGGTGAACAAGCTGCTCGATCTGCGGGATTTTTTGATTCCCGATGATTATCTCGATCTCTCCTGCCGCAAGGATGTGATGCTCGACGGGCGGTATCTGCTCATCATGCGCGACGCGCTCTGCCCGGAGCTGCGGCGTGCGCTGATCGCGGCGACGCGGCGTCATTTTCAGGGGCGCATCTTCACGCGCGGGACGTACGCGGTGACGGACGGACGTCATTTCGAGAGTCCGGCGGAGGTGGCGATGATGGCGGGCCATGCGGATATCGTCGGCCAGAGCATCGCGCCGGAGGTATATCTCGCGCGGGAGATCGGCGCCTGCTACGCGGGGCTGTATTTCACGGTGAATTACGGCGAGGGCATCCGCCGCGCCTGGTCGCATGAGAAGATGGCGGATATTTTCTACGACGATGCGCCGATGGTCGGGGAGATCCTGCTCGATACGATTCGCGCGGTCGCGGCGGACGAGCGCAGCTGCGAGTGTCTGTCCCTGCGCAAGGAGACGCTGCTCAAGGATGTCTATGATGAGGCGTCGAGCAAGGGATAACGACGATAGTCTTATGTTTTTGGTGAATTTTGGAAAACACCTTGACAAAAAGGTGGTTTCTTAGCTATTCTTAAGAAGATGCCAGATGCATAGGCAGCTGGCGTCTTTGGGGAGTCTTGTTGCATGGATGTGCAGTGAAGAAAGGGTTGAAGAAGCTATGAAGAAAAAGATGATTGCAGCGGCTGCGCTGGCGGCATGTGCGGTACAGGCCACGGCGTTCGCGAATCCTGTGACGAGTGCGGCGGAGTCGGTCGCGGATAGCGATTGGTCGGTGGAGGCGCGTTATTTTGCGCCGAAGCTCCATGCGCATGTGAAATCGGACTCGATTGACTACAATGGCGGCAATGTCAATGTCAAGGATACGCTCGGCATCGATGACAAGAAGGCGCCGGAACTCATCCTGCGCTATCGTCGTGCGACGCTTGATTGGATCCACCTCAAGAATACGGGCAATGCGCGCCTGGATGGGACGCTGACTGTTGACAACAAGACGTTCGACGCGAACAGCAAGGTTGCGACGGATTCCAAGTTTGATTACATGAAGCTCACGATCAAGAATCCGCTCGTGAAGACGCCGGCAGCTTCTGTGAACTGGAGCTACGGCATTACGGGCATCCATATGTCTGTGAAGGTCGCGGGCGACGCGATGGTGCACGAGGGCGGCCAGGCGGCAGCGTATCATCAGAGCGCTTCGGAGAGCGGTACGGTACCTGTGCCGATGCTCGGTATCGGTGCGCAGTGCCCGCTCGGTGCAGGGCTTGAGATTTATGGCAATATCGAGGGCCTGCCACTCGCGAGCTATGGTCACATCTATGATTTCGAGGCTGGACTTCGCTATCGTCCCGTTGATTATCTGAGAGTGAACCTCGGCTATCGCAAGATCGATATCAATGTGCACCATGATGACGATGAGGCGAACTATTCGCTCACGGGCCCGTTCTTCGGTCTGGCGTATGATTTCTGAGTTTCGCTAGTGGTGTGAGACTTATATTGTTGAGAGAGAACTGTGTATGGGCGGTCTGGCCGCCGTACACAGTTTTTGTTTTGGGCAGAAAAAAACTGCCGCATGGCGGCAGTTTACTGCAAGGACGGGCGCACAACGTCCACAAAGTGGACGTTTGTGCATGTAGCTTTGTGCTGTGTCGAGCGATTTATTTGTCTGTCTTGAAACGGCTGGCGGCTTTCATGAGTTCGTCGGCCGCTGCCTTGTTTTTCTGTGCGGCATCGGCAATCTGGGCGTTCTTGTCGGTGATGCCCGTCATGTTTTCCGCGATCTGCGTCGTGGTCTGCGCGACCTGGTTGACGGATTCCGCGATGCTCGCGATGTTTTCTGTGACGTCCCGCATGGAAGCGGCCATGCCGTCGGTGAGTCTGCCGAAGTTCTCCGAGATGTCCCGGACGTCGCTGCCTGCGGCCTGATAGGATCCGGCGACGGTGAGCATGCCCTGGTAGTCCGTGAGGATGTCGTTTTCCATGACGGCGAGGAGGGATTTCGCGGCGTTCGAGAGGTCTTCGACGGCGGCGAGGGTCTCCTTGATCTCCGCCTGGATCTGCGTGACGGTGCGCGCGGAGGCCTCTGCGAGCTTGCGTACCTCGTCGGCGACGACGGAGAAACCGCGGCCCTGTTCACCGGCGCGCGCAGCCTCGATGGCGGCGTTGAGCGCGAGCAGGTTCGTCTGCTCGGAGATGTCGAGGATGCTTTCTGCCATCGTGGAGATCTCCTCGACGACCTTGACGCGCTCGAGTGCGCCGCGGACGCGCGTGCTGCACTCGGCGGAGACGCTCTTGACGTGCTGGAAGGAGGCGTCGGCTTTCTGCTGCATGGCGGCGGCGTCATCGTGGATCTTCGCGGCGAGACCGCGCGCCTTCTGCGTGTGCGCCGTCGCCTGCTGGGTGTCGGCGTCGACGCTTTTCACCATGCGTGAGATGGTGTCGAGCGTCGTGGAGCACTGGCTCATCGTGGCGGAAATCTCCTCCGTGGCGGCGGCTGTCTGCTGGACGTCGTCGGATGCCTGCTGGAATTTCTCCTCCATCTCCTCGCAGGAGACGGTGATGGTCTTGCTCTGGGACTGCACGCTCTGGATGGCGCCCTTCATGGCTTTTGTGCTTCCGTTGAGGGCGAGGATGGTCTCGCCGAACTCGTCCATCTTGCGCGGCGTGCCCTGGTAGTCGAGGTCATAGTCGGAGAGCGCGGCGGCGAAGCGGCCGACGTCTCCGAGTTCCTTGGCGATGGTGCTGCTGATCAGGCGGGCGACGAAAATGCTCAGGAGTACGGCGATGAAGAAGAGGAACACCTGGACGCGCGCGCTGTGATAGACGCCTGCGAGCGTCTCGTCCTTGTCGGCGACGAGGACGATGTTCCAGGTCGTGCCGTCGATGGGCGCGTAGGCCGCGTAGACGTCCTGACCCGCGAGCTGCATGTCAGCGATGCCCTGCGCGTGCTGCGCGATGGCTGCTGTGAGAGCGTCGGCCTCCTTGGACCCTTCGTCGTGCAGGGTTTCCTTGTGCAGGACCTTCTGCATGTCCTTGTGAGCGACGTACTGGCCGTCGCCGTTGGCGATGAGGGCGTAGCCCTTCTGGCCAATCTCGATGCTCTGGATGGTGTCGTTGATGCTGGCGAGTTTGATGGTGCCGCCGAGGTAGCCGATGATGCTCCCAGCAGGCGATTTCACAGGAACGATGAGCGTCGTGATGGAGTCGCCCTCGTTCTCGCGGATGAAGGGCTCGGTGACAAACTCCTGTTTTTCCTTGATCATATCGAAGAACGGCTCTTTCGACTGATCCTTGATCTCGTTCGTGTCAGGATAGCATCCGTGGCCGTCCGTCGTAAAGAAAAAGATGTTCTCAAATCCCCAGTCTTTCGCCTGCTGGAGCAGGACGGGACGCTGCTGTGCCCAGTCGCGGGACTGGACGGCGGGGAGCGTGGCGATGTTCTTCAGGATGAACCGCTTGTTTTCGATGGTGGCGGCGATGGTCTTGGCGCTCTCGCCCGCGCGCGCCGTGAGCATGTCCTGCGTGTTCGTGAGCATGGCGTTGCGGTTTTCTAAAAAGGACGCGACGGAAAGAAGCGCCGAGACGACGGCGACGAGCAGGAGAATCTGCAGGAGGATCCGTCTGCCGACGCGCATGGCTCTCATATTCGATGCGAGTTTCATATAAAAATCTGCTCCTTTCAAATTCCTACGAAAGATGTAAAGATTATAACAGGAGCAGATTGGACAGACAATAAAAGCATAGTACAAAAAATGAAATTTAGTTCAGACTGGGCGCATGCCGCCTGGCGGTCAGCGCGGCGCTTTTTCCTCGACGCGCTGGTAGAGGTCGATGAATTCGCGTGCGAGGATCTTGAAGGCCTCGGCGCTCATGAGCTGGTCCTCGGCGTGGGCGAGCAGCAGCGTGACGGGGGCGGCGGTGCCGGCGGCCTCATCGGTGAGGAGCTGCTGATGCGCCTTGTGGCCCGCAAGGAAGTCGGTCTCGCCTTCCTCGATGAGCTTTTCCGCGCGCGCGAAGTCGCCGGCCTTGGCCGCGCGGATGGCGTTGACGAATGCGCTGCGCGCGGAGCCAACGTTGGAGATGATTTGGAAAGCGATGAGTTCTAGGTCTTGCATGGTGGTCTCCTTTCTTTCGGGCACGGATGATGGTACGCGGCGACAGGCAGGCGCTGTCGGTGCGGCGCGCTTGCATTGAGGCTTGCGCTGCATCTGTCAGTTTGTCATGTGAGGTAACATGGAGTCTTGTTGCCAAGGTGATTTGTTTCATTATATCATACACAGCCGCGCCCTGCATGTGGAAATAAATTGCAGATGAATATATAGGAAAAAGGAACTAGTCATACTTGGTTGACGTTGTCAACGGTGTGATGTACAATAGAGCCAAAGAAACGAGCGCTGGGGTGTGGGAGCCCTATGGCGCATGATGCTCAGGCGTACTTGGCTGACGCGATCAGCGGAGGAGCGTGAGCGGTGCGTGGCATCTGTGGGAAGGGTGTCTGCGCGGAGTTTGCTTCGTTTGCTTCGTTCCCTGCGGTCGCGCGGGGATGTGGGCTGCCCTCGTCGGCAGCCACGGTTTTTGGGAAATTTGATATAGGGGAGCGCGCTCAGTCAGTGCTCTCGCCGTGTGCGGCATCTGTGTCGTAACGCGTGCACGAAGGGGCTGTCTCACGAAAGCATTTTCGTGCGGATAGCCCCGTTTTCTTTGACCTCAATCACGGTCATCTGACACTGGCGATAATCATGGCATAAAAAACAGTACAAGAAACAGGCGGTCACCGATCGCCTCGTTTTTTGCACTGTTCTGTTTCAGGCTGCTGCCGCAACTTGGATGAGGTGCACGCCTAATCGCTGTGCCTGTATTTTGCAATGCAATTTAAAAATGTTATGTGCCATTGCCAGCAGGATGGTTTCTGCCTCTACGTTGACATGCCCTTTTGTCAGGAAGCGAC
>NZ_KB908400.1 GCF_000381005.1 Selenomonas bovis DSM 23594
TCATGGTCTTATTTTACCATTCGTTTATAGTGTCCATCAAACGGGGTATAGGCCACTTTCCTGAGCGCATCAAAAAAGGTCTCTCGGCAGTTGCCGAAAGACCTTTTTGCTGCTGCCCGCATGGGACAGGCTTATTTCCCAAAGAGCTTCTTGAGGTTGTCGAGGAAGCTCTTTTTCTCCGGGTTGACGCGGTCGCCGCTGAGCTCGCCGAACTCGCGCAGGAGTTCTTTCTGGCGGGCGCTGAGGTTCTGCGGCGTGAGGACTTTGACGACGACGTGCTCGTCGCCGCGGCCGGTGCCGCGCAGGTACGGGATGCCACGGCCCTTGAGGCGCAGGATCTTGCCGCTCTGCGTGCCGGCGGGGACTTTCATGTCGACGGGGCCGTCGAGCGTCGGCACCTGGACGGTGCCGCCGAGGGCCGCCTCGACGAACGAGACGGGGACCTCGACGATGACGTCGGTGCCTTGCCGCTTGAAGAATTTATGCGGCTTGATGAAGATGTAGACGTAGAGGTCGCCGTAGCCGCCCCCGTGCGAGCCCGCCTCGCCGTGGCCGGCGACGCGCAGGCGCGTGCCCTGGTCGACGCCCTTCGGAATCGTGACCTTGACGGTGTGCGTCTCGCGCTTCTTGCCCGTGCCGTGGCAATGGGGGCAGGGCGTCTTGACGATCTTGCCCGTGCCGCCGCAGCGGCTGCAGGTCGTCTGGTTCATCATGCGGCCGAACGGCGTGTTGTGTACGGTCTGGCGCATGCCGCTGCCGTGGCAGTCGGGGCAGGTCTCCTGGCTCGTGCCGGGGGCCGCACCGGTGCCGTGGCAATGGGAGCACTCCGCCGTGCGCGGGATGGAGAGCTCGACTTCCTTGCCGAACGCCGCTTCCTCGAAGGTAATCTCGAGGTCGTAGCGCAGGTCGGCGCCGCGCTCCGCCACGGGGCCTTGCCCACGGCCGCCGCGGCCGCCGCCGCCAAAGAACATGTCGAAGATGTCGCCGAAGCCATCGGTGCCGCCGCCAAAGCCGCCGAAGCCGCCCTGTCCGAAGCCGCCGAAACCGCCGCCGCCCTGGAAGCCGCCCGTGCCGTCAAAGGCACCTGCGCCGAACTGGTCGTACTGCGCGCGCTTCTTCGGGTCCTTGAGGATTTCGTAGGCCGCGTTGACTTCCTTGAATTTTTCCTCGGCTTCCTTTTCATGGCCGCGGTTGAGGTCCGGATGATATTTGCGGGCCAGTTTCTTGTATGCTTTCTTGATCTCTGCATCCGAGGCATCCTTGCTGACGCCCAGGACCTCGTATAAATCGCGTTTCTCGCTCACTTTCTACCACCTTGTTTTCATCGTGCCGGATGCGCTGCGTCCGAGCGTCATAGATTGTCTCTGGGAAGCGCCGACCGGGCGCTTCCCATGCTCTGATATGAAGAAGTGGTTAGCGGCAAGCGCGCCCGTGCGCGCACCACTAACCACCTCTTACTGATAGACCTTATTTCTTGTCGTTGACGTCCGTGAAGTCGGCGTCGACGACATCGTCGTCATTCTTCTTTTCTTCCTGCTGCGCGTTGCCTGCGCCCGGCTGCGGGCCGGCCTGCGCGCCCTGCGCGCCCGCCTGCGCACCCGCTGCCTGGTAGGCTGCTGCGCTGAGCTCGTAGAGCGGCTTCTGGAGGGCTTCCGTGGCCTTCTTGATGGCCTCGGTGTCCGTGCCCTTGAGCGCTTCCTTGAGCGCGGCATTCGCTTTCTCTACCTCTGCGACTTTTGCCTTGTCGGCCTTGTCGCCGAGGTCCTTGATGGTCTTTTCCGCCTGGTAGGAGAGCGCCTCGCCCTGGTTTTTCGTGTCGATGGCTTCCTTGCGCTTCTTGTCCTCGGCCTCGTGTGCCTTGGCTTCCTTGACCATGCGGTCGATGTCCTCTTTGCTCATGCCGCTGTCGGACTGGATCGTGATCTTCTGCTCTTTGCCCGTGCCGAGATCCTTTGCGGAGACGTGCACGATGCCGTTCGCGTCGATGTCGAACTTGACCTCGATGCGGGGCACTCCGCGCGGCGCCGGCGGAATGTCGGAGAGCTCGAAGCGGCCGAGGGTCTTGTTGTCGGCTGCCATCTCACGCTCGCCCTGCAGGACATGGATGTCGACGGACGGCTGGTTGTCGGCCGCCGTGGAGAAAATCTGGCTCTTGCTCGTCGGGATCGTCGTGTTGCGCTCGATGATCTTCGTGCAGACGCCGCCGAGCGTCTCGATGCCGAGGGAGAGCGGCGTGACATCGAGGAGCAGGACGTCCTTGACCTCGCCGACGAGGACGCCGCCCTGGATAGCAGCGCCGACGGAGACGCACTCATCCGGGTTGACGCCTTTGCTCGGCTCCTTGTTGAGGATGCTGCGGATGGCCTGCTGGACAGCCGGGATACGGGACGAGCCGCCGACAAGGATGATCTTGTTGATGTCGCTGCCCGTGAGGTCAGCATCAGCCATGGCCTTCTTCGTCGGACCCATCGTGCGCTCGACGAGGTCGCGCGTCATCTCATCGAACTGCGCGCGCGTGAGCGTGAGGTCGAGGTGCTTCGGGCCGGAGGCGTCCGCCGTGATGAACGGCAGGTTGATGTTCGTCTGCGTCATGCTCGAGAGCTCGATCTTCGCCTTCTCAGCGGCCTCCTTGAGGCGCTGCGCGGCCATCTTGTCCTGCGAGAGGTCGATGCCGTTCTCTTTCTTGAACGACTCCACCATCCAGTCCATGATCTTCTTATCGAAGTCATCGCCGCCGAGGTGCGTATCGCCGTTCGTCGCGAGCACTTCGAACGTGCCATCGGAGAGGTCGAGGATGGAGACATCGAACGTGCCGCCGCCGAGGTCGAACACGAGGACCGTCTCGTCTTCATCCTTGTCGAGGCCGTAGGCGAGCGCCGCTGCCGTCGGCTCGTTGATGATACGCATGACGTCGAGGCCCGCGATCTTGCCCGCGTCCTTCGTCGCCTGGCGCTGGCTGTCATTGAAGTACGCCGGCACGGTGATGACGGCCTGCGTGACCGTCTCGCCGAGGTACGCTTCCGCGTCGCTCTTGAGCTTCTGCAGGATCATCGCGGAGATTTCCTGCGGCGTGTAGGATTTGTCGTCGATCGTGACCTTGTAGTTCGGATCGCCCATGTGACGTTTGATGGACGAGATCGTGCGATCCGGATTCGAGACGGCCTGGCGCTTTGCGAGCTGGCCGACGAGACGCTGGCCGTCCTTCGTGAAGCCGACGACAGACGGCGTGATGCGGCTGCCTTCCGGGTTCGTGATGACGGTCGGCTCGCCGCCTTCCATAACGGATACGACGGAGTTCGTCGTACCTAAGTCAATACCGATTACCTTGCTCATGGTTCTTCCTCCCTGGTTCTCTTTATTTCATAAAGTCATTACTAACTAATCAATTGCTGACGACCTGCACCATGCTCGGGCGGATGACTCTGCCCTTGACGATGTAGCCCTTCTGGAGCTCCTGCGCGATCGTGTCGTCCTCGAGGTCGGGGTTCTCGACGCGCATGACCGCCTGGTGGAAGTTCGGGTCGAACTTCTGCCCCGCCGTGTCGATGAGCTCGAGGCCGGCATTCTTGAGCGTCTCGTGGAGCTGCGTGTAAATCATCTCCACGCCCTTCTGGAAGGACTCGTTATCCTTCTGCTCGGCGGCCATCGCGCGGTCGAAGTTGTCGAGGATCGGCAGCATGCTCTTCAGGAGATCCTGCGTGACGACATTCGCGAGTTCCTCGCGCTCCTTGCTCGTGCGGCGGCGGAAATTCTCGAAGTCAGCCTGCAGGCGCTTCACGCGGTTATCCTTTTCCTCAAGGGCCGCCTTGAGGCTCTCGACCTGCGCCTTGAGCGCCGCGGCGTCCTCATCAGGTGCCGCAGCCTCCGTGGCCGCATCGGCCTCAGGCGCTGCTGCGTCCGCGGCCTCTGCCGTCTCCGGCGCCTCATCCGCGGCCGTCTCCTCGGCCTCCGCCTCGTCGATTTCCTGCTGCATTTCCTTCATCTTCTGTTCGTCTTTCTTGCTCATTGCATCTTTCATAAAGGATGGCAATGGATTCACCTCTTTCCGCCTCGCTACCAGTCGAAGCGCTTGATGATATTGGTCAGATTGGCATTCATGTACTCGAGCAGGCTCATCGCCTTCGCGTACTCCATGCGCGTCGGGCCGAGCACCGCGATGGTGCCGAGGAGCTCGCCGTTCAGATGGTACGTCGCCGTGATGATGCTGCTGTCCTTGAAATGGCTGTCCTCGTTCTCCTGCCCGATCGTGACCTCGAGCCCATCGCCCATGTGGGCGTGCAGGAGGTCTTTCATGAGCTCCTCCTCCTCGAGCACGAGCAGCGTATCCTTTACCTTTTCCACATCGTGGAACTCCGGCTGCTCGAGCATCTCGGTCGTGCCGCCGAGGTAGAGGCGCTCCTCCTTGCTCGACTCGAGCGCTCGGTGGATGATGGAGAGCGCCGCCTCGTAGAGCGGCTCGTCCTGGATCTCATCCTTGATCTCTGCGAGCGAGTGATGCTCGATGGTCGCGAGCGTATGACCGGCGAGGTTCTTGTTGATGACCGCCGCCATGCGCTGGAAGTCCTCGAACGTCGCGCCGTCCGGCATCCGCATGATCTTGTTCTCGATGAAGCCCGCGTCCGTCATGAGGACGGTGATGACGCGCCGATCGTCGAGCGGCAGGAACTGCAGGCAGCGGAACTGCGCCTGCGTGAGCTGCGGCGCGAGCACGAGGGAAACGTTGTGCGTCACCTGCGAGATGATGCGCGCCGTCTCTTGGAATACCTCCTCGATGCGCTTCACGCGCTTCTCGTACCAGCGGTTGATGAGGCGTTTTTCCTCATCGCTGACCGGCTCGGGCGGGATGAGCCCGTCGACATAGAACCGGTAGCCCTTCGAGGAGGGGATGCGTCCCGACGAGGTGTGCAGCTGCTCGAGATAGCCGAGCATCTCGAGATCCGCCATCTCGTTGCGGATGGTCGCAGGACTCACGCCGAGGTCATATTTCCGCGCGAGCGTGCGGGAGCCGACCGGCTCCGCGGACTCTACGTAGTCGCGGATGATGGCCTTGAGCACTCGCTGCTTGCGCGCGTCGAGCGAATCCTGCATCCTCTCCCCCTCCTCTCAGCGGATTCTCTCTGTTAGCACTCGCCTTGCCTGAGTGCTAACCTTGAATCTAATAAGAATATACACCGAATAAAACAAAAAGTCAACGCTTAAATGTCAAAAAGTCAAAATTATTTGCCGCGAGGAGCAACAACTTACCTCAGAAAGCAGAGATACCCCGTCGTAACAGCGGCGAGAATCCAGCTCACGCGGCTGACCTGCGCACCATCCATGAGCGCCCGGATGGTGAAGCGCTCGCCGAGAAAGACCAGCGCGCGGCTGAAAAGCCACTTCAGGAAGAGCGCGACGAGCACGGCGATGGCGAGCCGGAACATGATGACGAACGCCGCGCCCAGGAACATGCAGATGCCTGCGAGCACGACGCAGACAATCGCGATGACTGCGAAGATGGATGCCACGACGCCTGTCGCAGCCAGTGCCACGATCACGCCTGCCAAGAGAATGGCGCCTAAGATTTCAAACATGAAGATTCCTCCCTTGCGGAACCACTGATGCGTTCAGCGCTTCCGGCTAGATGCCATGTATGGATTTCTCATTTCTTATATTATATCCTATCTGCCGCCAACGGAAAAGCCTCTCCCGTCGCTCGTCTTACGGAGGATCAAGCGCTCTCCGATAGCTGTATCCATGCACCGGTTGTCCTCTATCAGAAATATATGACAGATGTCACATACTTCTCTCTTATTCGATGACGTATATCAGCTGATTTTGAATTATTTAAGCGGTATACTAAGCACAGAAACAAGCAATACCGGTCAAAGTCAGGAAACCTCAGGTTCCGCCGCACCGTATCGCAAACTACATGCATAAAGGAACCGCTGATTAAATGAAGTGCTCCGGATTTACGTGGATGCGCTGTACTCTTCGGAGACAAGCCGCAGGCGTAGCCGAAGCTGCGCTGAGGATGGTCGAGGGCGAGAGGACAGCACAGACGCGTGAAGACGGAGTGCTGAATGAATCAGTGGTTCCTAAACGTCCACTTCATGGACATTGTGCATCGCCCTTTCCGTAAATCCAGTCAATCGCACTGCGCCTTCGGCTTGCGTTCTTGAGGATTTACATCGCGAGAGATGCTTGCCAGCGGCCTGCTGGATACCTCGAGCGCGTTCTTCCTGACACGGCACTGATTCCTTCAGGATTTTCCGAAGAAAAGAAAGGATTGATTTTTCATGGAGATCGCATTTTGCCGCATCGATGACCGCCTGATCCACGGGCAAGTCGCTACCGTCTGGACAAAGGTCACCGGCTGCAACCGCATCATCTGCGTGAACGACGAAGTCGCGCAGGATACCTTGCGGAAAAAGCTGCTGCTGCAGGTCGCGCCGCCGGGCATCAAGGCCTATGTCGTTCCCGTCGAGAAAGCCGTCGCCGCCTACAAGAATCCGAAGTTCGCGCCTTTTAAGACGCTCTTCCTCTTCACGAACCCGCGCGATGTCGTGCGCGCCGTAAAGGGCGGCATCCCGTTCACGTCCGTCAACCTCGGCGGCATGACGTACAAGGAGGGCGACACCCTGATCTCGCAGGCCGTCGCCGTGAACCAGGACGATGTCGCCGCCATCAAGGAACTCGTCGCCATGGGCATCGAGGTGGAGATCCGCAAGCTGGCGAGCGAGACAAAGACCGACGCAATGAGCGCGCTGCGCGCCAAGGGCCTTGCGTAAAGAAATGCAGCTGCCGTCCGGACGACCTCATAGAGAGAGGCGACATTCCTGGTGGCGGCGTGAAAGGAGACTGCTATCATGACAACGATCCAATTCATCCTGCTCATCCTCGTCGCGGCCATCGCGGGCATGGGCTCCGTACTCGATGAGGCACAGTTCCATCGCCCGCTCGTCGCCTGCACACTCGTCGGGCTCGTCCTCGGCGACGTCACCACCGGCATCATCCTCGGCGGCACACTCGAGATGCTCGCCCTCGGCTGGATGAACGTCGGCGCCGCCATGGCGCCGGACGCCGCACTGGCTTCCGTGATTTCCTCCATCCTCGTCATCGTCGGCCATCAGAGCATCGGCGCCGGCATCGCCATCGCCGTCCCGCTCGCGGCCGCAGGCCAGGTGCTCACCATCTTCGTCCGCACGATCACCGTATTCTTCCAGCACCTCGCTGATAAGTTCGCGCTCGACGCCAACGGCTTCGGCATCGAGCTCTGCCACCTCGGCGGCCTCGCGCTGCAGGGCATCCGCGTCGCGGTTCCCGCCGCGCTCGTCGCCGCCATCGCCGGCACGGACACGGTCAACGCCCTGCTCGCCTCCATCCCGGAGGTCATCACGCGCGGCCTCCAGGTCTCCGGCGGCTTCATCGTCGTCGTCGGCTACGCGATGGTCATCAACATGATGAACGCGAAAGCCCTCATGCCGTATTTCTTCCTGGGCTTCCTCATCGCCGTCTTCACGAACGTCAACCTGATCGGCTTCGGCGCCATCGGCCTCATCGCCGCCTATTTCCACATCAAGGGACTGCAGCGCGACCTCGCCGCGGAGGCGAGCAGCACCTCGGCTGCCGCCGCTGACCCGCTCGCCGATATCGATGATTCCGAGCTTATGTGAGGAGGACCGTCATGGAAAAGACACTCAGCAAAAAAGACCTCGTAAACATCTTCATCCGCTCGAACTTCCTTCTGGGCTCTTTCAACTTCGAGCGCATGCAGTCCATCGGCTTCTGCGTAGCTCTGCTGCCGGCGCTCCGCAAGCTCTACCATGGTGATAAGGCGGCACTGGCCGCCGCGATGAAACGCCACCTGGAGTTCTTCAACACCCAGCCGTTCCTCGCCTCGCCCATCATGGGCATCACGGCCGCTATGGAGGAGAAGAAAGCGAACGGCGCTGACATCAGCGACCAGACGATCTCCGGCGTCAAGGTCGGCCTCATGGGGCCGCTCGCCGGCGTCGGCGACCCGATCTTCTGGGGCACGCTGCGCCCCGTGCTCGCCGCGCTCGGCGCGGGCATCGCCATCACGGGCAGCATCGTCGGCCCGCTGATCTTCTTCCTCGTCTTCAACGCGATCCGCCTCGCCACGAACTGGTACGGCGTCATGTACGGCTACGAGAGAGGCACGAAGCTCGTCGACGAGATGGGCGGCAACAAGATGCGCTACCTCACGGAGGGCTCTTCCGTCCTCGGACTGCTCGTCATGGGCGCTCTCGTCGCGAAATGGACGACCGTCAATATGCCGCTCGTGCTCTCTTCCTATACGAACAGCGCCGGCGAGCAGGTCACGACGACCGTGCAGTCCATCCTCGACAGCCTCATGCCCGGCATCGTGCCGCTGCTCATGACGTTCGCCTGCATGTACCTGCTCAGGAAGAACATCAACCCGCTCGTCATCATCCTCGGGCTCTTCGCGCTCGGCATCATCGGCTACGCAATCGGCCTGTTCGCTTGATTCTTCCTATCACCATCGCCCTTCCTTGAGGCAGCGCCGATCCATGCGGCGATGCCTTGAAATAAGATAAATCCCTTCGCGGCGCCCCGGAGCACAGCTCCAGGGCGCCGTGCCGTATGATGCAGTTGACAAGCCCGCAGGCAATTTATAAGATGGAGGCAGCACCTGCGCCCGCCGCCCGCAGTCCGCAGACCGACGCTATGATCACGAAGAGGAGGCCATCATGTACCGTCACACACTATTGCTCATCTCCCTCGCCGCGCTCCTCATGGTCTGCGGCCTGCTCAGCCTCCTCCGCTGGGGGCCGCAGGATCTCAGCCTGCGCCACGACGAGCACCGCCACCGCTTCGGCGCCGTCTACATGACGCTGAACAATCCTTTCTATAAAATCATCGACGAGGAGATCCGCACCTGTGTCGAGAACCACGGCGACGTGCTCCTCACCCGCGACCCCGCGCTCTCCGTCGAACGCCAGACAGAGGCGGTCCGCGCCCTCATCGACGAGGGCGTCGAGGTGCTGTTCCTCACACCCGTCGACTACCAACAGATGGGGCCTGCGCTCGAGGCGGCGCGGGCGGCGGGCGTTCCCGTCATCGCCATCGACACGGAGCTCGCAGACACGGCGCCGGTCGCCGCGACCATCACCTCGGACAACTACCAGGCCGGCGTGGCCTGCGCGCGCCATCTGCTCGCGCACAGGCAAGCGGCGCGCATCGTACTGCTCGATCATACGGCGACGCGCTCAGGCTCCGACCGCATCCGCGGCTTCCGCGATACCATCGCCGCGCACCCGGGCTTCGAGATTCTCGGCGAGGAGGAGTGCGAGGGGCAGCTCGAGCGCGCCATGCCCGCGATGCAGCACCTGCTCGCACAGCACCCGACGCTCGATACCGTCATGGCACTCAACGATCCCGCCGCGCTCGGCGCGCTCGCGGCCCTCGCCACAGCCGGGCGCACGGACGTCAGCGTCTACGGCGTCGACGGCGTCCCCGAGAGCAAGGAACTCATCCTGAGCGGCCGCATGACCGCGACCGCGGGCCAGTCGCCGCGCAGCATCGGACGCGCCGCGGCGCAGACCGCCTATGCGTTGCTCGCGGGCAGCAGCTACGAGGCACACCAGGTACTGCCGATCACGCTGTTCACACAGGAGAATCTCTCCGCCGCACAGGCAAAGGAGTGGGATTGATATGAAGCTGCCCTCGCTTTTCGCGCGGGAGACGGGCACAGACCGCCTCGCGCGCCTGCACGCGCTTTTCATCATCTACAACGGCGCGGTCGTCCTGCTGCTCGCCGGCTTCCTCTCGATCACGCAGATGAAGATCATCGAGACGAGGAACGCCCGCGCGTTCCTCTCCCATCTGCCGAGCCTCCCGCTGCCGCCCCTCGAGGGTTTCTGCCTCGCGGCGCTGTCGTTCGCCGCCCTCGCGCTCCTCAGCAGGCTCTATCGCAGCGAGCTGCCGGCACCGCTGCTGCGCTATGCCTGCCTCGCGCTCGAGATCGCCGCCTGCGTGCTCACGATGCGCAGCCTGAGCCTCGCCTACGACGGCATCGTCCTGCTCGTCGTCGTCGACCTCATGCACCGCTACTCCGGCCGCCACCAGGTCATCCTGCTCGCGGCGGCCATGCTGGGGCTCTATGCCATCTTTGGCTACAACCTCGCGCTTTCCTCGCGCTCCATCGTTCCCTTCGACGCTTACGTCGCCTATTACGCGCCCTGGGCACGCAGCCTGTTCTCCTCGCTGCACCACGGCTTCACCTCGCTGAACCTCGTGTTCTTCGTGCTCTATCTCGTGCTCTTCGTACGGCAGAAGCACCAGGAGAAGGAGCGCATCGCCAGCCTCAACAGGCAGCTCGCCGAGGCCAACGAGCGCCTGCGCGCCTACGCGGTCGAGGCGGAGCACCTGGCGGAGACGCGGGAGCGGAACCGGCTCGCGCGCGAGATCCACGATACCCTCGGCCACGCGCTCACGGGCATCGCTGCCGGCATCGACGCCGTCTCCATCCTCATCGACATCGCGCCCGCGAAGGCCAAGTCACAGCTCGCCGTCATCAAGGACACCGCCATGCGCGGCCTGAAGGATGTGCGCCGCAGCGTCAAGAAGCTGCGCCCGGACGACCTCGAGCATCTCTCGCTGCGGCAGGCCATCGAGCAGATGGTCGCCTCCTTCTCCTCCTCGACGGGCATGACGGTCGATTTCTCCGTTCTCACCTATCCACCGCATCTGCGGCAGGACCAGGAGGAAGTGCTCTACCGCGTCGTCCAGGAAGGACTCACCAACGCGCAGCGCCACGGGCGCGCCACCCATGTGAGCATCGCGCTCGGCATGGAGCTCGGCACCATCTTCCTCTGCATCTCAGACAACGGCCGCGGCGCGGACACCGAAAAGCTCACGCCCGGCTTCGGCCTGCGCCACATGGAGGAGCGGCTCGCGCTGCTCAAGGGGCGCGTGCGCTACTGGAGCGACCAGGGATTCACGCTCGAGGTACTCTTGCCAGCCAATGAGGAGGCATCGAAATTCTTATGACACAGCAGAAACTACGCATCATGATCGCCGACGACCAGGAGCTCATCCGCGAGAGCCTCAGCATCATCCTCAGCCAGAACGCCGATATGGAGGTCACGGGCCTCGCGGAGAACGGCGCCGAGCTCCTCTCCCTCATCAAGAAGGCGCCGCCTGACATCGTGCTCATGGACATCCGCATGCCGGAGCTCGACGGCGTGGCGGCAACACACGCCATAAAGGAGCAGTGGCCGCAGGTCCGCATCATCATCCTCACGACGTTCGACGATGACGAGTACGTGTTCAACGCGCTGAAATACGGCGCCTCCGGCTACCTGCTCAAGGGCGTCTCCGTCGCGGAGCTCAGCAACGCCATCCGCACCGTCGCGCACGGCGGCGCCATGATCAACCCGGGCATCGTCACGAAGGTCGTCCATTTCTTCAACCAGATGGCGCAGTCGAGTGTCCAGCAGGACGACGCCGCCATCGATGCCGGCAGCCTCAGCCGCACGGAACGCAACATCGCGCTGCTCGTAGGTCACGGCCTCTCCAACAAGGAGATTGCCGCCCGCCTCTCCCTCTCGGAAGTTACCGTGCGCAACGGCCTCTCCTCCGCGCTCTCCAAGCTGGGCCTGCGCGACCGCACGCAGCTCGCCATCTGGGCGGTGCAGACAGGCCTCGCAAACGCCGAGGTCCTGCCATGAAGCGAAAAACCGCCCTGCTCTGCGCGTTCCTCGCCTGCGCCTATCTCTGGGTGTTCCTCGTGCTCCAGTACGCCCAGCCGCGCACCATCACCCTGCGCATCGGGCTTTTCGCCGGCAGCAACTGGAACGTCCCGCAGGGCGACAGCTACGCCTTCCTCGATACCGTCGCCGCCCGCTTCGAGGCGACGCATCCGGGCGTGAAGATCCGCTACGTCAGCGGCATCCTGCAGGAAGACTACAGCGAGTGGCTGGCCGAGCAGGAACTCTCCGGCACGATGCCCGACCTCTTTTTCCTCCCGTCGGAGGACTTCGCGCTCTACGCGGGCCTCGACGCGCTCAGAGATCTCACGCCCTTCATCGAGGCAGATCCCGCGTGCGACCTCGCGGGCTTCTACCCCGCGCCGCTCGCCGACGGCATCGAGGATGGCAAATACTACGCGCTCCCCGTCGAGTGCGTGCCGCGCCTCATGTTCGTCAACAAGACGCTCCTCTCGCGGGAGGGCATCCCCCTCCCGCACGACGGCTGGACCTGGGAGGATTTCCTCGCCATCTGCCGCCGCGTCACGCGCGATACCGACGGCGACGGCCGCGTCGACCAGTTCGGCGTCTACGGCTACACCTGGGAGGATGCCGTCGTGACGAGCGGCGCGACGCTCTTCTGGGATCAGGGGCGCACCTCCCGCTTCGCCGACGCGCGCGTCGAGGACGCGCTCCGTTTCCTCATCGATCTGCATCAGCTCCCTGAGATCCGGGAAGCCAGGGAACGCGATTTCGACCTGGGGCGCGTCGCCTTCCGTCCGTTCAATTTCGCCGCCTACCGGGCCTATCGCCCCTATCCGTGGCGCATCAAGAAAGCCACCGACTTCGAATGGGAATGCGTGCGCCTGCCCAAGGGCCCGGCGGGCGCGAACACCTCCCCCATCCAGACGCTCCTCATGGCGATGAGCGCCCAGACCTCCCACGAGGATCTCGCCTGGGAATTCCTGAAAGCCATCTCGATGGAAAAGGAGAACCAGCACCTCGTACTCGAAAAGACCGCCGCGCTCCCCGTCCGGCGCGACGTGCTCGAGGCGGCAACGCCCGAGGAGATCTTCGGCGCGGGCACCGGGGAGAGCGACCGCAGCCCGCACGCCATCAGCGCCGTCCTCGACGACGGCAAATCCCCGGACCGCTTCCAGGGCTACGCGGCCGTCATGCGGCTGGCCGACCAGAGAATCCAGGAAATCGTCGACGGCGTCCGCCCCTTCGACAACGCGCTCAACCAGCTGCAGAAGGAAGTCAACGCCCTCCTCCAGGAAACGCCGTAAACCGCTTCCAGGCGTCCTCGTAAACACGCGATGCACAAACGTCCGCTGCCCTATGCCATCTCCGGCCATAGAGCAGCGGACGTTTTTTATCTGCGCCCCAGCGCACCTGTCCCTGATACATCGCACCATCGGCGCATACAAGGCGCGGAGGGCTCTCTGCCAAAGGATGCCTCTGCCTCGCCCGTTCCTAGCGGATGAGCCCCTGCCGCTTCAGATACGCCGCGATGCCGTCCTCCGTATTGGCGAGCGTCACAGCGCTCGCGGCCTGCCGGACCGCCTCCGGCGCGTTCCCCATCGCGACGCCCTCGCCCGTGTAGGAGAGCATCGGGATATCGTTGTAATTATCGCCGAAGGAGATCGCCTGCGCCGGCGTGAGCGAGAAGGCGCGGAGCATCGCCTCGATGCCGGCGGCCTTCGTGACCTCGCGGCTCATGATCTCGAGCAGGATCGGCGACGAGCGCACGACATTGCACGCGGGCAGCCGCGCGGCAAGCGCCTGCTCCGCCGCCGCGATCTCCGCCTCCTCGCCCATGAGCAAGAGCTTGTGCGGCTGCTCCGCGCGGCCGAGGACGCGCGCGAAGGGAACGACCTCCGCCGCAGCGCTCGTGATCTCCTCCTCATGCTGGACGCGCGCGTCCCTTGCCTCGACGTACCAATGATGCCCCGCGTAATAATTCACCGTCAGCGCCGGGAACGCCTCGGCGATGATGCCGAGCGCCTCCCGGACGGCGGGAAGCGGCATGCGGCGGCTCAAGAGCTCCTCCCCCGCCGCCGTGAGCGCGAGCGCGCCGCTGTAGCACACCAGCGGGATATCGATGCCGAGCGCCCGCGTGATCGGCAGGATGGCCTCCGGCATGCGGGCCGAGACCAGCACGAACGGGATGCCGCGCGCGAGCAGCTGGCGCACCGCGTCCGCCGTCGCCGCCGTCACCTGATGCTCCGGCGTGAGAAATGTTCCATCGATGTCTGAAAAAACGATCCGATCTGCCCCCATATTTTTTCCTCCTTCAAGACCACATGAAAGCGCCAAGACGCGCGGCGCAAACGCCGCAGCAGAGCGCTCGTCCACGCACAGGCGTCACGCAGCCTGCGGCCGATCCGCCTGGACAGCATGCTTTTCCTCGGCAAACGGTCTGCCTGACGCTTTCCCTCTCCATTATACCCCAGCCGTCCCCTCCGGCAAAGCCGCCACAACGGGCACGAGGATGCGCGTGAGGTAGTCGCGCACGTCGCGCGAGCTCATCTCCTCGAGGATGCTCTCCTCATAGGAATAGCCCGCGGCGCGCAGGTGATGCGCGCGCAGGTAGTCGCGCAGGAGCGCGTAGGGGCGCGCGGTGTCCTCATAGTCGCCGGCGAAATAGGTGACGAGGTAGCGTCCCGCGGGGCGCTCGTAGCGGTAGGGACGCTCGATGGCGCGCAGCGGCCGCTCGGTGACGGTGAAGTAGTAGCTCTCGAAGTTCTCCCGGCCAGGCGTCAGATACTCCTCCGGCGAGAGCATGAAGCCCATGCCGTAGCCCGCGTCCGCCTTGTGCTCGAAGACGTAGCGCAGGTGCTCGGTCATCGCGCGCTCGAGCGTCGGGCTGTCGCCCTGCAGCGCAAGCTTACGGACGTTGCGCGAGATGACGAGATGCGCCGCGGGGAGCACGACCTCCTCGACGCGGCCGCAGGTGACGTGCGCGGCCTGCGCGAGCAGCGCGCGCTGGTTGCGCACGATGCGCATCTGGTGCTGGAGGCGCGCGAGCTCGCCCGTGAGCCATGCCTGCTGCTCCGTGAGCAGCGCGTCGAGGCGCGCGGGGCTGCGATGTTCCATGTACTCCTTGATCTCCGCGAGGTCGAGCCCCATCGCGCGGAAATGGCGCAGCATGTAGAAGGGATAGAACTGCTGGAAGCTGTAGCTCCGGTAGCCGTTCGGCTCGACGCGCGCGGGGCGGAAGATGCCCTGCGCGTCATAGTAGTGCAGCGTGCGCTTGTTCACGCCGACGATGCGCGCGAACTCGCCCGTGTGGAAGGATCGCTTGCGTGCCATAGTCTGCTCCTCTCTCGTCTCGCGGCAGCGCCGCCCCCCCCATCTCGCGCCCGCACAGATTCGAAGGCATGACGCAGCCGCGCAAAGATGGGGCGTTTCCTTTCCTCAGCGCTCCCTTGACATTACAGTAACTGGATACTTTATGATAATCATAGATCATTTCAGAAGGAAAGGAAAGGATGATTTCCATGAAAGCAACCCAACACTGTACGACGCCGCTCGCGCAGAGATTCTCCGCGTCCGGCCTCCTGCGCTTCGCGGCCCCCTCCATCGGCATGATGCTCGTCATCGCGCTCTACACCGTCACGGACGGCATCTTCATCGGACGCTTCGCTGGCGCTGACGCGCTCGCGGCCTCGAACATCGTCTACCCCGTCATCAACCTGCTGCTCGGCCTCGCCATCATGCTCGCCTCAGGCGGCTCGGCGCTCGTCGCGAAGACGCTCGGCGAGGGCGAGGCGGCGCACGCGCGCGAATATTTCTCGCTCATCGTCTGCGCCGGCACGGTCATCGGCCTCGTCTTCGCCCTCGCGGCGTTCCTCCTGCGCGTGCCGCTCCTCACGGCGCTCGGCGCGAGCGCGCACCTCTGGGCGGACTGCGCCGGCTACCTGCTCGCGCTGCTGCCGTTCTTCCCGTTCGCCGCGGCGATGCTCATCTTCAACGCCTTCTACATCGCGGACGGGCGGCCGGCCTGCGGCTTCTTCGTCTCCATCGCGAGCGGGCTCGCGAACGCCCTCCTCGACTATATGTTCCTCGCGCAGCTCGGGCTCGGCATCGCGGGCGCGGGGCTCGCGACGGGGCTCTCCTACCTGCTCGCCGCCGCCATCGGACTCGTCTATTTCGCGCGCTTTTCCCACACGCTACGGCTCGTGCGCACACCGCTGCGGCCGCGCGTGCTCCTCTGCGCCTCCTACAACGGGCTCTCCGAGATGGTCACGCAGCTCTCCGTCGGCGTCACGACGTTCCTCTTCAACCTCATGACGTTCGCCTACATGGGGGAGGACGGCGTCGCCGCCATCTCCGTCATCCTCTACGCCGAGATGCTCCTGACCTCTCTTTTGCTCGGCTTCACGAACGGCGTCGCGCCCGTCTTCTCCTACCACTACGGCGCGCGCCGCGGCGGCGAGCTGCTGCGGCTGCTGCGCCTCGCGCTCGTCATCATCGGCATCGCGGGCGTCATCGCCTACGGCATGGCGCGCGTGCTCGGCGCGCCGCTCACCGCGCTCTTCCTGCCGCAGGGCGGCCACGTCGCCGTACTCACGCTGGACGGCTTCTCCCTCTTCTCGCTGAGCTTCCTGCTCTGCGGTTTCAACATCTTCACGGCGGGCTTCTTCACCGCGCTCTCGAACGGGCGCACCTCCGCGCTCTGCTCGCTGCTGCGGAACCTCGTCGGCATCGCCATCTTCCTCTTCGCGCTGCCGCATTTCCTCGGCGCGCGCGGCATCTGGCTCGCCGTGCCCGCGAGCGATCTCGTCGCGCTCGCCGTCTCCCTCTCCTGCCTGCGCGGCGAGGCGATGAGCATCCTCGGCACCTACGCGCACCGCTACCCGCGTCTCTTCGCCCGCACGCGCGAAGGAAACGCCGAGACCTGACACAGCAGCGGCCCCCCCACACAGAAACGGCGCGGCACGGCTGCACGCAGTGCCAAGAGAAATCGCACCACATCCAAAAGCCACAGGCGCACACATCGTATCCGCGCCTGTGGCTTTTCAGCGTGCGAGACGGGAGCCCCCGCCGCGGCGGCTCCCGTGCGCCCTGAGCGGCCACGAAGCCTCGCCGCCGCCCCGTGCTTACGCCTCTTGACATTTACCCCCACCTGGTATATAAAAAAGGCGGGAAATAAAGGAGGATGATTCTCATTATGGCAAATATCATCGTCGGCCTCATCGTGCTCGCCTGCCTCGCCGTGGCCGCGCGGCACATCTACAAGCTGTTCAATGGCGAGACGAGCTGCTGCGGCGACAGCACCGCGCCGAAAGTTCCCGCGAAAAAACTCACCGGCCCCATCGTCGGGGAGAAACTCGTCAAGATCGACGGCATGACTTGCGCGAACTGCAAGAACCGCGTCGAGCTGCTGCTCGACGGCATCGACGGCGCCGCCGCCAAGGTCAATCTGCACCGGGGCTGCGCGACGGTCAGGATGACGCGCGACGTCAGCGACGAGGAGATCCGCCGCGCGCTCGCGGGCAGCGGCTACGCGGTGCAGGCCATCGAGCAGGGCTGAGCGCACAAGTCACGCGCCACGCGCGCCTGCCGTCATAGCGAAGTTTCCAGCATCTCCGCCGGTATGCGTCCGCATAGAGAAAAGGCGTCGTCAGATAAGCCTCTCATCTGACGACGCCTTTTCTCTATCCTGTCACGGGACGCAGCGCCCGCAACCAGGGCGCTGCATCTCAGGCATCTGCCGTATCCTGCTCTTCCTTTTTCTCCCGTGCCAGCGCGAGGATATCCGCCTGGAACTGCTTCCGGTCGCCCGCGATGCGCGCTGCGATCTCCTCGGCGCTGCCCGCCGCCTCCGGCGCTTCTTTTTCCTCCGGCCCCTCGCCCGGCTGATAGACGACGAAGGGCTTCGGCTCCTTCTCCACGACCTCGTTCTCGATCCGTTTCCCGCCGCGGAAGATATGATGTCCCGTCGGGACAAACTCCTCACTCATCGCGCGGCACCTCCCCTCAGATATTCTTCGCACAGCCCGCAACGCGGGCTGCTTTCCGCCGCTATGCGCCGCCTGTCCCAAGACTGCGGCTCTGCACCATTTCATCTAAAAAGGCCGCACGGGATGCCCCATGCATCCGCGCACAGCCTCGCTGCGTATCTCACGCCAAGAGATCGACATTCGCCCCGAGGTTCGGGTCGAGGCTCTCCTGCATCTCGTCGAGCAGCTGCCCAACGTTTTCTGAGGAGCTCTCCATCGCCATCTTGAGGACGGCGACGCCCATGTCCTGCGTCGCGCGCTGCTGGCTCATGCCGACGGAGAGCGTCGCAATGCTCATCGTATCCATACCATTCCCTCCTTGGAATCCTCTTCGCTATTTCGCTGATTCAATTATACCGCATTTCGCAGGCTTCGTGAAGGTCTGCGCGCGATTTCTTCCGCGGCGCGGGCACGCGGTTGCCGACGAGGATGCCACCGAAGATCAGCGCGATGCCGAGCCACGCGAGTGGCGAGACCGCCTCGCCGAGCACGAAATGCGCGGAGAGCATGGCGATGACGAGTTCCGAGGTCGTGAGGATGCCGGCGAGCCCGAGGCCCGTATGAGGGATGCCGATGGCGAAGAGGAGCGGCGGCAGCGTCACGCCGAGCAGGCCGAGCGGCAGACCGTAGGGCAACACCGCGAGAAAGGCGTCCGCGCTCGTGAGGAACGTCGGCGGCAGCGCCGTGAACACGACAGCCGCGCCGCCGCAGGCCATGATGGCCGCCTTGCACACGGGCGGCACCTCGCGCGCCACCGTACCGCTCACGAGCAGCACGATGGCATAGCTGAGCGCGGCGAGCAGGCCGAGCACGACGCCCCGCACATCCGCCGTGAGGGGCGCGCCCGTGAGCACGCCGCTCGCGAGCAGCGACCCCGGCAGCAGCAGGATGAGCGCGGCGAGCTTTTGCCGCGCCGGCCACGCGCGTCGCAGGATCGCCTCGAGCACGAGCGCGATCACGATGTACTGGAAGAGCAGCACGACCGCGAGCGAGGCGGAGACCGACACGAGCGCGTGGTAGTAAAAGAGCGTCGTGCCGCCCGTCGGCACGCCCGCCGCGAGCATCACGAGCACCTGCCGCGCCGTCAGCTGCCGCGGCCGCGCGCGCCACGCGGGAATCAGCAGAAGCAGCCCCCCGAAGAAAAACTGTCCGCTCGACACGCCGCTCCTGTCGATGCCCGCCGCGTAGGCCAGCTTGACGATGGTCGAAAGAATCCCATAACATGCCCCGCCGAGAAAGACGAGCAATGGATAACGATACCTTGACAAATGACTCCCTCCCTGATGCGCCAGCGCGGCGCAAACACAAAGCTACATGCACAAACGTCCACTTTGTGGACATTGTGCACCCGCCCTTACAGTAAATCCAGCCAATCGCGCTGCGCCTGCGGCTTGCGCTCTTGGGGATTTACATAATAAAACGCCACACAGCCCTCATGAGTGCTGTGTGGCGAAACGGTCTGAACGACTAGACAGAAAAATCCACATCCAAAATATGGTTTTCTATGAAATTGCACCTTCAGCGTAACAGGCGCGGCCGTTTTTGTCAAGGCAATACAGGTGCCAGCCTGCCTGCTGCCTCTGTCCGCGACCAAGATAAGACGTCTGCCGCAGGGCATCCCCTGCTCCCCTCACTCATCGAGCAGGAACGCCTCGAACACCCAGTTGCCGTACTTCATACCGAGCGGCGTGAGGCGTACGCCCTGCGCGTCCTCCTCGAGGAAGCCGCGCGCGCACATGCGCGCGATCGCGTCCGCGTAGACGCTCGCGAGCTCGCAGCCGAACCGCGCGGCGAACCGCGCGCGGTCGATGCCGCGTGCCGTGCGCAGCGCGAGGAACGCGAACTCCTCCATCGAGGTCGCGCGCGTCAGCGGCTCCTCCTCGCGGCGCGCGCGACCGCTCTCGCGCAGGGCCGCGAGATATTCCTCGATGCCGCGCGGATTCTCGTAGCGCTGACCATCGAGATACGAGTGCGCCGACGCGCCGACGCCGAGGTAGGGCACGTCCTGCCAGTAGCCGAGATTGTGGCGGCTCTCGAAGCCTGGCCGCGCGAAATTCGAGATCTCATAGCGCGCGTAGCCAGCCGCGGGGAGCGCCGTCGTCATGTAGTCGTACATGGCCTCGCTCTCCTCATCGGACGGCAGCGCGAGCCGCCCCGCCGCCTGCGCCCGCGCGAACGCCGTCCCCTCCTCGACCTGCAGGCCGTAGATGGAGATATGCTGCGGCGCGAGCGCGAGCGCCTGCCGCACGCTCGCCTCGAGCCCCGCGCGCGTCTGCCCCGGCAGGCCGTACATGAGATCGAGGCTGAGATTCCGGAAGCCCGCCGCGCGCGCCTGCCGCACCGCCACGCATGCCTCCGCCGCCGTATGGATGCGGCCGATGCGCCGGAGCAGCGCGTCGTCGAACGTCTGCACGCCAAACGACAGCCGGTTCACCCCGCCCGCGCGCAGGAGCGAGAGGTACGCGGCGTCCACCGTGCCGGGATTGCACTCACAGGTGAACTCGAGCGCGGCGGAGGCAGCAGCGTCCCGCGCGCGGTCTGACGATGCCGCCCCGCCACGTGCTCCTGGCGCTGCCGCCTGTCCCGCGGCCGCAGCAGCGCGCACCGCAGACACATCCTGCCGCGCCGCCTCCGCCCGCGGCCCGCCGTCCGCCGCGAGGAAATCCCGCAGCCCAGCGAGCAGCCGCTCCATCAGCGCGGGCGGCAGCGCCGTCGGCGTACCGCCGCCGAGGTAGACCGTGCGCGGCGGCCCCCATGCCGCGCGGAGCGGCGCGCCCTCGCGCGCGAGCTCTCCGAGCAGCGCCTCGACGTACGCCGCCATGCGCCCCGCCTGGCCCGCATACGATGGGAAGTCGCAGTAAAAGCATTTTTGCCGGCAGAACGGCAGATGGACGTAGAGCCCCCAGCGGCGCGCGCCCGCCGCCCGCTCCTCCGCAGCCGCGCACATCTCAGTCAATCTTGAGAATCGCCATGAATGCCTCCTGCGGCACCTCGACGCTGCCGACGGCCTTCATGCGCTTCTTGCCTTCCTTTTGCTTCTCGAGCAGCTTGCGCTTGCGCGAGATATCGCCGCCGTAGCATTTCGCGAGGACATCCTTGCGGCGGGCGCGCACGTTCTCGCGCGCGATGACCTTCGAGCCGATGGCCGCCTGGATGGGGATCTCGAACATCTGCTGCGGGATGATCTCCTTGAGCTTCGCGGCGAGCTGGCGGCCGCGCGACGCGGCACGGTCCTTGTGCACGATGGTCGAGAGCGCGTCTACGGGGTCGCCGTTGAGGAGGATATCGACCTTCACGAGCTTCGACTCCTTGTAGTCCGCGAGCTCGTAGTCGAGCGAGGCGTAGCCGCGCGTCGCGGATTTCAGCCGGTCGAAATAGTCGAAGATGATCTCGTTGAGCGGGATGTGGTAGGTGATCATGACGCGGTTCGTATCGAGATAGTCCATGCCCTTGAACTCGCCGCGCTTGTCCTGCGAGATCTCCATGACCGCGCCGACGTAGTCGCTCGGCACGATGACGGTCGCCTTGACGTACGGCTCCTCGATGTGCTCGATCTCCGTCGGCGGCGGGAGCTCGGAGGGGTTGCTGACCTTGAGCATCGTGCCGTCTGTTTTGTAGACGTGGTAGATGACGGTCGGCGCCGTCGTGATGAGTTTCAGATGATACTCGCGCTCGAGGCGCTCCTGCACGACATCCATGTGCAGGAGGCCGAGGAAGCCGCAGCGGAAGCCGAAACCGAGCGCGACGGAGGTCTCCGGCTCGAAGACGAGCGCCGCGTCGTTGAGCTGGAGCTTCTCGAGCGCGTCCTTGAGGTTGTCGTAGTCCGAGCTCTCGACGGGATAGAGGCCGCAGTAGACCATCGGATTCACGCCGCGGTAGCCCGGCAGCGGCGCCGCCGCGCCCTTTTCCGCCGTCGTGATCGTGTCGCCGACGCGCACGTCGCGCACATCCTTGAGCGAGCCCGCGACGAAGCCGACCTCGCCCGCAGCGAGCGTGCCGAGATCGACAGGCTGCGGGCGGAAGCAACCGACATCCGTGACCTCGAACACCTTGCCCGTCGCCATCATCTTGAGCCGCTGTCCCTTCTTGATGCGGCCCTCCTTCACGCGGATATGCGCGATGACGCCCTTGTACGAGTCGAAATAGGAGTCGAAGATGAGCGCGCGCAGCGGCGCCGCCGCGTCGCCCTCCGGCGCGGGGATGTCCGTGACGATGGCCTCGAGGATCTCGTCGATGCCCTGGCCCGTCTTGGCCGAGCACTCGATGGCGTTCGACGTATCGAGGCCGATGACGTCCTCGATTTCCTTTTTCACACGCTCGGGATCCGCGCTCGGCAGATCGATCTTGTTGATGACGGGGATGATCTCGAGATCGTTCTCGAGCGCCATGTAGACGTTCGCGAGCGTCTGCGCCTCGACGCCCTGCGCCGCGTCGACGACGAGCAGCGCGCCCTCGCAGGCCGCGAGGCTGCGCGACACCTCGTAGGTGAAATCGACATGGCCCGGCGTGTCGATGAGGTTGAGCTCGTACTCCTCCCCGTCGCTGGCCTTGTAATGCAGCCGCACCGTCTGCGACTTGATCGTGATGCCGCGCTCGCGCTCGATGTCCATGCTGTCGAGCACCTGATCCTCCATCTCGCGCTTCGTGAGCGTGCCCGTGCGCTCGATGAGCCGGTCGGCGATCGTCGACTTGCCGTGGTCGATATGCGCGATGATCGAGAAATTGCGGATATTCTGGTTTGCCATATTTCCTCTCCTCAAAATCCTGCGGCTCCCCGCGGGATGCAGCTTGCTGTCTTCCGTGTCCGTCGGCGCAGCCGCCGTACCGCCGCGCCGCCCTGGAAAAATTTCCTCCATTATATCATCCCTGCCGCGCCCGTGGCAAGAAAGCCGCGGCCGTGCGTCCCCCGCCGCGCTCCCTGCGCCGCACCTGCGAAAATCGCACGCGGCGAGAAATAAAGGTTGCTTTTTCCCCGGCGGCATGCTATCATATTCTAGTATTGTACGAAAGATAAGGGGGTGAATTACTTGCCGAACATCAAAGCTTCGATCCTTAGTGTGAAATCCGACGCAAAGCGCCACGCAAAGAACGCTGCTGAGAAGTCCCGTGTCCGCACGGCTTCCCGCCGCGTCCTCGATGCCGTTGAGGCTGGAAACGCTGATGAAGCGAAATCCCTCCTTACGCTCGCTTGCAAGACGATCGACCAGGCGGCTGCGAACCACGTATACCACAAGAACTGCGCGGCCCGCAAGAAGTCCCGTCTGGCCCGCAAGGTCAACGCACTTGCCAAATAATCTTTGCGATAAGATACGGAAAGGGATGCCCCGGCATCCTTCACGCCTCCCTTCGGGGAGGCTTTTTTCGTGCACGCACTCTGGCGCGACCGCGCTGCTGCGCCGTAAAATCTCCTCCCCATTCGCCGTGAAATCCGCTATAATAGACATATATCCTATTTATTTATGCATCCATAGCCGGTCCCGCGTCGCGCGGCTGACAGCCAGGTATCCGGCCCGGCATCCGTCTTTGATTGGAGGTATTGCCATGATTTCTCCCCACGAGCAGCCGCTCACCGCGGAGCTGCAGGCGAAAATCGACCTCGTGCTCGAGTCGCACGACTACGACCCGACGCAGATCGTCGGCATCCTGCTCGAGGTGCAGGACCTCGAGCCGCTGCACTACGTCCCGCAGCCCGTCGCCTACTATATCGCACAGAAGCTCTCGATGCGCGTGACGAACATCTACGACATCCTTTGCTTCTACGATCAGCTCTCCGACCAACCGCGCGCCCGCTACCCCATCCAAGTCTGCAGCTCCATCGCCTGCCGCGTCAACGCGAGCGAGCAGCTCGCCGATACGCTGAAGCGGCTGCTCGGCATCGACTACGGCGAGACGACGTACGACGGCCGCTTCACGCTCGAGCGCATCACCTGCTTCGGCGCCTGCGACCGCGCGCCCGCCGTGCGCATCAACGGCCACGTCTACGACCACCTCGACTCCGAGGAGAAGATCCGCGCGCTCCTCGAGAGCCTGGACTAAGGAGGCTTTCCCATGCAAGCAAGCAAATTCCTCACGGCGAACTTCGGCCGCTACGACACCTCCTCCATCGGCTCCTACATGAACATCGGCGGCTTCACGGCGCTCCGCAAGGCCGTCACGATGGACGGCGAGGACATCGCCGCCCTCATCGCCGCGAACAAGGTCAAGGGCCGCGGCGGCGCCGCCTACGACATGGGGCGCAAGTGGTCGCAGGCCCGCGCCGTCAAGGGCGAGAACAAGGTCATCATCTGCAACGCCGACGAGGGCGAGACGACGACGTTCAAGGACCGCGAGCTCATCCGCCAGGATCCCTTCAACCTCATCGAGGCGATGATCATCGCGGGCTACGTCATGGGCGCGACGGACGGCTACATCTACATGCGCGCCGAGTACGCCTGCTTCCGCCCGCTGCTCCAAAACGCCATCCGCCAGGCGAAAAGCTACGGCTTCCTCGGCACGAACATCCTCGGCCGCGGCTTCGACTTCCGCCTGCATCTCTACTCCGGCGCGGGCGCCTACGTCTGCGGCGAAGGCACGGCGCTCATCCGCTCCATCGAGGGCAAGGCGGGCCGCCCGCGCATGAAACCGCCGTTCATCAAGGTCAGCGGCCTTTTCGCGCGCCCGACCTGCCTCAACAACGTCGAGAGCCTCTCGCTCGTGCCGCATCTCCTGCTCGACGCGGAGAAGCGCTACGCCTCGCTCGGCACCGAGGAGTCGCGCGGCACGAAGATGGTGAGCGTCGCGGGCAACGTCAATCACCCGGGCGCTTTTGAAATCCCCTTCGGCACGAAGCTCCGCGACATCATCGCGCTCGCGGGCGGCGTGCAAGGCGGCCGCCGCATCTCCCTCTTGCAGCTCGGCGGCGCCTCCGGCAAGGTACAGGCGGGCACGGACGAAGTGCTCGATACGCCCTACACCTACGAGGATCTCGCCGCCATCGGCCTCACGGTCGGCTCCGGCGGCATCCTCGTCATCGACGAGCGCACGAGCGTCATCGACTTTTTGCGCATGAACCAGGAATTCTTCTCCGAGGAATGCTGCGGCCAGTGTACGCCCTGCCGCGAGGGCAACGTGCACATCGCGCTCTTCCTCGAAAAGCTCAAGGCGGGCACCATCACGGCGGAGGAGATCGGCCTCATGGGCGGCATCGCCGAGGTCATGAGCCGCTCGTCGCTCTGCGGACTCGGCGAGACCGCGCAGAACAGTCTGCTCTCCGCCATGCACGTTTTCCCAGAAGTCTTCACCGCAGGAGGTGCGCATCATGAGTGAACCATCGACCGAGCTCGTCCATCTGACCATCAACCACATCCCCGTCGCCGTGCCGAAGGGCACGAAGATCATGCAGGCGGCGGCGAAAATCCACATCGACATCCCGCACCTCTGCTACCATGAGGATCAGCGCATCAAGGCGCACTGCCGCCTCTGCTCCGTCGAAGTCACGGGGCGCCGCCGCCTCTACGCGGCCTGCTCGACCGAGTGCTGGGAGGGCATGGAGGTGCACACGGACACGCCGATCGTGCGCAATACCCAGATTGCCATCCTCCAGCTCATGCTCGCGAACCACAACCGCGACTGCCTGAGCTGCCCGCGCAACCAGAACTGCGACCTCCAGCACCTCGTGAGCCGGTTCAACATCCTGCGCTCCCCGCTGCCCTCCGTCGTCCGCGACACGCAGCGCATCGTCACGAACCCCTCCATCGTGCGCGACCCGAGCAAGTGCATCCGCTGTGGCCGCTGCATCCGCGCCTGCAAGGACGTGCAGGGCATCGCGGCGCTGACCTACGCGCACAGGAGCAGCGACATCGTCGTCACGACGGCCTACGACAAACCCATGGAGGCGACGGACTGCGTGCTCTGCGGCCAGTGCACCCTCGTCTGCCCGACGGGCGCCATCGTCGAGCGCGACGCGACGCAGCGCGTGCTGCGCGCGCTCCAGGATAAATCGAAGCACGTCATCGTCCAGGTCGCGCCCGCCGTGCGCGTCGCGCTCGGCGACGCCTTCGGCCTCGGCGCGGGCGCGATCGCGACGGGCCAGATGGTCACGGCGCTCAAGCTCCTCGGCTTCGACAAGGTCTTCGACACGAACTTCGGCGCCGACCTCACGATCATGGAGGAGGGCTACGAGTTCCTCGACCGCCTGCAGCACGGCGGCGTCCTGCCGATGCTCACCTCCTGCTGCCCGGCCTGGGTGACCTACATGGAAAAGGAGTACGGCAGCTCCCTCGCCCACCTCTCGAGCGCGAAATCCCCGATGGGCATGTTCGGCGCCGTCGCCAAGACCTACTACGCAGAAAAGGCGGACATCCCCGCCAAGGACATCGTGACCGTCGCCATCATGCCCTGCACGGCGAAAAAGGCCGAGGCCCAGCGCCCCGGCCTCGGCCGCGGCGGCCAGCCAGACATCGACTACGTCCTCACGACGCGCGAGCTCATCAAGCTCATCAAATACGTCGGCCTCACCTTCCGCGACCTGCCGGAGAGCCCGTTCGACAGCCCGCTCGGCGAGGCGACGGGCGCGGGCGCCATCTTCGGCGCGACGGGCGGCGTCATGGAGGCCGCGCTGCGCACCGTCGTCGAGAAGGCCACGGGGAAACCGCTCGACACCATCGAGTTCACCGCCGTGCGCGGCATGGAAGGCATCCGCGAGGCGAGCCTCGACATCGCGGGCCGCACCGTCCGCGTCGCCGTCTGCCATACGCTGAAGAATGCCGCGAAGCTCATGGCCGCCGTCAGGAGCGGCACGAGCCCCTACGACTTCATCGAAGTCATGGCCTGCCCCGGCGGCTGCGCGGGCGGCGGCGGCCAGCCCATCGGCACGCGGCGCGCCGTCACCGCGCAGCGCATCGCCTCCCTCTACGAGATCGACCGCAGCCTGCCCCGCAGGAAGTCGCACGAGAACCCCGAGATCCAGAAGCTCTACGCGGACGCCCTCGACGCCCCGCTGAGCTCCAAGGCGCACAACCTCCTGCACACGACCTACCAGGCCGTCCCACCCGCCTATACGTTCTAAGGAACCGCTGATTAAATGAGGTGCTCCGGATTTACGTGGATGCGCTGTACTCTTCGGAGACGAACCGCAGGCGTAGCCGAAGCTACGCTGAGGATGGTCGACGACGAGAGGACAGTGCAGACGCGTGAAGACGGAGTGCCGAATTCATCAGTGGTTCCCTAAGCCACAGCGGGCGCCTGCCATCCGCCGTCTGGTATGCCGCCCGCGCGCACCAGCCGCGCAGAAAGCGACAGCGCGCAAGGAAACGCGGCACCCTGCATCCATACATCAGCACACAACGCAGCCCCTCGGCCGCGGCATCTCTGCCGCCGCCGAGGGGCTGCGTTTCTATCTGGCTTTTCCCGCCGCCAGATGGCTTTGTCCGCTCTGCCTTCCGCGCCGCTCACCGCTTCTTGAGCGTCTCCTTCTCGAGGCAGTAGCTGTTGTGCTGCGTGACCTTCGCGCAGTAGCCCGGCAGCACGACGATGGTCGTCGTCGGCTCCTCGATGATGGCGGGGCCGTGGACGATATCACCGTAGACGAGGCGGTCGCCTGGGAAGACCGGCGTCATCTTGAGGTCGTCGAATTCCTTGAAGTAGATCTTGCGGAACGAGGAGCTCTTACCCTCCTCGTAGGCGAGGTCGCGGTTCGTCGGCAGTTTCGCCTCGGGGAGCTTCGCCTCGCGCTCATGCTTGCCGATGGCCTTGACGCGCCACGAGACGCACTCGATGTACGTATCGTCCTTGATGGAGAACGTACGCTCGTGTTCCTTGTGGAACGCCTGCTCCATCGCCTTGACGCCCGCCGGCGTGATCTCGAAGTCCTCGTTGAGATCCGCCGTGATGTTGACGGGCAGCTCGTAGACCTGGAACGGATAGTGCGCCTCCATGTAGAGCTCGATGCGCTGGTATTCCTTCTCGATGTGGTTGCGCGCGAAGAACTGCATCGCCTCGTCGCGCAGCGCCTTGAGGAGCGTGTTGACGCCCTTGTAGTCGAAATCCGCCGTCGTCGTGTAGTGGCTGCCGCTATACTCCGAGACGATATCGGAGAAGAGACCGCCTGCCGCCGACAGGCCGCCCGCCGTGCGGGGGATCAGCAGGCGCTGCATCTCGAGGCCCTCGGCGAGCGCGATGGCGTGCAGGCCGCAGGCGCCGCCGCCCGCGACCATCGCATAGGCGCGCGGGTCGATGCCCTGCCAGATCGTGATGTCCTTGATCGCCGCGATCATGTTGACATTGACCGTCGCCCAGATGGAATACGCCGCCTCCATGACCGTGATGCCGAGCGGCTCCGCGACGTGCTTCTTGATGGCTTCGCGCGCGAGTTCCGGGTAGAGCTTCATGCGACCGTCGTTGAAGAAGTCCGGGTTGAGGTAGCCGAGCACGCAGTTCGCGTCGGTGACCGTCGGCAGCGTGCCGCCGCGGTTGTAGCAGGCAGGCCCCGGCACCGAGCCGGCGCTCCTGGGACCGACGCGGATCATGCCGCCGTTGTCGACCCAGGCGATGGAGCCGCCGCCCGCACCGATGCTGTGGACGTTGACGCGCGAGATGCCCGGGATCTCATCGCCGATGATGGCTTCTTTCGATACGGAGATTTCGCCGTCGATGACGCAGCTCACGTCGAACGTCGTGCCGCCCATGTCGAGCACGACGGCATTCTTCTCATCGAGGTCGTCCATCGCGTACTTGCGCCCCGCGATTGGCGCCATCGACGGGCCGGAGTCGACGGAGTAGAGCGGCCGGTTCACGATCTCGTTCGTGCTCATGACGCCGCCCGCCGCGTTGAGCATGCCGACCTTGCCGATGAAGCCCGCGTCGTTGAGGCGGCTGTTGAGGTCGTTCGCGTAGCTCGAGATGAGCTTCCGCAGCGACGCGTCCATCGCCGCCGACACCCAGCGGCGGTACTCGCGGTTGCTCGGATTGACCTCCGAGCTCAGTACGACCGTGACCTCCGGCCAGACCTCGTGGATGATCTCGCGCGCCCGCCGCTCATGCGCGGGATTCACCGTAGACCAGAGGAAGCAGACCGCGATGGCCTCGACATTGTACCCTTTGAGCACGCGCGTCTGCTCGCGCACCGCCTCCTCGTCGAGCGGCGTATCAACGCCGCCCTCGGAGTTGATGCGCTCCTTGACCGGCAGCGTCAGATAGCGCGGCACGAACGGCTCCGGATAGTCGAGGAACATATCGAACGGATTCTTGTTCGGCCCCTCGCGGAACAGGAACACATCGCGGAAGCCCTCCGTGCAGAGGATGCCGACCTTCCCGCACTTCTTCTCGACGACGGCGTTCGTCGCGATCGTCGAACCGTGCGTGAAGATGCCCGCGTTCACGACGCTGATGTCCTTGAGGAAATCGTCGAACGGCTCCTCATAGTGCTCGGCCGCGACCTTGAGCGCGCCGAGGATGCCCTCCGTCCAGTCATGCGGCGTCGTCGGAGACTTGAACACATTGACGCTGCCATTTTCATCTACCACAGCGGCATCCGTGAACGTGCCGCCGACATCAACACATGCATATTTCGACATGGTCATACCCTCCCATCAACGCGCAGCCTTCATCGAGGCGCGCAGCTTCTCGCTCGCCTCGACATCCGGCACGAACTTCTCCTTGGAATCATCGACGATGACGCCGTAGACCTCCTTCGCGAATTCCTTCGTGATCCAGCCCTCGCGCACGCGGTGGCACACGAGCTCCATATCGCGCTCGAGCGGATCGCCGTAGCCGCCGCCCGACGAGCTCTCCGAGACGATGGCCTCATCCTTCGAGATGGCCGGCTCCGCAAAGGGCGGCAGCTCCTCACGCGAGCCCTCGCCCTCGGCGAGCTTGTACTTCCAGGCCGCGGACTTGTGGCCGTCGCGGCCGCCCGCCGCGCCTTTCGGCGGATTGTCGATGCCGTCACAGCTGTACGCGCAGGTCACAGGGTCCTTGCGCGCCGTCATCACGAACTTGCACGAGGGCGCCGAATCGTATTTGCCCGCGCCGACGGAGTCCGGCAGCACCTCCTCCGAGATCACCTTGAACGGATACTGCTGCTCGAGCACCTCCGTCGAGTTCCAGTTCATCGCGCCGCCCGTCACGGGATACTGGTACGTCACCCAGCCGTCGTAGCCGTTGACCGCCGGGCCGCCCGTCATGCCGCAGAAGATCTGGTTGACATACGGCGCGTTCCCCTTGCGCCAATCCTTGCCGGAGACGACCGCGACCGCCGGACACTGCGTCGCGCCGCCCTCCGCCATGCCTTTCTTGTCCGTGATCTCGTTCATGAGCGCCTGCACGCCGGAGATCACGCGGTCCGCGAGGTTCGTTGTCGCCATCGAGGACGAGTACGGCGCCTTCGCCTTGCCGATGACGCAGCCCTCGCGCATCTTCACCTTGATCTGGCTCATCGCCCCGTCGTTGCAGGGGATGTCGCAGGGCATGCGGTTCAGCACGCCCGTCACGGCGCTCGCGAGCGTCGTCGCCTCGCACATATTAAGACCGCACGGCAGCGAGTCCGCGTTTTTCGTGAAATCAAACGCGATCGTCCCATCCTCAGGATGCGTATCGCACTCAATGTGGATCGTGATCTCCGGTACGACGCCCTCGATGGCATCCGCTTTGATGTCGTACTCGTAATGGCCCTTCGGCAGCTGCTTGAGCTCCTCGCGCATGCGCTTCGCGCCGTACGCCTGATACGCCTCGCAGAAGTCCTTGATCTTCTCGTTGCCGTACTCCGCGCAGAGCGCCGCGAGCCGCTTCTCGCCGACGCGCGACGAGCCAACGCAGGCGAGATAGTCGCCGTACCACATCTCCGGCACGCGGTTGTGCATCTGCGCGATCTTGATGATGTCCGCGACATCCTTGTAATCGCGCTGGATCTTGATGCACGGCCAGTCGATCGCACCCTCCTCGAACATGTCGCGCGCCGTCGGCGCGTACGTGCTCGGAATGGCGTTGCCGATATCCGCCTGATGCCCCTTCGTGACTGCGAAGAACATCAGCTCCCCCTCGTTGAACACCGGCGCGATGTACGTGTAGTCCGCATGGTGCGTATTGCCATGATATGGCGAATTGTTGAGGAAGAGATCGCCCTGCTGGATGCCGTCCGGATGCGAAAAGCACGGGCTCACCGTGAGGCCCATATTCGCGCAGTGCACGGGGATGCTCTCCGCGAGCGCGATGACCTTGCCGTTGCGGTCGCAGATGGCGGTCGAGAGGTCGTGGCAGACGCTCATCAACTGTGAACGCGCCGTGCGCATCAGCGTGTTCGTCATCTCGAGCCCGATGCTGTAAAGCCGGCTCGAGAGCACCGACATCAGATACGGTTCCATTGTCTTGCTCATAGCAGATACCTCCTTGCTGAACGAGGCGCCAAAGCCCGCTGCCCGGCGCGAATCTACAAGACTTCGTAATCTTGATTCATCCACAGAAAAACATCCTGGTAACACAAAAGGACAACGATATCTTTCGTCAGACATCGTTGTCCTTTTGTTCCGTTTGTTCATCTATGTTGAACATAATATAACATAGATTCTCGCCCCTGTCAATCCGTTTTTAAAAATTGTTCATTTATAATGAACCAGAGAGGCAGGCGCCTTTCATTTCTGCGCGATCGTCTGCGTCAGCACCTGGATGCTGTCGTTGAGCGCTCCAAGCCGTGCCTCGATGCGCACGAGCAGGAACGCCGTCACCGCCATCGGGAACCCGAGATTTCCGATCAACGTAAAAAAGTCCTGCATGCTCTCACCTCCTTCTGAGATGATACATGCAGGAACCTTTGCTTTTGACAACGATGTGACGGGCGCGCAGATGGACGCCCCCTAGGCGGGCTTTAGACCTCGCCCGCCATCTTCTCGATGCGCGCGGACGTCTGGTGCAGGGTGTTGCTCTCGTTAGAGATCTGGCGGATGAGCTCCGCCTGCGCGACGTTGACCTCCGTGAGCTGGGCGATTTCCCTGTTCAGCGCGTGAATGGAGTTGCGAATCTTCATGAGGATGTCCGTGATCTGCTGCGCGGAGTCCGAGCTGTTCTCCGCCAGCTTCCGAACCTCGTCGGCGACGACGGCGAAGCCGCGCCCCTGCTCGCCCGCGCGCGCCGCCTCGATGGCGGCGTTGAGCCCGAGCATGTTCGTCTGCGTCGCGACGGTCTTGATGAAGTCGATGACTTTGTCCGTCTCGACGACCTGCGCCGCCGCCTCACTCGTGAGCTTCTTGAGGCTCTTGCCGCTGTCAGCGAGCGTCTCCGCCTTCTCCGAGATCATGGCGAGCGCCTTCGCGAGCGCTTCCGTCGCCTGGCGCAGCTCCTCCGCCGTCTCGTGCATGGCGCGCTGATGCTCGAGCGACTGGTGCACGGCGACGGCGCCGACGACCTCGCCGCCCTCCTCGAGCGGGATGCTGACCGCCACGTAAGGCACGCCGTAGATTTCTTTCTTCACCTGCACGACGACGCGGCGACGCTCCCGCATCGCCACGGCGACCGCCGCCTCCGGCTTCACCGCCTTACCGACGACGACCGTCGCGGCGAGCTCCTCGATGGAGTTCGCTGCGACCCATTTCTCGCGGTCGGCGACCACCATGCCGACGCGCTGCGTCATGAGCTGCGGCAGCAGCGGCGTCACCGCACAGAATGCCTCCAGGATCGTACTTGCCATTTCGACTCCCCCTCATCCAGTCTCCGCGCCTTCGCGCGTACTGATTTCTCTTGCTATATCTTTCGCCAGAAAAAGCGGATTCCCTGCCGGAACATCTTTTTCCCGCGGGAAATCCGCTGTCTTTTTGCAAAAAGGAAGTGCGCCGCGCGCCCCTACAGCGCCTGTGCGAGCCGCTCGGCGAGCAGCGTGTAGCGGCGCTTCGTGCGGTCATTCTCGACGGCGGTCTGGAGGGCGGCTTTGGAGCCGAGGAGGATGACGAGGGTTTTCGCGCGGGTGACGGCGGTGTAGAGGAGATTCCTTTGGAGCATGACGTGATGGCCGGGCACGAGGGGCAGGAGGATGACGGGGTATTCGCTGCCCTGGCTCTTGTGGACGCTCATGGCGTAGGCGAGCGTGAGCTCGCCGATCTCGACGCGCTCGTAGTCGACGGTCGTCTCGGCGAAGCGGACGGTGAGGTGGTCGGACTCGAGCTCGCGGATGTAGCCGATGTCACCGTTGAAAACATGCTTTTGGTAGTTGTTCTTCGTCTGCATGACTTTGTCGCCGAGACGGAAGGTCACGACGCTGTTCGTGTACTCGGACTTCGCGGGGCTCGGCGGGTTGAGGGCGGCCTGGAGGCGGCGGTTGAGGCTGTCGACGCCGCAGTCCTGGCGGTGCATGGGCGAGAGCACCTGGATATCGCTGAGCGGCGAGTAGCCCTCGGCGGGGAGCTCACGCGCGCAGAGGTCGACGATGCGATTGGCTGTCGCCGCGGCGTCAGGCAGCTCGTAGAACCGGAAATCGCCGGCAGCGGAGCACTCCGGCAGCCGTCCCTGGTTGATGGCGTGTGCGTTGAGGACGATGCGGCTCGCCTCATCCTGGCGGAATACCTCGGTGAGACAGACGCTCGGGATGACGCCTGAGCGCAGGATGTCCTTGAGCACAGCCCCCGGGCCGACGGCGGGGAGCTGGTCGACGTCGCCGACGAGGATGAGGTGGCAGCCCGCAGGCACCGCCTCGAGGAAATGGCGCATGAGCACGATGTCCATCATCGAGACTTCATCGAGGATGATGGCGGCCGTCAGGAGCGGCACGAGCCCCTACGACTTCATCGAGGTCATGGCGTGCCCCGGCGGCTGCGCGGGCGGCGGCGGCCAGCCGCTCGGCACGACGCGCGCCATCACGAAAGAACGCATCGCCTCCCTCTACGCGATCGACCGCAGTCTGCCGCACAGGAAGTCGCACGAGAACCCCGTGATCCAGAAGCTCTACGAGCGCGACCTCGGCGCCCCGCTGAGCCCGAAAGCGCACGACCTCCTGCACACGACCTACCACGAGATCCCGCCGGCGTGCACGTTCTGAAGCCGCCGGTATCTACAAGCATAGAGAAGCCCCGGACACCTTCTATAGATGTCCGGGCTTTTCCGCGCGGCGCGGCTTCCCCAGCGCGCCTTTCTCATCTCTCCCCTGTGCCCTGCTTGCGGAGCTTCGCCGCGAGTTTCGGCAGCGCCTTCTGTCGAAAGCAGGCGTAATAGCGGATGTTCGCCGCCGCATCCTCATCGGCAGGGACTGCTGCCGCCAGGTCAAAGACGACCTCAAGGCGCAGATCGCCGCCATCGAACGCTACGAAGCCGCCTCGGACACCGATTTCACGGAATGAACGGATGTGAACAAGAGCTGTTATTTTTCGTCGTTTCGCCAAGCGGCACTATCTAACGAATAAAGATCTGGTATCTGAAGCAGGACTGCCCCTTCCCTCTGCGCGCGCTCCCTGACCGGCTGCGTATAACCACTCCTGCTGAAGAAGACATACCACCTCTTCTTCACCTGCGGAAATGCCATCGCCGCCGTGAGAAGGTCCTCATACTCTTCCATCGGCATGGGGCGGCTCTGGTATTTGCATTCGCAGAAAAGCCCCTGGGTCCCGCTTTCATCGAGCGCGAGCACATCCACATCGTCCTGCTGCCGCAGCACCGGATTCGTCCCCCACCATTTGCCGATGTGCGCGGGAAGGAACGGCAGCGCGCTCAACTTTGCCATGCGCAGCAGATAGGAACAGCAGACCTGCTCGAAGACTGGCCCCATGTAATCGGCGATGCCCGCCATGATCCGCTTCGCCGTCTCCTCTTCCCCGAGCAGCGCATAGAAACTCCGCTTGGAGAAGACGTACCGATACCAGAATGTGTAATAGAAATCTGTCAGGATATAGATGCCCTTCTTGCTCGTCCGCGCCTCTCCGCAGGGAACGATTTTCCTGACGAGACGGATATTCTGCAAGACCGAGAGATACTTGCTGCACTTGCCGGCGGGCTCGTGAATCCGGTCCGCAATCATTTGCACCTTATTGGCACCGGTAGCGATCGCCTCCAAGATGCTGTTGTATACCACCGGTTCGCGCAATTCCATCCGCAAGAGCATCTGCGGCTCATCGTTCAGGAACGTGCTCTCCGGCAAGACCTGATGCGCGAGGTTCTGCTCGATGCTTTCCTGCTCATCAAAGGCATTGAGATAGCGAGGAATCCCGCCGAGGATCCCGTATGCCAACAGCCGCTCCTCCTCGCTGTAATGTGGAAAAAAGGACGCGCTATCGAAGTAATCGAAAGGCAGGACTTCCATCTGCCCCGTGATCCTGCCGTAAAGCGGGCTCTTGTACCCCATGACATCATTGACCATGAAACTGACGCTGGAGCCACAGAGCACCAACATGATGTTCTGCTGCTGCCATGCGTGATCGATCGCGTGCTGCAAGATGCTCTTGATTGACGCGTTCTGAGCTGCCAGGAAGGGAAACTCATCGATGATCAGGATGGTCTTCTCCGGGCGCGGTGCCGCCTGCTTGCCAAAATAGGCAAACGCCCGCTCCCAATCGGGAAACGGCGCTAAGAACGCATCGGCGAAATACTCCTGGAGCGACTGGGAAAAGTCCTGCAGGTTCAGAGCATCGTTCTTCTCCTGCGCCGGGAAGAAGATGACCGGCTGCCCCTTGGCAAATTCCTGCAAGATCGTCGTCTTGCCCACGCGTCTCCGCCCATACATGACGAGGAACTCGAATCGCCGGGACCCCGCCATACGCTGCAAGACCGCGAGTTCTTTTTTCCGCCCAATCATGTCTTCTCCTCCTCCGGTAAAGTAATATACTCTAAAGTATCATACTCTAGAGTATATTACTTTGGAGTATATTCTGCAATCTCTGAAAAAGCCATTCTTCGGTTCATTGTAAAATGAACTTGAACAGTTAATCAAAAACAAAAATCCATAGCGACTTCCTATGTTAAAATGGTTTTGAAAACAATCATCAACAAAGGAGCATCGCTATG
>NZ_KB908401.1 GCF_000381005.1 Selenomonas bovis DSM 23594
CATTTCAGGACGCGTTCTGAGGCAAAGTCTGCAATTTTCGAGTATATCTGGATTTTCTACAATCGCCAGCGAATCCATTCGGCTAATGGCTACCGTACACCAGAGGCATACTACAATGAACACCGAGTCGCCTAGAACATCTTCTCAAGGAGATTAGCCGTTATCTAGTCGCTACAGTTGCAACCCATAAGGATCCGGAAAGGTATGTAAAACCAAGCAATTTTAAGATTTAAAGAGCTTCCTTTCGTTTAAAGATTCTAATCGTCGGGGGACAGGCCAAACCGCCGACGCTGATTGCATCGCTCGATGTGCCGAAAGACTCAACGGTTGCGCTCGTCCGCTCGGATACGTTCGCATACAGCAAGAAAGTTGACACAAGAGACATTCGCAAGAGCGTATCTATTCCCGCGTGGATGGACAGCTTGGCACGGGAACACAACCTGAATTTCTCGAACGTCCTGCAGAACGCCATCTGCAGAGAGCTGAATATCGCACAATGAGTCAGGCCGTCTGTGTTGGAGTACCCGGGTAGTCTATAACTATTTGTAACTATTTGTTATAATGAAAACAGAGGAGGTGAGGTAGATGACCGCGAAGAAACAACAGGCCATTTTTCGCAAGCGGAACGTGCAGCCAGTAAATTGCTCCGGGAACAGAGCGCGCTAAAAACGCCAATCAACGCCATACGACTAGCGAAGGCCCTTGGATATGAAGTATATCAAGCGAGTTTCAAGGACAACGCTATCAGCGGCGGCGTCAACTTCCAAAAACAGGGCGGGAAAATATACTTGAACAGAAACGACTCACCGACGCGCCAGCGCTTCACATTGGCACATGAACTTGGACACTGCATCATGCACAGGGAATACTATCGGAATGGTATCCTCGAGCGGATTGATGTGTTTCGTAACCCGGAGAACCATAGCCAGGAAGAAGTAGAAGCAAACGCTTTTGCAGCGAATCTGCTCATGCCGGAACAGATGGTGAGAGAAATGTGGAAGCGATGGGGATACACAGAGATACTGGCGGATATCTTCAAAGTATCATTATCGGCTATGTCGTATCGTCTATATAATTTCCACCTGAAAGGAGATTGGTGAAATGCCTGCTGACAGGGAGGAAGACGAGATACAGGAATTTTCGGATAAATCATAGACGATAGTGTAAGAATCAGGGACGTCGATACCTTGACTGAATCAGACGCGCCCAACTCCGACAACCTTAATATCTATATAGCCAGTCAGATTATCAGAACATGGACAGAGCAACATCAGTCAGACATTCGACTACGAAAGAAATTTGCCAGATACCTGCTGATACTCCTTCTAAATGAAACAATTATTGTCATGGGAGTTTTCGTTGGTGTTGGTCTGCGGCAACTCGTATATTCGGAAAATACAGTGCAGCTATTTTTGACATTATCCATCGGACAAATCGTTGGAGCAATCTTTATCATAGTCAAATATTTATTTTCGAAAGACAGTCATATGGCCTGTTTCGGGATTTCATCCCCAAAGGCACATCGATGGAACCGTTCTGCAATGAGGACATTCTGAACATGGCAGATGCACTTAACCAGCGTCCACGGCGTATGCTTGGTTACCATACGCCAATGGAATTATTCGAAGTATTCCTCGATGAAGTCTATACTATTGATAATGCTTCTTGATTATATTTCTGTTCAATAAGGGATGGGGAGAGTTAGTTCCCCACCCATTCTGATGGAGTGCCAAAAGTTGTCACCCATAACGGGCGACTTGCCGCCCATAGACGATTTAACACGGTATAAAATCGTTGGGGATGATAAGGGAGACACTAGCGAAAATATTTTGGGAAACTACGAACCCCCAGTAATATCAAGGCTTTGCAGGAGTGAGGATAAATGACGGAAAAGAATAATATAAAGGAACTGCCAAGATTACAATGGTTTCCCGGCCATATGCGCAAAGCACAGCGCCTTATCGAAGAAAATCTAAAACTAGTAGATGTCATTATTGAACTTTTAGATGCACGGGTTCCTGCCAGTAGTGCAAACCCTATGCTAGCCGAAATGATTGCGGGAACCCCCAGGTTGATCGCACTGAATAAATCAGATCTAGCCGACCCTGCCATGACAAAGGCATGGCTTAACTATTTTCATATACAAGGCATAAAAGCTGTTGCTATTGATGCAAATAAGGGAAAAGGAATGAAACAGCTTATGTCAGAGGTAGAGGATTTAGCGCGTCCGCGAACGGAACGGTTTGCTAAAAGTGGTGGACGGCCGCGCGCGGCACGGTGCATGATTCTGGGAATCCCTAATGTGGGGAAATCCTCCTTGATTAATCGTCTTGCTGGCGCAGCAAAAACAAAAACAGCAAATATGCCGGGAGTAACGCGCGCAAAACAATGGATAAAAATTGACAAAAACCTCGACCTGCTTGATATGCCTGGCATTCTTTGGCCGAAGTTCGAAGATTCATCTGTCGGGTTGAAATTGGCCTTTACAGGTGCCATCAATGATGATATTTATGACCAAGAGCAAGTAGTGGAATTGCTCTTGGAGGCACTTCTTCGCGATGCACCGAAACGCCTTATCGAACGTTTTAAATTGCCAGAGCCACTTCCCCAGCGAGGTCATGAGCTTTTAGAGCTGATTGGGCGAAAACGAGGCTGTTTGGTAAAAGGCGGAAATGTGGATATCGATAAAGCACAGCGAATTGTCATGGCAGAATTTCGCGCAGGAAAGCTTGGTCACGTAACTCTCGACCAGGTACCCACGAGCTCAACGGAGATGGATACAAATGAAAAAGTTACCTCAGCACATTGATGTGAGTAAAATCACCCTGCAGGAAATGGAATGCGTTCTTATGTCAGATGACATAGATGCCTCTTTTGTAACAGCCTGTAAGGCAGACTCCCGTAAAGCAGCACAACGTCTTGTACGCCGTTACGAAAGGAAACAAGCAGAGCGCGCTCGTGTAGCAGCATTATATAAATATGAGAATGCTGCAATTGCCGAAGGGGCACGGTATATAGCTGGTGTCGATGAGGCGGGACGAGGTCCTCTGGCCGGGCCAGTATCTGTCGCAGCTGTCATTTTACCGAATGACTTATATCTGCCAAAACTCAATGACTCGAAAAAGCTTTCTTCCAAAGTACGAGAAGAGTTGTTCGAGGAAATCCATGCGAAGGCTATCGCAATCGGCTCTGCGCTGATTGATGCAAAAACCATTGACCGTATCAATATTTATCAAGCTACAATCAACGGCATGTATGAATCTATTTTCTCGCTTTCTCCCCAGCCACAGAAAGTCCTGATTGATGCCGTGAAGCTCGACCGCTTATCTATTCCTTCAGAATCTATCATTCACGGAGACGCCAAATCAGCCTCGATTGCAGCGGCCTCTATCATCGCGAAGGTGACACGCGATCATTTGATGGATGCGTATGACCGGCAATACCCGGAATACGGTTTTGCACAACATAAGGGATATGGTACAGCAGCGCATCTAGCCGCTTTGAAAAAATATGGTCCATGCCCAATTCATCGTTTATCATTTGAACCTATTCGTTCGATGTATCCTATAGAATGATACAGAAGGAGGGAATGACATGCCAATGGAAGCTGGGGCAGTCGGTGTACGCCCCGCGCTCCGGCCACAAGCGCAAAATAATGTAGATGATGTTGCGCGTAAAGACAGTGATGGAGCCGCAGATGGTTTTCGCCCGCAAACAAATGTTGCTATAAAAAATGCCATAGATGATATGGCAGGCGTACTATCAAAAATCGCTGCAAACGAAAATAAGGCAATGGCAGAAATGCCTCAGGATTTGCAGAGGGTTCTGCAAAACGTATTAAAGAACGCATTTTCCTTTAACAGGACGCTATCAGAAGGATTGGGCAGTACCATGGAAAGTCAGCGCTTTTCCATGGAGCAGCTAACTTCCGTGGCACGTACGCTTACACAAATGGCTACACTGGCAGAAAAAGGATATGATGTTCAGTTCAGCGACGGCTTGCAGACGCTTTTGACGAATTTAAAAGGAGCCATTACTTCTACCGAGCACGGTCAAGATCTGGAACCCGTGCTAATCCTCAAGGAATCCTTCGAACTGCTCAATGGAAAAGAAGCAGCAGATCTCCCACAGGCATTGCAACAAATGATTGCACAACTGCAAGAAGTAAGAACTCCAGCAACACCAAACAGCAATCTATTAAAAGGTCTCCATCAATTGATCCGCTATTTCATGCCACAAGGAAAACTTCCGCAACCCTCCGAGACTACAGGCCAGCAAATGAGTCCAGGATCAACAGGTAAGCAGACATCGCCAAATACTTGCGCACCGGCTGGTAGCGTTATATCACAGAAATTTACCGCAGATCTGGGACAGGAAGAAGCGATGACACAAGCAAAAAGCGCCACGAAAGGATTTACTGCAAACGCGGCACAAGAAACAACCCCCCCCCAAGCAACAGTCTCGAATGCTACTCTGCAAACGAAAACCATACCAAAAATAGAACAGGGATCCATAATCGGCAAAGGACAAACATCAAGCGTACAGCAGACAGAGACAAAATCTGTAGTAGATGCAAACCGCCCTTTGCAAAAAAATGACTTCCTACTTACTGAAAAGCAAAATATGAAGCACACCACCAGTACGGAGGAAAATTTGGCATCAACACCGCAAAAAGAGTCAGCACAAAGTGCACGCTTCCCTTCGCAAGACCCTTTACTAAATGGATTGAAGATGTCACAACATTTTGCTGAGCGACAACAGACTACAAAAAATGTATCATCTAATAATCTTCCCAAAAACAATCCAGAACAAATCATAGAGAAGAATACCCGGGAAACGGCCGACAGGCAGATTACAGCAAGAGAGGCAAGAGAGTTCTTGATGAAGCAGCCATTCGAGAACTCTCCCCAACTGATATCGAGCTTGAAAACCGCGGTGTCACGCCTCTTGCGGCAGGGAAATTTATCGCTAACGGAAGCACAATCCCTGCAACGTTTCGTGAAAGAGCAGGGACAGGTATTTTCTCCGAAAGAAGCTCGTCAGATTGAAACTCTATTGCGGCTTTGCCAACAAAATATACCAGCAACAGTCCAACAGGCTGCTATCCAACAGAATCTGCCGGGATTGCCGCGTTTATGGGCATTCATGCAGTTATGTGATCTTGCAGTTGCCAAACGACTGAACGCACGGCAATTAAAAAAGGCTGGTCATGAGATAGCAGATTTTGCAACTTCCATGCGAAGCTCCATGGAGGGCGATCATGCTATCCAACCAGGCCAGCGTTCCATGAATTTCATGATGCCGCTTTATCTGGGGGAAAATGAGCAAAGCTATCCGGCATACATTCATGTTTATGATGAAACACAGGAGGACAAGGAAACCGGGGTATTAAAAAAAGAGACGTGGTTGAGGCTCTGTGTCCTCACGGATCATCTTGGTGCAGTGGAACTCACTTGCCGTGTTTATGATAGGGAACATCTCGATATCCGTCTGTTCTTTGCGGGTAATGATACGGCACAACAATTCCGCTCCTTTGTTCCAGAACTGCGCAGAAAATTACGTAATTCAAAGCTCCATCTCGAAGACATTGCCATTGACGCAGCCAATGACTAATTCATCCGGCTGCATCATTCCAAATGTCGTTTAGGAAGCGCTGATAAAATGAGGTGCTCCGGATTTATGCGGATGCGCTGTATCTCCCTAGGAGACAACGCAGACGCGTGAAGACGGAGTGCCGAATTAATCAGTGATTCCTTAATCCATTCGACGCAGTCCCCTTCTCAACACAAAGTGCAAAAACGTTTTCCTGTATGAACCGGAATTCCTGATGAATACGATCATGTAATCACGTAAATACGAAATGCAAACTATATCAGTATCATCCAGTATCGTCCAAAAGAAAATGCTTTACATGTTCCCTTTTCTGTGATAATATAAGTCTTGTCCAAAAGAATAATTAGGCAATGGAGCCTTGCAGAAAGAATGATTTTGTCGTCTACGGCGTACGAGATTGTTCCTTTCGGCATGGCTTTTATTTTTTTGTGCAGATAATCTGCAGAAAGAAAAGGGTGGTTTAACATGTTAGATGAGTTACTGTATGTGATTCCCGCAAATACAGCAAGGGAAGAAGTCAAGAAAGCGCTCGAGGCACATCCGGAAATCAAGTTCGTCTCGCTCGTCGGCATCGATATGGCGGGCAACGATACAGATGAAAAGATTCCCATGCGAATCTTCCTCAAGGACATGGATGAGTTCTATGCTGGCACAGCAGTACAGACGGATGGATCCTCCGTCGTACTGCCGGGAATCGCTACGCTGAACAATGCGAAAGTCGATATGCCAGTGGATCCGTCTGTAAATTGGTTCGTCGACTATAACTTCGAGCATTACGACGAAGAAACGGAAAAGCCCATCGGTACCCTGCGCATCCCATCCTTCCTCATCCATGAGGGCAAACGCGTTGACTCGCGTGCCGTGTTGGCAGACTCCCTCTCTTATGTCAAAAAGAGTCTTCTGGCTCTTTTCCAGGAGCATCAGGATATCAGCGGTCTTGCTGTGAAGGGTTCCGATATTGCTGATATTTCCTTTACCTCCGCAACGGAGCTCGAGTTCTGGGTCAAGACGCCGCTTGAAGAAGCAGATATCGAAGAAATGTCCGCTTCCCAGGTGATGCAGGAACAGTACTGGGAGCGCACGCATGGCGCTGTTCGCACGGCGCTTGAGGAATGTGTCCTGACACTGGAGCGCTACGGTCTGAAATGTGAAATGGGCCATAAGGAAGTCGGTGGTCTCAAGGCGCAGGTAGATGAGAATGGCCGTATGACGCATGTCTGCGAGCAGCTCGAAATTGACTGGCGCTTTGCAGATGCTGTCCAGGCTGCAGACAATGAAATTTTCGTTCGCACAATCGTGCGTGAGATTTTCCGTAGCAATGGCTTGGAAGTTTCCTTCCAGGCAAAGCCGATGATTGGTCTGGCTGGCAACGGTGAGCATACGCATATCGGTATGGCTGCTGTCCTCAAAGACGGCAAGCTTGCGAGCCTTTTCGCAGCTGCAAAACCTGAAGAGGATTTCATGAGCGTCGTCGGCTATGGCGCTATCATGGGCCTGCTCAAGAACTATGAAGTAATCAACCCGTTCGTTTCTGCAACGAACGATTCCCTTAACCGTCTGAAGCCCGGCTTCGAGGCGCCGGTCTGCATCGTCACCTCGCTGGGTCATACGCCTGCAATCCCATCCCGTAACCGTACGATTCTCGCCGGACTCATTCGCGACCTCAAGAATCCGATGGCAACGCGTTTCGAGCTTCGTGCCTGCAATCCGTATACGAACACGTACCTCGTGCTTGCTGCGATTTATTCTGCAGTGCTCGATGGCGTGAAAGCCACCATTGGCAAGACGACGAAAGAATGCCTGGCAGAGCTTTCCAAGAATGCTGGAGAGGATGGGTTCTATCTCGAGAAAGATCGCGCGTATCGTTCCGAAGACGATGTCTTCGAGGACTATACGGATGAGGAGCGCAATCGTCTCTTTGGTGCGCCCCCCGCAACGGTCTGGGAGAATATGCAGGGCTTCGAGACGTATCCTGAGAAGGTCAAAGTCATCACGGCTGGCGGTGCGTTGCGTGAGCAGATTATCAGCGCCTTCCGTGCTGGCGCTCTCCTCCGTTGGAAGACTGAGCTCGTAAGCCGTATCATTCCTGAGAATCGTGAAATCGTACGCAAGGCGAAAGAAATCAAGAGCGCTTACGTTACGGATCAGGATTCTTATAATTGGAACAAGATCAACGGCATCCGCACGTATCTCGCGAAAGACAGCATCGATGAGAAATCTCTCTTCACGCTGTTGATCAACGCGCTGAACGAAAAGGACTATGCAACGGCTTCCGGACTGCAGGTCGAGATGTATGACAAGGTAGAAGAGCTCAAGAGTCTCTACGATGCGTACGCGAAGAACATGATTTGATTGTTGGACCACCCATCAATAGCGAGAACGGTTGTGCTTTCAGGCACAGCCGTTTTTGCTGTCTAATAAGAAATTTTTTTGTCAAGCAGGAACTAAGCCGATGAAATCAGAATAATACAACAAAGAGCATCAGAGGGGAGTGTTATTTATGAGACTCGAATTCATTGGTGCAGCCCACACAGTGACCGGTTCCTGCTATTTACTGGAATCACAGGAAAAACATTTCTTGATTGACTGCGGTATGTTCCAAGGCTCGAAACGTGTCCGTGAGCTCAACTATGAGGAGTTTCCTTTCGTACCAGCAGATATCGAAGGTGTTCTCCTGACACACGCACATGTAGATCATTGCGGCCTGTTACCAAAGCTTGTCAGAGAAGGTTTCAAGGGAACTATATATGCGACAAAGTCTACCTGCGAGCTTTGCCAGATCATGCTTCCGGATTCAGCGCATATCCAGACATCCGATGCCGAACTGCTGAACCGCAAGGGACGTCGGCGCGGTGATACGCCTGTGCAGGCACTTTACAGCATTGATGATGCGATGGAGGCGCTCAAGCACCTTTCGTCAGTTCCCTACGAGAAAGATCTCCAGCTGGCTGATAACATCCGCGTGGTTTTCCGTGATGCCGGGCATATTCTCGGTTCAGCCTTTTTAGAAGTCTATGTTACGGAAAATGGTAAAACGACGAAACTCGTTTTCTCTGGTGATATTGGTCAGCCCAATCAGCCGATTCTCAAAGACCCCGCACGTGAAACAGGGGCAGATTTCTTGATTGTCGAATCTACCTACGGCGATCGCCTGCATCAAATCTACGATAAAGAAACGAAACTGTTAGAGGTCGTCAATGATACCATGGACCGCGGCGGTAACCTCATTATTCCGTCCTTTGCTGTGGGACGGACACAGACGCTGCTTTACTACTTCTATAATTTGTGGAAACAGGGACGAATGGACGGCGATATCCCCATCATCATTGACAGTCCTCTCGCCATCGCTGCCACACGTGTTTTCTTAAAGAATTTTCAGGATTTTGACGAAGATGCCCTGGCATTGTTCAAAAAAAGCGGCAAGATTCCGCGCTTCCCCCAGGTACGCGTTTGCGAAACAGCCGCAGAATCAAGAGCACTGAACAGTGAAGAGGGGAGTGCCGTCATTATTTCTGCGAGCGGCATGTGCGATGCAGGACGTGTCCTCCATCATTTGAAGCATAACCTTTGGCGCCCGGAATCAACAATCCTTTTCGTTGGTTATCAAGCAGAGGGAAGTCTCGGCAGACGACTCGTGGACGGCATAAAGCGCGTGCGCGTATTGGGCGAGGAAGTCGCTGTCAAGGCGCAAATCATGACGATGAATGGTTTTTCTGCCCATGCCGATTCGAATCAGCTTCTAGATTGGATCTCAGGAATCCAAAATCCTGCACCTGCAAAAATCTTTATTGTACACGGCGAAGCACAATCACAAGAAGCACTCAAAGCGCGCATTCAGAAAGAATGCAAAGTAGAAGCCTATATTCCCTTCCGCGGTGACCTCGTTCAGATTGCGGGGAGAGCTTCTGAGATTCAGCCATCGAATGTACCGGAAGTCTCTGTAGAGATGGAAATGGAAGATGTCTTGCGCGATTTCGATGCAGATTATCGCCAGTTGCGCCAGAAGGTCTTGTCGCTTGTCCTGAGACAGCCGAAACAGATGGAGCCGATCATCAAGGTGCTCACAAAGGGGCGCAATTATTTGCGCAAGCTGTTTGCGCCGTACAATATTTGATCCTCTCTTGCAAAAGATTCAGCAATACGGTATAATGTGCCTAACAAGCGGAGCGGGACTCCGTGAAAAAGAGTATATGCCTTTTAAAATGCGTACTGCGAGACGCATAAAGGAGCCCAATAAACGCATGAAGTTTGTTTGAAGCCATTGAGCTTTCTTATGCTGACGCATAGGAAAGCTCTTTTTATGTAAACCCACAAATGCGTAAACCAGAAGAAGCATCACGTTTGGCTGGATTTACTACAAAGTTAGTGCAGAACATCCGCATAATGAATCTGGATGTGCGCAACTTATATGATGTCGGCCATTTTCTACGAAGGAGTGATCAGCTTGGAGAAAAGCACCGTGTCCCTGCGTGGACGCAATGTTCTCGGCTTGGAGGATTTCAGTCCTGAGGAAATCCATCTCGTGCTCGAAACAGCCAAAGAGATGAAAAACATTATTCACCGAGATATCAAGAAGGTTCCCACGTTGCGCGGAAAATCCATCGTAACACTTTTCTATGAGCCGAGCACGCGTACGCGCACTTCGTTTGAGCTCGCCGGTAAGTATCTTGGCGCGGATGTCGTAAATATTACGTCTGGTACGAGCAGCATCGTCAAGGGCGAAAGTCTGCGGGATACGCTTTATACTGTCGAGGCAATGGGGGTAGACGCCATCGTCATGCGCCATAAGGCTGAGGGCGCGGCGGAGTATGCCTCTCGCATTGTCAGTCCTGTCATTCTCAATGCCGGAGATGGAGCGCACGCGCATCCGTCGCAGGGGCTATTGAATCTTTTTACGATTCAGGAACATAAAGGGAAGCTGGCAGGCTTGAAAGTCGCCATCCTCGGCGATGTCCTGCACAGTCGCGTCGCGCGCTCTGATATCTACGGCATGCGCAAAATGGGGATGGAGGTACACATCGCTGGCCCCAAGACACTGCTGCCACGTTACCTCTATGAAGAATCTGGCATTTTTGTTCACGAGCGGATTGAGGATGCCATCAAAGATGCGGATGTCATCGAGGTCCTTCGCATCCAGCTCGAGCGTATGAAAGGCGGCCTTTTCCCAACGACACGTGAGTATGCACGCATCTTCGGACTCAACGAAGCACGCCTTGCCCTGGCCAAGGACGATGTACTGATCCTTCATCCAGGACCAATGAATAAGGGATGGGAGATTTCTCCATTCGTTGCCTATGGGAAAAATTCTGCCATTCAGGAGGAGGTTCAGAATGGCGTTGCCATTCGCATGGCACTGTTTACTTTGGTCCTGACGGGAGGGAAACAGGAATGAAAGTTCTGCTGAAAGGCGGCAGGGTAATGAATCCTGCTGTAGATTTTGACGAAACCGCTGATGTGCTGATAGAGAACGGAAAAGTGGCAAAAATTGCCAAAGACATCCCTACAGATGATGCTGATGTGTATGATGTTACCGGCAAACTCGTTACGCCAGGTCTGATTGATCTGCATGTACATTTCCGTGAGCCTGGCCAAGAGGCGAAAGAGGATTTCGAGTCCGGTTCCAAGGCGGCTGTAGCCGGCGGCTTTACAACTGTCGCTACTATGCCTAACACAAATCCTGTTGTCGACTCCGCTGCTCTCGTCCGCAGCCTGAAGAAACGAGCAGAGGATGTTGCACGTTGTCATGTGGAGATCATCGGCGCCGTAACCAAGGGGCAGCAGGGAAAAGAACTTGCAGAACTGGGTGACATGGTGCAGGCCGGTGCAGTTGCCTTCTCTGATGATGGACATTTCGATCCGACCGCAAAGGTCTTGCTTAATGCCTACGATTATCTTCATGCCTTTGACAAGGTCATCATCAATCACGAAGAAGAAACCTCTCTCGTAGAAGAGGGTGTCATGAATGAAGGTCACCGGAGCGCGATGCTCGGAATGAAGGGGAGACCGACGGTCGCAGAGGACATCGCGGTGGCACGTGATGTCCTGTTGGCAGAATACGCTGGTGCTCGCGTCCACGTAGCTCACATGAGTTCCGCCCGCGCAGTGGATATCGTCCGTCAGGCAAAAAAACGCGGCGTCCGTGTAACTGCGGAAGTGACACCGCAGCATCTGACGATGACAGATGACTGCGTCAATCTCTATGATTCTTCGACGAAAATCAATCCGCCGCTGCGCACGCAGGCGGATTGCGACGCCTTGCTGGCAGGACTCAAGGACGGCACGATTGATGCCATCGTGACAGACCACTCTCCACACGCACAGGAGGAGAAAGATCGCGAATATATGTTCGCACCGAGCGGTTTCCCCGGACTGGAAACCTCGTTAGGTGTCATGCTGACAGATCTTTATCATGCGGGAAAGCTTGACCTCAAGACCCTCATTTCCAAGATGACATGGGAGCCGGCCAAAGTCTTCAAACTCGACGCGGGAACACTCAATGTCGGTAGCGCAGCTGATATTACCGTCATTGACCTGGACAACGAATGGGTCGTCGACGCGAAGAACTTCTACACGAAGGGAAGTCATTCCCCATTTATTGGACGGAAGTTTAAGGGAAAAGCCGTCATGACGTTTGTAGATGGCAAGATGATGATGCGTGATGGCAAGGTAGAATAAGGGAAGAGAGGCGTTTTCATTGACACTGAAGGGAAAGTTGATTCTCGAGGACGGTAGCGTGTTCTACGGAGACTTGCTGAATAATATGAAAGCAACCGGCGAGGTCGTTTTCAATACCAGCATGGTGGGCTATCAGGAAAGCCTGACAGATCCTTCCTATTGCCGCCAGATTCTAACACTCACATATCCTTTGGTCGGTAACTATGGTATTGCGGACATTTTCATGCAGTCACGAAAATCTTTTGTCAATGGCTTCGTGATTGGCGAACTTTGTGCGCATGGCAGCAACTGGCATTATGAAACGGGCTTGTCAGATTTCCTCACCAAACAGGGTGTTCCATGCCTCTATAATGTCGATACACGCGCGGTCACACGCCGTATCCGCAATTCCGGTACGATGAAGGGAATCATTGTCGCAGAAGATGTGACAAAAGCGGAAATTGACGAGCTCTTTGCTGTCCCAATCAAAAAAGATGTCGTCATGGAAGTCACGACACCAGAACCTTACACAATCGAAGCAGAAAATGAGGATGCCCCCTTCGTCGTTGCCATGGACTTCGGCGTCAAACGCAATATCCTGAAGTCGTTGCACGAAAAAGGCTGCAAGCTCACCGTAGTACCGGCAGGTACCAAGGCGGAAGATGTCCTTTCACTCCAGCCAGACGGGATCTTCCTCTCGAATGGCCCTGGAGATCCCGCCGATGTGCCAGACATCGTAGAAGAAATCAAAAAGCTCATCGGAAAGAAACCTATTTTCGGCATCTGCCTCGGCCATCAGCTGATCGCACGCGCTCTGGGTGCCAAAACTTATAAATTGAAGTTCGGCCATCGCGGTACAAATCAGCCGGTCAAGAATCTGCGGACAGGGCGCGTGCAGATTTCCTCCCAGAACCATGGATACGCAGTGGATGCAGATTCCCTGGCGGGCCTGCCGCTTGAAGTGACGCATATCAATGTCAATGATGGAACCATTGAGGGAATGCGTCATACCAGTCTGCCGCTGTTCTCCGTTCAGTATCATCCAGAGGCTGCTCCGGGACCTGACGATAACATGTACTTATTTGACGAGTTCTGGTCCATGCTGAAGAAGGGGGAGTAATCCGTGCCAAAAAAGAAGAATCTCAATAAAGTAATGGTCATTGGTTCCGGCCCAATCATCATCGGGCAGGCGGCAGAGTTCGATTATGCAGGTTCGCAGGCTTGCCGTGCGCTCAAGGAGGAAGGCCTGGAGGTCGTCCTCGTTAATTCCAACCCCGCAACCATCATGACAGATACGCACATCGCAGACCGCGTATACATCGAGCCATTGACGGTTGATTTTTGTGAAGCCATCATTGAGAAGGAACGCCCCGACGGCCTGCTCGCGACGCTCGGCGGACAGGCAGGACTGAATCTCGCGGTCCAGCTAGCAGAAAAGGGCGTTCTGGAAAAATATCATGTGGAACTGCTTGGCACGCCGCTCAAAGCAATCGAACGCGCGGAGGACCGTGAGCTCTTCAAGGAGACCATGCAAAAGCTTGGCGAGCCGATTCCAGAAAGCACCATTGTTGAAGATGTTCCCTCCGCTGTCGCCTTTGCCAATGAAATCGGCTATCCTGTCATCGTGCGCCCTGCCTATACCATGGGCGGCACCGGCGGCGGCATTGCGGAAAATGAAGAAGAACTCATCGAAATCGTCATCAAGGGCCTCAATTACTCCATGATTGGCCAGGTCTTGATCGAGCGCAGCGTTGCCGGGTGGAAAGAAATCGAGTATGAGGTCATGCGTGACGGCAATGACAACTGCATTACCGTCTGCAACATGGAAAACTTCGATCCGGTCGGCGTGCATACAGGCGATTCCATCGTCGTCGCACCATCGCAGACTCTTACGGATCACGAATATCAGATGCTGCGCAGTGCCTCACTCCGTATCATTCGCGAACTCGGAATCGAAGGCGGTTGCAACGCGCAGTATGCTCTCGATCCGAACAGCAACCGCTACTATGTGATCGAAGTCAATCCCCGCGTGAGCCGTTCCTCGGCACTTGCTTCCAAGGCGACTGGCTATCCCATCGCCAAGGTCTCCGCAAAAATTGCCATCGGCTATATGCTCGATGAAATCACGAACGCGGTCACTCAGAAAACGAAAGCCTGCTTCGAACCCACACTTGACTACTGTGTCGTGAAATTTCCACGCTGGCCGTTTGATAAGTTCGTGTATGCAGACCGTACGCTCGGTACGCAGATGAAGGCGACAGGCGAAGTCATGAGCATCGATCGTAATTTCGAAGGTGCGCTGCTCAAGGCAGTACGTTCTCTTGAAATTGGTGTTCATCGCCTTCATATGGAAAAAATGGATGAGTGGCCGGATGAACGTGTGAAGAAAAATCTCGCGCGCATCAACGACGAGCGCATTTTCGTGATTGCCGAGGCGCTACGTCGCGGCGTTGCTGATATCGACACCATTCACGATATCACGAAAATCGATAAATGGTTCCTGCATAAAATCAAGAACATCACGGATGTCGAGCTGCGCCTGACGCAGGAGAGCCTCACGCCGCGCCTGCTCGTGGCAGCCAAAGATGTCGGACTTGCCGACCGCTCCATCGCAGAGATTACGGGAAAGACGCTAGATGAAGTGCGTACGATGCGCATTTCCGACGGCATCCTTCCTCGTTATAAGATGGTCGATACCTGCGCGGCAGAGTTCGAGGCTGCAACGCCGTACTATTACTCGACCTTCCACGCTCAGGAGGATGAGGTCAAGGTATCCAAGGCGCGCAAGGTCATTGTCTTAGGTTCCGGACCGATCCGCATCGGGCAGGGCGTCGAGTTCGACTACTGTTCCGTCCACTCTGTCTGGGCGCTGCGGGAAATGGGCATCGAGGCCATCATCATCAATAACAACCCCGAAACTGTTTCAACCGACTTCGATATTTCGGATCGCCTTTATTTCGAGCCGCTGACGACAGAAGATGTGCTCAACATCATCGACAAGGAAAAACCTGAAGGCGTCATTGTACAATTCGGCGGACAGACGGCCATCAACCTCGCTGCCTCTCTGCAAAAGGCCGGTGTGAAAGTCTTCGGCACCTCAGTCGACGATATCGACCGTGCAGAGGATCGCGAACGCTTTGACGAGGTACTCACGCAGACGCACATCCCGCGTCCGCGCGGTATCAGTGTCACCAATCTCCAGGATGCGATTGACGGGGCTGCTGATATCGGCTATCCGGTCATGGTTCGTCCCTCCTATGTCCTCGGCGGCCGTGCAATGGAGATTGTCTACAACGAAGCAGAACTGCGCGACTACATGAGCCGTGCCGTCAAAGTAACGCCAGACCATCCGGTACTCGTCGATCGCTATATGGAAGGAACTGAGGTCGAAGTTGATGGCATCTCCGACGGTGTCGATGTTATCATCCCTGGTATTATGGAACACGTAGAACGTGCGGGCGTCCATTCGGGAGATTCCATCGCCGTCTATCCGCCACAGACACTTTCCTCTAAGGTTATCTATACCATCATCGATTATACGAAGCGACTCGCTGTAGCACTTCACGTCAAAGGTCTCCTGAACATCCAATTCGTCGTCGTCAATGACGAGGTCTACATCATCGAGGTCAACCCTCGGTCCAGCCGCACGGTGCCGTTCCTCTCAAAAGTTACGGATGTCAAGATGGTCAATCTCGCGACGCGTATCGCACTCGGCGCTACCGTCAAGGAGCTCGGCTATCATTCCGGGCTTGTACCACCGAAGCCATATGTCGCCGTCAAAGCGCCGGTATTCTCATTCGCGAAAATGACGGATGTCGATATCGCCCTCGGCCCAGAAATGAAATCGACCGGCGAAGTCATGGGCATTGACTACCATTACGCACGGGCGCTCTACAAGGCGATCATCGGCTCAGGTATGAATGTGCCGACGAAGGGATGCATTCTTTTCACCGTTGCTGACAAAGATAAGGATGAAATGAAGCAGCTCGCCAAAGCGTTTTCCGATATCGGGTTCGAGATTTGTGCAACGGAAGGTACTGCCAAGACCATCCAGGCAATGGGAATTGACGCGGAGATTGTAGGTAAAGTACATGAACGCAGCACAGACATCATTCAAATGATCAAATCTGGCAAGATCAACATGGTCATCAATACATTGACGCAGGGGAAGCACTCTATGAACGATGGCTTCAAGATCAGGCGCGCCACGGTAGAGCACGGCGTTGCTTGCCTGACTTCGCTAGATACGGCTTGGGAAGTGCTCAGGGTTCTTTCCTTCATGCGTGACCGCCGCCTCGTTTATAGTCTTGCCCTGCAGGATTACGTTGGAGGCGGTGATGACCTTGCCTGAAAAGATGACAGAAACCGCTACCGTCATGGCACAGCAGGAGGTTGCCCCTGGCGTATACCGCATGGAACTTTCTTCCCCGGCGGTTGCAAAAGTCGCGCAGCCCGGTCAATTCGTCCAGGTACGAATCTTTAACGGCAATCATATTCTGCGTCGCCCGCTTGGCATTGCGGAATGTGACTCTGCGCGCGGCTGCTTCACGATGTTTTATCGCATCGTCGGCAGTGGTACTAGGGATCTTTCCTTGCTCGTACATGGCGAAATTCTCAATGTTCTCGGCCCGCTTGGTCATGGTTTTGCTACCGCTTTCCATCATCCACTGCTCATCGGTGGCGGCATGGGCCTTTCTCCTTTGCTTTCCTACGCACAGGCAAAGAGGGGAGCCTGCGATATCCTTATGGGCGGCAAGAACGCCGAAGAGCTTTTTTGGCAATCCTTCTACGCACCATACGTCCAAAAGACCTTTCTGACTACGGATGATGGGAGCCTGGGCAGCCGGGGATTTACCACTACGATTTTTCCGCAGGTTCTCAAGCAGGACACCTACGATGGCGTCCTCGTCTGCGGTCCGGAGATCATGATGCGCGGTATCGCAAAAATGGCGGCACAAGCTGGCATTCCATGCCAGGTCTCCTTGGAGAAGCGCATGGCCTGCGGTTTGGGCGCCTGCCTCTCGTGTTCCATTGACATGACAGACGGCAGAAGGAAAAAAGTCTGTAAAGACGGCCCTGTCTTCTGGGCAGAGGAGGTGTTTGCATGAATTGCGTAGCGAAAGATACCTTGCTCGCCACAGATTTATGCGGCATCAAGATGAAAACACCGATTCTCACAGGCTCGGGGACCTTCGGCTTTGGCGAAGAATTCGCTGATTTCGTCAATCTTTCAAGCATCGGCGGTGTTGTCGTCAAAGGAACAACACTGAAGCCACGACGTGGTAATGATGGTGTCCGCATCACGGAAACGCCGGCCGGCATGCTCAACTGCATCGGTCTGGAAAATCCAGGCGTTGAAGTATTCCTCAAAGAAACGCTGCCACGGATTCGTCAATACGATATGAACGTCATCGTCAATATTTCCGGCAGCAGCGTGGAAGATTACGGATTGTTGGCAGAAAAACTCGACGCAACAGATATCGCAGCCATCGAGGTCAACATTTCCTGTCCTAATGTCAAAGAGGGCGGCATTGTTTTCGGTACTGATCCAAAAGCTGCCGCTGCTGTGACACGGGCCGTAAAGTCTCATACAGGAAAACCTGTTATTGTAAAACTCTCACCAAATGTGACGGATATCGTCTGTATGGCAAAAGCCGTTGAAGATGCTGGTGCCGATGCGATTTCTCTTATCAATACACTCCTCGGCATGCAAATAGATATCAGAACTTGGGCGCCCGTGCTCGGCAACATCACCGGCGGACTTTCCGGCCCTTGCGTGAAACCAGTTGCTGTTCGCATGGTCTGGCAAGTCGCACAGGCCGTTCATGTGCCTATCATCGGCATGGGAGGCATCATGTCAGCAGAGGATGCCGTAGAATTTTTCCTTGCCGGCGCGAGCGCAGTGGCAATCGGTACGGCAAATTTTACAGACCCAAGTTGCATCACAAAGATTTCTGACGAGCTTGCTGCCTATCTCGCGGCTCATCGATTGGAAAACATTCACGATCTGATTGGCAAAATCAAGATTCCGCAAAAGGAGGCGTGAAGTATGGCAGACGAACGACTCATCGTCGCTTTAGATTTCCACCGCATGGAAGATGTAAGGCATCTCGTGGAAACCTTAGGCGACAGCGTCGCTTACTATAAGGTAGGCATGGAGCTCTTTTACAGTGTCGGCGGCGAAGTGGTACGCTGGCTGCGCGAGCAGGGAAAGCATGTATTCCTCGACCTCAAACTGCATGACATCCCCAATACGGTTGCAGGGGGCCTTTGTTCGCTCATGCACCTCGGCGCTGATATTCTGAACGTACATGCATCCGGCGGCTTTACAATGATGCAGACGGCTGCGCAAAAACTGCACGACGCGGCAGATGCGGCAGGAATTCCATGTCCTAAGCTCATCGCGATTACTGTTCTCACGAGCATGGGACAAGAGGATTGGTCGCAACTCGGACAGACACATACGATTCCTGATACCGTCGTCCGCTTTGCAAAACTTACGAAACAGGCTGGACTTGACGGCGTTGTCGCGTCGCCGCAGGAAGCAGCCATGATCCGCCAAGCATGCGGCAAAGATTTTCTCATCGTTACACCCGGCGTACGCCCGGCGGGAGTGTCCGTGGACGACCAGAGCCGTATTGCAACGCCTGCCGCTGCACTGGCGAACGGCGCTACGCATCTCGTGATAGGCCGACCAATCCGTGCGGCAAAAGATCCGTGTGAGGCCGCTTTGGCAATCTTAAAAGAAATGGAGACAGTAAAATGACGGAAGAAGAAGTAAAGGACCTCCTCATAAAAACACATGCGATTATGAACGGCCATTTCCTGCTGACCTCAGGTCTGCATAGCCCGCATTATGTAGAGAAATTCAACGTCCTGCAACATCCGCGATATACGCAGCAACTCTGCGAAGCCATGGCAGAGAAATTCAAAGATGCTGATATCGAGACAGTCGTCGGCCCAGTAACCGGCGGCATCCTGCTGGCACATGAGACAGGAAAAGCACTTGGTACGCGTGCCATTTTCACAGAACGCGAAAATGGCAAGATGACGTTCCGCCGCGGGTTCTCATTGCACCCAGGAGAGCGGTGTCTTATTGTCGAAGATATTGTCACAACAGGAGGATCTATCAAAGAAGTGATTGATGTCGTGCGCGCACACGGCGGCATTCCCGTTGCGGTCAGCATGCTGGTGGATCGCAGCGGCGGTAAAGTCAACTTTGGCGATGTTCCGTGCACCGCACTCTTGCATCTCGATGTCGAAACGTACAAACCGGAGGAATGTCCGCTTTGCAAGCAGGGAATCCCGATGACAAAACGTGGACGGACGGGGAAATAAAACGAGGCGTACGACGACAAGACAACAAACAGTTGCCTTTTGCATCAGCAGGCTGATACACTTTATGTAGCAACCAATCAAGGGAAGAGGCCAAACCTCCTCCCTTGATTTTTATGGTTTAATGTTGACAATAGGAAAAGTACACATTAAGATAGAAGTGTAAAATAATTCGAGGTGAAGCCATTTTGAAAAATGTTACTCCACAGCCTCCCCAGGAACTGTTCACAGACAAAACATTGCCCCATCATATACTACCAGCCAGTACCAGCAAGACAGTGGCTGCCACTGATACTGCCACTATCTCGCAGGCATATTTTCTTGCGCACTGGAAGCAAATCCTACCACGCTATATCGGTCATGGCCGTCCCTCTGCAGATACGATGAATCACTACAGTTCATATATCCAACAGTTTTTCGATTGGTGTCAGACCATGAAGACGCCCCCCTTGGCTATTACAGACTTTGAAATGCGCGGTTTTGTAGAATGGCTGTATGGTCATGGCTATAAAGATGACACCATTGCTGTCAAACTCGTATCCATCCGCCGCTTTTACCTTGCTGCACAACGCCTCGGTTTGATTGCTGAAAATCCTTGTCAAGATATTTATGTCCCTAATGCCACGCCAGATGAACTCATTCGTTTTTTCACGCCAGATCAACTCTACGAAATCTGTCAATTTTACGAAGAGGATGAAAATCTATTTCGCCGGTACCGTAACATTGCCATCGTCTACCTGATGGGCGTCGAGGGAATGCGCAATGTTGAAATTCATCGCATGAACCGCGAAGACATCGACACGGAGATCGGTTCTATTTTTGTACACGGTAAGGGCCATGACCGGCGCATTTTCCCCTGCCCAGAAACCATGTCGTTCTTGCATCACTACTTATCACACTATCCACCAGAACCCAAAAAGGATGGCCCCTTTACGCCGATGTTTCTTTCCGATTCCCATAAAAATCTTTGGGGACGCCTTTCTCGCAATGGGATTCGCTTCATCATGAATCAGGCACTTGTCGAAACCGGCTTCAAGCGGCCAGGACTTAGCTGCCATGTTTTTCGTCATAGTGCTGGCACCAATCTTTATGCTGCAACGAAGGATTTGCGTCTCGTCCAAGACACGTTGGGACATCGTGACCCGAAGACAACAGCTCGCTATGCACATTTACAAGAACGTATGGCAAAGCGACAAACGGCTTCCATCGTACCGCGTCCTGCAGACGCGCGAAACAAAAACGACTGATCGAAGTAGTTCAAATTCTTCCTCCAAAATCATCCCCGCTTCCTGCGAAAAAGTATCGAATTTTCATCTCAATTATGGTACTATTATATGGAAGGAAGTTTCATCAATCATTTTGGGAGGCTGTGTTTATGAAAGAATACAAACCGTTCAAATCCGGCAAGGTACGCGAGGTCTACGATGCTGGCGACAGCATCATCATGGTCGCGACGGATCGTATTTCTGCTTTTGATCATATTTTGAAAAACAAGATAACGAAAAAAGGCGCTATCCTGACACAGATGTCTAAATTCTGGTTTGATTTCACAAAGGATATCCTCCCCAATCACATGATTTCGGTCGATAATGCCGATATGCCTGAGTTTTTTCAACAGGAACAGTTCGTCGGCAATAGCATGAAATGCAAAAAGCTGAACATGATTCCCATGGAATGCATTGTACGAGGCTACATTACTGGCAGCGGCTGGGAAAGCTATAAAGAAAACGGTACGGTTTGCGGCATCAAACTCCCAGCAGGTCTCAAAGAATCAGAAAAACTGCCGGAGCCGATTTTTACGCCAAGCACGAAGGCTGAGCTCGGTGACCATGATGAAAATGTCTCACTAGAACAGGGCGCAAAAGTACTCGAGAAATCTTTCCCCGGCCATGGAATGGAATATGCGGAAAAAGTCCGCGATTATACGATTGCCATTTACAAAAAATGTGCGGACTATGCACGGACACGTGGCATCATCATCGCTGATACGAAATTTGAGTTCGGCTTGGATGAGCATGGCCAGATCGTCCTCGGTGATGAAGTTCTGACGCCGGACAGTTCTCGTTTCTGGCCTTTGGAAGGATATGCGGCGGGGAAATCTCAGCCATCCTATGATAAGCAGTTCGTACGTGACTGGCTCAAAGCGCATCCTGACAGCGATTATGAACTGCCTCAGGATGTCATTGACAAGACAATCGCGAAATATAAAGAGGCATACCAGATGCTGACAGGAAAAGAATTCCACTAAATTAAACTTCATAAGACAAAGCCTTCCGACTCCGCAATCATACGGAATCGGAAGGCTTTGTTGTTTTCTACAAGCGCATGTTCAAAGCACTGCGCATCCAGATGAGGAGGCTTATTCACCTGTTGTTCAAATCCTCAATGGCCTGTGCTGCGCCCATGATGCCGATGCAGGCATGCTCAAAGGTAAGACCGCCTTGCAGATAGACGTTGTACGGCGGACGCAAAGGACCATCCGCACTGAATTCAATGGATGCGCCTTGGACGAAGGTCCCCGCAGCCATGATAATTTTATCCACATAGCCCGGCATATCCCATGGCTCTGGCGCAGCAAAGGAATCGACCGGCGAATATTTCTGAATACCACCGCAAAAAGCGATGAGTTTTTCCGCTGAACCGAGCTCGATTGCCTGGATGATATCTCCACGCGGTTCTGTCGGCAAAGGCGACGTCCGGTATCCCAGCTTAGCGAACATGCCTGCGGCAAAAATAGCCCCTTTGATTGCTTGTGCCGTCACATGTGGCGCAAGGAAAAAACCTTGGAACAGCAATCTGTTATTGGAAAGGCTTGCTCCGAGTTCATCCCCCATACCGGGTGCTGTCAGACGATAGGAGGATAACTCCACAAGCTCTTTCCGCCCCGCGATATAGCCGCCAGTCGGTGCAAGACCGCCTCCTGGGTTTTTGATGAGAGAGCCCGCCATGATATCGGCACCAACCTGCGTAGGCTCAAGCGTATCGACAAATTCCCCATAGCAATTATCGACAAAGCAGATACAGCCAGGATTCACGCGGTGCACTTCCTCCGTGATGCAGCGGATATCATCAATGGAAAGTGGCGGCCGCATACTATACCCACGAGAACGCTGAATCTCCACCATCTTTGTCCTATCGGTAACGATATGTTTGATATTCTCGATATCCACGTGCCCCTCTACTAACGGAAGCTCTCGGTATCGGATGCCAAATTCTTTCAGGGAACCAGGGCTAGGAGCAGCATAGCCAATGACTGTCTGCATGGTATCATAAGGTGTCCCCGTCAAGGAAATGAGCTCATCGCCAGGACGCAGAATACCAAATAAGACCGTTGCCAAAGCATGCGTACCACTCACAAACTGCGTCCGTACCAATGCCTTTTCGGCACCAAAAACATGCGCATATAATTCTTCAAGTTTGCCGCGCCCAATGTCATCATAAGCATATCCTGTCGAAGTATTGAAATGTGCATCGGATACCTTGCATTCTCGCATGGCATCAAGCACCTTCAACGTATTGGCCTCGGAAATCTCGTCTAACGACTGAAATGCTTCGGCAGAATCGCGAAGCACTTCCTGCTTTATCTCCTTTAATTTTTTTGAAAATGTCATAGATACCCTTCTACTCCTTTATTGATCTGCTATCACATACTTGGAAAATAGATGTAAAAGATTCTGTGGAACATTGGCGGTCACGCGTATGCCGTATGCGAGGAATTCCTGCGACACGATTGCATTCTTTTCGTGGAGTAAAGCGGGCAACCGTCCTTTCTCAAATGGCAGGAGAAGCTGTAACATTTTCCTGTGCTCAGAAAAGAAAGCATCAAGACGATCGGCCAGTGTCGTTAGATTCTCCCCTGTCCACGCAGAAAGCAAAATACCATCACGATCACGCAAAAGCACCTGCTCCCGCAGATGATCCTCACAAAGATCCACTTTATTGAAAACATAGAGCGTGGGCTTTCTTTCCACCTGGATTTCACGCAGGACTCGCACAACCGCCTCGATCTGTTCCTCATACTGCTGACTGCTTGCGTCGACTACATGGAGCAGGAGATCTGCTTCTCTGACCTCCTCTAACGTTGCTTGAAAGGCGGGCACCAAAGTATGTGGCAGTTTCTGGATAAAGCCAACTGTATCTGTCAACAGGATATCCTGTCCGCTCTTTAACGTGATGCGACGTGTCAAAGGATCAAGCGTCGCAAATAGCTTGTCTTCCGCAAAGGCGCCTGCGCCAGTGAATGCATTGAGCAATGACGTTTTTCCAGCATTCGTATACCCCACCATGGCTACGAGGGGAACGGCTGCTGCTTTCCTTTGCTCACGATGCAAACGCCTATGCTTGCTGATGGCCTGAAGTTGTGTTTCGAGGACATGGATGCGTTTACGGATACGGCGACGGTCAAGCTCTAGTTTCGACTCTCCTGGCCCCCTCGCACCGATACCGCCACCAAGGCGTGACATGAAGAGTCCCTGACCGCCGAGACGCGGCAAATGATAACGCAACTGTGCCAGCTCAACCTGCAGCTTTCCCGCTTTCGTACGTGCCCGTTGTGCAAAGATATCGAGGATCAGTGCTGTGCGGTCAATGACCTTGCTGCCCAAAGCCAGTGTGAGGTTCCTCTGCTGGGACGGCGTAAGTTCATCATCAAAAATGACCATAGTCGCACCAGTCTGTTGTATTGCTAGGGAAAGTTCCTCTACCTTGCCACGTCCGAGGAAAAAAGCTGCGTCTGGCTTCCCTCTGCGCTGGATGCACGTCCCGATGACAGCGGCACCAGCTGTGTCTGCAAGGCGCTGTAGCTCCGCCATGCTGTCTTCGATGGAAAGCACAGCAGCATGGCTCTCAATCTCCACCCCCGCCAAAAGAGCGGTTTCTTTTTTCTTGCCGGTTGTCCGTTCTATATGCTTCAACAGCTTTTTTTGAATCGATGCCAAAAGCCGATTCACATCGATCCGCAGGAGATCCCTCTCTCGACAAGGACCTACAACCGTAACGTCCGGCGTTCCATCTTCCTGGAAATCCCCTGTCAAGAATCCCACGGTGCCGAAAATCTCTCCCTTGTCTGTTTTGCTGATGGCCCCCATAAAATCAAAAGATATGCGGCGCAAGGATGAGATATCTGGCTCACTAAGGGTAGAATCACCGCCGGGATGTGTATGCAAGCAACGGATGCCAGAAAGGCCCTGCAAGCGCCTTGTACCTACCTCTGGCAGATCCACAGTTGCATGGTCGCCGATAGAGACAGCCATCACGCGTCCGTTGCCATTTAGGTAAACAGCAATCTCTCTGCCCATTTGCTGCGTAAGATCAAGTAACTCTTCATCAAGCTCCGGTGTCGAAAATTGCTCTCGCGGTACCAAATATGTATAAATCTGCTCGAGACGTTGAACAAGCGATGTCTTGAGATTCGTCGAATCTCCATAAAGAATTGATTTCTTCACTACTGACCTCTCATAAGGGATTATACTTCCTCATCCCCTGTTGATGATGCTGGCAATATGCTTCAGCGTAATAGAAAGCGTACCATCCGCTTCATTGTGAAATTCAACAAACTGAGTATTATCAAAATAATCGGTCGGGATGGCCAATTCTATGCCGGTATCCGTCTTGAGTTTATGTTTGGCCACTTTTTTCAGCGTCGCTTCCTGATCCATTTGCACCGGTTTATCAAATCCCTGTTCCTCAAGCCGCCTGTTATAATCGGCTTGCATGGCCGGCTGTTCCTTGAATACTTCCTCCCCTGCGCGTTTCAAATCCAGCTCATTGGAAATCTCCATGTGTTCTGCCACATAATTTTTTGCAGCAGCCGCCGCAGCAACAGCATCCTGGCCAAACGATTCCGCCACTGCAGCTGTCGTTTTTTCCAAGCTTTTCAAAGCATCCTTCTGCGATGGCTCCATACTGCACTCTAGGACAACTTCCGGCAGCAGATATACCGACTCCCCCTCCATCGTATACTTCTTGGCTACAAGTGACAGTTGCAAAGATGCAGCATCGATGATGACGAACTCATCCATACGCTGAGAAAGATTCGGCATAATGGCATAATGATTAATGATTTCATTCTGCACACCATGTTCCGTCTGACACACCTGATGGACGTATCCTACATGGTTGTTGCACTTGAATAAAATGAGCTTTCTCTGTTCATCCACATGAACATCAAGAAGAATGATATCTGCTGATGCAACCTCCTCTGTATGAAGTAAAGAATTTTCCAAATGCTTCGCAAGTTCCTGGGAAAACGCGACGAAGGTGGATTCCCCATTCAAATACGCTGAAATTTTCGCTTTGCAGGCACTATCCTCATAGAAGTCGCCACTCTTCGCATCTTGGCGGGCGAGTGATTTTTCAATATGCTTCTGCAGGAACATCTGAATATTCTCCTGCAGATCCATTTCCTGCTCCGAATATACCGTAACACCGGAATTAAAATCCAATACATGCAGGATTGCTTTATCGATCGTAATCAATCATGCTTCCCCCTCATGTGCAGCAGCATCTGCTGCCTGGCGTGCCTCTCTCATGCGTGGCACAAGATACTTTTCTAACTTCTCCTGCAACTCGACAAGCTCATTGGAATCGAAATCGTAAGTAACATCTGGAATCGAGTGAATTCGCGCTTCGCCAAAAAATTCGTCCCGATACATATTATAATATATCGTCACATCACTGGCGTGCGTAAAATCAACATAATCGATAATGATATAGGATCCATTATTGATTTTCACTGGCTGCTGTGGGTTGATAAACAGCTGATACCCCTCAAGAGTTTCCGGCAATTCTTTAGCAAATGCCCAATCGCAGATGCCTTTTTTTATTACAAGACTGCTGATGTTCTTCGGATTGAAGGTGACCATATCTTCAAGCAACTGCATCAATTCCTTGGAAAGCTTTTCTCCAAATATTTCCAAAGAATTCGTAATATATTCGATACGACAAAATTCTACAAAACCGACTTGCATGCGCAGCTTGTATTCATGTGTTTCCTCATGATAATAGGCAGTGACGCTTTTATGAATAACTGCATTCTCATAACTGAAAATATCATAGCGATCATCAACCGGTACGCATAGCGCACGATAGAGAAATCCATGACATTCTCGCGGCAAGCTGTCAAGAAGAGGCCAGCCTTCCAGCGCATGTTCTATCTTTTCCACCGTATCCTGATGCACAACGTTCACCTCACAGCACAACAAGGTTTCTTCGTCTCAAGGGAAATGAGGTGCCTCGGTCTTGCGCATCCGTACAGTCTCCACTCGCCTTGATCCATATTCCATCCCCTCAAAGCGATATGACGCATTCATCAAGATGAATGCCCTGCACATCCACGTAAAGCCAAAGCACCTCTTACAAATCAAAACATCATCATTTTTGCAGGTGATTTCCCGCAATGCGCAAAAATGCCTGCTCCTTTTCCGTTAAGGAAGCCTTATCCAGTAAATCAGGGCGACAACGCTGCGTCATGAGGATCGCCTGCTGACGGCGCCACATACGAATTTTTGCGTGATCTCCAGAAAGGAGGATGTCTGGAACCTGCTTCCCTTCAAAATCTCGCGGACGGGTGTACTGCGGAAAGCCGAGCAACCCTTCATAAAAAGAATCTGTAGGAGCGGACTCCTCATCTCCTAAAACACCAGGAATCATACGCGACACAGCATCGGTAATGACCATAGCCGGTAATTCTCCCCCCGTCAAGACATAATCACCAATGGATATTGCCTCATCCGCGAGGTCATAGATGCGCGCATCAAAACCTTCATAATGTCCGCAAAGAAAGATAAGCTGTTCATACGAAGCAAGTTCTTTCGCTTTTTTCTGTGTAAATGTCTGACCAGATGGATCCATGATGAGAATACGGCGATTGTCTGCATACATAGCAGTCTGCGCTAAGACAGCACGCACCGCACGATACATCGGTTCTGGTTTCAGCACCATGCCGGCACCGCCGCCAAAAGGCGAATCATCGACATGCTTATGTTTATCGAACGAGAATTCCCGGAAATTCGTATAATGGAGTTCAAGAATCCCCTTGTCGACGGCCCGCTTTGTGATACTAGCACCAAAAGGCCCGGAAAACATCTCGGGAAAAAGCGTCACATAATCAATGCGCATCGATAAGCTCCCCTGGCATATCCACAAACATGCGCCTCTGTTCGAGATTGATTTCCTTGACCACCGACTTCAACGCCGGAATCAACAGCTCGCGTCCATCGTCTGCACGGACTTGGTACACGTCATTGGCACCTGTGCGCAAAACCTCTGTAATGGTCCCAAGGACGTTCCCTTCCATATCGAAAACCGCGAGCCCGATGATATCAAAAGTATAGAACTCACCCGCAGCGAGGGGAGCAGCTTCCTCGCGAGTGACCGTCAGCAAGCGGCCTGTCAAAGCCATTGCCTGCTCGCGCACGGGATACTCCTGAAACTTCAAAAGAACGAACTGTTTATGGTAGCGACAGCTTTCAATATGCAAAAGCTCATCTCCCACCATGACTTCTCGCATATCCTTGAACCGTTCGGGAAAATCCGTCAATGGAATAATGCGCATTTCGCCATGAATGCCCTGTGCAGCTCCTACACGGCCAATGGTGATACGATTTTTGGGAGGCTGCTGCTCAGCCGCGGATGGCGACGATTTTATCATCTTCCACCAACACTTCCACATTCATGAGTTCACGCATGTCGTCGCCAATATGGACGTCTACCTGACGTTCAAGCGTTCCCTGGACAATTTCCGCGCCAATGGCGAGCTTTTCCATATCTTCCTTGCGCTTCTGCGTCTCAGCACGGAAAGCAAGACGTTTCTGACGTTCCTCACCGAATTGTGCCTCGATGGCTTGCGCACGGTGCATGCTTTCTGGCGTAGGCTCTGCCGGCGTATTCTCCTGCAACACACGCTTCTCCTGAATGCTGAGCTGCTGCAGCTCGAGATCGACGTGAGCGAGGTTATCTTCAAGTTCCTTGAGGATTTTCTCTTTGAGCTTTTCTGTTAATTTAGCCTTAACCGTGACCGGCATCTTAAGCGAAATGCTGTCCATTATTTTCCTCCTAAAATAAATCAAAGGGCCGAATGATTCATTCATCGACACTTCATCATCGGTTCCAAAAGAAAACGCGGCAAAGACTCTCTAATCGAAGGATCTCTGCCGCATCTCTCAAGAAACTGCTGTATTCACAAACAGTTCCCCTAAACAATCTCAACCGTGACCTTTTTTTCTTCGCGAGTGGCAGCGGCTTTGACAACAGTACGCATCGCTTTGGCGATACGTCCCTGCTTGCCGATAACCTTACCCATATCATCCTCGGCCACATGAAGCCGGAGCATCGTCTGACAATCCTCCTCTTTTTCCTCCACATTGACCTTTTCCGGATGATCCACTAAAGCTTTGGCGATAACTTCAACAATTTCTTTCATGCTGATGCCTCTTTCTCTCCCGAAAGCTTAGTGTTTTTTGCTCTCTGCGAATTTCGTCATGATACCCTGCTTGCTCAGAAGAGACTTCACAGTATCTGTCGGCTGAGCACCCTTGCTCATCCAATCAAGGACCTTTTCCTCGTCCACTTTGACAACAGCCGGCGTCTGAGACGGGTCATAGTTGCCAAGAATTTCGATGAAACGGCCATCACGCGGTGCACGGGAATCCGCAACAACAATACGGTAGAAAGGATTCTTCTTCGCACCCTGGCGATTCAAACGAATCTTTACTGACATGAAACTTCACCTCCTTTAATGGAATATATCAATGAAAGAATGGGAGCTTCCCACCGAGACCGCCAAGACCTCCGAGGTTCGGGAGTCCGCCGAAGTTCGGCAACCCCTTCTTTCCGCCCTGCATCTTTTTCATTTTCTTCATCATTTTTTTCATCTCAGCGAACTGTTTCAGAAGCTTGTTGACATCCTGCACATGCGTTCCTGAGCCCATAGCGATACGTTTGCGTCGACTGCCATTGATAATCGAGATATTCGCGCGTTCCTTTGGCGTCATCGCGCGAATAATTGCCTCGATACGACGCATCTCTTTGCCATCGAGATCGATATCCTGTCCAGCAAGCTGCTTCTTCAAGCCTCCCATTCCTGGAATCATACCAAGTATGTTCTCTAGGGAACCCAGTTTTTTGACCTGCTGCATCTGCGCGAGGAAATCATCCAGCGTGAACTCATCCTTGCGCAGTTTCTTGGCCATCTTCTTGGCTTCTGCTTCGTCAAAGGTCTGCTGTGCCTTTTCCACAAGGCTGAGGACATCTCCCATCCCCAGGATGCGCGATGCCATACGATCCGGATGAAAAGGCTCCAGAGGGTCGAGCTTCTCCCCCATACCAACAAATTTGATAGGCACGCCTGTAACCGCTTTGATGGAGAGCGCCGCACCGCCGCGAGCGTCGCCATCGAGTTTCGTCATGACAACGCCATCTAGACCGAGCTGATTGTGAAAGCTCTGCGCAACATTTACCGCTTCCTGGCCTGTCATCGCATCGACAACCAGGAGAATCTCGTGCGGGTGGACATTCCCCTTGATGTCTTTGAGCTCATTCATGAGCTTTTCGTCCACTTGCAGGCGACCGGCTGTATCGATGATAATGACATCATTGAGGTGTGATTGTGCATAATCAACAGCGCCTCTGGCAATTGCAACCGCATCTGTCCCCGGCGCCATCTTGAACACCGGCAACCCCAGTGATGCGCCAATCACCTCCAGCTGCTTGACCGCAGCTGGACGATAAATATCGTCAGCGACGAGCAAAGGCCGCTTCCCCTGTTGTTTGAGCGAAAGCCCCAGCTTACCAGCCGATGTTGTTTTACCTGCGCCCTGCAAACCGACCATCATGATGATTGTCGGCGGCTGTGAGCTCATATGAATACGGCTCTGTGTCCCGCCCATCAACGCAGTGAGCTCTTCATCGACAATCTTGATGACAACCTGTGCCGGTGTAAGCGTTTCGAGAATATCCTGACCGATGGCACGCTCTTTTACAGTCTTGACGAAGTTCTTGACGACTTTGAAATTCACATCCGCCTCGAGCAGTGCCATACGCACTTCTCTCATAGCCTCATTGACATCATCTTCCGTCAGCTTGCCATGACCGCGCAATTTCTTGAAGGTCTGTTGTAATCTATCGGACAAACTTTCAAAAATCAATTCTGAACCTCCTCTCGGCCAAGGAACGGCACAAGTGCAGTAAGCATGGAAGCTATCTGCTGGCTGTTCTCAGGTGTTTGTATCTGCTTCAATTCCTGGCAAATCCTGCCCAATATTTTTCGCTCTTCCTGGCAGCGTGCAACAAGCCGAAGCCGCTTTTCATACAACTGCATCGTACGAGCCGCACGGTGAATATTATCATAGGCTGCCTGGCGAGAAATACCAAGTTCCTCGCCAATCTCAGACAACGACAAATCATCATATAAATGTAAGTGTAGGCACTCTTGCTGCTTTTGCGTAAGCAATGCACCATAAAAATCAAAGAGATCGGAAAGATAGAGAAATTGCTCCACACCAACCACCTGCTGCTCATCCCATTGCCAAGTAAATTTCCTTGACGATGGATATTATACGCAATCTGCCCGGTATTGTCAAGGAAAATTCCTTGGCAGAATTTATTTTTCGCCCATCTGTGCGAATCCATAATCCAGCAGTGCGGCGGCTTCGAGGAATCGGCTTTCATCATCATCAGAATGCATGACCACAGCAATGAGCTCATGGCTGTCCCTATCCGCGGCTACCGTCAGACAACCACGGGCAGCGCTCGTCCATCCTGTCTTACCGCCGACCATACCTTCGTAATTCCCAAGCAGTTCATTGGTATTGACACAATACTCTACACGTCCCGCAGGACGGATATAATAAATGTTTGTGTCCTTGGTACTGACAATCTTACGGAAAATCTGATTTTGAAATGCTGCTGCTGCCAGTTTTTCCATATCGCGTGCAGTAGAGTAGTGATCATCATCCGGCATCCCGTTCGCATTCACGAAATGAGTATTCGTCATCCCCAGGGAAGTAGCGCGGCGGTTCATTCGCTCCGCAAAATAATCAATATCACCGCCGCTCAATGACTCTCCGACAGCAGTCGCCGCGCCATTATCCGAAATGAGCATCATCTGTGTGATAAGATCCTGCATGCGGATTTGGTCTCCAGGATGCATACGCGTACATTCCACATCAGCGGCATTGGGACTGACTTCGACGATACTTCCAAGACGCCCGCTCTCAATGGCCAGCAAGCAAGTCATCATCTTCGTCATGCTAGCAGGATATTCTCGTTTGTCAGCGTTTTTCTCATACAGCACGCGCCCTGATCCTGTGTCGACGACAATGGCTGCATCTGCTGTGATCTCAGGTGGCACAGCTGCCAATGCCTGCGTAGAAACAGCAAAGAGTATCAATAGCAAGACGATCATAGATGGAAGCTGACGCCGTACATGTCTGGCACTGCTACAAAAAGTTTCGTTACACCACAAAGAAAAGCCCCCTTTTAAGATGTATCCCGCGAAAAGTATACATCCCAAAGGGAGCATTGTCTATAGCAAACTCAACGCACAAACGTCCACTTCGTGGACATTGTGCGCCCGCTCTTACAGTAAATCCGGTCAATCACGCTGCGCCTGTGGCTTGCGCTCTTGGGGATTTACATAGTAACAGAAAACAGAGCCTACTTTCCTTCTCGTTTCTCAAACTCTTGCGCTTTCCGGTAATCATAAATAACGCCGTACTGCAACCAGCTGTCAATAGAGGCAATCAGGATGTTCATAATCGTATGTGCACTCAGATTGAAGTTACTGATTTCGCAAATCAAGATTTTTTCCTGCGTCTTGATATGGCAGAACTCCACGCGAATCTCATATGGGCGAAACGTCAGCAGATATTCGTTCGAGGTACTTTTTTCCTTAAGCAGCATATGTTTGAGATCGCCCGGCTGGACAGGAACAAAACCAAACTGCTGCACGCGTTCGACAAGCTGCGGCTCTGTCTCCTTGTGGAAATGCGCATTGATTTCATCGCGTTTCTGCTCAAGCTCCGCGAAGACCGGAAAAATAATCATGATAAGACTCCTCTCATCTTATAGGTTTTATCTCATGCTTTGGTCATAAGCCTCAGCAGGGATGTCTGCAGGGTCGGCCTGATAGTCAATAAACTCTCCCTTTTTTTCGTGCGCGACAACCTTTTCTTCATAATCAAAACATTCCTTGGCAATATCTTTATTCAGCCACAGCAAGCAAATAAGGTTAGGAATAATCATAAGACCATTCATCGTATCAGAGAAGTTCCAGACAATCTCAAGCGTCGTCGTCGCGCCTACAAACGTTACAAGCGAGAATAAAATCCGATATGCCATAATGACAGGACGTTGTTTCACAAGATATTCCAACGCCTTTTCTCCGTAATATTCCCAGCCGAGAATTGTGGAAAACGCAAAAAGGGAAATAGCGATGGATACAATCAACTTGCCATAATCTCCGAAAACCGTTGAAAAAGCCAAAATCGTAAGCTGAACACCGGAAATAAGCTTCCCCGTTGCAGGATCAGTTGCCCCAAGCACACCGGATGAGGCAATGACAAGGCCTGTCAGCATGCAGATAATCATCGTATCAAAAAACGTTCCCGTCATATTGACATAACCTTGCCGCGAAGCATGATCGGTACGAGCAGCAGCCGCCGCAATCGGTGCAGAACCAAGGCCGGCCTCGTTGGAAAACACACCGCGCGCGACGCCCCAGCGCATTGAAGTCAGCATTGATGCGACGATAGAACCACCGATACCACCGGCAACAGAATCAAATGAGAACGCCATACGGAACATTTCTACTACCCCCGCGGGAACAGCCGCAAAATTCACCGCAATGACGACAAGTGAGGCAAAGAAATAAAATACGGCCATAGCAGGAACTACGACGCTAGAAACAAGGCCGATACTGCGAATACCACGAATCAAAACACTGATGGCCGCAATCGTGATGATTCCCCCTACGAGCCAGGTAGGAATCTCGTAGCTAGAAGAAAGTGCCGCAGCAATAGAATTTGCCTGCGTCATATTGCCAATTCCGAAGGATGCCAATACCACGAAAACGGAAAATAAAAACGCCAGCAACCGCCCAAAACCGTTGTGAATACCGTTCTTCATCGCATACATCGGTCCACCGGCCATTTCCCCCACGCTATTCGTCTCACGATATTTCACAGCAAGTACGGACTCCCCGTACTTCGTAGAAAGCCCGAACGCTGCGGAAATCCACATCCAGACCAGTGCGCCAGGGCCACCGAGTACCATTGCCGTAGCAACGCCGACAATATTACCGGTGCCGATGGTGGCAGACAAAGCTGTCATCAAAGACTGGAATGGGGTAATATCTCCCGCATGATTGTCGCGTTTAGAAAATACCATTCGTATTGCATAGCCGAGATTACGCCATGGCAGAAACTTCAATCGTACAGTCAAAAAAACACCCGTCCCTACCAAAAGGACTAACATCACTGGTCCCCAGACAAAATTATTCACTGCCGAGAGGATTGCTGATACATCCATATACTCCAGCCTCCCTAAAAAATTAATTCTTTCATGCTGATAAAAGGAGAAGCAGCGCTGCTCCTAGAACGCCAAGGTTTCTTTGCAAGCAACGCTGCTTTTATTTTATTTTAAATACATTGTATCACTTTGTCAACTAGTTGCGTACATGTATACATAAACGCCATTGTAAGTTTACAATAGATGGACGCTGGTTAAGGCGATTATTGTTTTCGTTGCTCCCTCGTTCGTATGAACAGAAGCTATGCGCGTAGAAGTAACGTATTCCCAATCCTTCGAAATGGTCGGCAGTCATGAATTCCGAGCCGTTGTCGCTCGTTATCGTTTTGAAATCTTCTTTGCTGTATGCTCCGCTGCGCAGGATTTCATCGAAAGTCTGAATCTCGCTTTTCATGCTTTTGTCTCGCATCTTTCGCACAATTTCCCAGCGCGTCTTCCGTTCTGTGAGGGCCAGAAGACGGCCGATTGATGGATGCGTCGGTGCTGCGCGGCTGATGAAGTCATTCCCCGGCCGAACCATCCCTTGCACCAAGACACTCTACAATATGCTGTAGACTAACAAACTGCCGTTCTCGCTCTTCGATCTGTCTCATGCCTTAGGACGGAAGCAGCACAGAAAGTGGAACCACAAGAACAAGCGTATGCTCGGAGGCAGCATAGAGGAGCGTCCTTCGATTGTAGCTGCTGCACAGAGATTGGCCATTGGGAAGTGGACACGCTTGTGAGTCGGCGTCAGGGTCGCGAGGCGGTCATCTTCACGACTGTGGAAAAGGTATTACGCAAGTTTATCGCCATCCGTATCCCCGGGCGAACCAGATCCGGTATAGAGGTCGCTATGACGAAGATGCGCGAGGAATTTGGTGATGAGAACTTCAGCAAGTTCTTCAAGACGATGACAGCTGATAACGGCCCGGAATTTGAGACATTCTCTCAGTATGAGCAGCTTGGCACGAAGATCTATTTCACGCACCCGTACAGCTCATGGGAACGTCCTCAGAACGAGCGGCACAATG
>NZ_KB908402.1 GCF_000381005.1 Selenomonas bovis DSM 23594
ATATCTATATTTTACGCCTGTTGCCAAGGATTTTTAAGTCCTTGGCAACATTTTTTTGCAAACTAAAAGGGGCTGCTACACGTTGTTGATACGTGCAACAGCCCCTTTTCATTCGATCTGTCAGGCGACGCTTTTCGATTTGCGCGGCGCGCGCAGGTGAGGCCTTTGCCGCCAGCGCCTCAGCCGAAGAATTTCCAGAGTAGGAAAAGCAAGACGGCGATGGCCGCGAGGGCTGCAATCCAGCCGAGGTTCGTAAGCTTCGCCAAATCGTTGCGCCGTTCTTTTTCCTCTTTCACTTGCAGGGAACGCTGCATGGTGTTATAGAGATGCTTGACGCGCTCCTGCCGCTCGTCGAACGGCTGCTTTTTTCTTTGCTCTTTTGTCTGATCCATTTGTTATACCTCATTTCACTCCTATATAGATATCTGCTGGGCGGGCGGTACCCCCATACCGCTGTGCCGCCAGCATATGCCGCCGCAGGATTGTTGCTCTCTCGGCGTGCCGTGTCAGCGTTTTCCTGCGGAAGCGGTGGTCGCTTTTGTTCCTATAGGGCGCAGCACATCGTGTCGCTGTGCCTCCTCAGTGAGGTGCGTTCCTGCTGATCAGTAGGACTGCAAGATCTATCAGGAACAAAGAGAACCTAAGTCCTATTGTCTAGTATAGAAGAACATGGTTTTGAACCTATGAGAAAAAAATGGGAAAAAAGAAAACCTTCCTTCTTTCACAGAGAAAAAAGGAAGGTTTTCGTGTGTTTCAGATGCTTTAGATGCTTTCGAGTTTGACGGTCACCTGGGGGGAGTTGAGATGCGGGAGATCCGGGTTGTTGGCGTTGTTCTTCGTGAGGAAGGGGCCGGCCTCGACGTCGTAGTTCTGGTTGTCGATGATGACGCGCTGGCCGACGATATTGGCGTAGATGTGGTCATAGGAGTCGAGCCATACCGTGCCCTCCGGCGCGTAGATGATGCCGCGGAACTTCGAGTAATTGTGCATGTGGATGTTGCCGTGGAGCGAGATGATGACAGCGTAGTTGTCGTGCGTCTGCCCATCGCCGTCGACGTCTTGGTACTTCTCGTTCATATCCCAGGCATGCAGCTTGTCGCCCGTGGTCGTCTTCTCCATATTGAGCTCGACGTCGCCGTTGACGATGATCACGCGGAATCGCTCCTGATCTTCCGTGAGGCCCGCCGAGTGCTTGTCCTTGTAGATGTCGTTGCTGTTGCACTGGACGCCGAGCGGATTGAGATCCTGCCCCCAGCGCAGGTTGCCGTTATAGTTCGTCAGACCTCCTGCGATGAACTGGTATTTCTGCGTCGCGGGCGTCGTATCGTCGCAGTACCAGCCCTTCTGCTCCGCCGCCGCGAGATTCGACGCGGAGAGCGCCTTGACCTTCTGGTAGAACGCATAGAGATCGCTCGTTATGGGATTTTGGGGCGAAAACGAGATATCGATGGGCGGGTCGTTGACGCGCGTATTGTATTTCGAGTTCTTCGGCCCGGTCGCCGTGCCCTGCGGGTTCGCGAACATATCCTGCGGATCGTAGAGACTGCTCGTATCGATGCGCGAGATGCCGTCCTCGTTGATGCCGTTCGCGCCGTTCATCTGGAAATTGTACTCGCCGCCCTCGTTGTTGTTGAGGCCGATGCGGCCGTTGCTGCCGATGTTGCCAGCGATCTTGTAGGGATTGTGCGGCTTGCCCTTGAAGTTGACGGAGGCCTCCTCCGGATTGTTCGCGGGCTGCGTTTTTTTCCCATCTTTCGTCGTCGTCGCCGCGCCGAACACCGTATAGTCGAAATAGCCGCTGCCGCTGCCTGTGGCAGCGAGGCGCGCGCGCGCAGCCGCGCTCACGTTCATGACCGAGAGATTCTTCACGCCGAGCAGATTGCCGACCGCGCCGAGGAAGATCATCGGCACGCGCTGGCGCAGATAGACATCGACGTGGTCGCCCTCGATCTGTGTCTCGACGTTGACCGTATCATTATCCGCCGGCACGGTGCTGCCCTTCGCGATGGTCTTCTTGAGATTCTTCTGCGTGAAACTGAGCACGCGGTTCTCCGTCGGCGTGATCTGCCGGTGTGTGTCGGCATACGTATGACCGCCCGCGAGCGCGGAGGCGTCCGCGGCGTTCTGCAGCGAGGATTTCACGAGATAGGCGTTGCCGATATCGACGGTGAGGCCCGTCAGAGCGAGGATCATCGGCAGCGCGACCGCCGTGAGCATCAGCACGGCGGCGCGCTCGCCGCGCAGCGGCGCAAGGAATTTCCGGAAGAAGCCGTTCACTTTTCACATCCCCCTTGTCGAAAGACAGAAATCATTCGGTGCTGACTTTTTAGGGAAATCATAACAGTTCGCTTTTCAGAAAACAATCATTTGCTAGTAAAAAGGTAGTAAATCCATAAACTGGAATGCGATACAAAAAAATAATATAGGAACCGCTGAATAAAGACGCGCTGATGAAATGAAGTGCTCCGGATTTGCGTGGATGCGCGGTATCTCTCCAGGAGACCGCTGCGGGAAAGCGAAGCAGCTCCCTTTCCAAGCGGCGGAAAAGATTTTGCAGGTACGTCGCGCCCGCAATTAATTAGTTGCAAAGAAAAATAAAAAATGATATATTTTTCCACATAAACACGATATTTATGATATAATCGACTATATCGATATGAACAAAAAGAGGAGGAACATCTAATGGATCAGCAAATGCTCATCGGCAACGCGAAGGATGTCGAATATCAGGCAGAGGTAGCCGATGATTACATGACATATATGAAGACGGTCATCGCTTTCGCCAACGGCGGCGGCGGACGCATGGTGTTCGGCGTGTCTGCGGACGGCAGAGAGGCGGTCGGCATCCCGCGCGAGAGCGTATTCGAAAAGATGGACACCATCTCGAAGCGCATCCACGAGAGCTGCGAGCCAGCCATCGAGCCGAATATGATGATCCAGTCGGTCGACGGCAAGGCGGTCATCCTCATGGACATCCCCGCTGGCACGAAGGGACCGTATTTTCTGAAAAATGAGAACGCGCTCCTCGGCACGTACATCCGCGAGGAACACGTGACGAAGCCGGCCGGCATCGAGATGCTCAAGAAACTCATCATCGGCGGCAAGGAAGTCGCGTTCGACCAGCAGAGACTGCCGGATGTCGTGCTGCAGGACGACGAGATCCAGCACCTCTGCGACCAGATGCAGGACGTGGCGCTGCGCCGCGCGCTCACGCCGGAGCAGAAGCGCGCCGTGAACCCCATCACGAAGGAAACGCTGAAGGAATGGAACATCATCGACGAGGAGGACGGCAAGACCTACGCGACCAACGCCTATGCGCTGCTCACGAACCAGTGCAACCTCCCGCCGATCATCCAGTGCGCCGTGTTCAAGACGGAGAACCGTTCCATCTTCCTCGACCGCCGCGAGATCCGCGGTACGGTGCAGTCGCAGATGGAGCAGGCGTTCCAGTATGTCCTCGAGAAGATCAACATGGGCGCGACGTTCGACGGCGCGTACCGTGAGGACGTCTATGAGCTGCCGCCCGACAGCCTGCGCGAGCTCATCGCGAACGCGATCGTGCACAGGAGCTACACCGAGGCGGAGTCCATCCAGATCGCGATCTTCCACGACCGCGTCGAGATCACCTCGCCGGGCGCGCTCCTGCGCGGCGTCACCATCAACAAGATGAAAAAGGGCTGCTCCAAGGTGCGCAACCGTTCCCTCGCGCAGGCCTTCGCCTATATGAACCTCATCGAGAAATGGGGCAGCGGCATCCCGCGCATCCTGCAGGAATGCAAGGCATACGGCCTCGAGGAGCCGGAGATCATCGATTTCAACGGCGACGTGCGCGTCAACCTCTACCGCCGCAAGGCAGCGGAGCACCCGGCCGAGGAAAAAGCGCCCCAGGCCGCGCAGGAAAGCGCGCCGGCAGCTGCACCGCAGCCAGCACCGCAGCCAGCGCCGGAGCCAGCGCCGCAGCCGGCACCAGAGCCGGCACCACAGCCGACGCCGCAGCCGGCGCCAGAGCCGAGCTATCAGGCAAAGCCGGAGCCGCAGCGCCCGTCGTGGCAGCCTGCCCCGCAGGAAGAACGGCCCGCCTACGCACGGGAGAGCGCGCCGCAAAATGACGGCCTCCGCCCCTTCCCCTCGCAGCTCGTCGGCGACGACAGCCGCCGCTGGAACCCCTCGAGCACGACCCTCTCGAACGCGACCAGCCCGAAGAAACGCATGCTCCAGCCGAGCAAGAAGTGACAGGCGCTCCAGCCGCATAAAAATACCGCGCGATGCCGCGCGGTATTTTTATGTGAAAACGGCGTTATTGTCGGTTGTGAAAAGCATAAGAACCTGTTACAATTATCTTTAGGTTAGAAATAAAGAGAAAAAGAGAAGCCTAGCAACAAGGGATAGAACGAGAGGTGCACAAGCAGTATGAAAAAAGTCATCATCATCGGCGCGGGGCCGGCAGGACTCACGGCGGCGTACGCATTGCAGAAGGAATCAGACATCCAGCCCATCATCCTCGAGGCGGATGAGGTCGTCGGCGGCCTTTCCCGCACGGTGAATTTCGGCGGAAACCGCATGGACATCGGCGGCCATCGCTTCTTCACGAAATGTCCGGAGGTGCAGGCGCTCTGGGAGGAGATCCTACCCTACGCCTCGGCGCCTGCGTTCGATGACCGTCTGCTTGAAAGAGAGACTGAGACGCGCGCGGACGGCGTCGATCCGGAGACGGCGGACGCGGTGTTTCTGAACCGCCAGCGCATCTCGCGCATCCTCTACCTGCACAAGTTCTTCGACTATCCCGTCTCCCTGAGCCTCTCGACCATCCGCAATCTCGGTTTTGCGCGCATGTGCGGCATCGGGGCGTCGTATTTTGCCTCCTGCGTCCACAAGCGCGAGGAAAAGACGCTCGAGGACTTCATGGTGAACAGGTTCGGGCGGCGGCTCTACGAGACGTTCTTCGAGGGCTACACGGAGAAGGTCTGGGGCCGCTCGCCGCGGCGCATCGGTGCGGACTGGGGCAGCCAGCGCATCAAGGGCATCTCGCTCGGTGCGGTGCTAGCGGATTTCTTCTCCCGCGCGCTGCATCTCCATCCAAAGAAGGTCGAGACCTCGCTCATCGAGCGCTTTTCCTATCCGAAGCACGGTCCCGGCCAGTTCTATGAGTGCCTCGCGGCGGAAGTCAAGCGCCGGGGCGGCGAGATCCGCTTCGGCTGCCGCGTTGAGCAGCTCATAGGCGGCGCGGACGGCTGCATCAAGGAGGTCGTCTACCGCGCGCCAGACGGCAGTCGGCAGCGCCTTGCGGCGGATGCCGTGCTCTCGAGCATGCCGGTGAAAGATCTCTGCGCGGCGCTGCCGGAGGACTGGCTCAGTGCTGAGGTGCGCGAGACGGCCGCCGCGCTCCCCTACCGCGATTTCATGACGGCGGGACTGCTCGTCGACCGCCTCGAGCTCGTGAACGAGACGGTGCACAAGACGCTTGGCAACATCGTGCCCGACTGCTGGATCTACGTCCAGGAGCCGGAGGTGAAGCTTGGGCGGCTGCAGATCTTCAACAACTGGTCGCCCTACCTCGTGCGCGATCCGCTGCATACGGTCTGGATCGGGCTCGAGTATTTCTGTCAGGAGGGCGACGCGCTCTGGTCGATGGACGATGCCGCGTTCCTTCGCTTTGCCGAGGAAGAGCTCACGCGCATCGGCGTCATCCGTCCCGGCGCCGTGCGTGAGGGGCATGTCGTACGTATGCAGAAGGCGTACCCCGCCTACTATGGCAGCTACCGCGACTTTCCCGCCGTGCGCGCGGCGCTCGACCGCGTGCCGAATCTCTACTGCATCGGCCGCAACGGCCAGCACCGCTACAACAATATGGATCACTCCATGCTCACGGGCCTGCGCGCGGCCGAGCTCCTGCGCGCGGGCAGCGAGGATAAGACGGCGCTCTGGGAGGTCAATACGGAGCAGGCGTATCAGGAGACGCAGGAGGCGGCGGAATGAGGACAGTCTATGCGACACTCGGCCTCGTTTTCGTCCTGCTCATGCTCAATTTCGGCAACGGTGTGAACAGCGATGCTTGGTTCCTGCTGAATCATGGGCGCTATGTCGCCTCGTTCGGCATCCCGCATGTCGAGCCGTTCACGCTGCACGAGGGCTTTCACTTCGTCATGCAGCAATGGCTGTTCGCCTGGCTGCTCTGGCAGATTTACGCGCACGCGGGCAGCTGGGGCCTCGTGGCCTTCTCCTGGGCAGCGGGTGCGGCGATTCTCTTCGCCTACTGCCGCCTCCAGATCCTCGTGAGCGCCGGAAATAGGAAACTCGCTTGCCTGCTCACGGGCCTCGTCGGCCTGCCCATCTGCCTGCTCTTCGCCAGCCAGCGACCACAGGTTGCTTCAGCGCTCATCTTCCTCGCGGAAATCTATCTGTTCGAGCAGTATAGGGCGCGGCCGACGCGCGCGCAGAGGTATTCCTGCCCGCGCTGAACCATCAGAAGAACGTGCTGAAGGAGTGGGAGGATGTCTGTTCAGGGCGCATCGACTACCATGCGCTGCAGCAGAGGTATCGGCTCACACATTTCGTCGTGACGGAGGGCGATATTCTCTACACTTACCTCGCTCTCGATCCGGATTACGTGCTGCTCTGGGACAGTGAGACAGACGATGCCATCCCGGAGGATATGAAGAAAGCGGAGAAGAAGCTCCGTATTTACGCCTATCGCCCGGCGGAAAACTCCTCTGCGGCGCCGCGGGACTGAGACGCCCCACGCGGGAGCGGTGATGTGTTTTCGATAATCTACAAGGAGCGTGCCATCAGATATGACGGATATGACAGCAAGGATGAAGCAGATGGGGAAAACCTGTGGATATTATTTACTGATGGTCAGCGGCTGCTTTTTCGGCAGCTTCATACTGAGCTGTGATGTGTATTATTTCATCCCGAGCGGTGCTTATATCGAACAGTACGGCCTCCCGCACGAGCTGATGTTCTCCGTGCATGCGGGGGAGCACTTCCACTACATCATGCAGCAGTGGCTCTTCGCGCTCTGGAACTGGAAGGTGTACCAAGCGTTCGGCCTCTACGGCATCCTCTTCTGCGGCTATCTGACGAAGATCGTGCTGCTGCTGCTCTTGCACCGCCTGCTGCTGCACGCTTCCGGCGGGCGGCGGGGGCTGGCCTTTGCCGAGACGTTCTTCGCGGGGTTCTTCGTGCTGATGATGAACATCGGACGCCCCTATATGCTGACCTGCGGCTTCCTTCTCATCGAGCTGCTCTTCCTGCAGCAGCTCCGCGCGCATCCGGAGCGGCGGCGCTATGGCTATCTCCTGTTCCCGCTCCTCTCCGTGCTGGAGATCAACCTGCACGCCGCGATGTGGCCGATGCTGCTTGTCTTCCTGCTGCCTTATTTCTTCGAGAGCACGCTGGGGCGGCTGGCGTTCTTCTCCTCGCGCTTTGACAGCACGCGGGCGATCCCCTGGCGGACACTCGCCGTCTATGCCGCGCTCATCTTCGTCGTTGCACTGCTCAATCCGTACGGGCTCGAGATGCTTGGCTACGGCATCAGCAACAGCGGCACGCCGAGCCTGCGCTACATCTCAACGGAGATGCAGCCGCTCGCCGTGAGGGCGCCCTTCCTGGTTGTTCTGATTCCCTTGTTTACGGTTTATATGATTTGGAAGTGGCTCCGTTGGCATTTCGAGTTACCGCTGCTGCTGCTCGTGCTTGGGACAGGTTTCATGGCGATGATAGCAGAGCGTTCTCTGTACCTGTTTTTCCCCTGCGTCATGCTCGCGCTTGCCCGTCTGGGCTGCAGGGAGTTCCCTTTCTCCTGTTCCCCGCGGCAGAAACGACGTATGCTGTGTGTTGGCACGGCTGCCATGTCGCTTTTATTGCTTGCTAATTTCATCCTTTTACCGAAAAACGTCATCCCGGCAGAGTGGAGCGCGGGCCTGCAGGCCATGCGGGAGGACGCGGCCGCGCAGGGCAGAGACATCGGCAATGTCTATGCCGTGAGGGACATCGGCAGCTATCTGACCTTCGCGCAGATACCGGTTTATCATTATTCCTGTGATGAGGCCTTTACCGGGAAGATGAACCGGCGCAAGGATATCCTTGCGGAGTACCATGCCGTCCAAGAGCAGCAACTGCCCTATGAGGAATTCCTCCGGCGGTATGATTTTCACTATTTATTTGTGAAAAATGATGATTATCTCTATGATGCACTGGCGTCGGACGAGGATTATACGCTGCTTTACGAGTATGATGCTCCGCAGTTTGCGTGCAGCCTCCGCGTTTACCGTGCCAATCTATGAAATGACAGGAGAATCAAGATATGAAACATTCCCAGGCAATCTTGATCTTGGCGTTCGTTGCCATCATGGCCTTTGTGGGGAACCGCGTGAATAACGACGTTTGGTTCCTCCTCGGCAGCGGTCGTTATCTGGAGGCGTTCGGCATCCCGCACATCGAGCCGTTCACGCTGCACGAGGGGTTCCATTTCGTCATGCAGCAGTGGCTCTTCGCGCTCGGTCTCTGGCAGCTTTACGGCATCGGCGGCGTCTATGGCCTAGTCGCCTTTTCCTGGGTGGCGGGCGCTTTGCTCCTGCTGCTCTACTACCGTCTGCAGCTGCGCGTGACGGGCGGGAACGAGAGTGTCTCCTCTCTGCTCACGGCGGTGGTGCTGGTCTTTGCTGGCTGGATCTTCATCACCCAGCGGCCGCAGATGGCATCCTCCCTCATCTTCCTCGTCGAGATCTGCCTGCTCGAGCGGCAGCGCGCGCGGATGGCGCGCACGCTGCCTGTGGTCTTTTTCGTGCTCTCGGTGCTGCTCATCAACCTGCACGCGGCGATGTGGCCGATGCTGCTCGTGTTCCTCCTGCCCTATCTCTTGGAGTCGCTCGTAGGCGGACGGTTCCGCTGGTGTCGGCAAGACTTCCGCTGGCCGCCGCACGAGCTGCTGCTGCTCCTCTGCGTCAGCTTCCTCGCGGGCCTCTGCAATCCCTATGGGCTCGAGGCGATGGTCTATGCGGCGCACGGCTACGGCAGCGCGGAGATCAACGCGCTTGTCGGTGAGATGACACCGCTTTCCCTGAAAAATCTCTATGTGGGCCTGCCGTTCGTCCTCGTCCTGGTGGCGCTGGGACTCTATGCCCGCAGGGCGGCGCCGCTGCGCTATCAGCTGCTCGCGCTCGGTACGGGCCTGATGGCGCTCCTGTCGTACCGCAGCTTTTTCCTCTTCCTGCTCTTCGGCACGCTCGGCATCGGCTATATATTCCGCGATTGGCGGGAGGCGCCTGGCACCTGCACCTGGCCGCAGCTGCGCCGGCGGGGACTGCTGCTCTTTTTCCTGGTCGCAGTCATGGATCTCGTGGTGTTCCTCCTCGCGCGGGAGACGGCCGGCGCTGCGCGGCAGGAGGCGTTCTTCCTCCTCGTAGCGCTCGCTCTCCTGGGCGTGCTCGCCTGCGCGTACCGGCTCTATCGCGGGCGCGCGCGGGCGGAGATCCTCGCGTCCGGCGAGATGCGTCTCACGGCGGCCCTCCTCGCCCTCTTCCTGCTGCCGCTGCTCGCGCTGCGGTGGCAGCCGCCGCACATGGTCGACCGCTCGATCGCGCGGAGCGCCGAGCTGCTGCTCGCGGCGCGGCAGCCGTCGGAGATCCGCCTCTATACGGGCTACGACGACGGCGACTACATGGAGTATTGCGGCATCCCCTGCTATCTCGACGCGCGCGCCGAGGTCTTCCTGCCGCAGCTCAATCATCAGAAGAACGTCCTGCGGGAGTATATTGACCTCCGTTACGGCCTCCTCGACTACCGGGAGTTCCAGCGCCGCTACAGCTTCACGCACTTCCTGACGACCGACGATGAGCTCCTCTACACCTACCTCGCCGCTGACCCCGACTACGTATTGCTCTACGACTCCGCAGAGGACGACAGCCTCTCCGAGGCGGAGCAGCAGGAGGAAAAGCATGTGCGCCTCTACGCATATCGTCCGGAGGTGCAATGATAGCAAACTCAACGCACAAACGTCCACTTCGTGGACATTGTGCGCCCGCCCTTACAGTAAATCCATCCAATCGCGCTGCGCCTGCGGCTTGCGTTCTTGGGGATTTACATAGCAAACCGCCCTTACGGCCTGACGAGCCGTAAGGGCGGTTTTGATTTCGCGCGCATCGCGAACGCACCTCGAACGCACTTTTACGCACCTAAACGCACATGTGTATAATTTTATTTTAATGCACATGTGTGTTAAAATGCGTAAAAAGGAGTAAAAATGAAAAAGAGGCTGCCGCACGCAAGCTTTTTCTACAATATCTAGGAGATGAGTAATATCCTTCATCTATATATTGTAGGAAAATCGCTTCGTGCGGCAGTCTCTTGCTTTGTTTCTCACAGGATCGGCGCTTGTTGCCGCGGCGGTGAAAGGCTGTGCGAGCATACGCCGCGGGTAGCCTCATTGCTCTGCTCTCTCTCAGATGAGCGCGAGCACGAGCGTCGCGACGGTGAAATACGGGCCGTAGGCGAACATCTCGCCGCGCTTGCGGCGCTTCGTCACGAGCAGGAGGAGCGCGGCGATGCCGCCTAAAATCATGCCAGTGCAGGCGACGGTGAGGAGCTGGTCGGTGCCGAGCCAGAGGCCGAGCGCCGCGATGAGCTTGATGTCGCCGCCGCCGATGCCTCCGCGCGTTGCGACCGCGAGGACGAGGAAGACGGCGAAGCCCGCGGCGCTCGCGATCAGATGATCCGGGATATCGCGGCCGAGCAGCGGCAGGGAGACGAGCGCCGCGGCCGCGAACGGCACGAGCATCCGGTCGAAGATCACCTGCTGCTCGAAGTCCGTCAGTGTGTAGACCAGCAGGAAGAACTCAAAAAATAGGAGGAAGGCGAGATGGACGGCGTCCGCAGCCCGCATCGTCAGCACGGTATAGCAGAAGAGCAGGCTGAGCAGCCCGCAGAGCAGACGTGCGTGGCGCTGCTGCTGCCGGGGAACCTGGTCGGGGAAACTCATGATGTCAGGATTCGCCGCATAGAGACCGTTCACCCAGCGCGCCCCTAGCACACCTGCGAGCAGGGCGGACGCCTCGGCTGCCAAAAGGGAAAAGATCATAGAATACACCTCCGTTTCTCAGTATAATATAAGCCGCTGGGGATGACAAATGACAGAAAATGGCGGGAGCTGCGAAGGGGAAATGGAATATCGCTAGAAAAAAAGAAAAAAGAATGAGAACGGAGGAATCACGCGCAATTCCTTTATCTATTTCTAAAAATAAGTTCAAAGAAAAAGAAAACAATCGCAATAAAAAACAAGAATAGAAAGAAAAACATCTTTTTTCCTTCCTTTTTGCCGGATGTCACATGGAATGGAAGATTTCACCAGGGAAAATAACCTATCCGCAGTATGAAAAAAGGACTTAGTATTTAATTTTGAAAAAAGGATGAAAAAAATATTCCATTCCGAACGCAAAAATGCTATACTCAATAACGAGCATTACGATAAAGTAATAATCCCAATTATTAGAATCATTTTTATAGGAACCACTGATGAAATAAGGTGCTCCGGATTTACGTGGATGCGCTGTACTCTCTAGGAGATAAACCGCAGGCGTAGCCGAAGCTACGCTGAGGTTTGTCGACGACGAGAGGACAGTGCAGACGCGTGAAGACGGAGTGCCGAATTCATCAGTGATTCCTAAAACATGAACGCGACGCATCATGCTTCGTTCATAGGAGGAGTAGCCATGGCGAAAAACCCATTCGGAGGGCTGAGCGCAGCTCTCTCAAAACTCTCCTACCGGCAGTGGCTCTTGATTGCTGGTATGGTCAGTATGTTCCTTGGAGCGGCGGTCTTTGTTTCCCTGACGAACAATGCGTCAGAGTCAAAGCCGACCAATACGGCGCAGCGCGTCAAGGTCGTCGTGGCAAAGCAGGATATCCCGCAGCGGGCGCTCGTGAAGGAGTCGATGCTCCAGGTGGTCGAGATGCCGGCGGATGTGCTGCCGGCGGGCGCGGTCACGGATATGGTGAACGTCATCGACCGTCCCGCGAGCGTTCCCATCCAGCAGGGCGACGTCATCACGGACAAGAAGGTGCTCGTCGATCCGCGCATGGCGGGCTTCACGGGCATGATCCCGGACAACTGCCGCGCGATGTCCATCGGCATCTCTGATGTGACAGGCGTCGCGGGCTTCGCGAAGCCCGGCGACTACGTCGATGTCATGATCATCTCGAAGGGCAAGGACAAGGTGTCCGGCGAGATCCTCTTGCAGAACGTCATGCTGCTCGGCATCAACAAGACCGGCGGCACGGGCGCAGAAGCTCCCAAGAGCCAGCCGAAAAACGACAATGATAGCAACAAGGATCAGGACAAGAAGCAGGATGCCAAGGCGCAGGACAACAGCCAGGTCAAGGCCAGCGGCGACACGATGGCGACCGCCACGCTCGCGCTGACGCCGGAGGACGCGCTGAAGCTCGCTGTCGCTTCGCAGAACGGCACGATCTACCTCGTGCTTCGTCCGTTCCATCCGAAGGATATCTTCACGGTCAACACAGATTTCTTCAAGCTGCTCGATGGCGGTGCGGCGGCACCCGCGGCAGCGCCCGCGGCGGCAGCAGCGCCTGCAGCAGCCCCGACGCCGTTCTCGCGTCCGGCGGCCCCGGCCCCGGCGAGCGCCGCGGCTCCGGCCCCCGCGCCTGCAGCGTCGCAGGTCGGCAGCGGCATCGAGATTATTCGCGGAACGAGTTCCAAGTGGGAGTGAAGCAAATGTTCAGTATCCATCATAAATATTGCGTCGCCCTCGGCGCCGCTGTCATCGCTGCCGTGAGCCAGGCACCTGCCTACGCCTACGTACAGCCCATCTATCTCGAGATGAACCAGTCCTACTACCTGCCGCAGGGCAGCGCGATCAAGCGTGTCGCGGTCACGAACCCGGAGATTGCGGATGTCGCGGTCGTCGACAAGCGGGCGCTCAACGTCATCGGCAAGAAGACCGGCTCTACGAGCCTCACCGTCTGGACGGCCGACGGCATGCGGCAGGATTTCCGCATCTGTGTGAGCGGCGTCGACTCGGGCCTCGCTGAGACCATCCGCAAGGCCATCGGCCTGCCGAAGGTCAAGGTCGAGGTCGTGGGCGGCAAGGTGCTGCTGACGGGTACGGTGCAGAACCAGAAGGAAAAGACGCTCGCCTACCGCGTCGCCTCGCTCTATGCGGGCGGCAACGGAACGGAGGACAAGGCACAGAAACGCAATCTGCTCGCCGAAGACGCAGAGGTCAATGATAGCATTGACGGTGATGACAAGGTCATCAACCTGCTCGAGATGATCAATCCGGATCAGATCAACATCGAAGCAGAGATCATCGAGATCAACGCGAACGATGCCAAGCAGATCGGCATCGAGTACGGTGCTGACAGCTCGGTGGGGACACCAGGCACCTGGTACGCGAATAAGGACGGCAGAGATATCACGAGGTATCGCTATGACAAGGATGGCAATTTTAAAAGTGATACAATGCACAGCAATCTCATGCGCTATGCGGGCAGCCATTGGTACACGCGCAACTGGCTCTACACGCATTTCTCGGATATCAATGCGAAAATCCACACCCTTGTCGAGCAGGGACATGCGCGTGTGATTTCTCGTCCGAATATCACGACGATGAGCAGTAGGTCAGCCGGCATCAACATCGGTGGGGAGATTCCTTATCCGCAGGTTGATAAAAATGGCAATGTGACTGTGAAGTATGAACCATATGGTATCTTCCTCAATTTGATCAATCCGGAAGTGGATTCTTCTGGCAACGTCACAAGCCGCCTTTTCGCAGAAGTGAGCCGTCTCGATAGAGCGAATGGTGTGGCAGTCAATGGTTCTGTGTGGCCTGCCAAGGCAACGCGGAAAGCCGAGACGATGGTCAATATTCCTTCCGGCATGACAATGGTTATTGGCGGCTTGCTCGATTCGGACGATGCCAAGGCGATTACAAAGATTCCGATTCTCGGTGACATTCCGATTCTCGGCGAACTGTTCAAATACCATAACGACAGCAAGCAGAAATCCGAGATCATGATCCTCATCACGCCGCGTGTCGTCAATGAGACGACGCCGGTCGCGATGTCGCAGAAAATGAAGGATGCCTACGCGGAGGACAAGCAGGAGCAGGCGAAACTGCCGAAGGTCGATGTCAACGACCCGGATCTGAAGTCCTCGAAGCAGGAGAAGAAGGAAAAGAAAGCCAAGGAAGCGGCCGCGCAGAAGGAAAAAGAGCGCCGGGCTGAGGCCCAGGCGGCCAAAGACCGCGCGAACGCGGAAAAGGCGGCCAAAGCCTCCAAGGATAAGAAGAGCGCGGCCGCGAAGGAGAAGAAGGACACTCTCCTCAATAAACACCTCGATCACAGCGTCCTCAAGGATGGCAAGGCGAAATAATCTCGCCATCCCGTGATCATAGGCGTCAGGGGGCGCTGCCAGAGTGCGGCGCGCAAGAAAGGAGCATGTCATGTCATCGGCAGAACAGGAAACCATCAACGGTGTCGTGATTTCCTTTTTCAGTACGGCCTCCTCGGTCGGCAAGACGCTCATCGGCATCAATATGGCGGCTGAGCTCGCCCGTCAGGGCGCGCGCGTCGTCCTCGTTGACTACGACCTGCAGTTCGGCGATGTCTGCAACTATCTGCAGCTCGAGCCGGAGCAGACGCTCATGGATGCCCAGCGCAGCATCCAGCTCACGGGCAGCTCGTTCGATGTGCGCGAATGCCTGACGCCCTACTCCTGCCGCAATATCATGTTTGCCGTGCTCGCCGCGCCGCGCAAGCTCGAGGAGGCTTACAATATCGAGACGAGCGTCGCGCAGAAGGTCATCGAGCACCTACAGGGATTGTTCGACTATGTCATCGTCGATACGACCTCGATGTTCAGCGAGCTGAACCTCATGCTGCTCGACATCTCGACCATCGTGACGTATCTCGGCGTCGTCGATTTCCTGCCGACCATCAAGAACATGAAGATCGGCAGCGATACGCTCCGCACGCTCGGCTATGACAGTGAGAAGATCCGCCTCGTGCTGAACCGCAGCAACGCCAAGACGCGCATCAGCAGCGAGGATGTGCAGAAGCTCCTCAAGCAGGAGTTCTACTACGTCCTGCCCAACGACTTCCAGGCGGCGAGCCAGTCCATCATCGACGGCAAGCCGCTCGTGCTCGAGCATCAGGACATCGCTCTCTCCGATGCCATCCGCGGTCTGGTAGGACTCTACAGCAACCGTTCGCTGGGCGGCGTGGAGGAACCGGCGAGACGGGAACATAAGTCGTCCTTGCTTGGGAGACTTTTCGGCTGATTGTTTTTGGAAGCTGAAAAAAATTTTACAAAACCCTTATTCCTTTTGATAAATCTAACGATATACTTAGTGAGAGGAGGTAAGTCCTATGGGCTTCCGTGTGTTGCTCGTCGAGCCGGACAGGCTCATGCTGGAGCAGCTCTCGATGACCATCAGCAAGACGCCGGGGTTCGAGCTGGTCGCGCGCTATCAGGCAGCGAGCGACGCGCTCGGACAGGGCACGGTGTTCAAGCCGAACATCATCCTCCTCGGCGCCGACGGGCAGAAGGCGCCGGAGCTCATCCGGGACTTCCGTCGGCTCTATCCGGACGTCTCCATCATCTGCATGGGCGAGCAATGGCGCGCGGACTCCGCCGCGCATCTCGTGCAGGCAGGGGCGCGCGGCTACATCGTCAAGCCGTTCACGAGCGACGAGCTCAAGAATGCCGTCGAGGCGTTCGCGAAGAGCGGCATGGTCGTCGGCGGTGAGACGTACACGTTCTTCAGTCCGAAGGGCAAGAGCGGCAAGACGACGCTCATCGCGAACCTCGCGATGGAGCTCGCGCGCCGGTCGCGGGCGAAGGTCGGCATCATCGACGCTGACCTGCAGTTCGGCGACATGGCGGTGTTCTTCAGTCTGTCGCCGACCTCGACCATCGTCGAGGCGGCGCGGGACGCGGAGTTCCTCTCGCCGGTCACGCTCGCGCCGTATTTCATGCCGGTGACGGAGAACGTGCATGTCCTCTGCGGCACGCGCGCGCCGAACCTCATCGACCGCGTGAGCATCGCGAGCCTCGAGCGCATCATCCGCATCGCCCAGAGCCTCTATCAGTATCTGCTCATCGATGTGCCGCCGGCGTTCAACCCGACGTCCATCGCGGCGTCGGAGCTCTCGACGACGACGATCCTCGTCGCGATGATCAACGGCGGCTACGAGATCGAGCACATGCGCGAGGCGCTCGAGATCTTCAAGGACTGGCCGGACTATGAGGACCGCGTCAAGGCGGTGTTCACGCGCGTGACGCCCTGCGATCGTGCGAGCCAGGAGGAGATCGGCCGTGCGCTGGGGTTCCCCGTGGCAGGCATCATCCCCAACGCCTATGAGGAGGTCTCGACCGCCGCGGACAGCGGGATGATGGCCGTCGATATCGAGGCGTCGAGCCCGTTCGCGCAGAGCGTGAGCAAGCTCGTCTCGAAGATTATGGGACGTCATTCTAGTGGATGGAGGAGTGTATGAACGCATTACTCGCCGTTTTGACGGTTGCACTGACATTCCTTGTGCTCTCCTCCTTCATCATGATGCAGGCGCGCCGCAAGCAGAACCTGCAGAAGCGCATGGAGTATTTCTCCGAGCAGAAGGCGCGCAGGGAGCTTTTCCAAGGAAGGAAAAAGCAGAAAGGTCCGACGCCAAAGGAGAAGATCCTTCGCCTCGTGCGCAGCATCGCCTCCAAGATGCCGGAGCTCAAGTCGGAGGGATACTTCGCGGATCTCATGGAGCAGGCCGATTGGCCGCTGCTCGGCCGGGAGTTCCCCGTCCTGCTCTTCCTTGGCAGCGCGCTGCTCGCGCTCATCGTGCTCGCGGTCACGTTCAAGTTGCTCTCGGCGGTCATCGCGTTCGTATTCGGCATCGTTGGTGGCATGCTCTATCTCAACATGCACATCCAGCGCCGCCAGAAGGCGTTCACGAACCAGCTCGGCGACATGCTCGAGATGATGGCGAACGCGCTGCACTCAGGCTTCAGCTTCCTGCAGGCGTTCGAGCTCATCGCGCGCGAGATGGATGACCCCATCGGCCATGAGGCGGAGAAGACGCTCCACGAGATCAATGTCGGCGCGTCGCTCGAGGATGCGCTCACGCACATGCAGCATCGCGTCGGCAGCCCGGACTTCGAGCTTGTCGTCACGGCGGTGCTCATCCAGCGCCAGGTCGGCGGCAACCTCGCCGACATCCTCAACACGATCAGCGACACGATCCAGGAGCGCATCCGCATGCGGCGCGAGGTGCTCGCGCTCACGGCGCAGGGGCGTATGTCGGGCGTCATCATGGCGCTGCTCCCCGTAGCGTTGGCGGGCTTCATCACGATGGTCAGTCCCGGGTATATCATGCCGCTCTTTACGGAGACAGCGGGCAGGATTGCGATCGGGGTAGCCGTTGTCATGGAGATCATGGGCTATCTGGTCATCAAGAAGATTGTCGATATCAAGGTTTGAAGCATGGAGGGAATGACATGGAAGGCAGATACCTTTATCTTCGGTGTCTCCTGTCGCAGCAGAAGGCGCAGGGTATGGTAGAGTATGCACTCATCGTCGCCCTCACGGTCGGAATTCTCATCGTTATCTCGGTGACGAACCCGCAACTCCAGCAATCCATTGTCGATATCTTTGCCCGTGCGGCGGAGAAAGTCGATACGCTCGCTGCAGGTACCTGAAGCAGAGCGGTTCCATCGGTGTTACTCTCTTCGGAGATTGACATACATAGAATCTTTTAAGTTTACAGGTTTTATTCACAGGAGGTATTTGTTATGATTGAGATCATCAACTATCTGAAGGCACGTTATCTGTCCGAGAAGGCACAGGGCATGGTCGAGTACGCGCTCATCGTCGCGCTCGTCGTCGGCATCGCGGTTGTCGCATTCAACGGCGGCCTCAAGAACTCCGTTTCGAGTGCGTTCGGTCATGCATCGACGGCCATTGAAAGTGTCTCCCAGGGTAACTAATTCTACGAGTGTTGTCTCAAAAGGCTGCCATGAATCTCTCAGGGGCTTCATGGCAGCCTATTTTCTAGGAGGGGGGGTTCTATGCTGCGCAGGGGGCAGAGAGGACAGAGTATGGTCGAGTTCGGCATCGTCATACCATTTTTCCTCGTTTTCATCATGGGCATTGCCTATTTCGGCGCTGCCATCAGCGACTATATCGCGCTCAACAACATGGCGCGCAGCTGCGCGCGCGAGGCGTCGATCGGCGGGCCATCGACCTACCGACAACTGGAGAACAAGTATTTATCCCAGGATCTGACGGCCGGTCTCTATGAGTGGGGCCCGCAGGCATATAGCGAAGGCCTGGCATATATCCATGTGGATAAAGACATATCGGAGGCGACGACGGGCAACCACGGTAATGTCGTGGTCACGCTCAAATCCAAGATTGATATGAGCAGAGAAAATGCCGCAACTATTTTCAAGCGTCTGCTCATCCGGTGGGCGGGAGCATCTCCGAAGGTTCTGAATCTCGATGTTACCTATACGATGTACAGCGAGTACGATTTATCACAGGAAAAGAAGTCGTAGCCGGCATGCAGGCAGAGAGGCCGCGGCTGTGTCTGGTAGTTTCTGATATCCCTGTCCGCAGCAAGTAAAAGAGGGCGGACAGGGCAGGTGGTTCCGTGCAGAGACGGAGGAGAGTGAAAGCAGATGTCGTTACTGACGCGCCTGGGGCGCAAGGAAGGGTCGAACCAGCAGGTTCATATATTCGAGACGGAGCAGGAGAAAGAAGATACAGATGCTTCCTATCTGAAAGTCAAGCAGCGGATCCATCAGCGCATCATCGAGGAGATGCAGCCGGATGAGCAGCAGATCCTCGCGAGTGTGAATCCCGACCCGCGGCAGGTCGAGCTCATCATCGATCATTACTGCGAGAAGGTACTCGAGGAGGATCCGTTCGCCATCCCGCGCAGTGATCGCCACAAGATCGTCGCGGATATCCGCGACGAGATGCTCGGCCTCGGGCCCATCGAGTCGCTGCGTCAGGACGGCAGCATCACAGAGATCATGGTCAACGGGCCGAAGCAGGTCTTCGTCGAGCGCATGGGCAAGCTCGAGCTCACGGATGTGAAGTTCCACGACAACGCGCATCTGATGAACATCGTCGAGCGCATCCTCACACCGCTCGGCCGCCGCATCGACGAGGCGTCGCCGCTCGTGGACGCGCGACTCAAGGACGGCTCCCGTGTCAACATCATCATCCCGCCGCTCTCGCTCGTCGGGCCGGCGCTCACGATTCGAAAGTTCAGCCAGACGCCGCTGACGGTCGAGAACCTCATCTCGTTCGGCACGCTCGACGAGAAGATGGCGCAGTTCCTGCGCGCGTGCGTCAAGGCGCGCATCAACATCCTCGTCTCCGGCGGTACTGGCTCCGGTAAGACGACGACGCTCAACGTCATCTCGTCGTTCATCCCCGAGAGCGAGCGTATCGTCACCATCGAGGACGCGGCCGAGCTGAAGCTCCAGCAGACGCATGTCGTGACACTCGAGTCGCGTCCCGCGAACATCGAGGGCAAGGGCCAGATCACGATCCGCGACCTCGTGAAGAACGCCCTGCGCATGCGTCCTGACCGCATCATCGTCGGCGAGGTCCGCGGCGGCGAGGCGCTCGACATGCTGCAGGCCATGAACACCGGTCATGACGGCTCGCTCACGACGGCCCATGCCAACAGCCCGCGCGACGCGCTCTCCCGTCTTGAGACGATGGTGCTCATGAGCGGCTTCGAGTTGCCCGTGCGCGCCATTCGCGAGCAGATCTCGTCGGCCATCGACCTCATCATCCAGCAGTCGCGTATCCGCGACGGCAGCCGCAAGATCACCTATGTCACCGAGGTGCAGCACATGGAGGACGCGACAATCACGACGCAGGACATCTTCCACTACGTGCAGACGGGCTTTGACGAGAACGGCAAGGCGAAAGGCCATTTCGAGGGCACGGGGCTCAAGCCGAGCTTCATCGACAAGTTCGAGCTCAACGGCGTCGAGCTGCCGGATGATTTCTTTGATGTTTCCCAGGCAGGAGGGGATTACTGATGCTGATTTTCCTATTTACTATTTCGCTGATCGTCGTCACGTTCCTCGTGCTCTACGGGCTCCTGCAAAGCAAGGTGCGCTCGGAGACCGAGGTGCAGAGCCGCATCAAGAAGATCGACGCGATCACTGCCATGCCGCGCAAGGGCCGGGAAAAGACGGAGGCGGAAAAGGCCGCGCTGCGCGGACGCTCGCTCGAGGAGATGACGTTCTCCGAGCGCGTGATCCAGCCGCTCATGGAGAAATTCGGCCAGTTCCTCGGCCAGTTCGCGCCGGCGGGCATGGCGAAATCCCTCGAACACCGCATCGTGCTCGCGGGCAAGCAGCGCGAATGGTCCGTGGGGCAGCTCTTCGCCGCGATTTTCTTCGGCGCGGTGGCGATGTGCGTGCTCTCATGGCTCTATCTCCAGGCCGCGGACTTCTCTGCGGTGCAGAAAGTCGCCATCGTCCTGCTCGGTACGTTCATCGGCGGCTATGCGCCCATCTCCGTGACGAAGATCATGGCGACGAAGCGCCAGCAGGCCATCCAGTCGCAGCTGCCGGAGATGCTCGACCTGCTCTGCGTCAGCGTGCAGGCGGGCCTCTCGTTCGACAGCTCGCTGCGGAAGATCATCGGCCGCATGCATGGCCCGCTCATCGACGAATGCCGCCATTTCCAGGAGGATGTGCGCATGGGCATGGTGCGCCGCACCGCGCTCAAGAACCTCGCCCAGCGCTGCGAGGTGCAGGAGGTCTCGCTGTTCGTGGCGGCGCTCGTCCAGTCGGAGCGCCTCGGCACGAGCATGGCGAACACGCTGAAGAGCCAGGCGGACAACATGCGCGACCGTCGCCGCCAGCACGTCAAGGCCGAGGCGATGAAGGCCCCGGTCAAGATCATCTTCCCGCTCGTATTCTTCATCTTCCCGTCGCTCTTCATCGTGACGCTCGTGCCGTCCGCCCTGTCCCTGATGAAGAACCTCGGACATTGAGCCGGAGGAGATGAGCAAATGGAGAACGGTACCCTGCCGCGGCAGACGCTGACAGCGCCGCCCGCGGGGACGAGCGACGCCCCGCGGGCAACAGGTGAGACGCCGCAGGTGACAGGCGAGGCGCCGCAGGCAGAGCGGGGCAAGACCATGCGCCTGCTGCGGACGGCGCGGGGCGATATCATCCGCGCCGAGGTCGCGGACTCCTTCCTGCGCCGCTTCTGCGGCCTCATGCTGCGGCGCGCGCTGCCCGCGGACGGCGGTCTGCTCCTCGCGCCCTGCGCGAGCATCCACATGTGCTTCATGCGCTTCGCCATCGACGCCGTCTATCTCGACGACGACTGCCGCATCCTGAAGATCGCGCCGCACCTCCTGCCGTGGCTCGGCCTCTCCTGCTGCCGCGGCGCCTGGGGCTGCCTGGAGCTCCCCGCCGGCGCCGCCGCGCGCCTCGGCCTCGCCGTCGGCGAGCGGCTCTCGGCGGACGCGTGACAGCGCAGACGGCCTGCTGGGCCTGAGTAAGAAAACAAGAGAGCGCCCTCCAGTGGTCTGATCACTGGAGGGCGCTCTCTTGCTTTGCTGCGCGCGCTCACCTGGTCTGGCGAAAGTGCAGCGCAGACGCGTGAAGACGGAGTGCTGAAGAATCAGTGGTTCCTTAGAGCAGCTTGATTTCGTAGTCCGAGGAAGCGCCGCCGGTGGCAGCGGAGCCGCTGCTGCCGTCGAAATCCTCGTAGAAGAAGTGGCCGCGATCGTTGCGCAGGTCGAGGCCGCTCGCAATCATCGAGCCGTAGAAGTTGCCGCCACCCGCGTTGCAGAGAATCTTCGGGGAGTTCGGCGCATAGATGATGCCGCGGAAGGTATGGCCATGCATGTTGAAATGGATCTCGCCCTTTCCGTTGTAGCAGACGACGAGCGGACGCACGTTATCCGAGTTCACGTTGATGTTGACGACGCCGGTGCTGTCATCAATGTTGAGATAGACGGGATCATTTGGGTGCGTGTCGCTGCCCGGCAGACGGTTGACGGAGAGGTTGACGTTCGGCTCCTTGATATAGATGGCCGTGGACGTATTCTGGTCGAAGATCGCCTCGCTGGAGTCCGGGTTCTGACCGTTCGTGTAGCGGACCTGTGTCATGGCCGTCACCTGGCGGTGCAGCGCGTCCATATCGTACGCGGTGTAGTTTGCCTGGTGGCCATAGCCGTTGGCCTCCGCCTCCGTCACAGAGCAGTTCTCATCCGCGGCCTGCTTCGTGAAGAAGTATTTGAGATTCGCGTTCTGCGAGCTGTACTGTATGCCATTCGGCGGGAAATAGCTGGGGTTCGCGATGGGCGTATAATCCGGGGCGCCGGAGGTGACGCCGTCCGTGTAGGCGATATCGCCGTCAAAGGTAGAGGAAATCTGCCCCTTGATGTTCATGTTGTCCGGATTGTTGATGGAGTTGACCTCTTCCATGCCGTCCTTGAACACGAACAAATGCTTGCTGGTCGCCGTCTTGCCCTTGCCGATGATGGCCGCCGTGCTCGCAGCGCCGACGCTGCGCGTCTTGTCAGCGATGAAGACGCGCAGGAAATAGAGCGGAACGTCCTCGGTGAGAGAGACTTTGTACTTGAGCTGGGCGGCGGATGCCTCCGGCACATCGTAGCCTCTGCTGGCGACATCCTTCCCGAGGTTGTCGTCGACGTAGCCGTCGGCCACGTTATCGGCGGCGCTGTGATTCGCCTTGACGCCCTGCACCGTTGTGCGGTGGGCGATGAGGTCGTCGCGGATGTCCGCAGCGCCCGCGAGGGCGGCGGCGTCAGCGGCGTTCTGGAGGCGTGACTGCGTGAGGTAGAGATTGCCGACGTCGACGGCGAGGCCGGTCACGCCGATCACGAACGGCAGCAGGAGTCCCGTCAGCAGGAGGACAGAGCCTCTCTGTCGCAGGAAACCACGAAAAAACGATAACATAACAGTATCCCCTTTCAATTGTAATTCCACTTCATATTATTTAAATTTTATATTTGTATTATAGCATAAAACAAAAGAAATATAATTATATTCCTAAAGAAATTACAAAAAATCAATTACGCAGCGCGATGATTTTCGTCTGGGCAGGGGGGATTTTTCAGCGTATGGAATAATTTTCTATTTTTTCATCACGCTTGTTTTTTTTTGAGATTATTATATAATAACTTTGGAGAAGTGTGCAGAGTATCGTGAAGATGCTGGTGTAACGACTGGTGTTTCATCATTTTTTATTTTCTGGAAACGAGGGAGTTCTATGTTTAGTCTGCATTCGTATTATCAACAGGATATCCAGTGCATGAACCTGATGCCGCTGCCATGGGAGCGTTTGCGCGGCAAGCGCATCCTGCTGGCGGGGGCGACGGGGCTCATCGGCACGTTCCTCGTCGATACGCTGTTTTCGATCAATAGCATCCGTCAGCTCGGCATGACGGTGTATGCGGTGGGGCGCGATGAGGATACGGCGCGGCAGCGGTTCGATGATATCTGGGAGGATCCTCGTTTCTCGTTCTATCCGTGGGACGTGACGCAGCCGGCGGCGTTTCCGGAGCCGGTGGATCTCGTGATCCATGCGGCCTGCGATACGCAGCCGATGAGGATCCTGGAGCATCCGGTGGAGACGATGATGTCGAACATCTACGGCACGGAGAATCTCCTGGAGGTGGCGCATGACTGCGGTGCGAAGCGGTTCATGTTCATTTCCTCGGGGAGTATCTACGGGGAGCCGTGGCGGGCGGATGACTGCGTGGATGAGAAATATTACGGGAGTCTCAACTGCAATACGGTGTGCGCGGCGTACGCGGAGAGCAAGCGCGCGGGCGAGACGCTCTGCAAGTCGTGGCGGTCGCAATACGGACTGGATGTGGTGATCGCGCGGCTCGCGCATGTCTATGGGCCGACGATGCGTCAGGATGATACGAAGCCGCTCTCGCAGATGATCCTTGACTGCGCGAAGCAGCAGGACATCGTGCTGCATGAGGAGGGCGACCGCCATGTATCCTGCTGCTATGTGGCGGATGCCGTGATGGGGATCCTGCATGTGCTGCTCGCCGGCAAGAACGGCTCGGCGTATAATATCGCGGGCAGCTCTGGCAAGCTCCGCACGCTCAAGGATATCGCGGAGTTCCTCGCGGATTATGCGGGGACGAAGGTCATCTATGATCTGCCGGATCGCGAGGCGCAGATCGGCCAGTTCCTCGAGAAGATGGCGAATCGCCAGGTGGCTTTCGATGTGCCGGAGAAGAAGGCGCGCCTCGGCAATGTGCTCTATACGAACGCGAAGCTCGACACGCACAAGCTGCAGGGCCTGGGCTGGCAGCGGCGGACCGAGCTGGCCACCGGGCTCAAGCGGACGGTCAGCACGCTGCAGGAGGGCGGCCTCATCGTGGAGGAGAGCGATGAGGATGTGCGCAACGCGTCGCTGGAGGCGGCGAAAGAGGCGGCGGCGTCCCTGCGCGAGCGTCACAAGACGGTGCGGCGGGATAGCGGCGGCCTCAAAGGGCTTTTGCGCCGGATGCGCTGAGCGCTGCCGCGGCTTGATTGCGATCAACAGGGGCGATGCACGCGTCTGGGGACGTCTGTGCGCCTGCCCTTAGAGGATTTCCAGCCAATCGCGTTGCGCCTGCGGCTTGCGCTCTTGGGGATTTACATAGTAAACTCAACGCACAAGCGTCCACTTCGTGGACATTGTGCGCCCGTCCTTGCAGTAAATCCAGCCAATCGCGCTGCGCCTGCGGCTTGCGCTCTTGGGGATTTACATAGCAAAAGACTGCTGCACGCAAGCGTGCTCCCTGAGGAGATCGCTGGGTGCAGCAGTCTTTTTTGCTGGTGCGTGGGCGCCGTCAGGCTGCTCTACAGGCGTCTGCGCGCAGCTGCCGCTTTCAGGCGAGGCGGGCGGCGAGCTTTTCTTTCGGCAGGAGCGTCGTGAGGCCCATGATGGTGAGGATCTGCTTGAGCGCGACGTGCGGCTCCTGCGTGTTCTTGACGATGAAGTCCGTCTCCTTGTAGGCCTCGTATTCCTTGTTGCTCTCCGCGTACTCGAGCTGGTATTTGATGGTGTCGTTGTCGCAGCCCTTCTTGAGCATGCGCGAGACGAGGGTGACGTAGTCCGTCATGAGGAAGATGGTGACGAGGCTGCCCTTGAGGAGGTGGTTGAGCTGCGCGATGGCGCCCGCGTCGAGCAGGATGAGGCTCGTGGGATGGAGCTTGAGGGCGGCGAGGATGTCGTCCTTCTTGATGCCGTAGTAGTCGCCCTGGTAGGCGACGCGCACCATGAACTGCTGCCGGAAGAACTCGTCCTGGCTGAGCGTCCGGAAGATGCCGGGCGGATATTCGCCCTTGCGCGGTTCCCTGGTCGTGTAGGTCGGTACATAGTGAATGCCCATCGAGATGAGCTGCATGGCTAGTGTGCTCTTTCCTGAGGCGTAGGGGCCGACGAGGGCGTAGATCTTGTTTACCATCTGTTTTCTCCTGTCACTTCGGGCGCGCGCAAAACGTCCATGAAGTGGACGTTTGTGCGTTGAGTTTGCTGCGGCCTCTGCGCCGCGCCATATCATGTGAGACGCCAGCGGGAAAGCCTGGTTGTCCAGCGCAGCTTTCACTCGCAGCAGCGTCCTCGTTCGTTGCGTTCTCTTTTGATTTTAGCACAAATGGCATGTATTTAGGAAGTGTGGAATGGAGGAATCAGCGCTTCCTTAGAAAGTGTTTCGCGGCTTTCTGCCGCGGAGGGCTGTGCGCGGGCAACAAAAAAGAGAGCTACCGAACGCTCTCCTTTTTTGCCTCTATACCTCTGCCTCCAACAACATACGAGATGTTGTTGTTCTCCCATGACTATATTACAACAACTGGCGCTTTTATGCAAGGGGGAGGGGGAGGATTCCTGGTTCGCGGGAAGGATTTTCCAAAATGGATGGCGAATATGTCTTTATTCGTAAAATGAGATGGCGGTTCTTTTCGGCCCGTGGGGGAGGTCTTTTCGATGTATTTTTATTGTGAGAAGTGCAAGAAGCAGTATCCCTTGAATACGCACGCGATCCGCTGCAGCTGCGGCGGCTTGTTCCGCCTGCACAAGGATGCGGAGGATCAGGTGCCGCAGACGGTGCATATCGGGCACATGGTGACGCCGCTCGTGCCGATGCAGGCGGGAGGCATCGACGTGCTGCTGAAGCTCGAGAATCTGCAGCCGACGGGCTCGTACAAGGACCGCGGGGCGGCGGCGCTCGTGAATGTGGCGGCGTCGCTCGGTATCGAGCGCATCGCGCTGGACTCGGCGGGCTACGCGGGGGCGTCGATGGCGGCGTACGCGGCGGCGGCCGGCATGGCGTGCAAGGTGTTCGTGCCGGCGGGGGTGCCTGAGTCCGTGGTGCAGCAGCTCACGATGTACGGCGCGGAGGTGGTGCGCGTCGCGGGCACGCGCATGGATGCGTGCGCGGAGGTGAAGCGCCATCTCGGCAGCAGCTGGTACTACGCCTCGCCCGCGTACAACCCGCTGTTCACGGAGGGCGTGAAGTCGCTCGCGCACGAGCTCTATGAGCAGCTCGGCGGCAAGGTACCGGAGTATATCTTCGTGCCGGCGGGCAACGGGGGACTGCTCATGGGCCTCTACCTCGGGTTCATGGAGGTCGGGCGGCTGCCGCGTCTCGTGGCCGTGCAGAGCGACGGCTGCGCGCCGCTCTACCGCGCGTTCGAGGAGGCGAAGGGCATCGCGGGCAACAGGGCTGCCGCGGCGGAGGCGCCCGCCTCGCTCTTTGACGATCCGAATTTCTCCATCGAGCGGCCGAAGCGGCTCAAGGAGATGCTGTTCGCGGTGGAGTCGAGCGGCGGCGCGGTCGTGACGGTGACGGAGGAGGAGCTGCGTGCGGCGCAGCGCGCGCTCGGCCATCGCGGTGTCTACGCGGAGCTCTCGGCGGCGGCGGGGCTCGCGGCGGCGCAGAAGTTCTTCCCGCACGGCAAGCCGGACAACTACCGCGTGATCGTGCCGGTGACGGGCAGCGGGTTCAAACGGTGAGCGGAGGCAGGTGAGAAAAATGCTGTACGGTGTGATCGATATCGGCTCGAGTACGGTGCGCATGGCGGTCTACGATATCTCGCCGGCGGGCGGCGCGGAGATGCTGCTGAAGAAGAAGCATATCGTGGGGCTCGCGGGCTATGTCAAGGACGGGCGCATGACGCAGGCGGGCATCGAGAAGACGGTCGAGATCCTCCTGGAGTTCCGTTCGTTCCTCGCCTGTTTCCATATCGATCATGTGCGGGCGTTCACGACGGCGGCGCTGCGGAACGCGTCGAACAGCCGCGAGGCGGTTGCGGAGATCGAGCGGCGCACGGGGCTCTCGATCCGCGTGATCTCGGGCGATGAGGAGGCGACGTTCGACTTCATCGGGGCGACGCACGGGCTCGCAGGTGAGCGCGGGCTGCTCGTCGACATCGGCGGCGGCAGCACGGAGCTCGTCGCGTTCGCCGGAGGGCGCATCGAGCAGAAGGTGAGCCTCGCCATGGGCGCGACGGCGTTCCACGCGCGCTTTTCGGCGGAGGTGCTGCCCTCGCGCGCGGAGTGTGCGGCGATGCGGGCGGCGGCGCAGGAGGTGCTCGCGGGCGCGGTGTCGTTCGCGCGGGTGAAGGCGCCCGCGATCTGCGGCATCGGCGGCACGTTCAAGAGCGGGCTGGCGCTCTACCGCGCGGTCTATGGCGGCGACGCGGCCGATGATCTGACGATGGAGGCCGCGCGTCTCTCAGCGCTCATCGAGCGGTTCGTGCGCGACCGCGCACTGCCGCAGGAGGATGTCGTGCGCCTCATGCGCGCCGTGCCAGACCGCCTGCCGACCATCCTGCCGGGGCTCGTGATCGCGTCTGTCATCGCGGAGCAGTTCGGCACGCAGCGCATCACGTACAGCGATTCCGGCGTGCGCGAGGGGTTCATCTACAGCGAGATCATCGGTGGCGGAGCGGCATCATTTCCGTGCCCGCAGCGATGACCGAGCGATCGATCTGAGCGTCCGCCGATGTATGCGCGGCAGGCGGATGCTGGCTTTCGGCGGCTGATCCTACATCGATATTTCATCCGTGGTTTCTTAGGGAACCACTGATTAATTCAGCACTCCGTCTTCACGCGTCTGCACTGTCCTCTCGTCGTCGACAATCCTCAGCGTAGCTTCGGCTACGCCTGCGGCTTGTCTCCTAGAGAGATACAGCGCATCCGCGTAAATCCGGAGCACTTCATTTAATCAGCGGTTCCTTAGGGAAAGGCACCTGTCACATCGGGAAGATGCGGCAGGTGCCTCTTGTTTTTGTTTTCGCCGTGCTTTCATCGCCGGGGCCGGTCCTGGAACGTGTTTCTGCTGTTTTGTTGCAATCGTGACAGAAATGGCAGCGGCAGATCTGTATACTGATGACTATGGAGAACGAATCCCCTCAGCGCTCCGGGCGGCAGATAAGAAAGGGACCTCCCGGGCAAAAGAAAGGAATGTGATGGCCATGGCGAATGAAAATGCATTTGTCCTGCACGAGGACTGCAGCTACTGCGGTGCACAGGAGAAGGAAGAACAGCAGGAACTCTTATATGAATGCAGCAACTGCGGCACGCTCTACTGCGACAGCTGCGGTGAGGACAAAGGCTGCCCGAACTGCGGGGCGCCGCTTCGCGACGCGCATCCGATCGAGCCGTTGGGCGCCAGCAGCTGGAATCCGAATCAGGGCTGAGCGGCTGCAGCCAGGGAAGGCCGCTGCTTAGAACGCCAGGCCGTTGTCTTTGGCGATTTTGCGGACTTCCCAGTCCGGGCCGCCATAGGATACTCCTCCGCAATAGCAAACTCAACGCACAAACGTCCACTTTGTGGACATTGTGCGCCCGTCCTTGCAGTAAAGGAAGAACATGCGGGATGGGCAGTATGTAATGGTGAGTATTTCCGTAAAATTACAACAATTTATCATGACGATAAAAATTATATATTTGCTTTTCCCGCCGAGATATGTATAATGAATGCAACCTTACAACTTTACACATAAAGTAATGCAGATTGCTTTTTATCATTTCACGAAGCGAAGGAGACGAATGCCGCATGAGCAAGCTGAAAAAAGAAAAGTTTGAAAAATTTGACGTTAAGGAGCGCGCGCTGCGCTTCCATGCGTCCCATCAGGGAAAATATGAAATCCAGAGCAAGGTGCCGCTTTCCTCGGCGGAGGATCTGACGCTCGCGTATACGCCGGGCGTCGCGGAGCCGTGCCTCGAGATCGAGAAGCATCCGGAGAAGATCTACGACTACACGACGAAGGGCAACATGGTCGCCGTCGTGACGAACGGCACGGCAGTGCTCGGCCTCGGCAACATCGGCGCGGGCGCCGGCCTGCCTGTCATGGAGGGCAAGGCGATCCTCTTCAAGGGCTTCGCTGGCGTCGATGCCGTGCCCATCTGCCTCGATACGCAGGATGTCGATGAGGTCGTGCGCACGGTCGAGCTCATGGCGCCGTCGTTCGGCGGCATCAACCTCGAGGATATCAAGGCGCCGCAGTGCTTCGACATCGAGACGCGCCTGCGCGAGAAGCTCGACATCCCCGTGTTCCACGACGACCAGCACGGCACGGCGATCGTCTGCGTCTCGGCGCTCATCAACGCGTTCAAGCTCATCGGCAAGCGATTCGAGGACGCGAAAGTCATCGTCAACGGCGCGGGCGCCGCGGGGCAGGCCATCACGCGCCTGCTGCAGGCGATGAATACGAAGCATATCATCCTCTGCGACTCGAAGGGCGCCATCTACGCGGGCCGTCCGCAGGGCATGAATCCCTACAAGGACGACATTGCGAAGATCACGAATCTCGAGCAGGAGAAGGGCGCGCTCAAGGATGTCATCCGGGGCGCGGATGTCTTCATCGGCGTGTCGGTCGCGGGCTGCGTGACGGAGGAGATGGTGCGCTCGATGAACGAGGACGCCGTCATCATGGCCATGGCGAACCCGACGCCTGAGATCATGCCGGCGCTCGCGAAAAAGGCGGGCGCGCGCATCGTCTGCACGGGGCGCTCGGACTTCCCGAACCAGGTCAACAACCTCCTCGCGTTCCCGGGCATCTTCCGCGGCGCGCTCGATGTGCGCGCGAAGGACATCAACCTCGAGATGAAGATCGCGGCGGCACAGGCCATCGCGTCGCTGATCTCGAAGGATGTGCTCGATGAGGAGCATGTCATCGCTAGCCCGTTCGACCCGCGCGTCGCGCCGACCGTCGCGCGCGCCGTTGCGGCGGCGGCGCTTGCGACCGGCGTCGCGCGCCGCACGGATCTCACGCCGGACGACGTCGCGCGGCATACGCGCGAGCTGCTCGGCCAGAGTGCGGAGACAGCCGTCGCGAGCGCGTGAGCCGTTGACGTTCTGGCGGTCTGATAGTATAATAGAACCAACAAAAGAGCGAACCATCCGTGTGGTGGCCGCTCCGATGTATGACAGAAGAAAATCTTTTCGGCCATACAAACAGCGTTGCTACCGCTGATGGCCACCGACGTTCCCGAAAAAGAAGCTATTTGTGAGATAGCTTCTTTTTCATATCAAGACGAGCGCCGCCGAAAAGGGATCTCAGCTATGGCAGAAAACTGCCTTCACCAGCGAGAGGACGAAGTCCTTGTCGATGATGCCGTACTGCGCTGCAATCGCGATGATGAAAATCATAGCGAGCACAGGTACGATGCTTTTCCTTTATTTTCGTGACGCCAATCGGCATCACGCCCTTTCGTTGGATTTACATCGGAGCAGAGGCCCGACAACCGTGGCCACCATATCAAATGGTTCGCTTTTTTAGTGTAGCATATTCGCGCGTTTTGCGATAGTGGCATCAGCATCGTTCAACAAAAAGGAGAACCGGTTGCTCCCGTCGAGCAATCGGTTCCCCTTTTTTGTTGAGATCGATCTGATTTTGTCTTTGCGCTTATCGCGTCTTGCCGCCGGCGCTTGGCGTCGGGGCGCTGTCGCTTGCGGCAGCTGTGTCGCTTCGCTGCTGGCTCGTCTGCGTGTCCTCGCTGCGCGCGTCGGTGGCGGCGCTGCTGCTGCCCGCCGTCGTGCGGTCGCGTGAGGAGGTGCTGTTCTTCGTCGTTTCCTGTGAGCGCTTGATCTCGCTCTTGCCGCTCTTTTGCGCGCTGCTCTTGACGTTGCCGATGCTGTGGTCGGAGGCGGGAACTTCGGTGGCGTTCGCAGGGATGGAGCGCTCGTATTCCCGTGCGGCCTGCTCGAGCCTGTGGCGCGCGGATGGGGAGAGCTGGATGCCGAGTGTCTCGGCGAGCGTCGTGCGGAGTTTCTCCACATCGGGGATCCAGTAGCTGACGCCGGAGATGTAGAGCGGACGGCCGGGGACCATCTCGGTCTTGAGGCCGTTCTTCTGCGCCTCCTTGAGCGTGCCCGCGAACTCGAGCAGCTGGCGGAACGAGAGGTCGGTCTTGACAGAGCCGATGACCTCTTTGATGACCGTCGGCAGCTTCGGGATGATGGAGGGCGAGGTGACTTTGTCCATGCAGGCTTTCATGAATTTCTGCTGGCGCTTGATGCGGCCGATGTCGCCCTCCTCGTCGCGGTAGCGCACGTAGGTAACGGCGGTCTTGCCGTTCATATGCTGCATGCCGGGCTTCAGGTCGATGACGAGGCCGCCGTCGTCGTCCCAGGGGTCCTCGTAGTACATGCGTTTCTCGACGTCGATGTCGATGCCGCCGATGGCGTCGATGATTTTCTGGAACGCGTGCGTGTCGATGACTACGTAGTGGTCGATGTTGACGCCGAGGAAGTCCTCGACGGTGCGCTGGGCGAGCTTCTCGCCGCCGAGGATGCCGCTCTTGGCGCTGCCGTAGGCGTAGGCCGCGTTGATCTTGTCCCAGCTGTGGCCGGGGATCTTGACGCGCGTGTCACGCGGCACGGAGAGCAGGGAGGCCTGGTTCCTCTTCGGGTCGACAGCAGCGATCATGAGCGTGTCGCTGCGCCCGACATCGTCCTCGCGCGCATCGACGCCCATGATCATGATGGTCGATTTGTCCTTCGCCGTGAGCAGGCCCTCCTCGACGGCGTCGCCCGCCGTCTTGTCGAGCAGCGACGAGGAGGCGAACATGGCGCCGGCGACGGCCGCGCCGACGAAGCAGAGGAGGACGAGCAGCCAGGTCCAGAACCGTGATTTCTTTTTCTTCCGCGTGCGCCGCGGCGGGATGGTGGAGTTTGGCAAGACAATACCTTCTTTTCGCGATTTGGTTGCAAGTAGACAGTTTCCATTATAATGAGGTTTCAAATTTTGTGCAATATCAGCCTTCCTATCATAGCGCGTCAAGCTGAAAAATGGGTGAGGCTTTTCCACAATTCCATGGGGATGATTTGTGGAGAAAAAACGCTAAATATAGTCTGACGGTGGATTTCTTTAGCTAAATATGGAGTTATCCCCTGTTTTATCCACATTATCCACAGGACGCGTCGGATTTTTCTATGCACATTGTACACATTGGCGGGATGTCCGGAATGATTGGGCGGATGGCAGTTCGTATCCAGGGAGGGGGAGAAGTTATCCACAACTGTGGATGAGTGTGTGGATAAGCAAATTTTCTCTTGTGCAAAGAGGTGTTTGCTGACGTTAGTTGTAGTATAATAGGGACATGAGATATGAGAGGAGGCGGATGGATGACGGAGATCAGCGAGGGCGAGCTCTTGCTGCGCCTGGTGCTCGCCTGCGTGCTCGGCGGCATCATCGGCTATGAGCGGCAGTCGCGCCATAAGTCGGCGGGGCTGCGCACGAATATGCTCGTGTGTCTCGGCTCCTGCCTCGTGATGGTGCTCTCGCAGGAGATCTACCTGCGCGTCGAGGGGCATACGAACGCGGATCCGGCGCGCCTCGCGGCGCAGGTGGTCTCAGGCATCGGCTTCCTCGGCGCCGGGGCGATCATGAAGGAGGGCCTGACGGTCACGGGGCTCACGACGGCGGCGTGTCTCTGGGTCGTCGCGGGCGTGGGGCTCGCGGTCGGCGCGGGCCTGTATGTGGGAGCCTTGCTCACGACGGGGCTCGTGTTCGCGACGCTCGGCGTGCTCTCGCGCCTCGACGCGTGGGTGGCGCAGGAGCGCCATCTCTATCTCGTGATCCATGCGTGTGATGCGCCGGGGCAGCTCAGCCATATCAGCGCCTGCCTCGAGGATCTCGATCTCTCGGTGCGCGATCTCAAGGTGCATGAGGCGCCGCCGCAGGATGGGGTGCGGATGCTGTCGATCGAGCTTGATGTCTATAACCGCCAGGCGGTGAGGAGTGCTGTCATCGCGGAGGCTGTGCAGCAGCTGCGCGGCGTGCGCGGCGTGGAGATTGGTTGAGGAGCCGCTGGGAGTGCAGCGTGCTGTCTAGGATTCATGGAGGTATGGGTATGTTGAATGAAGCGATTATTGACACGATGGTGCGGCAGGCGATGGATATCACGCGCAATGCGTATGTGCGGCATGAGTCGTCGCTCGCGGTCGGCGCCTGTGTGCTGGCGTCGGACGGGACGCTCTACAGCGGCTGCAATCTCGAGAACCGCATGCCGCAGCTCTGCGTGACGGCGGAGCAGGTGGCGATGCATATCGCGCTCGCGGACGGCAAGCGCGAGTTCGACGGTATCGCCGTCATCGCGGATACGGAGGAGCCGTATGTGCCGAGCGGCCTCTCGCTCCAGCTGCTCGCGGAGTTCGATGTACCGGAGGTCGTCATGGCGAACATGAACGGGCTCACGGACGTAAAGCCACTCGAGGCGCTGCTGCCGTACTATGTGAGGATGAAAGCGAATAAGAGGTTCACGTTCGGGAAGTGAAGGATGGCGTGCATGAATGAAAGGGGGCAGAAAGATCCCGAGGTATCAGTCGAAGGAAATCAAAAAGATGTCGCGCGGAAGGTCATGCGGAGGGGCTGAAGAAGGGGATGGATGCCCTCGCGGCTCTGAACCGTGTCCTGCTGAAAGAGAAGCGTTATGACGATCTCGCACGTGCTTCGTCGGATGCGGCATATCGGCAGAAACTCCTCGAAGATCTGGGCATTGAGTGAGAACGGCTGCTCCTGCCTGCTGCTGGACGCACGAACGCCCCGCCTTAGGGAAGCACTGATTAATTCAGCGCTTCCCTAAGGCGGGGCGTTCGTGTATGTCCGTATCTTCGGGGCTGTTGCACGTATCAACAACGTGTAGCAGCCCCTTTTAGTTTGCAAAAAAATGTTGCCAAGGACTTAAAAATCCTTGGCAACAGGCGTAAAATATAGATATGCAAAATCAAATTTTACAAGGAGATTATACATCCCTCGGCGGAAGTTTTCAACTCT
>NZ_KB908403.1:0-31760 GCF_000381005.1 Selenomonas bovis DSM 23594
ATCCCCTTCTTATGCAGAGCTTGGATCATCCCTCGTTCAGCGAGCGTGAGATGACTTCCTGATTTACGAACAGCCTCATCTGTGTTAAAATAGTTCTGATCCATAGCGATACTCCTTTGTTGATGATTGTTTTGCAGAACCATTTTAACATAGGAAGTCGCTATGGGTTTTTGTTTTTGATTAACTGTTCAACTTCATTTTACAACGAACCATTCACATAGATGCTTGGCATGAGCGCAAATGTGAGAGTGCATGAACCCTGAAAAAAATTCAATTTTTCAGGGCTGGGTGTCCTGCGCCAATTTTTCCATACACTTTCAAGCTACGGTATTCCAACCTTGTATAAGGGCATTTCACATCACCTCAATACCAATGATTGCCAATTCTCATTTAGATTGCCGAGGTTTTCTAATTCACATTCCATCCATCACAGGGCAAGGGACTCCATTCCGGGCCTATTAAAGGCAGTGTCTTCTCCAAATCGAGGCGTTATCCTGACCGGGGATAAGGATTTCCTCGAATCCGGCATCGTAGAACCAAAAATCATGAACGCTGCGGCGTTCCTTGCATGGCACTCGTAGAGGAGCGGCAGGATACCCTGCGTCTTGTTGCACGTGAAACATCGCTGCTAAAATCGCCTTGCGGTAACCTTCGTCGCTCGCACTGCGCCTGCGGCTTACACGCTGAGAGATTGCCATAGGAAAAAGCTCATCCAACACCGTAGTCGGATGAGCTTTTCTTTATATTCTCTTCAAGTCACGCCGCTTTATGCCTGCTGTCCCGTCGAGTACATCGGGATCTTCTCCGGGTTGGGCTGGATGGTCCAGACGCCGCAGGGGCAGACGCCGGCGCAGATGCCGCAGCCGATGCAGCGCTCGGGGTCGCTGACATACTCCCAGGAGCCGTCCGCATTTTCCTTGCGCGTGATGGCTTCCTCGGGGCAGCTCTCGAGACACATCTTGCAGTCGCGGCAGGTACCGCAGGAGACGCAGCGCGTGTGGTCGTCCACGGGATCGCCGAGGTCGCAGAAGTGGCAGCGGTCGAAATACGCCTTGCTGAGGCGCTCGGCCGGGATCTCCTGTTTCTCCGGGAAGGGCTCTGCCGTGCCGCGGAGGTACTGGTCGGCGTACCAGGCAGCCTTGCGGCCGCTGCCGATGGCGTCGGTCAGACGGCCCGGCTTGATGGTGTCGCCCGCCGTGAAGACGCCCGGCAGGATGGCCTGCTGTGCGTCCGGCACGAGCCAGCTCTTGCGGAAATACTGGATGCGCTCGTCGTCCGGCAGGAAGTCGAGCACCGGCTCCTCGCCGATGGAGACGATGACCTGGTCGGCGGGGATGAAGCGGCCGTCATTTGCGTAGACGCCTTCCTTCGTGATCTTGTTCGTGAAGAACGGCCAGACGAGCTTGCCGCCGAGCCCTTCGATGTAGGCGATCTCGTCAGCGAAGGCCGCCGGTTTCTGCACATCGACGGCGACGACGGTCTCAGCGCCCATCTCGTAGGCGCCGCGGCAGGTGTCCATGCCGGAGTTGCCGGCGCCGATGACGACGACGTGCTTGCCCGTCGCGGGCTTCTCGCCGCGGTTGATGGCCTTGAGGTACTCGAGGCCCATCGTGAGGTGCTCGACGCCCTCCCACGGGAAGAAGCGGGACTTCGTGCCGCCCGTCGCGACGATGACGGCATCGTTTTCTTTCTGGAGGGCGGCGAACTTCGTCCGGTCGACCTTGCAGCCGGAGACGAATTTCACGCCGACGCTCTCGATGCGCTTGAGCTCCGCCTCGAGGAGCTCGTGCGAAAGGCGGCCGCGCGGGATGACCTGCTCGAGCTTGCCGCCGATATGCGCGGCGTCGTCATAGACGGTGACGCTGTGGCCCTTGCGCGCGAGCTGCCAGGCCGCCGAGAGGCCGGCGACGCCGCCGCCGATGACGGCGACGGTCTTGCCCGTGTGCTCCGTGGGCGCAGCGACGGGCGTGAACGCAGACTTGTAGCCGAGGTCGCCGATCTGGATGGGGAAGTCGATCGTGCCGCGCGTGCAGCCGTCCATGCAGGGGTTCGGGCAGACCGAGCCGCAGACGGAGCCGGGGAACGGCGTGTAGTCGAGCTCGAGCTGGAGCGCCTCGTCGAGCTTGCCCTGGCGGATGAGGCCGAGGCGGCGCTGCGTCGGGATGCCCGTCGGGCAGTGGAACTCGCAGGGCGCGGCGTATTTCGCGTTGTCCCAGCTCGGCACGCGCAGGCGGTAGAGGCCGTGCGAGAGCGTGTTGTGCACGGCGAAATCATCGTGCGCGACATCGGAGAAGATGCCGCCCTTAACCCACTCCGTCCGGCGGAACGCCGCGACGCCCGCGGGCTTCGGCAGCGCCTTTTTCTCCGCCTGCGTGAGCGGCACGAGCTTCTGCCACTGGCTCCAGTCGGAGAGCTCAGCCGCGAGCTCCTCATGGCCGACGGCCGCGAGGAACTTGTCCATGCCGCCCGCGAGGAAGTCGATATCCTCCTGCGCGAGCGCGTGCGGGCGCACGTCGCCCGGCAGCTGGTCGATGGGGCCGCGCACGTAGACGACGCCGCCGACCATGCCGACGCACGGACGCTCGCCGAGCACGGAGTCAAAAGCCTCGCTGTCCCAGCCGCAGACGACGGCGCGGCCGCCGCCCATGAACTCGAACGAGAACGAGCCGACGTTCTTGAGGATCCAGAGCTCCGGCTCCTCGTAGAGCGGGTCGTGCTTCATCAGCGAGCCCGTGCGCGTGCCGGCGCGGCCGCCGATGTAGATGCGGCCGCCCGACGAGCAGTGGCCCGCCGTGTCGCCCGCGTCGCCGCGCACGGTGATGAGGCCGCCCGCGTTGAGCCAGCCGACATCGGCCGACGTGGACTCATCGACGACGATCTCCGTGCCGGGCAGGCACATGGAGCCGACGCGCTGGCCGGCGTTCGTCACGTGGAAATGCAGCGTCTTGCCGTCCGCGTTCCAGAGCGGGCCGCCGATGTCGTGCTGACCGGAGGCCGCGATCTCGAACTCCGTCTCGCCGTCCTTGACGGCTTTTTCGATGGCCAGGAGGAGGTCCTGCGTGGACATGCGCTCATGGCCTTTCATTGTCTCTATCTTAAACATGCTTTGCTCCCCTTACTTCATCGTAGCCGGGAAAGGCGCCTGGCAGCAGCGGCCGCCCGCGTCTCCCCTCTCCGGCTCTCGCCACAACCAGGAACGTCGCGGAATCCATGCCTGCCTGCTTGCACGCTTGTTTCCGCGCCCGTCCCATCAGCAGACGTACTGGATGCCGAGACGATCCGCAACGGCCTTGTCCGTCGAGACGAGGGCGTCGCTGCGGCCGATTGGCAGCGAGCTGTTGCCGATTGGCGCCATGAGCTTCTTGAGCTCCTTGTCGAACGTCAGCACATAGTCGACGATCTTCTGTGCGCCGCGGTCGACGTCGAGGCGCTTGACGAGGCGCGGATCCTGCGAGCAGATGCCCATCGGGCATTTGCCCGTGTTGCAGGAGTTGCAGCGTCCCTGCTCGTTGCCGACGCAGCCGAGGAGCTGGATGAGCACCTTGCCGACGAACACGCCGTTCGCGCCGAGGCACATCATCTTGAACGCATCCGCCGCGGCGTCGCCCGTCATGCCGATGCCGCCGCCGCCGTAGAGCGGGATCTGGCCCTGGCGGCCCTGCTTGACCGCCGCGAGGTAGCAGTCGCGGATCTTGCTGACGACAGGATGGCCCGTGTGGTCGAGCGAGATCTCGTTCGCCGCGCCGGTGCCGCCCTGGATGCCGTCGATGAAGAAGCCGCCGCAAATCTTGTACGGATCGCGCAGCAGGTTATTGTAGACGGAGACGCTCGTCGCCGACGCCGCGCACTTGATGGCGACCGGCACGCGGAAGCCGAAGGCCGCGTTCATCGAGAGATGCATCTTCTGCACGCTCTCCTCGATGGAGTAGAGGCCCTGATGGTTCGGCGGCGAGGCGAGCGTCGCCTTCGGCACGCCGCGGATGGCCTGCACGTGCTCCGCGACTTTCGCCTCGGGCAGGAGGCCGCCGTCGCCGGGCTTCGCGCCCTGGCCGATCTTGATGAGCACGCCGCCCGGATCCGTGACCATGTGCGGCATCGCCTTGATGATGCGGTTCCAGCCGAAATGACCGGAGGCGATCTGGATGATGAAGTATTTGAGATACTCCGACTCGAGGAGCTTCACGGGCATGCCGCCCTCGCCCGAGCTCATGCGCACGGGCAGGCCGCATTTCTCGTTGAGATAGCCGACCGCGAGCGCGACGGCCTCCCAGGCGCGCGTCGAGAGCGCGCCGATGGACATGTCAGAGAAGATGAGCGGATAGATCCACTGCACGGGCGGCGTGCGGTGCTTCTTCACGAGCTTGCCGTCCACGATCTCGAACGGCAGCTCATGCGAGTCGAGCACGCGGCCGAACGGCGCGCGGATGTCGAACGTATGGCGCGCCGCATCGAGCGACGGGTCCGTCATCTGCGAGATGCGGCCGACGACGATGGAGTCGAGTGCGCGCTGCGCGTTGAGGTTCGTGCGGCCGCCGCGCTTCAGCGGGCCGTTGTCCTTCGCGAGCAGGTGGCGGCGCTGGTCGGGGTTGCGCACGGGATGGATCGCGTTATTCGGGCAGATTTTCTCGCACATCCCGCAGCCGCGGCAGAAGTCCGTGAGGCTCGCGACCTGCTTGATGATGGGGCGCGCGATATGCGTATGCTTCGGCGTCGGCACGCTCGCCTCGGAGACCGTGAGCGACTGCTTCTGCATCACGACCTTGATGGCGTTAAACGAGCAGCTCGCGACGCAGCTGCCGCACATCGTGCAGCGATCCGCATGGTATTCGATAATCCAGGGGAGATCGTTCACTCCCACGTCCTGAGTCTTTACTGCTTCCATCTCTTTACCTCCAGGTTCTCATCGATCGTGACGATCTCCCGCTCGCTTGGGTAGATGTCCTGCGTCTCGTCACGGTTCGGCATGATCTCGTTGATGCCGCAGACCTCAGAGGAGATCGCGACCATATCATCCGTGCGGCCGACGACGACGGGGCGCAGCTTCTTGCTGTCGCAGCAGGTCATCATCGTGCCGTCCGGCAGCACGCCGATGATGGTATTCGGGCCGTTGATCTCGAGGTTCGCGAGACTCTGGCGGATGGAGGAAAGCACGTCCTTGTCCTCGCGCTCGGCCATCTCCTCGAACGGCAGCGGCGTGATGACATGCTTGTAATAGATGAGCGGCCACTTGAGCTCATGATGCACATAGTGGAGCGTGTTGAGGAAGCACTGCGAGTCGGACTCGAAGCCGATGTAGCCGCGGTGCAGAGATTTCTGGAATTCCTTGTTCTTCGTGTAGAACGTATTCTCGCCGTTCGCGCAGAGCGTGTAGCCCTGCAGGAAGAAGGGATGCGCAGCGTAGCGCACGATGTCGTAGTTCGTGTTCTGGCGGCACTGGGCGACGATGGACTTCGCGACGAGGCAGCCGTTGTCGTCCCAGAGGTGGAAATACGTCGCGATGTCCGCGGGATCGCCGATCTCCTTGAGCGTCAGCACATCCGGCCAGAACGAATACACATAGCCAGCGTCGGCCTTCTCGAGGATCTTGCGCAGTGCGAGGCGCGTGTCGAGCAGCAGGTCTTCCTTCTCCTGCTGCGTCATGTGGCTCGTCTCCTCAGGATAGTCGTAGTTGCGGAAAATGTAGTACGGCATGGCCTGGATATCGAGCCCCGGGCGCTTGTCCGGGATGGGGATCCACTCGGCGACCTGGATGAAGTTGTGCGCGTCCATGTACTCCTCGACGAGCTGGGCGCCCTTCTGCGTCACAGCCATCGAGAGCAGCGGCTTGTCCTTGTAGCCAGAGAAGATGCCGTAGAGGTCCTGCATGACCATGGCGAAACCCGAGTTATCGTGGCCCTCCTGCTGTGGCAGCATGAGCTTCAGCGCCATCGACGGCTGGATGGGCACCTTGCTCTTGATTGAACCGATTCTGCACATATCTGTCTCTCCCTTAATGGCGGGGACGACATGCGGCCTGGAATCAGGGGGCAAAGAGCAAAGCCTCAGGATAGGACGCCGTCGTCCTTAAAATATACACATTTGTGCGCCTTTAGAGAATAAGGCGTTACGTAACTACTATTATAAAAATGTATACTTGCTATGTCAATAAGATTTCTTGAGTATACAAGAATACACGCACGAGAAAAAGCAGCGCCCCGCGGCTGCGGGACGCTGCTTCACTCGTTTCGTATTGCTGGGAGAACTGGCGCTATATCTATAGTAGGAATTGATTTTCTCCGCCCTTGCCGGGCTGCCAGCCGCGGAAACGGCGGCGTGATCGCTCCTACTCAATCCCCTTCAATACATCGCGCGTCGCATCATATTTTCACGCGAAATGCGCGCCTTTCCCTAGCGATGGCGCGCCGCCATCGCAGCCGCGCCATCGCTAGGAAATCAGAGATAGCCGACCGGATTGACCGGCGTGCCGTTCACGCGCACCTCGTAATGAACGTGCGGGCCGGTCGAGAAGCCCGTCGAGCCCATATAGGCAATGACCTGACCGCGGCGCACGTGCTGGCCGGGGACGACGACGACCTGCATCGCGTGGCCGTAGCGCGTCATGATGCCGTTGCCGTGGTCGATGTCGACCATGTTGCCGTAGCCGCCGGCGTTCCAGCCGGCCGTCGTGACCGTGCCATCCGCCGTCGCGACGATGGGCGTGCCCATGTCGTTCGCGATGTCGATGCCGGGGTGGAAGTCGCTGCCGCCCCAGCGCAGGCCGTAGGGCGAGCTCACATCGCCGCGCGCCGGCCACATGGATGGGGTCGTGACGGACGCCCCGCCGAAGGAGAGGCCGCCAGCGGGCACGAGCGCCGTCTGCTGGTCGCGCATCGTCTGCTTGAGCTGCTCGAGGCTCGCGCGACGCTTGGCGAGGCGCTGCTCGAGATCGTCGAGCGTCTCGCGCACATTCGCGACGTCCGGCGCGATGACCGGGCCGCCCTGCCCGTCGTGCTTCTCGCCATCCGCAGCGCTGCCCGCCGCGTCGTCAGCCGCCGGCGCGCCCGTCTGGCGGCGCAACTCCTGCTCCATCTGCGTGAGCTCCTCCATCTGCTGCTGGAGGTCATAGGCCTTCTTCGAGAGCTGCAGGAGCTGCTCCTGCTGGATGTTGTTGACCTCGCGCAGCTCCGAGATCTCGGCCGCGTCGCTCTTCGCCGTCATCGTGCTGTAAACGCCGTAGCTGAACGCGCCGACGAAGAGCAGCGCGCCCGCCGCGAGCGTCGCCGCGCCGTATTTCAGCATGCGCGCGGAGAGGCGGATGCTGTGCACGGTATCGCCGTGCTCCGGCACGATCTTGATGGTATAGTGCTCCTGTTTCTTTTCCTGCTGCATTGCCTTTCCCGGCTGCTCTTCCAGCTGCTCCTCAGGCGCCTGCACGGTCGGCAGGACCTGCGTCTCCTCGCTATGATCCTGCCCCTGCTGATTTCCCTGTTCCACGAAATTCCTCCTGCCAAAGCGGCAAACACCCCGCGGGCGACGCCGCCCTCAGGAAATGTTGCCTGAACTGAGCGCGCCAGCGCGCGCCGTATGCCTCAAACGATGATCCTCGCAGCAACAGCCAAGAGACGCCGCTGCGTCCCTCCAGCACAAAAGAACCCGCGGCATGCTGCTCCTCCCGGGCTCTGCGATATCCGATACAAGTAAGCAGCCAGCAGCGAAGAATCGCCGGCTGCCAGGCCATGCCCGCGTCTCACCGCACGCGGGCGCATCGTTCGCGCCGTCGCGCATGCCGCGCTGCAGACGCAAAAAGGGCCTTACGCTTCATTATAGCATAAGGCCCTTTCCTTTTGAAGTTATATTTCCCCTAGCATGCCTAACGCGGATTACGCATTCTGCCCCATCGCCTGATGGAGCGCCTGCTGCTCCTCCTCCGTGAGCGTATAGGAAGACTGTCCGGCCTGGATGGGCTTGACGTAGCTGCGCGAGTCCTCACGGCCGAAGATGCTCGAGAGGATCACGCCGTTGTTCTCCGCGTCGAGCAGCGCGACCGCATAGCTGAGATCGCTGCCCATGTCGTCGAACGCGCGGAACCGCACGACGCCGACGCGCGTGATGGCCCTCTGCAGCAGCGCGCTGATGCGCTGGTTCTCCGCGTCGATGCGTCGGTTCTCCTCGACGACCTGCTTGACCTCGTCGATATGGCCGATGAGCAGTCGCTCGAGATTCGCCCCATCGACGCCGGTCATCATCTTGCGGTAGCGCTTCTTGAGATACGAGAGGTTCATCCAGAGGTTGATGATGATGCCGTACATGATGATGACGAGCACGCCGAGCCCCGCCGTGATATACATCAGATTGTTCATGACGAACTTCGAGACTTGTTGAATATCCAAAACCAGAATCTTCCCTTCCATTGTTTCACGTGAAACATATCGCCGTCCCTGCTGCCGACACCTGCCGCAATGCCCTGGACGCGCCACACGCATGATGTGAGATGCGATGCGGCCAGGGCGGGCGTTCTGCCCCGAATGCCCTACGGACAGGCTGGCACGCACTTAGTTTATCACAAATCACATACAGCGTCTAGGCGATGCAAGTGCGCGCATACGGGGTGCGGCATGAATGCGCATCCCCGGGAAAAGATGCGGTCAGACGGTGAATTTCCCCATCGTCGACACCCTGCGCAGCGCCTCGATTTTCTTCTGCTTTTCCGCCGCCGCGCTCGCCTGCCCCGCGAGGAGCTCGAGGATGCGCGAGATGTCCTCGTCGCCGTAGCAGTCGATCTCGATGCGGCTCTTCTTCTTGCCCGGCAGGATGCGCACCTTTGTGCCGAGAGACTGCGTGAGGCGCTCCTGCGCTTCCTGGAGATGGGCGTCGAGCGGCTGTGCCTTTTTCTCCGCCCGGAGCGCGTCCGGCGCGGCGAGCAGGCGCTTGACGAGAGCCTCGCTCGCGCGCGCCGTGAGCTCGTGCTCCTGGATGTAGTCCGCCGCCTCACGCTGCAGCGCGTGATCGGGGAGCGAGACGAGCGGCTTTGCCTGCCCCATCGTGAGCACGCCGCTCGCGAGATAGTCCTGCACCTTCTCATCGAGCTTCATGAGCCGCAGAAAATTCGCGATATGGGAGCGGCTGCGCCCCACCTTGGCGGAGAGCGCCTCCTGCGTGAGGTGGAACTCTTCGAGGAGACGCGCGTACGCCCGCGCCTCCTCGATGGGGCCGAGATCCTCGCGCTGGAGGTTCTCGATGAGCGCGATCTCGCTCGTCTCCGCGTCGTTATAGGCGCGCACGATGGCGGGAATCTCATCGAGCCCCGCGAGCTTCGCCGCGCGCAGGCGGCGTTCGCCCGCGATGAGCTCGTAGCCGCCCTCGGGCAGACGGCGCACGAGGACGGGCTGCAGGACGCCGTAGGCCCGCACCGACTCTTTGAGCTCCTCCATCGCCGCCTCATCGAACTCCGCGCGCGGCTGGAACCTGTTCGCGCGGATGTCGCCGACGGCGAGCTGCCGGACCTGGCCCTCCTGCGGCGTCATCTTCGCGCCTTCGCCGAACAGCGCGCCGAGCCCCTTGCCGCCGAGACCGCCGCGATTACTTTTTTTCACGCTTGAGCACCTCCTTCGCGAGCTCCATGTAGACCTCCGCGCCCTTAGAGCGCTTGTCATAGTAGAGGATGGGCTGTCCGTAGGACGGCGCCTCCGAGAGGCGCACCGTGCGCGGGATCAGCGTCTTGTAGACGATGTCGCCGAAGTTCTTGCGCACCTCGGCCACGACATCGGCCGCAAGCTTCGTGCGGCTGTCGTACATCGTCATGACGACACCCTCGATGGCGAGGGCGGGATTCAGATTGTCCCGCACGAGGCGGATCGTATTCATGAGCTGCGAGACGCCCTCGAGCGCGTAGAACTCGCACTGGATGGGCATGAGCACGGCGTCGGCGGCCGCGAGCGAGTTGAGCGTGAGCAGGCCGAGCGACGGCGGGCAGTCGATGACGATGAAGTCATAGCGCTCCCGCACGCCATCGAGCGCCTTCTTGAGGCGCGTCTCGCGCGAGATCGCCGCGACGAGCTCGACCTCCGCGCCTGCGAGCTCGATGTTCGCCGGCACGACGTCGACGCGATATTCCGTCTTCTGGAGCACGTCGTCGATGCCCTGTCCGTTGATGAGCACATCGTAGATCGTCCCGTCGAGCTCCGATTTCTGGATGCCGTAGCCGCTCGTCGCGTTCCCCTGCGGATCGCAGTCCACGAGCAGTACGCGTTTCTTCTTCGCGGCGAGACACGCGGCGAGATTTACCGACGTTGTCGTCTTGCCGACGCCGCCCTTCTGATTGGCAATGGCCAAAATCTTTGCCAAGGAATCACCCTCTTTGTTTTTTGTAACATATATGGCATGAAATCTTGAATTTGCCCGCTATAATTGATAGTATAGAGACTACCCCCGGCGCGCACGCTTCGCGCTGCCGACGCCGGACGATTGCCTAAAACTCTTCTATTATCATAGGCGAAATTCAGAAAAAAATCTACACTTCCCGGCGATGTTTCACGTGAAACATCCGGATTTCTCCAAAGGAGTGTTGCCCATGCCCGTTTATCATGCACCATTGCTGCGGATCGACCCCAAGGAGACGCGGCGCTACGCCGGCCTCATGAAGGCGAAGGACTTCGACGAGCAGCGCATCCTCGATGCCTGCGAGGACGCGCTGCTGCTCGCCCAGCCGCGCGGCGTCTGGGAGCTCTATAACTACGACTGCGAGACGCAGACCGTGCAGTCCGCACCACCCTTCACCATCGAGGGCAAGAAGATCGGTGCACACCTCGCGGGCTGCGACAAGGTCATCCTGCTCGCTGCCACGGTCGGCGACGACATCGAGGACATGGTCACGCAGCGCTTCGAGCAGGGAGCGTACGCGAGCTCCGTCCTGCTCGACGCCGCCGCCACGACAGCCGTCGAACAGATCGCCGACGGCATGGAGAAGGCCATCGCGCCGAAGATGGCCGCGCAGGGCTACGGCATGCGCTGGCGCTTCTCCCCCGGCTACGGCGACTGGCCGCTCGAGCAGCAGCCGGAGCTCATCCGCACCTCGCGCGCGGAGAGCATCGGCGTGCACCTCTCCTCCTCGCTCATGCTCGTGCCGCGCAAGAGCGTCACGGCCATCATCGGCCTCTACAAAATCCGGGCGGACGCGGAGGAGCAGCATTCGCCGCAGGGCTGCGCCGCCTGCAATAAGCTCGACTGCCCGTCGCGGAAAGTTCTAAGGAACCACTGATTAATTCGGCACTCCGTCTTCACGCGTCTGCACTGTCCTCTCGTCGTCGACAAATCCTCAGCGTAGCTTCGGCTACGCCTGCGTTTTGTCTCCTAGAGAGATACAGCGCATCCACGTAAATCCGGAGCACCTCATTTAATCAGCGGTTCCCTAAGCATCCAACCATAGATAGGAAAGGAAGTTCCCATGATCCATATTTTCGACGGTGCCATGGGCACCATGCTCCAAGCGGGCGGCCTAAAGCCCGGCGCCTGCCCCGAGCTCATGAACATCGATGCACCGGAGGTCGTGCGCGCCATCCACGAGGAATACATCGCGGCCGGCGCGACCATCATCGAGACGAACACCTTCGGCGCGAGCCGGCTGAAGCTCGACCACTACGGCCTCGCAGACCGCATGGAGGAAATCAATGCCGCCGCTGTGCGCATCGCGAAGGAGGCGGCCGGCACGCGCGCCAAGGTCGCGGGCTCGATGGGCCCGACGGGCCGCTTCATCGAGCCGCTCGGCGACCTCGGCTTCGAGGAGGCCTACGAAGGCTTCCGCGAGCAGGCAAAAGCCCTTGCCGACGCGGGCGCGGACTACCTCATCATCGAGACCTGCATCGACATCCAGGAGATGCGCGCCGCGCTGCTCGCCGCGAAGGAGGTCACGGATCTCCCCATCATCTGCCAGCTCTCCTACAGCGAGGACGGGCGCACCGTCACGGGCACGGATCCTGAGTCCGCCGCCGTCATCCTCGACGGCCTCGGCGCGGACGTCATCGGCGTCAACTGCTCGCTCGGCCCGGAGGAGCTCGTCCCCGTCGCCAAGACACTCGCCGCAAGCTGCCGCGCCCCCATCAGCGTCCAGCCGAACGCCGGCATGCCGTTCCTCAAGGACGGCAAGACCTGCTTCCCCATGGGGCCGGAGGAATTCGGCACCTGGGGGCCGAAGCTCCTCGCGGCGGGCGCGACCTACCTCGGCGGCTGCTGCGGCACGACGCCCGCGCACATCAAAGCCCTCGCCGAAAGCGTACGCGGCCTCGCGGAGCCCGTGCGCGCGCGGGGCCGCCGCCTGCTCAAGCTCGCGAGCCGCAGCCGCACCGTCACCATCGACCGGGATCTGCCGACCGTCCTCATCGGCGAGCGCATCAACCCCACGGGCCGCAAGAAGCTCGCCGCGGAGATCAAGGAAGGCTCCCTGCTCTCCGTCAAGAAGGAGGCCGTGAACCAGGTCAAGGCAGGCGCGCGCCTCCTCGACGTCAACATGGGCGTCGGCGGCATCGACCAGGCGGCCGCCATGCAGCGCGCCGTGCGCGAGATCGCCCAGATCACCGACGCGCCGCTCGTCATCGACACGAGCGACGCGCGCTCCCTCGAGGCCGGCCTGCGCGTCTATCCGGGCCGCGCCCTCATCAACTCCGTGAGCGCGGAGGACGCGCGCATCCACGATTTCCTGCCGCTCGCGAAGAAATACGGCGCCGCCATCCTCTGCCTGCCCATCACTGAGGACGGCGTGCCAAAGACCGCCGAGGACCGCCTCGCCGCCGTAGAGTACATCATCCGCGCGGCGGAGCGCTACGGCCTCACGGAGGGCGACTTCCTCCTCGACGCCCTCGTCATGACCGTCTCCGCGGACAAGAACGCCTGCCGCCAGGTGCTCCGCACGCTCGCGCTCTACCGCGAGCACCTCGGCTATCCCGCGACGATGGGCCTCTCGAACATCTCGTTCGGCCTGCCGAACCGCCCGCTCATCAACAGCACCTTTTTCGCGATGAGCCTCGCCGGCGGCCTCGACGCTCCCATCATGAACCCCTACGACGACGCGATGCAGAACGCCCTCATGGCCAGCGCCGCCCTGCTCGGCGACGATCCGAACGGCATCGCCTTCAGCAAGCAGGCCGCGAACCTCGCCGCGCCGAAAAAGGCCGCCACCGCGAAGACGACCGACCTCCCCATCCTCGCGGCCATCAAGCAGGCCGTCATCGACGGGGAAAAGGACGAGATCGCCGGCCTCGTCGAAAAAGCCCTGCAGGAAGGCCACGACGGCAACGAAATCACGGAGAAAGCCCTCACCGCCGCGATGAACGACATCGGCGTCGACTTCGGCGCGGGGCGCGTCTTCCTGCCGCAGGTCCTGCTCTCCGCCGAGACCATGCGCGCGGCCTTTGAAAAGCTCAAGGAGCTCATCCCCGCGGCTGCGACCGCGGACAAGGGCACCGTCGTCATCGCCACCGTCAAGGGCGACGTCCACGACCTCGGCAAAAACATCACGGGCGCCCTGCTCGCGAACTCCGGGTTCCGCCTCATCGACCTCGGAAAGGACGTCCCGAGCGAAGACATCGTGCGCGCCGCCATCGAGCACGACGCCGACATCGTCGGCCTCTGCGCGCTCATGACCACGACGATGACCCAGATCGACAAGGTCGTCCAGGAGCTCCATGCGGCCGGCTGCCGCGCGAAAGTCATGGTCGGCGGCGCCGCCGTCACGCAGGACTACGCCGACAGTGCCGGTGCCGACGCCTACGCCAGCGACGGCGTCAAGGCCGTCAAGCTCGCAAAGGAAATCGTCGGCGCGGAGTAAGACCGCGCCGCAAACCATGTACAGGCATCCAGGGACCACTGATGCATCAGCAGTTCCTCAAAACCGGGCCAGAGAAGGAACGCTCCTTCCCTGGCCCGGTTCCTATCGCGGCAACGGTATGGTGCCACCCTCGTCTTGCGCACATCCTGCACACGCGAGAGCGGCACGTATGGATATAGATTCCAGCGGCGCTTTCCTCCCTGCGCATCACCTGCAGGCACGCAGCGCAAATGACTTCGCATCTCCTCCCCGCCATAAACAGAGAAACGGCGCGGCAGATGAAAATCCGCCGCGCCGTTTTGTTTCACGTGCAACAATCAGAAGAGCACGCGCGCAAGATGCGCATACTCAGGATCGAGCGTCTTTTTATTATTGACCGCATCGTGCAGGTTGATGGAGACGACATGGCCCTTGTTGAAGCCGAACACGATATCGGAGAGGCCGCTGATGATAGCGAGCGCCGCCTGCTCACCGAGCTGCGAGGCCTTCACGCGGTCGATGACCGTCGGCGAGCCGCCGCGCTGGATGTGGCCCAGCACCGAGACGCGCGTATCGATGTTCGTGTGCTCCGCGATGTACTTGCCAATCTCCTGGCCGGAGCCAGCGCCCTCCGCCACGACGACGAGGATATAGCGCTTGCCGGCCTTGTAGGCCTTTGCCATATCCGCGCAGATGGCGTCGAGATCGTACTCCTCCTCCGGCACGAGGATATACTCCGCACCGCCGGCGATGCCCGCCGTCATCGCGAGCCAGCCACAGCGATGGCCCATGACCTCGAGCACGATGCAGCGGCGGTGCGCCGATGCCGTATCGCGCAGCTTGTTGATCGCGTCGATGATTGTATTCGCCGCCGTATCGCAGCCGATCGTGTAGTCCGAGCCCCAGACATCATTGTCGATCGTGCCGGGGAGGCCGACGATGGGGATGCCCGTCTCCTTCGAGAGCAGCGACGCGCCGCGCAGACTGCCGTCGCCGCCGATGACGACGAGGCCCTGGATGCCGCGGTCGACGAGGTTCTTGTAGCCCTGCATGCGGCCCTCCGGCTTCTCCCAGCGCTTGCAGCGCGCCGTGCCGAGGAACGTGCCGCCACGCTGGATGATGTCGCCGACATCCTTGCGCTCCATCTTGAACATATCCTCATCGAGGAGTCCATGATAGCCGTTGTTGATGCCCCAGACCTCGACGCCCTCGTAGAGCGCCGTGCGCACGACAGCGCGCGCGCAGGCATTCATACCAGGGCTGTCACCGCCGCTCGTCATCACTGCAATACTTTTCAGCATGTCTATATCCCCCTTGTGTATGGATGAGCCAGGGCTATGTCAAAAGGCAAAGCCGCTCATTTGATTGCTTGATTCATACCCAATCCCTATCATATCATTTTCCCCTAAAGATTTCCACCCGTCCGCCGAAATTCTCACCGCCGCATCTACCGCCCAGCCGAGGGCCAACCGAAGAAAATCAGATTGCTTTTCCACCGGATTCTCCGTATAATTTAGGTAAGAAATCGCCAGAGACGGCGGCATCTACCGAGACCATCTGAAGCGCACAATGTCTAGGTTCTGGACATCGTTCCCCTCCCTGAACGCAACATGACGGAGGAATCCATATGGCAGCAAAACGGAATTACAAAGACTCGATGTTCCGAGCAATCTTCAAGGACAAGAAAGCCTTGCTCTCCCTCTACAACGCGATCCGCAAAACAAACATCACGGACTGGCGCGCCATCCGTTTAAATTCCCTCAAGGGCGTCCTCTTCAACATCATGCGCAACGATCTCTCATTTACCTTGGGCGAGGAAGAAATCATCCTCATGGAGGAACAGAGCACACCGAACGGCAATATGCCCCTGCGGCTTTTCTTCTATCTCGCGAAGCTCTATCAGCATAGCGTGGCACAGGAAAAGCTCTACCGCCAGGCGACTACCAGACTCCCCGCGCCGCATTTCTATGTATTCTGCGTCGGCAGACACGACCTGCCGCCCGTCTCAGAAGAGCGGCTGTCCACTGCGTTTGCCACGCCCTCCAGCGATCTCGAGCTCATCGTTCACATCTACAACATCACCGACGGCATCGACAGCCCGCTCTTCCCAGACTGTCCGATACTCCACCAATACAGCCAATTCGTAGGCCAGGTCGAAGCGCGCATCGCAAGCGGCCGCGCCCGCGATGCCGCTATCCGCGACACCATCCGCTACTGCATGGCGAACAATATCCTATACGATTTTCTCAAAGCACACGATTCGGAGGTGTATGACATGGTCAGCATGAAATTCGATATGAATACCGCCCTCAGGGTGGCAAAAGAAGAAGCCCGGGAAGCTGGGTGGCAAGAGGGCAAAGAGCAGGGCATGCAAGAAGGCATGCAAGAAGGCATGCAGCAGGGCATCAAAAAAGGACGCCTGCAGGCTGCGCTGGAGACAAAGACGAATATTATCTTGCAGATGCTGAAAAAGGGCATGCGCCTCGCTGATATCGCTGGCATTGCCGAATGGCCCGCCGCGAGAATCATCGAGATTGCCAAGAAAAACAATCTGCCCGTGACGGAATGATACCCTATCCACGCAAAGCGCAACGCACAAACGTTATTTTGCGGAGGGCGCGCCTGAACGCTCGTCTTTCCCGCAGGAGAAAATTCCGCCTCCCACCTTGACACCCCGCGCCGCGCACCCTACAATAGAATTGTTCCATTGCACGACTGACGGAAGTGGAGTACCACAGGGGAGTGCAATGATGCTGCCGTAGCAGCAGAGAGGAAGTACGTCTTCCATCGCCGACCGTCTGGGCAAACGCCTGGAAGACGTGTCGGCTTTTTTATTGGCAATGCCGCGATTTCATGGGGCACTCCGCGTGAGCGATGCCCCTGGGGAGATTTCAGACAAAAGGAGCATGGATATGAAAGAACTCGAACTCAAGTACGGCTGCAATCCGAACCAGAAGCCAGCCAAGGTCTACATGGAGAGCGGCGACCTGCCGTTCACGGTCAAGAACGGCCGTCCCGGCTACATCAACCTCCTCGACGCCATGAACAGTTGGCAGCTCGTGCGCGAACTCAAGGAGGCGACGGGCCTCCCCGCCGCGGCCTCGTTCAAGCACGTGAGCCCGGCGGGCGCCGCCGTCGCTGCGCCGCTCAGCGAAACGCTGCGCGAGATGTACTTCGCGCCGGACTTCCCGCTCACGCCGCTCGCGACGGCCTACGTGCGCGCGCGCGGCGCCGACCGCATGAGCTCCTACGGCGACTTCTCCGCGCTCAGCGATGTCTGCGACGTCGCGACGGCGAAAATCCTGAAGCACGAGGTCAGCGACGGCGTCATCGCGCCGGGCTACGAGCCGGAGGCGCTCGAGATCCTCAAGACGAAGAAAAAGGGCAACTACGTCATCCTCGAGATGGATCCCGCCTACGAGCCCGCCCCCATCGAGACGAAGCAGGTCTTCGGCGTGATGTTCGAGCAGCGCCGCAACGATGTCAAGATTGACGAACACATTTTCGACGACATCGTGACGAAGAACCATGACCTGCCGGAATCCGCGAAGCGCGACCTCCTCATCGCGACCATCACGCTCAAGTACACGCAGAGCAACTCCGTCTGCTACGCCTACGACGGCCAGGCCATCGGCATCGGCGCCGGCCAGCAGAGCCGCGTCCACTGCACGCGCCTCGCGGGCGACAAGGCGGACCGCTGGTTCCTGCGCCAGAGCCCGCAGGTCCTCGGCCTCCCGTTCAAGGATGACGTGCGCCGCCCGGACCGCGACAACGCCATCGACGTCTACATCGGCAGCGAGTGGCGCGACCTCCTCGAGACGGATGACTGGAAGCGCGTCTTCACCGAGAAGCCGCCCGTCTTCACCGAGGAGGAAAAGCGCGCCTGGCTCGAAAAGGTCGGCGGCGTCTCCCTCGGCTCCGACGCCTTCTTCCCCTTCGGCGACAACATCGAGCGCGCGCACAAGAGCGGCGTCTCCTACGTCGCCCAGACCGGCGGCTCCATCCGCGATGACAACGTCATCGAGACGGCGGACAAGTACGGCATGACGATGGCGATGACGCACATTCGCCTGTTCCACCACTGAGCCGCACGCCGGCCACGCTGAGCCGACACCGCCCCGCCCTGGATTCCGATACATGAAAAAGGCGCCTGTCCGAACCACCGGACAGGCACCTTTCGCTTTCCTTATTTTCTTCCGATTCTGCCGCCTCCCCCAACGAACGGCGGCACGCTCGACGCCGTCGCGTCGAAGTTGTCGATGCGCCGCACGCAGGAGAGGTAGCACCACTTTCCCTCCAGACGGAACGGAACGATGATAAACATCTGCGGCTGTGCCTCCGTCGTGCTCTCGTCGCGCACGTAGAAGATCGCCGTCACGTGGTCGTTGTGCGCGTGGCGCGCACGCGCGAGCACCGTCGTCGTATCGTAGAAGCGGATGAACCTCTCCCGATCCTCCGGCACGATGTACATCTGCGCGTAGCGGCGCACGCTCTCCTCGGAAAGCGAGTCGAGATCCATCACGCGCTGCTGCGTCGTATCGACGAAGAGATTCTCCAATTTTCCATCCGCCGTGAAGAGATCGATGCGCGTGTAGATCTGCAGCAGGTGGCGCGTCGCGACCTCGACGGCACTCTCCTGGTGGCAGATGTCGAACTGCGAGAGGTCGATGAGCTGGTAGACGAACGCCGCGCGGTCCTGCGCCTCGTCCCAGCCGATGCAGCGCATGGCGATGGAAAAGATGCGTCCGTTCATCACGTTCTCCGTATGCTCGACACGCCGCGTCCGCTGGCAGCGCGCAACGAGATCCCAGAACCGCGCAGTGCCGAACTCACAGAAATTCCCCGTGCACTGATTGTACGTCGCGATCGCCGTCGCCGCTGAGTCGAACCCCGCGAGCTGACACAGACGATCGAGCTCCGCATTGCCGTAGAGCAGGCGCCCCTCGTCCGCGCGCGTCTCGAAGATGCCGAGCGCTGTCGGCGGCGCTGGCCGCTCCCCCTCCATCAGCACGAGCGGCTGCGCCGAGAGCACGTTCACCGCGCCGACCTGGTCGAAGAACGCCGCCGCGTGGAAATCCTCGAGCTGCAGCTGCCCCTCCTCGCGCCGCAGGATGGGCAGGATCTCCGCAAGCGGCACGGGCGGGCTGAAGAGATACCCCTGCAGCGTCTCGCAGCCGATCGACTTGAGGAACGCGTACTGCTCCTCCGTCTCCACGCCCTCCGCGAGCGTATGGAGGCCGAGCTTCTTCGCCATATCGACGACTGCCGAGAGAATCACGCGCGACTGCGGCTTCGTCTCGAAATCACGCAGGAACGCCATATCGATCTTCAGCATGTCGAACTGGAAATCCTTCAGATTGTTGAGCGAGGAATAGCCGCTGCCGAAATCGTCCATCCAGAGCTCAAACCCCTGCGCGCGCAGGCGGGCGATCTCCTGCTTGAGGAATGCATCGTTCTCATTGAGCGCGCTCTCCGTGATCTCGATGTGCAGGAACTCGCGCGGCACGCCATGGGCGCGGCAGATGATCTCCACCTCCTGTAGCATATCGTTGAGCTGGAAATCGACGCGCGAGAGATTCACCGAGATATGCGTGACATCCAGCCCCTCCCTGCGGATGTGCTGCAGATCCTCGCAGACGCGCTGCAGCACATAGAGATCGAGCCGGTCAATGAGATGCGCATCCTCGAGCACGGGCACGAACACGCCCGGTGAGATGAGCCCCCGCTCGGGATCGCGCCAGCGCGCGAGCGCCTCGAATCCGCAAATCTCCCGCGTGAGCGCGCGCACCTCCGGCTGGTAATACACCTCGATCCAGCCCTTCTCGAGCGCCTCGTAGAAATGTGTCACGAGATACGTCCTGAGGTTCAGCGCCTCCTCCATCGAGGGATCGAACCAGGCGATATCGCGATCGTACATGCCCTTGATGCTGTCGCAGGCAAGCTTCGCGCGGTCGAGGATGAGCGCGATATCCTCGACACCTGCCTCCGGCTCATAGACGCCCACCTTGACGACGAGCGAGAGGCGCGGCTCCGCCTCGTAAATGGCTGTCCGCGCGCGCTCGACCTCGAGCGCGACATGCGCGGCACGCGTCATCACGACGAACCGGTCGTCGTTGAGACGCGCCATCGGCACCGCGCCGAAGATATCACTGAGTACCTGCGCGATATGGATGAGCAGCTGGTTCCCCGCCTGGAAGCCATAGCGCTGGTTGACGAGGCGGAAATTCTCCATATTGAAATAGAGGAATGCCGCTCCCCCCGCCTGGATCTCCTTGCCCGCCTGCTCCATGAACGCCGTCATCGTCGAGAGCCCCGTGAGCTCATCGCGCCGTTCCTGGCAAAAAGCGAGCGGCAGCGATAATTTTCTGCCCGTCTCTCGTTCCATGCAAATCCCTCCCGTCCGCGCCCGCCGCTGGGTCTCACTTCTTACTATGAATATTAGCGATAAAACGGGAAAATCCTGCTTTCCTTTATGATTTTGCAGCAAATTTACGAAAAGAAATAGCTGTGAAAGAGGAGCTGCTGCACACGTGAATGACACGCGTGCGGCAGCCCCTCTTTATGCCCTCCTGCTCAGGCGAGCAGGTCGTACTTGCTCCGCGTCTGCGCCGGGACGCGGGTGAAGAGCTCCTCGCCGCGGCGCACGGAGCCGCAGCACGCCCGCGCGCTGGCGGATCGCCTCGAACGGCAACGGCGCGTCGAGCACGAGGAAGCTCGCGTCCTTCCCCGGCGCGAGACGTAGGTGTCCTCGATGTGCAGCGTGCGCGCGCTCCGCAGGCATCGCACGCTTTGACAAACCCGCACCCGGCAGCTGCCAGCAGCGCCTTGCAAGGCACCGCTGAATGCCTCAAACAACCGCCCGCAAAAGACAAAGAGACCCTCAGCACACCATTGTGCCAAGGGCCTCAATCGCTGCTGCCTCACGACAGCCATGCTTTGCTTACGGGCTTCCTTTGCCTTTCAGACTAACAGGAAGAGATTGTATCAAATTTGCGCACTTTGCATAACAATCTTCACATCACCGCGCCGCCGCGCGCTGCTCCGTCTCCGCCCGCGCCGCGGGGAATTCCTCCTCATACGTATACGTCGGCGCGAGGGCGAAGCCGTTGAACTGCGTCGCTGAGACCGTGGTATAGGCGCCGATATCGGTCGCGAGGACGTGGTCGCCGACCGTGAGCCGCGGCGTCAAAAAGTCCTCGTAGAGCACGTCGATGCCGTCGCAGGACGGGCCCGCGAATGTCGCGCGCACCCGCTCGCCGCGGCCGAACGTATGCAGCGGGTAATGCCAATGGTCGTACATCATCCCCGAGAACGCGCCGTAGATGCCCTCGTCGAGGATGTACCAGGGATGGCCCGCGCGATCCTTCGTGCCGATGACGGAGGCGACGAGGTTCACCGCCGTGCCGGGCAGGAAGCGGCCCGGCTCGCAGTAGACGGCGGTCTCGGGGAAAAGCCGCACGATTTGGCGGTCGATGGCCGTGAGCATCGCGGCCACATCGACGGCGAGCCCTGCGGCGTCCGGCACGGGGAAGCCGCCGCCGATGTCGAGATCCGTGAGCGTGAGCCCTGCGGCTTTCGCCTCAGCGAAAAGACCATGAACGAAGAGGAGCGCTTCCTCATACGCCGCGACGCTCAGCGACTGGCTGCCGACGTGGAAGCAGATGCCCACGGGCCGCAGTCCCGCGCGTTTCGCCGCGAGGAGCAGCGGCAGCGCGTCCTCCGGGCGCGCGCCGAACTTCGTGTTGAGGTCGACGAGCGCGCGGCTGTTGTGCACGGCGATGCGCACAAGCACAGAGGCGCCCGGCACCGCCTGCGCGATCTTGCCGATCTCACTCGCGTCGTCGAACGTCATGCGCCGCACGCCATACTTCGCCGCCGCGCGCAGGCCGCGCGCGTCCTTCACGGGATTCGCATAGATCATGCGGTCGCCCGCGACGCCCTCGCGCGCGAGCGCCTCGATCTCCCCCGCCGACGCCACGTCGAATTTCGAGCCGAGCGCCGCGAGACGGCGCAGAATAGCAGGCGCGGGATTCGCCTTCATCGCGTAGTAGACGCCCGCGTGGGGCAGATGCGCACGGAGGAACCGGTAGTTCTCCTCCACCTTCGCCGCGCTCACGACGAGAAACGGCGTCTCGTGACGGCGGCAGAGTTCGTTCATTTCGTTTTCACTGAGGTTAAAGCTTCGCATAACACAACCCTTCCTGTGGATGACATAGAATCACAACGCGGCAAGACCGCTGATGCATCGGCGATCTTGCCGGCGGCTCCGCTCCACATGAGCCGGGGAGCCGCTCTCCCGCCTATTGTAATACAGTTGTCTCCCTATTACAAGAAAAAATCCTCTGTCAGTGGAAATTCGCGCAAGGGATGCGTGATTCCGAAATTTCTCAGCAAGATAGCAAGAGCGATAGCGCCTGTCAATCCATTGAGAAGTCCCCTGTGATCTGTTATACTTTTTACGTTGCTCCTTCCAAACCGCAACGGGGAGGAGGCGTTTCTGATGGAGGTTTTGTCCAATTTTTTCATCTCCGTTATGGCAGGTGTCGTCAGCTTCTACATTTGCAAATGGCTGAACGGCAGATGATGAGCAACCAGCCTAAGAGTTAGCTCTCTATAAAAAGCAGAATCCCCACGGTCTGACCACCGTGGGGATTCGTCGTTCCTAATGGAACTGTCCAATTTTTCTTCCACACATATTATATCATTTCCAAATTTCTTTTGTCAACGTTCCATTGTGCGCCTTTCTTTCCCGCTGGACATTTTTCCTCTGATGACGTATGATGGAGGGCAAGTATAGGATGCCCTTTAGTTGCTCTTGAGCTATCCGGGAGCCGCCCGCTGCGGCGGCTCTACCCGGGCCGCTGATGCCCTCAGCGGCCCATCTCGTCATCATCGGGAGGGGAGCACTATGGACTACCTGTCACACAATATCGCCATCAATCTCAACCGCATCCGCAAGGCCAAGGGCATGAGCCTCGACGTCGTCGCGGAGCAGACCGGCGTGAGCAAGAGCATGCTCGCGACCATCGAAAAGGGGCACGCCAACCCATCCATCGGCGTCCTCGGCAAGATCATGAGCGGCCTGCGCGTGGAGCTTGCGGATCTCACGCAGGCGCCGACGCAGGACGCGTATCTCGTCAATGTCGACAGCCTCGCGCCGACGAAGGACGTGCCCGGCGAGTACCGCGTCTGGACCTGCTTTCCCATCGCGGACAACCGCGTCGTCGAGATCTACCGCATCGACATCGCCCCCGGCGGCACCTACTGGAGCGGCGGTCACGGCGAGCGCACGAAGGAATACGTCTTCCTGCTGCACGGCGAGCTCTCGCTCGAGATCGCGGGCGGCGAGCGCCGCACCATCAAGGAGGGCCAGGCCTTTCGCTTCTCCTCGGAGGAGGAGCATATCTACCGCAACCTCACGCATCACCCGATCAGCTTCACCTCATTCTTCGTCGTCTGCTGAGCGGCTGGGGATGCCCGCCTCGCGAGGCAGCGCTTCCCCAGTAGCGGTACGCCGCCGCCGCCTCGCGTTTCGTCTCCGCCGTCCATTATAAAGCACACCGGCAGACGCGGGCGCAGCGCCATGATCCCCGCCGCCGCGCCCTCCAAGAAAATTTTACAGAGTTACAAAAAATTGCTTGACGAGGCTTCTCCTGTGTGATATATTGAACACAGCTCAAGAGCAAAGATACCGATGACAAAGACGTCAGCGGAACATCAGACGATGTTCGCTGGCGCTTTTTTGTTTTCATCAGCATCCTTCATCCAATCATGCACACAGGAATTTTCGATGGGGAGGAACCAATCATGAAACTCAAGGACACGGGACTCACAGCCGCAGACATCAAGGCAAAGGTAAAGAAGTACATGATCGAGACGTACGAGCGTTTCGACTTCCTCGCCGAGACAGCGAAGGATCAGTACATGTACGACGAGAACGGCACGCCGTACCTCGACTTCTACGCAGGCATCGCCGTCAACAGCGCCGGCAACTGCAACGAGAAAGTCGTCAAGGCCGTCCAGGATCAGTGCGCTGACATCATGCAGACGTTCAACTATCCGTACACGATCCCGCAGGCACTGCTCGCCGAGAAGGTCTGCACGACCATCGGCATGGACAAGATCTTCTTCCAGAGCACAGGCACCGAGGCCAACGAGGCCATGATCAAGATGGCGCGCAAATACGGCATCGAGCACTACGGCCCGAACAAATACCACATCGTCACCGCGAAAATGGGCTTCCACGGCCGTACGTTCGGCGCCATGAGCGCGACGGGCCAGCCGGGCAACGCCTGCCAGGTCGGCTTCGGCCCGATGACGTACGGCTTCTCCTACGCGCCTTACAACGACCTCGAGGCCTTCAAGGACGCCTGCACAGAGAACACCATCGCCATCATGCTCGAGCCGGTGCAGGGCGAGGGCGGCGTCCATCCCGCGACGAAGGAATTCATGGTCGGCCTCCGCAAGTTCTGCGATGAGAACGGCATGCTCCTCCTCATCGACGAGGTGCAGACGGGCTGGTGCCGCACGGGCAAGGTCATGAGCTTCATGCACTACGGCATCAAGCCGGACATCGTCTCCATGGCGAAGGCCCTCGGCGGCGGCATGCCGATCGGCGCCATCTGCGCCCGCGAGGAAGTCGCGAAGGCCTTCACGATGGGCTCCCACGGCACGACGTTCGGCGGCCATCCGGTCTGCTGCGCCGCAGCGCTCGCCGAGGTCAACGAGCTGCTCGACCGCGATCTCGCGGGCAACGCGGCGAAGGTCGGCGAATACCTCAAGAAGAAGCTCGCCGAGCTCCCGCACGTCAAGGAAGTCCGCGGCCAGGGCCTGCTCGTCGGCTGCGAGTTCGACGACACGATCTCCGGCGTCGACGTCAAGCACGGCTGCTTCGACCGTCACCTGCTCATCACGGCCATCGGCAAGCACATCATCCGCCTCATCCCGCCCCTCATCATCACCGAGGCGGACTGCGACAAGGCCGTCGCCATCATCAAGGAAACGGTCGAGAGCCTCAGCAAGTAAACGGCAGCGGGCAAAGCAAACATCAAAGCAAACATCAAAGCAATACACGAACAACGAGACGAAGCAGAGCCCTGGGAAACCACTGCTTATAAAAGGAATGGCACACATCGATCTGCCCTTCCCAAACATCATATCGCATTTCTTTCAGCAAAGAAGCTGCTGCGGAAGTACCCTGCCGGTGCTTCCGCAACAGCTTTTTTTAGCACTCATGTATACATGGATACAATCACCTCGAAAGAGAGATGAACTTATATGGAACGCGAAAAGAAAAAAGTCATCATCACCGTCGGCTGCGAATACGGCTGCGGCGGCCCCGCACTCGCGCAGAAGATCGCCTCTGACTACGGCATCCCCTGCTACGACCGCGACCTCATCGACGACATCATCGAGGAAGCGGGCTTCTCCAAAGACCTCCTCGACAAAGCGGAAAACGCCAAGGAAATCCGCGGCCGCGACCTCGATGTGAATCCCAAGAAACTCGGCGCCATCAAATACCACAACCTCACGGACCGCGTCGTCTTCCTCCAGCGCGAGACGGTGCGCCGCCTCGCCGCCCGCGGCTCGTGCGTCTTCGTCGGCCGCTGCGCCGACCACATCCTGCGCCACCGCGAGAAATGCCTCAACGTCTTCATCTACGCGCCTGACGCGGTGCGCCTCAACGCCGTCATGAAAGAGCACAACCTCAAGAAAGCCGAGGCCGAGCTCCTCATCAAAAAAAGCGACGAGGATCTCCATGCGCGCTACAAGCAAGTCACCGGCACCTACCGCGGCGACCGCCACAACCGCCACCTCCTCATCGACTCCTCCCTGCTCGGCATCGACCGCACGGCGAAGCTCATCGAGGAAGTCGCAGCCGAGCGCTTCGGCATCACCGGCGCCGCGGACATCGAGAAAACCCCGGTGCCAAAAGCGCCCTCCTCTCCGGCAGACTCCGGAGAGATAGCGCGCGAAAAAGCCGCTGCGACCGCCGAGGCGCCCACGAAACCGCCCGTACTTTCCGCTGAGATGGGAGCGTGAACACCATGGAACAGAAAACATCCTCCTTTGACCGCGTGCTCGGCGCGTGGGACATCCTCGTCATCGCCTTCGGCGCCATGATCGGCTGGGGCTGGGTCGTCTCGACCGGCACCTGGATCCAGGACGGCGGCGTCCTCGGCGCAGCCATCGGCTTCCTCATCGGCGGCGTCATGATCTTCTTCGTCGGTCTCACCTACGCCGAGCTCACGAGCGCCATGCCGCAGTGCGGCGGCGAGCACGTCTTCAGCCACCGCGCCATGGGACCCATCGGCTCTTTCATCTGCACCTGGGCCATCGTCCTCGGCTATGCGAGCGTCGTCTGCTTTGAGGCGTGCGCCCTGCCGACCATCGTCACCTACATCTTCCCCGACTTCCTGCAGGGCTACCTCTACACCGTCGCAGGCTTCAAAGTCTACGCCTCCTGGCTCGCCGTCGCCATCGGCATGAGCATCCTCATGACCTACATCAACATCCGCGGCGTCAAGGCAGCGGCGAAACTCCAGACCATCCTCACCCTCATCATCGGCGCGGCGGGCATCCTGCTCGTCGTCGTCTCCGCCCTCACAGGCAGCGTCTCCACCCTCGAGCCGCAGGCCTTCCTCCCCGGCGACTCGACGACGACGCTCAAAGCCGTCCTCGCCGTCGCCGTCACGACGCCCTTCTACTTCATCGGCTTCGACGTCATCCCGCAGGCCGCGGAGGAAATCAACGTACCGCTCAAGAAAATCGGCAAGATCCTCATCCTCTCCGTCGTCTGCGCCGTCCTCTTCTACGCCCTCGTCATCATCGCCGTCGGCCTCGTCCTCACGGGCAGCGAGATCCTCGCCGCCGAGAGCGGCACCGGCCTCGTCACGGCAGACGCCATGGCCAAAGCCCTCTCCTCCGCCACCATGGCGAAAGTCATCATCATCGGCGGCATGTGCGGCATCGTCACGAGCTGGAACTCCTTCCTCATGGGCGGCAGCCGCGCCCTCTACTCCATGGCGGAATCCTACATGGTGCCGCGCTTCTTCGCGAAGCTCCATCCGAAATACAAGACGCCCATCAACGCCCTCTACCTCATCGGCTTCCTCTCCATCATCGCGCCGCTCGCCGGCCGCAAGATGCTCGTCTGGATCGTCGATGCCGGCAACTTCGGCTGCTGCCTCGCCTACTGCATGGTCGCCCTCTCCTTCCTCATCCTGAGGAAAAAGGAACCCGACCTCCCGCGCCCCTTCAAGGTCAGCCACTACAAGATCGTCGGCACCCTCGCCGTCCTCATGTCCGGCCTCATGGTCGCCCTCTACGCCATCCCGAACTCCGGCTCCACCCTCGTCTGGCAGGAATGGTGCATGGCAGGCGGCTGGACACTCCTCGGCATCATCTTCGCCATCGCCTGCAAAAATAAATACCAAGAACGCTTCGGCCTCCTCATCGACATCATCTCCGACGAAGACGCCGCCGCCCTCCAGTCGAGCGACGAAGAAATCTCCGTGGCCCTCGACCGCGCCATCGACGACGCCATCAACAAGATCCTCGCCGAGCGCCGCCTGACCACAGCCTGACGAACGAGCAGTTCCCTAAGGAACCACTGATTCGTGCAAGGTTTTTGCCTCTTACCGTTGAATGGCTAAAACCATACCTTCTCCTCAGGGGGCGCGTCAGCGCGGGCTGCCAGTGGCAGCCCCGGGAGGGGGACCGCGTAGCGGTGGAAGAGGTATTGCACGGCGGAAGACTGTGCCAAAAACATGATTCGCGGTAGAGCACCTCTTCCGCCGAGCGTAGCGATGCTTTCACGGCATCAACTTCATTTCATCAAAACAGCCCACGAAAGGAAGACCACCCATGAACGAATTCCGCTTCTCCATCCCCCAGGACATCCTCGTCGGCCGCGGCACGGCGGAAAAGCTCGGTGACGCCGCCAAGAAACTCGGCGGCACCCACGCCTTCATCATCTCCGGCCCGCACCTCACGAAAATGGGCCACGTCCAGCACTGCGCCGACCTCCTCGCCGCGAAAGGCATCCCCTCCGACGCCTTCAGCGAGACCGAGGGCAACCCCTCCGTCGCCACCGTTGACAAAGCCGCCAAAGCCTTCAAGGAAAGCGGCGCCGACTTCATCGTCGCCTTCGGCGGCGGCTCCCCGATGGACGTCGCCAAAGCCGTCGCCGTCGTCGCGAAATACGGCGGCAGCGTCACCGACTACGAAGGCGCCGACAAAGTCCCCGGCGACATCATCCCCCTCATCGCCATCCCGACCACCGCGGGCACCGGCTCTGAGGTCACCGCCTTCTCCGTCATCACCGACCACGCGAGGAACTACAAGCTCACCGTCTTCAGCTACAAGCTCATCCCGAGCTACGCCATCCTCGATCCCGACTTCCTCACGACCGCGCCCGCGGGCGTCGCCGCCGCCTGCGGCATCGACGCCATGGTCCATGCCATCGAGTCCTACATCTCGCGCGCGGCCTCCCCGTTCTCCGACGCCATGGCGGAAAAGGCCCTCGAGCTCATCGGCAAAAACATCCGCCGCTACGTCGCGAACCGTACCGACATCGACGCTGCACAGGCCATGCTCACCGGCTCCCTCTTCGCCGGCATCGCCTTCTCCTGGGCGCGCCTCGGCGACGTCCACGCCATGAGCCACCCCGTCAGCGCCTACTTCGACGTCCCGCACGGCGTCGCCAACGCCATCCTCCTGCCGACCATCATGGAGTTCAACGCCCTCGCCGACAACGGCAAATACAAGAAAATCTACAACTACGTCGCCGAAACCACCGCGGGCGAGGACTTCGAGCCCATCGACCTCGTCGCCGTCCTCAAGGAACTCAACGCCAGCTTCGGCATCCCCGCGAGCCTCAGCGAGGCGGGCGTCACCAAAGACAAATTCGACGCCATGGCCGACGACGCCATGAAGAGCGGCAACATCGCCGTCAACCCGCGCGCCACGAAAAAGAGCGACGTGCTCGACCTCTACGAGAAAGCATTCTGAAAGTTACATGCACAAGCCTCTACTTCGCGGATATTGTGCCTTCCCCTTACGGGAAAAAGCACGACCGTGCGAAAGAAAAGGCACTTCCCGCCATCTTACGATGGCAGGAAGTGCCTTTTTCATCGTCCCGCGGCTCAGTCCTTCTGATCGAGGATGGCCATCGAGGCGACGACGTCGCCGTCTGCCGTATCCATGAGCTTGACGCCCTGCGTGTTGCGGCTGATGACGCTGATGTCGCTGATGTTCGTGCGGATGACGATGCCGCCCGCCGTGATGAGCATGAGCTCCTGGTCAGGATGCACGACGCGCAGGCCGATGACGTCGCCCGTCTTCTCCGTGACCTTGAGGTTGATGAGGCCCTTGCCGCCGCGCGTCTGCAGGCGGTACTCGCCCGTCTCCGTGCGCTTGCCGTAGCCCTCGGCCGTGACCGTGAGCACCTCGGCGTTCTGCTTGAGCGTGTCCATGCCGATGACCTCGTCGCCGTCGTTGAGGCGGATGCCCTTCACGCCGTGCGCCGGACGGCCCATCGCGCGCACATCGTCCTCGCTGAAGGCGATGGCCATGCCCCATTTCGTGCCGAGGATGACATCGTGCGCGCCGCTCGTGAACTTGACGCCGATGAGGTCGTCGTCCTCATCGAGGTTGATGGCGTTGAGTCCGCCCTTGTGCAGGTTCTGGAACTCAATGATGCTCGTCTTCTTCACGATGCCCTTCTTCGTCGCCATGAAGAGATAGTCGTCCGGGTTGAACTCCTTGACCTGGATGATGGCCCGGATGCTCTCGCCCTGCTGCAGCTGCAGCAGGTTGATGATGGCCGTTCCCTTCGCCGTGCGGCTCGCCTCGGCGATCTCGTACGCCTTGAGATGGTAGACGCGGCCGCGGTTCGTGAAGAAGAGGATCGTGTGGTGCGTCGTCGTAATCAGCATGTCCTCGACGAAATCCTTCTCCTTCGTCGGCATGCCCTTGACGCCCTTGCCGCCGCGGTTCTGGCGGCGGTACGTATCGAGCGGGATGCGCTTGATGTAGTTGTTGTGCGTGAGCGTGATCACGACGTCCTCCTCGGCGATGAGGTCCTCGACGTTGATCTCGCTCGTGTCGATCGTGAGCTTCGTGCGGCGCGCGTCGCCGAATTTCTTCTTGACCTCGGTGAGCTCATCCTTGATGATGCCGAGGATGCGCGACTCGTCCGCGAGGATGGCCTTGTACTCCTCGATGGCAGCGAGAGTTTCCTGATACTCCTGCTCGATCTTCTCGCGCTCGAGGCCGGTGAGGCGCTGCAGACGGAGGTCGAGGATGGCCTGCGCCTGCTTGTCGCTGAGCTTGAAGCCCTCCATGAGCGCCGTCTTCGCGATCTCAGCCGTGCGGCTCTCGCGGATGGTCGTGATGACCGCGTCGAGATGGTCGAGCGCGATCGTGAGACCTTCGAGGATATGGGCGCGCGCCTCTGCTTTCTTGAGTTCGTAGCGCGTCCTCCTGGTGATGACGTCCTCCTGGTGCTTGATGTAGTAATGGAGCACCTGCTTGAGGTTCAGCACCTGCGGCTTGCCGTCGACGAGAGCGAGCATGATGACGCCGAAGCTGTCCTGCAGCTTCGTATGCTTGTAGAGCTGGTTGAGGATGACGTTCGCGTTCGCGTCGCGGCGCAGGTCGATGACGATGCGCATGCCGCTGCGGTCCGACTCATCGTTGAGCGCCGTGATGCCCTCGATCTCCTTGTCGCGCACGAGCTGCGCGATGCTCTCGACGAGCTTTGCCTTATTCACCTGGTACGGCAGCTCCGTCACGATGATGCGCGGCTTGCCGTTCGAGAGCGTCTCGATGCGGGCGTTCGCGCGCATCTTGATGACGCCGCGTCCCGTCGTGTAGGCGCTCTTGATGCCCTCGCTGCCGAGGATGAGACCCGCCGTCGGGAAGTCCGGCCCTTTGATGACCTGCATGAGATCCTCGACCGTCGCCTCCGGGTGGTCGATGAGCATGAGCGTGCCGTCGATGACCTCGCCCATGTTGTGCGGCGGGATGTTCGTCGCCATACCGACCGCGATGCCGCTCGTGCCGTTCACGAGCAGCTGCGGGAACTTCGCCGGCAGCACCGACGGCTCCTTCAGCGACTCGTCGTAGTTCGGGACGAAGTCCACCGTCTCCTTGTCGATGTCCTGCAGCATGAGCTCCGCGATCTTCGACATGCGCACCTCGGTATAGCGCATCGCGGCCGCCGGATCGCCGTCGACCGAACCGAAGTTGCCGTGCCCGTCCGCGAGCATATAGCGCATGGAGAAATCCTGCGCCATACGCACGATCGCGTCGTAGACCGAGCTGTCGCCATGCGGATGATACTTACCGAGAACCTCGCCGACGATACGCGCCGACTTCTTGTAGGGCTTCGTCGAGCCCATGCCCGCCTCCTGCATCGCATAGAGGATGCGGCGGTGCACCGGCTTCAGACCGTCGCGCACATCCGGCAGCGCGCGCGCCACGATGACGCTCATCGCGTAGTCGATGTACGAGTTCTTCATCTCGTGCTCGAGATTCACCGGCACGATCTTGCCTTGACCAAAATCCACAATCTCACCTCAAACTCATTAGGAAAGAAGCGCTGCCGAAAGACATCATCTCTCCACGCAGCTGCGCCAATCCCGCAGTACGGCCAGAACCGCACCCAGACAGATGGCACCGGAAAGATCGCGCTTCCCCGAAAATAACCGCCCGAAGGCGAATCTATACAAAGCTACATGCACAAACGGCCACTTCGTGGACATTGTGTATCGCCCTTACAGTAAATCCAGCACTCTATTATATCATTTCCTCAGTAAAAACGCAAAAATGACGGCACCAGCCGGCACGCAGCAGAGACTCCAGAAACAACAAAGCTACATGCACAAACGGCCACTTCGTGGACATGGTGCATCGCCCTTACAGTAAGTCCAGCCAATCACGCTGCGCCTGCGGCTTGCGCTCTTGGGGATTTACATAG
>NZ_KB908403.1:32045-33192 GCF_000381005.1 Selenomonas bovis DSM 23594
GTGGACATGGTGCGCCCGCCCTTGCAGTAAATCCGGCCAATCGCGCTGCGCCTGCGGCTTGCGCTCTTGGGGATTTACATAGCAAAAAGAGACACGCTCCCACCTGGGAACGCGTCTCCCCTGCCTGCCGTCACTCGCCTCAGGCGAGCTCCACGCGCTCGGAGTTCTGCACGTAGAACTCCTTGACGCCCGTGGCCGCAGCGCTGCCGATGACGACCGCCTTCTTCGCGACCATCTCATCGACTGCCGTCTGCACCTCCGCCTTCGTGAGGCCGTCCTTCGGCTCCGCCAGCGACAGCGTCGCCGTCTTGCCTGCCTCCGTCTGGAAGATCATCTTCAGAGACTTTGCCATGGTATTCCCTCCTTTCCTATCGCCTGGCTGCCGTGAGTTTACAGAGGTTGCCCGCGCTTCCATCACACGCCGCGCGTGCTTCTCATGCGCGCCTCCCGTCTCTTCGCCAGCCCGTCTATATTGCCCGCCGCCCGCCGCTGCACCTATGTGCCGCCTGTGACATCATCCGCCGCTAGAGGGCGGACCGTCTCACTCCGCGACGATCTGCGCGCTGTCCGTGCGGCCGACGGCCGCGATCTCGTAGCGCTGGAGCGCGCCGAGCTTCGTGCCGATGGAGAGGATATCCTCATCCGCAAGCGCCGGATTCATGCCCGCAAACGCGCGCTGCGCCGTGCTCAGCGTGCCGTCGGCCTTCTGCCCCGTCACGACCTTGAGCACGAGCTTCGTCGCCTGCTCGCTTTTCTTTGCCATGCTGCTCACCTCCTTTCACTCAAAGATATGCCGTGAGCGGGAGGAGATACAACCTCAGCAAAAAATTTTTGCTTAAGGAAGCACTGATGAAATGAGGTGCTCCGGATTTGCGCGTCTGCGCTGTACTCTTCGGAGACAAACCGGAAGCGTAGCGGCAAAACGCTCCATCGCGTTTTGTGCTGAGGATTGTCGAGGGCGAGAGGACAGCGCAGACGCGTGAAGACGGAGTGCTGAATGAATCCGTGCTTCCTTAACGGCTGGGCTGCGCGATCTGCCGACACCAGGTGAGGCCCAAATAAAAAAGACGGCGAGATGCCGTCAAGTCTATCATGCGATCACGCATGATTGTTTCCAAAACTTGGAAACTCAACGCACAAACGTCCA
>NZ_KB908404.1 GCF_000381005.1 Selenomonas bovis DSM 23594
TTTACGCCTGTTGCCAAGGATTTTTAAGTCCTTGGCAACATTTTTTTGCAAACTAAAAGGGGCTGCTACACGTTGTTGATACGTGCAACAGCCCCTTCTGATTGTAGACGTAGTCGAGCCCGTCGGTATCGCCCTGTCCCGAGGCGAGGATCCAGGCATCCGTGCCGATGAAGTGGTCGCGCTCGATTGGCAGCACACCCTCCATGAGCACGCGCTGCGCCTCGCGATCCGAGCCGGAGACGATCCAGACATCGAAGTCGTTCGCCTTGAGATAGGAGACGACTTCAGCCATCGGCAGGTAGAACTCCTCGCCGCGCTTGAGGTTCGTGAGTCCCTCCGCCGGCGTCTCCATGAACTGGCGCACATAGTCGTCATACTCAGGAATCGTCATACCGGCGAAGACGGAAGCCTGTGACTTCGCTTCCTTGCGCTCCATATCGCCCGGAATCGCGTGCGCATAAATGGCATCCTCTACGACCTTCGCGTAGGCGCGGTCCTCCTCAGACGGCGTATAGCTCGGGTCATGGAGTGCGCGATGCACATACATCATCCACTCGAAATACGAAGGCGTGCGCTCGCCGAGCAGCGTTCCGTCCATATCGAAGACAGCGACGCGATCCTCCGGCGGGATGTAATCCGCGCTCTTCTTGTTCGTCACCGTCTTCACATAGTTCGTGAGTGCCTTGTAGGAAGCGGCATCCTTGTTCCAATACTGGAAATTAGAGCCCTTCTGATTCACGGAAATCTGCCCGATCTCCGCGCGCGTCGCAGCCTCCGCATCCATCTGGAAGCTCGCACCACCGATAGCGATGCTCATGGCGAGCAGCGCCGCACAGAGTTTCCCCTTTTTCATAAACATACACGATACCCCCTAGAGAAATAGAATGAGACGCTTGCCTCTCTTTTCCCTTGATGGCACTATCATATCATGTTTTCTGTTGGGTTGCATCCGTCTTTTGTCTTAATTATCCTGTTTTTTGGGTATATTTATTCTATTTTTATATCATTTCATCTCTCTAGGGCATTCTGCGATGGCCTCGACCTCGCAGAGCGCGCCGGCCGGCAGATCCTTGACCGCGACGCAGCTGCGCGCGGGCTTGGAGACGAAATGCTTCGCATAGACCGCGTTGAAGGCCTGGAAGTCGCCGATGTCCGCGAGGAAGCAGGTCGTCTTGACGACATGCTCCATGCCCGCGCCCGCGGCCGCGAGCACGGCTTCGACGTTGCGGCAGCACTGCTCGGCCTGGCCGGCGATATCCGCCGCGACGATCTTTCCCGCAGCGGGATCGATGGCGATCTGGCCGGAGAGATAGAGCATGCCGCCTGCCGCGACCGCCTGGCTGTACGGGCCGACCGCGGCCGGCGCCTTGTCCGTATGGAATATCTTCATCAATATCATCCTCCTGAAAAAGATTGCGCGGCCTGTCGCGCCGCTGCCCAAAGAAGCATTGTCTCCGTGCTTCTCATTCATTCTACCGCAAACGGCGCCCCTTGACAATGTTACACGCATATCATGCGGACAAAAAGCAGCGGGCTCATGCGCCTTTTTTTTGGGGAGGGGGGTGACACATGAGCCCGCTGCAGTTGCGGAAATAGAAAATTGGGAAGAAAAAGGAGGTATTCCTTATTTCAGCGTGTCAGCAGTGAACGCTGCCGGCTCCGCAAAATAAGCCAGGAGGTAAGCGGCCGGCGCGATGTAATCGATCGCGTACTCGTTCGTCGACCAGGACATCAGCACATCGAGATACGATTTGGCAATGGGGATCTTGCCGCTCTCGAGGTATTTCGTCTGGTCGGGATCGCCGCCGCTGACGTGGTTCGGCCCGCCGACGACGAGGCCTGGTACATAGGCGCCCGTGCTCTCATGGATGCGGTTGTGCGGGTGGAGCGGCATATTGCTGCCCACGCCCGTCATGAAGCATTTGTCGAGGCTGTTGCGCCCGAAGAGATAATGAAGCTGCGAGAGCGCTCCCTCTACATACGCAGGATTGGGCGCGATGCGGTTCGCCATGAGGAGCAGAGAGCCCTCCGTCAGCGCGTTCTTCGTCGAGGCCCAGGTATACTCCTCCGCCGAGAGCGCGCAACCGAATGGATCTTTCTCCGTCTTGGCGAGCAGCTCGTCCGCGTAGCCGAGGAACGCGCGGCGCACCTGCCCTGTGAGCAGGGGATCTGCGCCAGCGGCGCTCAGATACGCGTACTGGCCGAGCGCGAGGCAGTTGTCCCAGGTGTAGAAGCCCGGCTTCTGCGTGAAGCGGTCGCTGACCTTCTTGAGATAGGCCTCGTACTTCTTGTCGCCCGTCGTGCGGAACATCTCCGCGGCAAGCCAGATGCGCTCCTCGAGATCCGTCGCCTTGTTGTACGGGCCGGAGCCGCTTTCCTGCCCCTCGTCCGTGCGGTAGAGCGGCTCGGGGTGCTGCTCGAGATAGCTCCAGACGCGCTCGGCGTTCTTGCGCAGCTGGCGCGCGTAGCGCGCGTCGAACGGCGCGTAGACGCGCGCGCCGATGGCGAGGCTCGCGCCGTACATCGCAGAGCTAGAGGAGCAGTTGCCGAACACGAAGCGCGGCTGCGTGTCCGTGTCCGGAGACTTGTCGAATCCCGGCCACGTCATGCCCGCCACCTTGTGGAACGTGCTGCCGTCCTTGCGCTGGAGCTTCTGCATCCAGTCGAGCTCGAACTTCACCTCGGAGAGCGCGTCAGGCAGGCCTTTCTCCGCCTTGACGCCCTTGGGGAACACGAGCTGTCCCGCGCGGAAATGACCCGGCTCCTCCTCATAGGCCATGAGGAGCTGCGCCGAGGCGATGGCGGCCGTCGTCATGTATTTCCCGTAGTCGCCGGCATCATACCAGCCGCCCGTCGCATCGAGCTTGTCGCCCTTCTTGTTCAGCGCGTCGGTGAAATAGACCTCAGCCGCCTTATCCTGCGGATGACCGCCCGCGAGATGCAGCCCCGTCACGGGATCGTCGATGGGCGTGTTGCTGCGCGCGAGCGTATAGGAACGCCAGGCGTAGACCGCGGGTTTCGCGTAGACATTGTCGCCGATGGCAAAGGGATAGGAGGTCTGCGCGCCCACCTTCAGGCGGTACGTACCGGCCTTGCGCAGCGCGGAGAAATCCGCCTGCCGCAGGCGCTCGCCGGAGAGCGCATCGAGCTTCGCCGCTGAGAGCTTCCCCTCGTAGACCGTCGCCCCCGTCGCCGCATCGACGATGGAGAACGCGGTCTCCCCGCTGTCCTTGACCGCCGCCTTCTTCTCATGTCCGGTGAGATAGCCCACCTGGTCGACATGGAGGCCGGCCTCCGGCGCGGCAGCCGCAGCCGCCGCGTCCGCCGCGAATGTCACCGGCGCTGCCGTCAGGCAGCTGGCGGCGAGCGCCGAGCCTGCGAGCACGAGGCGCGCGAGCCGTTTCATCTTATATGATTTCATCGGCTCAGTCCTCCGACGGCGTGTACTTCACCCACTGATACTCCGCCATGATCGGCAGATCGGAGTCATCGAACGCCTTGAGCCAGTCATCGACGTTCTTGCCCGCCCAAGCGTTCATCATGATCTTGCCTTTCGTCACAGGCATGTTCGCGCCCTCGATGCGGTAAGCCTCCTTGCCGTCGACGAACCAGATAATCTTGTCCTTGTGCCACTCGAACGCGTACGTATGGAAATCCTCCGACGCGTCGAAGCCGAGATCGTACATGTGCTCATGTCCGCCCTGTCCGTTGCGGAAATAGTTGAACTGCACCTTCGTCGTGTCCTTGCCGAGCACCTCGACGTCGATCTCATCCCAGGGATTGCTGTCGCTCGGGCCGGTGTACGTGAAGAACGAGGAGACGACGCCGTCGTTCTTCATGGCCTTCATCGAGACCTCATAACGGCCGTAGCCATAGAACTGCTTGCTGCGGAACTCGCCGCCGGAATACGGCACCTGGCTCTGCTGATCGTCGTTATCAATGATGAGCTGCATCTCTCCGTCCTCGAACGTCACATTGCCCTTGTGCCAGAACACGTTGAACGGATTGCCGTTCGTCCAGCCGTCGGACGCCTCGAAGAGCGCCGGGCAACCCTTCTTGAAATCCACCGAGAACGCGTCGCTTGCCTGCGTCTCCGCCGCCGGAGACGCATAGGCGATGCCCGCCACGGGCTGCGCCGGTGCCACAGACGCGAGCGGCGAAAGCGCCGCCGCGAGTACGGCTGCTGCCAGCATATGTTTTTTCATCTTCATGAGAATCTTCCTCCTTTTCATTCTGTCACGCGCGCGGCGCAGGCCGCACCGCGAATGAGATGCGACATTCATTCCTGTGTCGCAGGTACATCCTCTACGGAGAGGTCCTCCCCGTTCGTCTTGATGACGTGCTGATACCAATAGAAAGATTTCTTCGGCACGCGCTTGAGCGTACCGTTTCCCTTGTTGTCCTTGTCCACATAGATGAAACCGTAGCGCTTCTCCATCTCGCCCGTACTCGCCGAGACGAGGTCGATGGGGCCCCAGGGGCAGTAGCCCATGAGTGCGACGCCGTCCTCCTCGACCGCGCGCTTCATCTGCTCAATGTGCGCGGCGAAATAGCGGATGCGCTCATCGTCGTGCACGATGCCGTCAGATGCGGGCTGCTCATGCAGGCCGATGCCGTTCTCGACGATCATCAGCGGCAGCTCGTAGCGCTCGGAGAGCACGTTGAGCGTGTAGCGCAGGCCGACCGGATCGATCTGCCAACCCCAGTCCGAGGCCTTGACATAGGGATTCGGGACTTCCTTGCGCGCCCCGGGCGCCGCCGCGTCATATTCGCTCACGAAGCTCATGTAGTAGGAGAGCGCGAAATAATCGACCTTGCTCGCCTCGAGCAGCGCCATATCGCCGTCCTCGACCTGCAGCTTGAATCCCTTTCTTTCCCACTCGCGCAGGAGATACGCGGGATAGTGGCCGCGGCACTGGACATCGGCGAACGCGAACGTCCGATCCATCTCCTTGAGCGCCGCGATCTGGTCGAGCGGCCGGCACGAGGCCGGGTAGACAGGCGACATCGCGAGCATGCAGCCAATCTCGAAATCAGGATTGATCTTGTGACCGAGCACGACGGCCTTGGCCGAGGCGATGAACTCATGGTGCGCGACCTGCGCGAGCACCGCCTCGCGGTCCTCGCCCTCCTCGTAGCGCACGCCCGAGTTGGTGAACGACGCGAACGGATCGTCCAGATTGCGCTGGTTGTTGATCTCGTTGAACGTCATCCAGTACTTGACCTTGTCCTTGTAGCGCTCGAAGCAGACCCCGGCGAAGCGCACGAAAAGATCGACGAGCTTGCGGCTGCGCCAGCCGCCGTACTCTGTCACCAGATGATACGGCAGCTCGAAATGCGAGAGGGTGATGACCGGCTCCATACCGTACTTATGCATCTCATCAAAGAGGTCATCGTAGAACTTGAGACCGGCCTCATTCGGCGTCTCCTCATCGCCGTTCGGGAAAATGCGCGTCCAGGCAATCGAGGTGCGGAAACATTTGAAACCGAGCTGCGCGAGCAGCGCGATATCCTCCTTGTAGTGGTGATAGAAGTCGATCGCCTCGTGGTTCGGATAGTACTTCCCGGGCAGGACGCCATCCGTGATCTCGCGGGGCACGCCGGGGCCGCCGACCGTCATGACGTCAGCGACCGACGGCCCCTTGCCGCCTGCCTGCCACGCGCCCTCGAGCTGATGCGCGGCGACCGCACCGCCCCAAAGAAATCCTTTCGGAAAACTCATACTGTCTCCTCCTTGCCGTCCAGACGCTGATAGACGCTGATGAACTCCAGCGCGATGGTCTTGAAGGCCTCCGCGCTCATGAGCTGATCCTCCGCGTGGAGAATGAGCAGGCTCACGATGTTCTTCTCGCCCGACGCCTCGCGCGTCAACAGGCTCGTGTGCGCGTCATGCCCCTCGACGAATGCCTCGTCGCCTTCCTTGATGAGCTGCTCCGCCTTGGCGTAGTCACCCTGCTTCGCGGCCTGGATGGCCTCGATGTAGGAGCTGCGCGCCGTACCGACCATCGAGATGATCTGGAAAGCAATCTGCTCTAAATCACCCATGTCGCTCACCCCTTCATGATCTTCTCAGCGAGTTCCACCGTGCCCTTGCCGTCCATGCGGCCGTACATGCGCATGTCGATGGCCTCGACCGGCACGCCTGGCAGCTCCGCGGCGATCTTGTCCTTGGAGAAACGGATCTGGGGACCGAGCAGCACCGCGTCGGCGTCCGCAGCCTTCGTGGCCGCCTCCGAGGCGGAGTAAGCGGCAATCTCGTAGTCCTTGCCAGCGGCAGCAGCAGCCTCCTTCATCTTTTTCACGAGAATACTCGTCGACATGCCGGAGGCACAAAGCAACACAATTTTTTTCATTGAGGAACACTCCTTATTGGATAAATAAAGTTCAAAGCATCGAGCGCTGCTGATCTTTTCGCAAGGATACATGCGTCGCGCCGCGCAGGGCGGCATCAGACAGGCTCAGAAATGATAGTCGATCTGTGTGCGCAGGAAATGGCGATGGTACGTTTCATTCTTCTTGTTCCAAAGCCCATTATGCGCTGTCGCATACTCGTACATGGTTTCCCACTCGATATTCTTGGCAGGCACGTACTTGAACCCGAAAACCCACCCATGCGAACCCGGCTGCAGGAGACCCCACTCCTTGTCACCGAACATACCGACCAAATCGTTTTCGTTACTCGAATAATTGTAATAACGGCTATAGAGCTGGAACGATCCCGGATCATTGATGTTCGACCAGCGATAGTTCACGCGGAACGTCATATAATCATTGCCTTGTCTCACGCGATGCTGCTGTTCTGCGGGCATCCAAGAATCCCAAGCCGTATCGTAGGGTTTCATATTCGTGCGCGCATAGTCGCCGATGAGGAAGATATTCTTCATCGGATTCCACATCGCACTGAGTACATAACCAAAAGAGCCTGCCGTATTGTGACGCGGATCATGGGGAGTTTTATCATCATAGACATTCTCTCCCATCCTGTCATTCCTGCTGATATTCGTCTTGACGGCTGCCAAAGAGACCTGGAGTCCATGCCCTACCTGACCCTGGGCGCCTACACCCATGAGCGTGAAATCATATCCTGCATCCGTCGGCGTCAGCACGAAAGCCTTGCCCGTCAGTTTGCTGCCAGGAATCGGCGTGCTGAGCACGACGCCGTCCGTCTCGTTGCCGAGCAGCACATTCTGGAAACCGAGTCCGCGCCAACGACGGCCAATATCTACATTGACAACGCCGACCTTTCCCTCTGCCCAAACGCGCTGGATCACACCATCGGAATCATCATGTCCCTGATGATATTTAGCTGTACCATCCTCTTGCACGAGGTGTTTGTAGCGGTGATTTGTCTCACTCTGGAAATTGAAGCTCCAGTCCTTGTTGACCTGGAATTTTCCCTCTAAATCAAGGTAGTAGCGGTTATTATCGTTTTTATCAATATACCCCTTGATGTTGTCATTGTCCCAGGAAGCGCGGCCAAAGCCATGCAGCGAAAAGCGGTTCAGCGCCTCATTGACGCTGTTCTTCATGCCCGTGATCTGCTTCTTCTGGCTGTTGCTCTGGTTTTTGAGCTTCTTGTTCTCGCTCTTGAGGGCCTTGAGCTCCTTCGCGAGTTCCTGCTGCTGCTGCTCGAGCGCCGCGATGCGGGCGTCCGTGTCCTCCGCCGCCGGCGCGGCAAAGACGCAGCCCGTGCTGCCGAGCGCCAGCAGCACGCTCATGGCCAAGGTCTTTTCGAGTTTCTTCTTCATAATACCCATCCTCTCTTTCACTTCTTCATGAATCCCCTATACAGATTTCTTCTATATTGTTATGCTTGCTCTGCTTCGTTCTCCTGCTCTTCTTTCAGGAATGCTCTATCCTGTGCTTTCAGGAACGGGAAGTAGATTGCCGTCGCCATAACCAGGTTCACGATCTGGATGACCGCGCCCTGCCAGCCATCGAGCAGGAAGCCCGCAATGACCGGCGGCGTCGTCCACGGTACCTGCACGGCGCTGAACGGCGCCATGAAACCCGTGGAAATCGCGAACCAGGTGATGAACATCGCAAAGAGCGGCACGAGCACGAACGGCACCAAGAGATACGGATTGAAGACAATCGGCAGGCCGAAGATGATCGGTTCGTTGATGTTGAAAAGTCCCGGCACAAACGCCATCTTCATCAGCGACTTGAGCTGGTCGGACTTCGCCGTGAAGAGGCCCGCGATCAGCAGCCCCAACGTGAGGCCGCAGCCGCCGCTCTTGACGAAGACATCGTTGATCTGGCAGGTGAAGATCTTCGCCTGCGGGTTGTTGACGAGCGACATGCCCATATCGAGCAGATGCTGGTTGTCGAGCGAGTTCGCGATGAGCAGCGGGCTCACGACGCCGCCGACGACGTTCGGCCCGTGGATGCCGGCCCAGAAGAGGATGCTCTGCAGGCTGACGATGATCGTGCCGCCCGCAAGCGAGTCCGAGAGGCCCTGCAGCGGGGTCTGGATGACCTTGAAGATGAGCTCCGGCAGCGTCGTCGCGCCGACGTAGTGGCAGAGGCCGTAGAGCACGGACGCCGTCGTGAAGAACACCATGCCCGGCACGAGCGCGGAGAACGCGCGCGCCACGCCCTGCGGCACGGCATCCGGCATCTTGATGCCGATGTGGTGCTTCTCGAAGTAGCAGAACACGCACGAGACGAAGAACGCGATCAGGATGGCGGTGATGACGCCGTTGCTGCCCGCCCAGGCCTTCGGGATGATGTCGCCGACGATGGCGCCCTCCTTCGTCGTGATGGTCGGCGGCATCAGGATCAGGAATGTCGAGAGCGCGAGGATGGCCGCCATCATCGCGTCACAGCCTTCATTCTCCACATACTTATAGGTGATGGATAATACAACGATGAGCGCGAGTACGCTGAACGTACCGCCGGCCACAGCGTTGAGCGGCGCCGTCCAGTCCTTGCCGAACAGCGAGCTCATGAAATCACCGTAACCTGGCACTGGGAGATTGGCCAGCAGCAGGAACACCGAGCCGCAGATCGTGAACGGCGTCGTCATGATGAAGCCGTCACGCAGCGCGGCAACCGCCTTGAGCTGCGCAAATCGTCCCATGAACTCGATGAAGCTGTCAAAGAGTTTCTGTCGATCCATATAGTTCCCTCCTATTTATCGTAAGGGCGATGCACAATGTCCACTAAGCGGACGTTTGTGCATGTAGCCTTCTCCCCATTTGGTACCGTATGGGTGATATGTCTGAGAAGCGTCTGCGATCTCTATGCTCCTCAAGAACAATGCCATCATAACAAAGGAGCTTCTCCCGCTCAACAGGAAGGAAACAATAAGAAACAATGCTGTTTCATTTTTCTTTCATAAAAAGTGTCGCCTGTAACAGCGCTACAAAAAAACGCCCCAGCAAGCGCTGAGGCGTTTTGGTCAAAAACAATCAATAATGGAAATGGCCGTTGAGCCATTGTTCCTTTTTCTTCGCGTCGGAGAAATCGAGCCGCGTCATGAGGACTGCGAAAAGAAGATCCGTCACATACTTCGCGCCGAGCAGGAAGATGCGCGGGCCGAGCTTCTCCATCGTATCGACGGTCGCGACGGGGAACGTCACGTCCGCGAGGGACGCGAGCGTGCTCGATGGCGCCGATGTGATCAGCAGCCGCGGCACGGAGCGCAGGCGCAGGAGGTGCGCGATGTCGATGAGCATGCGGTTCTCCCCCGTGCGGCTGATGAAGAAGCCGACGTGCCCCTTCTGCATGCCCGCCGCGGAGAGGTACTGCATCGTCATCGCCGGATGGACGGTCGTCCCCTTGTTCGCCATGAGGAATCCGGAGGCGGCCATCTGCGCGATGTTGAGGTTCTCATCCATCGCGTAGAAGTCGATGTGCTGGGCCTTGGAGAGCATGGCGAGCGCGCGCATGAACTGCGCCGCGTCAAGCATGCCCCGCGTCGAGCGGAGCGCCTCGACCTCGAGGCCCGTCACCTTGTCCATGAGCGACTGGACGGTGTCGCGGTCCGTCATGGAGAAATCCGTCACCTGCGGATTGCGGATGCGCTCCATCATCTCCGCGAGGAACTGCACCTTGAACTCCGTATAGCCGCCGAAGCCGAGCTTCTGGCTGAAGCGCACGATGGCCGCGGAGTTCGTATACGTCTCCTTCGCGAGCTGACGCGTCGACATCCCGGCGAGCAGCCGGAAATTCCCAAGCAGGAAATCAGCGAGGATGCACTCAGACGGTGAGAACCCCTCCTTCGCCTGCAGTTGTTCGACGAGATTCTTCATACACTCACGCTTTCATGCGCGGCACGACCAGGTGGCCGTGCTCGATCTCCCTGCGGTGGCAGTGCGGGCACTCGTTCTCGATGATACCCGTATAGCCGCAGACAGGATCGCGGTCGACGGGATGGTTGATGGAGAAATAGCCCATGTCGGCGTCGTGCATCGCGCGCACGACAGCCTCGAACGCCTTGACGTTCTTCGTCGGGTCGCCGTCCATCTCGATGTAGGCGATGTGGCCTGCGTTCTCGAGCGCGTGGTACGGCGCCTCGATGCGGATCTTGTCGATGGCCTTGATCGGATAGTAGACGGGCACATGGCTGCTGTTCGTCATGTAGGGGCGGTCGGTGACACCCGGGATGATGCCGTATTTCTTCCGGTTCGCGCGCTGGAACTGGCCGGCCGTGCTCTCCGCCGGCGTGCCGAACGTCGACCAGTTGCGATGCTCCGCCTCGGTGTAGGCATCCGTGCGCGCGCGCATGTGTCCGACGATCTCGAGGCCGAGCTTCTGCGCCGCCTCGCTCTCGCCGTGATGCTTGCCCGTGAGCGCGACGAGACACTCCGCGAGGCCGCAGAAACCGATGGAGTACGACGCGTGCTTGAGCACGTCCTTGATGGAGTCCGTCGGCTTGAGCTTTTCCGAGTCCATCCAGACGCCCTGCCCCATGAGGAACGGATAGTTGTAGACATGCTTCTGCTCGATGACGTGCAGGCGCTCGAGCAGATAGTCATGGCAGAGCGTGATGTAGTGGTCGTAGAGCTCGAAGAATTTCTTCACGTCGCCCTTCGCCTCGATCGCGAGCTTCGGCAGGTTGATGGTCGTGAACGAGAAATTGCCGCGCGAGCCGGATTCCTCCGGGCCGTTGACGTTGCTCATCACGCGCGTGCGACAGCCCATCGTCGCAACGCAGCTGTTGTAGTTGCCGGGTTTGTAATACTGGAGGTTGTACGGCGCATCGATGTTGACGAAGTTCGGGAACAGGCGCTTGGCGCTCGTCTTGCACGCCTGCAGGAAGAGGTCGTAGTTCGGATCGCCCTGGTTGTAGTTCACGCCCGCCTTGAGCTGGAATACGGAGATGGGGAAGATGGCCGTCTCGCCGTTGCCGAGCCCCGCCCAGATGGCGTTGAGCGTCTCGCGCGTCGCGAGGCGTCCCTCAGGGCTCGTGTCCATGCCGTAGTTGATGGAGGAAAACGGTACCTGCGCGCCCGCGCGGCTGTGGAGCGTGTTGAAATTGTGGATGAGCGCCTCCATCGCCTGGTGCGTCTCCTCCTCGACATCAGCGCAGGCGAGGCGGTAGATGCTGCGCGCGTCGAGATAGGCGTCGCGCGTCGGCTTGCCGTACCGCGCGAGCAGCTCCGTGAGCGCGCGCCCGATCGCCTCGATGCCGCGCTTGCCGCGCTCTGAGTCCACCTGTTCCGCGTAGAGGCAGTCATCGAGGTCCATGACATCCTGGAACTCCGTCTTAAAAGGCTCCTCCTTGAGGAACGACTCCTCCTCGAAGCGGTAGATGATGGACTTGCGCGCTTCGTCAACGACCGCCTTGCGGAACGACTTGCGCACGCCCTCCGCCATCGCGTAGTCGAACGCGTTGATGCTCTGCCCGCCGAACATATCGTTCTGATTGCTCTGGATCGCGATGCAGGCGAGGCTCGCGTAGGCGCGGATGGAATTCGGCTCGCGCAGGAACCCATGCCCCGTCGAGAAACCGCCGTGGAAAAGCTTCAAAAGATCGATCTGGCAGCAATTGAACGTGATGAGAGAAAAGTCCTTGTCGTGGATGTGGATATAATTCTCCTTATCCGCCGCCGCGAAGCGCTCGTCGAGCACGTAGTTGTCGACGAAATGCTTCGCGCCCTCGGCGCCGAGCTTGAGCATGATGCCCATCGAGGCATCGGTGTTGATGTTCGCGTTATCGCGCTTGAGGTCGGAGTCCTCGGCGGGCGCGAAGAAGATGTCCTGGTACGTCTCCATGAGGTGCTGCTGCGCCTTGCGCCGCTCCGTGTGGCGCTGGCGATACATGATGTAGCGCTTCGCGATGTCGTAGAAGTCGTACTTCATGAGCTCCTGCTCGACCATGTCCTGGATCTCCTCGACGCTCACGTTCTCGCGGTCCTTAAAATCCCACTCGACCTGGCTCGTGACCTCGTCGATGTCCTTTTCCGTCATCTGCTGCTTGCCATCCTCATTGGCCCCACGGATGGCATTGTAGATCTTCTCACGGTTGTAGGGGACCGTGAACCCCGTGCGCTTCGTTACTGTCTTCAACATCATCGTACGCCCCTAAATGGGGGCGTTTCCCTCCCTTTTCTCAACATATTGTGGTTTTAGTTATGTCTGACAGGAACATATTGTAGCAGAGAATCCCCGCGAACGCAATATGGAAAATTGACGAATACAGGCATTTCATGTAAAATAGCATAGGAAATTTGTCTTTTGTTGCCATAAATATAAGAAGATAAAGGAAGAACACGTCATGAGAATCTCCCCCGACCAGCAGGATACGCTGATCCGACAGCTGACCGCTGCCTGCATCTATTTCATCTGCCTCATCGCCTTCTACTGCGACATCGGCGAGGACATGGGCGCCGACTATTTCCTGCCCATCGCGCTCCCGGTGCTCGCGCTGCTCGTGCTCGCACAGCGGGCGACAGGGCTATCGCTCTTCGAGCGGACGGGGCTCTTCCATCTCTTCGCAGGGCTCGGCTGGTGCTCCGCCTTTCCGCTGCTCTACGCCTGGACGTATCAGAGCGTCTGGTACCAGTCGCTCATCTGCTTCGACTTCGTCGTCGGTACGGCGATCTTCCTGCTGCTCACGGGGCTCTCGTCCGCACTCGCATTCTCTCGGCACACGCGCCTCGCCGCCGCGCAGCTCGCGCTCCTCGATTTCGCCGCGCTCGTCGTGCCGTTCATCCAGTACGCCTATTACTGCATCGTCTGGCACTGCCTCTCGCCCGCCTCGCTCATGGCGCTCTACCTCACGAACTGGCACGAGAGCATCGATTTCATCGAGTCGAACGTCGGCACGGGGCCGGCGCTCCTCATCGTCGCCTGCTTCGCCGTCTTCCTCATCTGCGCCGCGCGCGTGAATGCCGCCCTGCTGCGGCGGATGCGGCGGCAGGGACGCGATGACGCGCAGCTCGGGACGTCGCTGCTGCTCGTGATCCTCGGCGCGGCCGCGCTGCTCTACTATGTGCCGCAGACCTCGTTCGGCGGCCTCGTCAGTGACGTCCGCACCTATGTCGCCGAGACGCAGACCTACGGCGACGGCCACGAGGACCGCTACGCGGCGCTCGACATCGACGGCACGCAGACGCTGCCGACGCGCGCGCCCGGCACGGTCATCGTCGTCATCGGCGAGTCGGCCTCGCGCAACTACATGCATGCGTTCACACCGGACTTCCCCTTCGAGGATACGCCCTGGCTCGACAGCCAGCTCACCAATCCCGCGTTCAACGTCTTCACGAACGCTTACTCCTGCTGGTCGCAGACCGTGCCCGTGCTGCAGCGCGCGCTCACGGAGCAGAGCCAGTACAACGACAGGGAGTTCTTCAACTCGACCTCCATCCTCGACGTCGCGAAAAAGGCAGGCTACGCGACGTACTGGTTCAGCAACCAGGGACGCTACGGCCAGTATGACAGCGCCATCACGCTCGTCGCCAAGACGGCCGATCACGCGGAATGGACGGACGACTCCTACAACTTCTCCGACAAATACGACGAGATGCTGCTGAACTACCTCGAGACGGTCGATCCGGCGCAGAACAATTTCATCGTGCTGCACATCATGGGCAGTCACATCTACTACAATAACCGCTATCCGACGGAGTTCTCGAAGTGGCACGGCGAGAGCGAGGTTTCCTCCGTGGAGTCCTACGCGAACAGCATCCTCTACACGGACTTCATCCTCTCCCAGATCTTCGACTACGCGCAGAAGAACCTGCACCTGCAGGCCATGCTCTATTTCTCCGACCACGGGGAGAACCTCACGATCTCGCATAATCCTGACGTCTTCTCCTTCGACATGGTGCGCATCCCGATGTTCATCTACCTCTCAGACGCGTACCGCGCGGCGCTGCCGGGACGCACGCGCGCCATCCGCTACCACCGCAGCCGCTATTTCACGAACGACATGCTCTACGATACCGTGAGCGGCCTGCTCAACGCGCCGTCCTCACGCTATATGGAGGGCCAGGACATCACGAGCCCGACCTACGCGCACAGCCGCGCTGACCTCACGACGATGCTCGGCCAGCAGCTCATCGTGAGCGACCCGGACGGCGGCGTCGAGACAGGCTTCTGACCGAGGTGCCCCAATCACTCAATGACAATCTTTCCATCTACGCAGGGGGAATTTTTATGTGCCGAGACAACGATGCTTCCAATCCACCCGTTTCCCTGACAGCTGAAATCAAAGCCCGTCTCCATGCCGCCTATGACATCCTGCCGGGCATCTTCCTCTTCCGTGCGGACGGCACGGAGGAGCTCGTCTTCGCCAATCAGGACGCCCTCGCGCTCTACCAGTGCAAGAGCTTCCGCGAGCTGCGCGAGAAAATCGGCACGCATTTCTCCCACTTCCTGCAGCCAGACGACTACCTGCCGCTCTCTGAGCTTGCGGGCTGCTCCACCGCCAAGGATACGCCCCACCGCTTCTACAGCTACGAGTACCGCACCGCGCTCGGCCATCTGCGCCGCGTGGAAATCACGCTGCAGCAGGGAACAGACGCCGACCTCGGGCCGCTCTACTACATGTCGCTCATCGATGCCGATACGCGCCGCAACGCCTATGAAACCGATACCCTGACAGGTCTGCCCGGCATGCACGCGTTCTTCTGCGCCGCCGTCGCACATGCGAAGCGGAACCTACGGAACGGCACGTTCCTGCAGGAGGTTCCCGTCTATTTCAACATCACGAATTTCCGCAAACTGAACACTAGCTACGGCATCGCCCGCGGCGACGAATGCCTGCGCACGGTCGCGCATATCCTCCGCGAGCATTTCCCGGGCCGCCTCATCGGCCGCCTCGCGGCGGACAATTTCGCGATGCTCGCGGGCAGCAGCGATGTGACGACGCGCGTCAGCGCAGCCTGCCGGGCCTTCGCCGACTACATCCAGAACTCCGGCATCGAGCTCAAAGCCGGCATCCGTTTCTATGATACATCAGAGAACAACGCCGCCATCTTCCAGTATGGATTCGACCAGGCGAAGCTCGCCTGCAATACCGTCAAGAGCGATGCGAACCATTGCTGGGCCGCCTACACGGAGGAGATGGGCCAGCGCGACGCCATCCGCCACTACATCCGCGAGCACTTCGACGAAGCGCTGCAAAAGGGCTTCCTCAAGGTCTACTACCAGCCCGTCATCCGCACGCTCACTGGAAAGATCTGCGGCGTCGAGGCGCTCTCGCGCTGGGAGTCCCCGACGCATGGCCGCCTCTCGCCCGCGGACTTCATCCCCGTGCTCGAGGAAACGCACCTCATCCACAAGCTCGATGCCTATGTCATCGACCGCGTCTGCCATCATCTGCGCCAGCGCATCGACGATGGACGCCCGAGCCTGCCCGTCTCTCTCAACCTCTCCCGGCTCGACTTCACACTCGCAAACCCGCTCGAGATCGTCGAGGACATCGTGCAGAAATACGATCTGCCGCGCGATCTCCTGTGCATCGAGATCACCGAGAACGCGCTCGTCGAGGATGACGATCTCATCAAAAACGGCATCAAGGCATTCCGCGCGAACGGCTACCAGGTCTGGCTCGACGATTTCGGCAGCGGCTACTCCTCGCTCAACGTCCTCAAGGACTATCAGTTCGACGTCATCAAGCTCGATATGAACTTCCTGCGCTCGTTCAACGCCGCGAGCCGCAAGCTGCTCGCGGCCATCGTGCCCATGGCAAAGGAGCTCGGCATGCACACGCTCGCCGAGGGTGTCGAGACGGCTGAACAGGTCGCATTCCTGAAATCCATCGGCTGCGAGAAACTCCAGGGCTACTTTTTCGGCAAGCCTATGGGCCGCAGGGAGCTCCGCCTCCACTGCCAGGAACACGACCTGATTGCAGAGACGCGCACAGACGCCTATCTCTTCGCGCAGGCGGGCTGCGTCGACATCACGACAGAGACGCCCGTCGCCATCCTCCTCGACGACGGCGCCTCTGTCCGCATCCTGCAGATGAACGATGCCTACGAGCGCACGCTCCGTACCATCCATACCAACGGCCTCGACGAGGTGAACAGGAGCCTCGCCTCCCCCGCCTACCACCTGCGGGAGAGGTTCCAGAGATTCCTGCAGCGCGCCATCAGAAGCGGCAGGCAGGAGTCCCTGACCTATGTCGACAGCGGCCAGTACATGCGCCTGCGCCTGCAGACGATCGCGAATCTCGGCTCCACGCGCATCTACCGCGCCGAGCTCTATAACATCACGCACGACAGCGAGATGCAGGGCCACGAATCGCGACGGCTCGACCAGATCCTGCGCACCATCTTCCACCTCTACGAGGGCATCTATTACTTGAATTACCAAAAGGATGTCTGCGAGATCATCTCCTCCCTGCTGCCGGACACGTCTGCCAATCGGCACCTGGCAGACATCGAGACGGCTCGTGCGGACTTTGCCAAGAACTACATCCATCCTGCCGACCGCGAGCGCTACCTCGTCTTCACCCAGGCGGAGAATATCTACCGCACGGCGCGGCAGAGCGGCTCCATCGAGGTCGCCGCGCCGTTCCGCGTGCTGCAAACAGACGGCAGCTACCGCTGGCTGAACTTCATCTTCATCGTCCTTTTCAAGACGCAGGCGCAGGATATCCTGCTCTGCGTCAGCCGTGACGTCCTCGACCAGCAACCGGATCGCGCGGCGCTCCTCGGCGAGATCCTCAAAAGCTACGGCATCCTGCAAGAGGGCCTCGCCCTGCGCGGAAGCCTCGAGAGCGAGTTCCTTTGGAGCACCCTGCTCGAGCAGTCCGACCTCAAGCTCTTCTGGAAGGACGGCTCGCGCCGCTTCCTCGGCGCGAGCCAGGCCTTCCTCGATCACTACGGCCTCTCCTCCATCGAGGAGCTCCGCGGCAAGACGGACGAGGAGATGGGCTGGCACATCGACGACACACCGTTCCACGCGGCTGAGCGCGCCGTCATCAAAGAGGGCAAGCCCGTCCGCGGCGCGCTCGGCCACTGCCTCGTGCGCGGCACGCCGCACGCCATCCGCGCCTCGAAGTTCCCCATCTACCTGAACGGCGGCATCGCCGGTCTCATAGGCTACTTCGAGGATCTCGACGATGCCGCCGCGCAGAAAGACCTCCAGGACAGCCTCGGACTCATCGACCAGGGTACCGGCCTCATGAACTACCGCGGCATGCTCATGGCGGGCACGCAGTATCAGGTGAACTACCGCGAGAACAAGGAGGACTACCTCGCCATCATCCTCGATGTCCCCGCCTACGACCAGCTCCGCCGTACCGACCAGCGCCGCGGCGACCTCCTGCTCGCGCGCCTCAAGGAAATCATCTCGCGCCTGCTGCCGCAGTACTGGAGCATCGCGTACATCGGCAGCAGCTGCTTCGTCATCTTCCAGAAACGACTCTCCGAGACGGAGTGCCGCAACCGGATCTTCGCGATCTCAAACGCCGTGCACGACATCCATGAGGTCGACGGCTATCCCTGCTCGCTCCACCTGCAGTACGCGTTCGCCCACGGCTCAGAGGCGAGCAGCCTCGACAGTCTGCTGCACCTGCTCACCGAGCGTCTCTGTGACGCCGAGGAACAGCATTACAGCCAATCCCTCTATGTCGGCGACCGCGTCATCTTCCAGCGCGAGGCGTTCGACCAGCTCGAGGAACCCGTCATCATCAGCGACACCGAGACGCACGAGGTGCTCTACTGCAACCCCGCGGCACTCCTGGACTCCGGCCTCCCCGCGGATACCTCCTACCAGGGACGTAAATGTTACGAGCTCTACCGCCACCAGCCAGCTCCCTGCGACAACTGCGACACCGCCCAGCTGAGTCACGGCACGTTCCTCCACAACCTCATCCACAATCCCGTCACAGGACATGACTATTACAGCCGTACGGGTCTCATCCCCTGGCGCGGCAAGAACTGCCGCTTCACGCTGCTCACGGATCTCACGCGGTACAGCGAGCGCAGCGCCAAGCGGAACGACCTGCTCTACCACAAGACGATGATCAACGATGCCCTGCGGCTCGCCATGTGCGCGAGTCAGATCCTGACAAGGGCATCGAGCGCATGCTGCTCTGCATCGGCACGCGTCTCCATGCCGAGCGCGTGCTGCTCATGGAGGAGGACAGCACCGCCCTGCACCTCACCTACGACTGGGCGGCCAACGATCTGACGCCGCTCAAGGGCACGCTTGCGCCCATCCCGCGCAGCGAGCTCGCGCACATCTATGAAAAGTTCATCCATCATCCTGTCATCACCATCCGCGACCTCGAAAGCTACTGGGAGCACACGCCGGGCGCCGTGCCGCATCTGCCGGATCTCACGCGTCTGACGATCTCGCGCATCTCGCTCGACGACCATGCTTACGGCTACATCGAGGTCGTCAACCCGCCAGAGGATCGCCTCGACGTCAGTTCCCTCCTGTGCAGCACGCTCTCGCGCTTCATCGCCATCCTGCTGCGCAACCGCGACATGCAAAACGATCTGCGGCACCTCGGACGCATCGACCAGCTCACCGGCGTATTCAATCGCCGCGGCCTCACCGAATACCTGCCGACGCTTCCCCACGGGCGCCTGGTGGCCCTCGTCTTCGCCGACGTCAACGGGCTCAAGCACACGAACGACACGCAGGGTCACGAGGCCGGCGACCGCCTCATCAAGCAGACGGCAGACGCACTGCGGCAAGAGCCGGATGCCGTCGTCTTCCGCATGGGCGGCGACGAGTTCCTGCTGATCCGCGACGTGCAGACGCCGGAGGAAATCGAGACCATCCGACAGTCACTCAAACAGGAATTCCACCGCCGGGGCATCAGCGCCGCGCTCGGCGCCATCACCCTGCCCACGCCCATCGAGGACATCGACGCCGCCATCGCAGAAGTCGACCGCCTCATGTATGAGGATAAGACGCGCCACTACCGCTCGCGCCACGAGAAGCGAGGCTGAGCCGCACGGCCAGCGGCAAAGCGTGAAATACAAGAAAGGTCTCACGGGAGATGAGAGCATCTCCCGTGAGACCTTTCTTGGTTGCTAAAAGCCCGCCGCCCCTCACTGGCGCGCGAGCAGCACGACGGTCGCGAGGATGCAGGCGCTCCCGAGCACGTCGAGGACGCCGAACGACGCACCGAGCAGCGCGACGGAGAGGACGATCGCCGTGAGCGGCTCGACGGAGGCCAATACACCCGCCTCGCTCGGTTGGATGTACTTCGTGCTGCCGAGGTAGAGCGCGAACGCCGCGACCGAGCCGAAGACGATGAGATAGAGGAACGCAAGCGAGGAAAGCGGCGTCCAGCACCCGCTCCATAGCCCTGGCCGCGTTGCCGCCGCCATCGCGGCGCCGCCTACGAGCATACCCCAGCCGACGATGAGCGGCGCGCGCCACGCGCGGATGAGCCGCTTCGGCGAGAGCGTGTAGATCGCGCCCGTCACGGCCGCGACGAGCCCCCAGAGGAACGCGGGCAGCGGGATCGCGAGCGCCCGCCAGTCGCCGTGCGTCACGAGCAGGACCGTCCCTGCGAGCGCGAGCAGCACGCAGAAGAGCTCGAGCCCGCTCGGCCATCGTCGATAGCGCAGCGCCGTGTAGAGCACGATCATCGCGGGCATGAGGTACTGCAGGACCGTAGCGGCCGCCGCGTTGCCGTAGCGAATCGAGGCGAAATAGGAATACGAGACGAGCATCATGCCGCAGACGCCGAAAAAGAGCAGCTCCGCGCAGTTCCTGCGGCTGCGCCAGACACGGAAGATATCTCCGCCATGCCGCGCGGCATCGAGCGCGAGCAGGATGATCCCCGCGAGCATGAGCCGCGCCGTCACGAGCCACTCGGTCGCAAAGCCAGCGTCCTGCAGGAGATACTGCCCCGCGACGCCTGAGCCGCCCCAGAAGACGCCGCCCGCCACCGCGTAGAGCACGCCCCGCCGCCGATCCTTCATGATATCACCCGCTTACTTTTCCTCTGCTGTCCTCTGCTTCAGCATCTCGACGATGGGGTCGAGCCCGTCTTCCATGACGAACTCAATCTCACCCGCGTCGACGGCCGTCGCGAGATCCGGGTCGATCGGCAGCTGGCAGTACGTCCCGATGCCGTATTTCTTCGCAATCTCCTCCGCGTGGCTCTTGCCGAAGATATGGTGCACCTTGCCGCAGTCCGGGCATTTGAAATAGCTCATGTTCTCGACGAGCGCGAGCACGGGCACCTGCATGAGCTTGGCCATCGTGATGGATTTCTCCACGATCATCGCCACCTGCTCCTGCGGCGACGCGACGACGATGATGCCGTCGATCGGCAGCGACTGGAACACGGTCAGCGGCACATCGCCCGTTCCCGGCGGCATGTCGACGAACATGTACTCGACCTCGCCCCAGACGACCGTCGACCAGAACTGCGTCACCGTGTTGCTGATGATCGGGCCGCGCCAGACGACGGGATCCGTCGTCTTCTCGAGCAGGAGGTTCATGCTCATGACCTCGACGCCCGTGCGGCTGATGGCCGGATAGAGATGCTCCGCGTCGCCCGTCGCGTGTCCCTTGATACCGAACGCCTTCGGGATGGACGGCCCCGTGATGTCCGCGTCGAGGATGGCCGTCTGATAGCCCGCCTGCCGCGCCTTGACCGCCATGAGCGCCGTCACCATGCTCTTGCCGACGCCGCCCTTGCCGCTCACGACGGCGATGACATGACGCACCTTGGATTTCTCATTGAGCGGCGCCTTCGGCGGCAACTGCCGCGCACCACAGCTCTCACCGCAGGACGCGCAGTCATGCGAGCAGTTTTCTTCACTCATTCTAGATTCCTCCCCTACTCTGTTACACAGACCGCAGCTGCTCCCGTGTCTCCTCGGTGGCAGCTGCTGTCTTACTATTTTTCTAGGAACCACTGATTAAATGAGGTGCTCCGGATTTACACGGATGCGCTGTATCTCCCTAGGAGACAAGCCGGAGGCGTAGCGGGCTACTCTGAGGATTTGTCGACGACGGGAGGACAACGCAGACGCATGAAGACGGAGTGCCGAATGAATCAATGATTCCTTTAGTATATCAGAAAAACGCGCGCTTGGGCAAGCTCACCCAAACGCGCGAAAATCATATCCCGTTCTCCCGCTGATCCATGCGGCGCATCAGGCCTCCTTGCGGAACGCCGCGAGATCGTCGGCGAGCGCGCTCGCGGCCGCACGCAGCTTGCCCGCGGCCTCCGTCACCGTCGCAAAACCGTCGGCGACCTGGCGCACCGTCTCCTGCGAGCCCTCGATGCCGCGCGCGTTCTCCTTGGCGACTGCGGCGAGCGAGGCGATCACGCCGTCGACGTCGCCGCGCGCCGCCTCGAGCCGCTCCATCTCGCCGAGGATGGTTCCGATGCCCTGCGCCGTGCGGCCAAGGCCGTCCACGACATCCTTGACCGTCGTCTCCGTGCTCCTGATATGGCTGTTCTGCTGGTCGATGACCTCGCGCATCTGCTGCATGGAGCGCACGACGCCGGCGAAATCGCTCAGGAGGTTCTCGATCGTCTCGCGGATGCGGCGGCTCGCCTCGTCCGATTGGTCGGCGAGCTTGCGGATCTCCTCGGCGACCACCGCGAAGCCGCGGCCGGCGGCGCCCGCGCGCGCCGCCTCAATGCTCGCGTTGAGCGAGAGCAGGCTCGTCTGGTCGGCGATGCCGGAGATAAGGTCGGACGCCTCGCGGATCTGTCCCGCCGACTCGTTCGTCTGCGTCATCATCTGCTCGACGTCCTGCACGACCTCGCTCACGCGGTCACTGACGCCCTTGAGCGCATCGATGGCCGTGCCGGCCTCGCCGCTCGCTCCGCGCATCTCATCGGCCTGCTTGCCGAGTTGCTGCGCCTCGCCGTTCGTCTGCGTGATGAGGCCGCCCATGACCTCGATGCTCTCCGACGCCGACTCCGTGTCCTTGGCCTGCTGCGCCGCACCCTCGCTGATGGCCGCGCTCGCCTGGCGCATGACATCGACGCCCTGCTGCGTCTCGGCCGAGATCTCCTCGAGACGGTTGGCTTCCGCGCGCAGCGACTGCGTCGTCTCGCCCATGTGGTCGACGAGCTGTTTCAGCACATCGCGCAGCTCCGCGATGGAGTTGCCGAGCACGCCGATCTCATCATCGCGCGCGAGGATGGTCTCCGCGATCGGCGTATCGAGGCGGCCGCCCGCCACATCATGCACCGCGTTGATCGCCTTGCGCAGCGCATGCGTCATCGCGTAGTTGTAGCGGCGGATGAGCAGCACGCTGGCCGCGAGGATAGCGAGCACGAGCACGACGACGATGGCCAGGCTGCGGTAGATGAAGGCCAGCACCTCCGTGCGCGGCATGCCGGAGAACACCATGCCGATGGGCTCGCCCCCGTCCGGCTGATAGACCGGCAGATAATAGCCGAAATACGGCACGCCCTTGATGTCGACGTTCTCGGAGAAATACGCCCTGCCGCCCTGCAGGACCTCCTGCTGCACCTTCTCGCCCGCCTCCGTGCCGACGATGCGCCGCCCGTCCTCCGTCTTGATGGAGGTCATCGTGCGCACGGATCCGTAGAAGAACGTCACGTCCTGTCCCGAGCTCTCGCTGATCGCATCGAGGAACGCTCCCGAACGCGAGATATCATAGCGCCCCTTCCAGATATCGCCGCCCTCCGCCTGCACATAGTCGCCGGAATTCTGCTCATAGGCGGCCTTCACGACCGTCGCCGTTCCCTTGAGCGAGAGCTCGACCTCATGCACGATGGCACTGCGCATGGATACGACCATGACGAGCGTCACGAGCACGCTCAGCACGAGCAGCGGCACGATGGCCATCGCGAGATTCTTCATGCGCAGCGAGTGACGGCTCGAGCCAGCGAGCTCCAGAATGCTTTTCTTTTCCATCTCTCATGCCCCCTTACGGCAGAACTTCGACATTCTTGTAATACCAGTGGATACCGCCCGTGATCTCCGCGTCGGAGAGCGTCTTGCCCGCCGTGCCGACGGTCGTGCCCGCGTTCGTCTCCAGCACGCCGTCGAAGACGTTGCAGGAGCCATCCATGATGCGCTTCTTCGCCGCCTCGACCTGCTCTGCCGTCCCGTCCGCGGCGAAATCCGCCACATCCGTGAGCTCGACCATGCCGTCGCGCATGCCGCGGTAGTAATTCTCCCCGTCATACGTCCCTGTCAGGAGACTGTTGATATAGTAGGTATAGAACGCGCCCCAGCCCCAGATGACGCTCGTGAGCGTCGAGCGCGGACATTCCTTGCTCATATCGGAGTTGTAGCCGATGGCGTAGACACCGCGCTGCTGCGCGAGGCGCACGGGCGCGTCCGTATCGCAGTGCTGCGACATGACGTCGCAGCCGAGGGCGAGGAGCTCCTCGCTCGCCGCCTGCTCCGCCGCGGGATCGAACCAGCTGTGCGTCACGCGCACGTAGACCCTGGCGCTCGGATTGACCGCCGCCACACCGATGGCGAACGCGTCGATGCCGCCCGTGACCTCGGCGTTCTCCGCACCCTGCGCGGCGACGTAGCCGATCTTCCCCGTCTTCGTATTGAGCCCCGCGACGATGCCGCTCAGGTACCGCGCCTGATAGATGCGGCCGAAATAGTTGATGAAATTCCGCCCGTTCGACAAGAAACCGCTGCTGTGCGCGAAATAGACCTGCGGATGCTTTTCCGCGAGCGCGGCCAGCGTCTGCATATAGCCGAAACTCGTGCCGATCACCACTTGACAGCCGTCCGCGATGAATTTCTCCGCCGCACGCGCGACGCCCGCCGCGTCGCTGTCCGGCACCACGGCCCGCTCGACCTGCTCCGGACGCAGCTCGAGATTGCGCATCATATCGCTGATGCCGAGGTCATGCGCGTAGCTGTAACCGCTGCCGACCGTGGGATCCGCGATGTAGAGCACGCCGATCTTGAGCTCGTCCTTCGTGATCAGCGCATGCTCCTGCGCATCGGGCACCCCCTGCTCCGACACGCTATCGTCCGCCTTGCCGCAGCCAGCGGCGAGACAGACAAGGAATACCGCCAGCAAGAGCAGCCATAGCCGATGAAACCTCCTCTGCATTTCCATCCCTCCCAGTATGTTTATCCCCAAAGGACTAATATCTATTGAAGCAAAACCATGTGATTCCTTCATTCGTTTGTTTGCAAACTTGCTACGTTTCTATCATTCTCTCCCGCCCTGAGATTTCCCTCCCCAGAGCCGCAAAAAATCAAAAAATGTCATAATGCCGGCAGCCATCCAGAAAAAAAGCGGCAGGCCGTACAAAGCGTACTGCCTGCCGCAGAATATTCTGCCGCGCTGCAAAGGCGCATCATATTACGAGAGACTCGGCGCCTCCTCGCTTGCCGCGAGCTCGTCTTTGAGGTCATGGTCGACCATCGCGCAGACGGAGGAATCCGACCAGACGTTCTCGCATGTCTCGATCATATCGATGATGGTATAGATGGGGAGGATGACGCCCATGAGGCCGATCGGCGCACCGATGCCGGACATGAGCGACAGCGTGAGGAAATAGCAGCCCATCGGCACGCCGGCGTTGCCGACGGCCGCGAGCACGGCGATGAAGAGCCAGGTGATCATCGTACCGAGGCTCAGCTCGAAGCCCGCGTTCTGCATGACGAAGAGCGAGGTGACGAGGATGAACGCCGCGCAGCCGTTCATGTTGATCGTCGTGCAGATTGGGAGCACGAAGCGCGCGACGCGCGGGTTCGCCTTGAGGCGCGTCTCCGCCGAGGCAAGCGTCACGGGCAGCGTGCCCGCCGAGCTCTTCGTGAAGAGCGCAACGGCGAGCGCCGGCGCCATCTTCTTGAACACGCGGATGGGATTGAGGCCGCGTGCGAGCAGGAAGAGCGGCAGCACAACGAAGAACTGGATGACGTTGCCGCCGAGCACGACAGCCGTGTACTTGCCGAGCGCGCCGACGATGACGCCGGCCTCGATCTGTGCCGAGAGCTGCGCGGAAAAGGCGAGGATGCCGAGCGGCAGCGCCCAGAGCAGCGCGCGGATGAGCGTGAAGAGGACTTCCTGCGCGCCCTCGATGCCCTTGAGGAGCACCGCGCGGTTCTCCGTCTTCGGCATGAACGCGAGCGCGAGGCCGACGGCCGCGGCGATGATCATGACGGAGAGCACGTTGCCGGAGAGGAACGGCTGCAGCAGGTTGTTCGGGATGACCGTGAGGAAATGATCATAATAGGAGAGCGAGCCGACCTTCTGCAACGGCACATCCGCGGCGCCCGCGCCGATGACGTCCGCCGGCAGATTGCCCGGCGCGATCCAGAGGTAGAGCACGAGGCCGATGGCCGCGGCGGAAATCGTCGTGAGCAGCGTGTACGTCACGGCATGCGCGAAGATGCGCCCCGTGCTCTTGTCCGCGCCGAGCGCCGCGAGCGTCGTGATGACGGCGAGTGCGATGGTCGGCACGGCGACGAACTGGAACAGCCGCGTGAAGACCGTCGCGATGAAATTAAAGAAGTCGTTGAGCGGTCCGATACCGAGCGTACCGAGCACGGCGCCGACGATGAGTGCGCCGATCCAGAGGATGAGCTGCCGTTTCTGATGGGCCTGATGGCGGGCCAGCGCATCCTTCGCCGCCTGCTGCACCGCATCCTTTTCTTCTGCCATAAAGATTCCTTCTTTCATGAATAGATATATAACTGCTATGTTTTATTTGTCTGCTATTATAGCCGCTTTCCGCGGCGCTGTCAACAGCGGAAAAGAAAAAAGACAGACGCGCCTGCCGTCTGCCCCGCCTATGCAAGGAAGCGGTTCCTAAAGGAAGCGCTGATTTATAGAGAAGCCGCGCATTCATTTAACCTTCCCCTCAGGGGGCGCGTTAGCGCGGGATGCCAGTGGCATCCCCGGGAGTGCCGAGCGTAGCGAGGCGGAAGAGGTGTTTTGCCTCGAATTTAGGTTTTTCTGCACATTCCCCCGCCGTGCAGCACCTCTTCCACCGCTTCGCGGTCCCCCTTCTCCTGAGGAGAAGGTATGTTCTCATCCACTCAAGAGTAAGTGGTAAAATCCTTGCATTAATCAGCGTTTCCCTAAAAAAACAGCATGCGGGCCAGAATACCTCAGATGCCCTCGCCGTCGAGTCCCGTGAAGCGCTGCTTCTCCGTGCGCTCGAGCTGCGCGACATGGCCCTGCTTCATCACGACCGTCAGCCGCCCGTAGGCGAGGCGGGAGAACTCGCAGCGGATCCGCGCCGCGAGCCGCTGCCAGGCCGCCGCGCTGAACGCGGCCTGCGGCAGCGCATCATCCCAGTGCTCGACGCGCCGCTTCTCCGCGAACTCCACCTGCACGAGGATGCCGTCCTGCGCGACGAGCACCGTCTCGCCGTTCGCCATCCTGCCGATGCCCTGCAGGATCTCCTCCATGATGTCCTCGGGAATCTCCCCCGTGCGCAACCTGCGACGTTTCATCACGCTCTCCTCCTCATCTTTTGCCTGCGGACAGGCGGCACACGCAGCTGCCGGCCGTGCCCGCCCTTGCACGGAGCCAGCCAATCGCGCCGCGCCTACGGCTTGCGCTCCCAGTTAATTACATAGTATTATGATATGTAATATTTATAAATATCATAATACAAAGCAATCGCACTGTCAAGATGGCTCCGCGGCGGCACGCGGCAAATCTGTAGCCTTTTCCACGGAACATCTTGCGCTCGCTCCTGATTCATGATTTAATAGTACACATCTTATATAGAAAGAACCGTTCGCATACCAAAGCAAAGGAGTTTTCTCATGAACGACGATTCCATCGAGGTGCACGGCGCGCATGTCTATGACGCGACGGGCGCCATCAGTGAGCCGATCTACCTCTCCGCCACCTATCGCCATCCCGGTTTCCGCCAGAGCACAGGATACGACTACGGGCGCTGCGCGAATCCGACGCGCGCCGTCCTCGAGAAGACGCTCGCGATGCTCGAGCGCGGCGAGCGCGCCTGGGGCGTCGCCTCGGGCATGGCAGCCGTCAACATCGTCCTGATGCTGCTCGCACCCGGCGACCACGTCGTCTTCGGGAGCGACCTCTACGGCGGCACGGTGCGCCTCGCGAACGAGGTCTACCGCCGCTACGGCATCGAGGCGAGCTACGTCGACACCTCCCGCCTCGACTGCGTCGAGGCCGCGCTGCGCCCTGAGACGAAGCTCGTCTTCATCGAGACGCCCTCGAACCCCATGATGCTCGTGAGCGACATCTGGGCCATCGCGGCGCTCGCGCACACGCGCGGCGCGCTGCTCGCCGTCGACAACACGTTCCTCTCGCCGCATTTCCAGAAGCCCCTGACGCTCGGCGCCGATATCGTCGTCCACAGCGGCACGAAATACCTCTGCGGCCACAACGACGTCATCGCGGGCTTCCTCGTCGTACGCGAGGCGGCAAGCGAGCTCGCGCAGCGCATCGACCGCCTCATCGTCTCCTCCGGCCCCATGCTCTCGAGCATGGACGCCTGGCTCATGCTCCGCAGCCTCAAGACGCTCGGCGTGCGCGTCGAACGGCAGGCGGCGAACGCGCTCGCCATCGCAAGTTGGCTCCGCACGCAGCCGCGCGTGCAGGCCGTCTACTATCCGGGGCTCCCTGACCATCCCGGCCATGCGCTCCAGGAGCGGCAGGCGACGGGCAGCGGCGGCATGGTCTCGTTCAAGGTTGAGAGCGCCGCGCTCGCCCAGGCCATGCTCGGCCGCGTCTCGCTCATCAGCTTCGCCGAGAGCCTCGGCGGCGTCGAGACGCTGCTGACGTATCCGCGCGTGCAGACGCACGCGGAGATGCCCGCGGAACTGCTGCGCGAGACGGGCCTCGACGACACGCTGCTCCGCCTCTCCGTCGGCATCGAGGACGTGCAGGATCTCATCTCTGACCTCGACCGCGCGCTGCATGCCTGAGCTGATTTCCTCCAGGAAAGGATTCGATACCATGTCTTACAATTTTGATGAAATCATCGACCGGCGGGGTACCTCCTGCCTCAAATACGATTTTGCCGCGGAGCGCGGCTACCCGGAGGACGTGCTGCCGTTCTGGGTGGCGGACATGGACTTCCGCACGGCGCAGCCCGTCCTCGACGAGCTCGCGCGCCGTGTCCAGCACGGCATCTTCGGCTACACCGACCCGGGGCCCGCGTACCGCGAGGTGCTCACGCGCTGGATGCGTGAGCAGCACGGCTATACGCCCGCCGCTGATAGCCTCGTCATGACGCCGGGCGTCGTCTTCGCGCTCGCGATGGCCGTCCAGTCCTTCACGGCCCCCGGCGACGCCATCCTCATCCAACAGCCCGTCTACTACCCCTTCAGCGCCATCATCCGCGACAACGACCGCCAGCTCGTGAACAGCCCGCTGCAGCTCAAAGACGGCCATTACGAGATCGATTTCGCACAGTTCGAGCAGGCCATCGTCCAGAACAACGTCAAGCTCTTCCTGCTCTGCAACCCGCACAACCCCGCGGGACGCGTCTTCACGCGCGAGGAGCTCTCGACGCTCGCCGCCATCTGCCTGCAGCACCACGTGCTCATCGTCGCCGATGAGATCCATCACGACTTCGTGCGCCCGGGCTTCCAGCATACGACGTTCGCCTCGCTCTCTTCTGACATCGCGCAGCATACCATCACCTGCACGGCGCCGAGCAAGACGTTCAACCTCGCCGGCCTCCAGTGCTCGAATATCTTCATCGAAAACCCCGTCCTGCGGCAGAAATTCCGCCGCACCATCGACCGGGCCGGCTACAGCCAGCCGAACGCGCTCGGCCTCTTCGCGGCGCAGGCCGCCTACGAGAACGGCTTGCCCTGGCTCAACGAGCTGCGCGCCTACCTCGAGCAGAACTACGCGCGCACGAAGGCATTCCTCGCGCGCGAGATGCCGCGCGTCCGTCTCATCGAGCCGGAGGGAACGTACCTGCTCTGGCTCGACTTCCGCGCCTACGGCCTCCCCGCCCACGAGCTCGACGACATCATCGTGCATCAGGCGAAGCTCTGGCTCGACAGCGGCCACATCTTCGGCGCTGACGGCGAGGGCTTCGAGCGCCTCAACATCGCCTGCCCCTGGCAGACGCTCTCGCGTGGCCTCGCACAGCTCACGGCAGCGTTCAGAGACCGTTAAGGAATCACTGATTCATTCGGCACTCCGTCTTCACACGTCTGCACTGTCCTCCCGCCCTCAACAAGCCTCAGCACAAAACACGACGGAGCGTTTTGCCACTACGCTTCCGCTTTGTCTTCCAGGGAGATACAGCGCATCCGCGTAAATCCGGAGCACCTCATTTCATCAGCGCTTTCTTAAATTGCCAACTGCAAGCAACGACAAAAGGGGGCTGTTGCACGTATCAACAACGTGTAGCAGCCCCTTTTAGTTTGCAAAAAAATGTTGCCAAGGACTTAAAAATCCTTGGCAACAGGCGTAAAATATAGATATGCAAAATCAAATTTTACAAGGAGATTATACATCCCTCGGCGGAAGTTTTCAACTCTGCCTTCCCTTAAATTTTGAATTTCAAATTCCAAAGGATGACCCGGTCCGTCTGCTACGCCACTTTGTGGATGAAATGGATTTATCCGCACTTTACCAGACATTCTCTCAGGCCCATAAGAACCGAGTGCAGCC
>NZ_KB908405.1 GCF_000381005.1 Selenomonas bovis DSM 23594
CAGCGGGCTCCCTGACTCGGCAGCGTAATTTGTACAGAGCGAGGAATCATCGTCGTCAGGCCATGGAAATCAGCCGCGGAAAACATGCTTATAATGGCCTGCGAATAAAATTGCTGAGTCAGTACGAGGTCGTTATCGCTTTCTTTCGCTGGAGAAAAGATATAGATGCCATGTTGTATGCGGGACAGGCGTTGTGTCTTTACCATTTGGCGAAACTTGTAGTCGGTCATATGCGCCAGCAGATCTTTCTTTCGCCATGTTTTGACCTTTCGATCCAGTATAGGCATATACTCACATCCTGTTGTAAACTCATAAGGGGACCTCTAAAAAACTCAATTTAGGCCCTGATGTTCTCAAAACATTATTTTGAATAGTATAGTGTAAATATTCGCCATTTCAACACTCTATTCTCCCTGAAACTCCTTCACTAGGACTCCAGCCGCACCTTTTTTCCCGTGCTGGGCAGACTTATCCCATGGCAAGTGGCTGCCGATTCAGAAATTCGAACCGGCAGAGATTGTATATGTGGTTCGTGAACCCTACGTGGAACTCCATACGCTTCTTTCCGATACAGCGGGCAAAGATGACATACATGGAATTTTATCTAGTTTTTAGAGATGCCATATATTGTTTTTCAGCATGACAGTCTCCAAAGTAACCCGTAATTATTTCAGATGGCTTCTGTACCACTGGACAATGGCATCTCTGTCATCATCGAACCATTGCGTGGTAACATAAAGCTCTTTTCCCTCAAAGATAAGAGGATTTTTTCTGTATCGGATTTGGCTGCTGTTCCCTTTGTTAGCGTCTCTCCGGTCAGCCAGGGCAGAATAATCCGTGTGCCGGAAAAGCTCCTTTGTACGTTCTTTGGTCCTTAGAGACTGAACCTCTTCTTTAGAGATCAGACCGTCATGAATCAGCTTTCCGAACATTTCATATGCGAGCTTCCTGGTTTTTATTGCGCTGTAAGTCGATTCATCATTAATATCGAATGCAGCCTTGACCGGCTTGTCTCCGATGAGTAGCCTGACATCATCAGAATCAAGCTCCATCGCTTCGCAGACAGCTTTTATGGCTTTCATCTTATCCTGGCTGTTTGTATTTGTTTCTATATACGCGTTGTCCGAGAGCTTCCGCGCTTTTCTCACGTCCGTCTTTGATTTGCCGAACCACGAAAAGCCGGAATTGTAATATATGGTGGGATCAAGCTCGAAAAGAACGGCATGAATTTTTCTATAGGCTTCGGTCATATCCTTTGTGTTGATGAGCGTTCCCATGACCTCGACCTGTGTGACAAGCTTGCTCGTAACATCGGCATCTTCATCCCAGCTTACCCATTCCGGCTTTGCGTCCTCGTCCGTTTCTGCCGCAGAAGGCATCCACCATATCTTTTCCGCCTTCTGGTAAAGAATTCCGGCTCTTTCTCTGATCTGCTCCTCGCCCCAGCTGTCGCAATTTTTAAAGTAATCATTCAATGTCAGCTTGCTGAACAGGAAGCCTTTTTCCGGCATTGTCTTTTTCTTTTCAAAAGGCGAATTGCTGTAATCCGAATTGTAAGCTGTCAGCGTGAGGTTTCCCGGCGTATTCAGATATCTGGTCTGGATCAGTTCCCAGTTCTCTCCCAGCTGTTTTTTCCACTCGTCGCTTAACGTCTGCGGCATGACATGTTCAATGGTCAGCGTCTTGTCATCAACAAGCTTCTCTACATCGACGAGTTCTCTGATACCGAAATTTTCGAGCCTTTCGAGGATGTATTTTCTCATGCCCGGCTTGGCATTGTAAAGATCATACGATTCAAACCGTTCTCTGAATTCATGGTTATTCGGAAACCTGCTTCTTCCAGTTTTTGAAAGCAGTTCACGGCAGAAAGCATCATAGTAGCTGATGTCTTCATCGTTGATATCTTTGTCGACTTCCGCTCCGACCTGAACGAACAGCTTGTTCAGAGCGTTTGTCGGAAGGTCGCAGACTTCTCTTCTGACAATAAAGTTTTCTATAATCTCAAGCGCCTTTCTCAATTCCTCGTCAGATATATATCCGCTGGAGTTGGCCTTGAAAAGATCCATAATCAGCGGAACGCAGGTCTTGACGTCCAGCTTGCTGATCCGCTTAAGAATATCCGAATACGGCGTGCTATTTTTATCCGGAGCTGTTATCTCTCTGTAATACTCGGCATATTCAATCATATCCTGAAGAATGGACTCAAGCGAAAGACCGCTGTCCTCGCGGTAGTACTTGAACTCAAAATACAGCTTCTTTTCATCGTAAAGGCGGCGTGTTTTATTAGCCAGATAAAAGCGAATGAACTTATTGATTTCTCCGTGACCGACTGTCTGCTCAAGCGGCTCCCAGTAATCCCGGTAGAATTTTTCCTGCTTCGCGTGCTTCATGTTCATAAGCACATAGTTCCGTATTTTATCGGCGGTTTCCAGATCAAGTCCGGTTGAATTCAGGCTTTCAAAGATCAGCTGGGGATTATCTCCGTCCTCTGGCTTCAAACTGATGCTGACGATATCAAGAGTGGAGATTGCGTTATACACACCCTCAAGCTCCGGCACTGTCATTTTCCCGATTTCAGAATAAAAGTAATTGTAGTTTGATGTAATGCTCGTGTCCTCTATCGGCTGTTTCCCTTCAATTAGGGCATTATAGGCATCATCGTCGCTCTGGATGAGTTTCAGCTTCAGCTTTTTGGCATTGTCCGCATACTCGTCTGTAAGATAGGCGTTTTTTATTTTCCTGGTATTTATGGTCTTCACATCCAGTTCCGGATGCTTCTGCACGTAGTTCCGTATGGCAAGAAGGAACAGTGAAACGGTGGTGATTCTCTGCTGTCCGTCAATGATGATAAACTCCTGACAGCTGCCATTATTTTCAGACACGTAGACAACAGAACCGAAAAAGTGAGATTGGTGCTTCCTCTCATATACTTCCTTCAGATCCTTTAAAAGCTGTTCGCAGTTTTCCTTTTTCCAGCTGTAAGGTCGCTGATAAACAGGAATAATGAACTTCTTATCCGGTCCGCTTATCAGTCTCAGCATGTTGTTCTTGCTTGCATCCATCGCAGTATCCTTTCCGTGCCATATTGATAAATCACACAATTAAGATACTCAAACTTCCCACATCACCAACACTGTTCATATGAGACCAGCAAAAGGATTTCGGGGAAATAAAAAAGCGTAAAGCCTATCCCTGTCGAAAATAGATATAGCAACAAACCATCCGAAAAGGAGCTTTACGCTATGTCTATTCTATCATCAGGTCATCCACATATTTTGTACCTGCGGCTGCGTCAAGGCGAAAGGTATTTACGTCGAGTTCCTTTTCGCCTACATCCTCGGCAATGCCTTCCGCTCTTCCAGCTTCTACATGCAGCAATGCATGCAGGAACTGCGGGGATGCTTTTCCAAGAACACATATTACCGTTTTCTTGCCAATCCTCATGTGAACTGGCTGCATTTCACGACACGACTGGCTGTGAGGATTATCGAGCAATTCATAATAAATTTTCTCTGTCTTGATGATACCATATTCAACAACAAAAATACACAAAAATTTTTCCATGTATTTTTATTGTCGATTCTTTTCCCTCCTTAGCCACGCCCCCGATTCCTCAAATCGCAATTTGAGCCCTTTCTTCTTTCACTTCCCCCTCAGCTGCTCCATGACCTTTCTTAGCTTCTCCGGCACGGGCAGGCCGATGCGCGCGGCGTTTTCGGTGATGGAGATACCTTCGTTGGCGCAGTAGAAGAAAATCACGGCCGTCCTGAGCATGCTGCCGCTGCCGATGATCTGTGTGTCGAGGAGGTTCGCCATGCCGACGAGGCAGAAGATCATCACTTTCTGACAGATGCCCTTGAAGCCGGTCTCGCTCGACAGTCGTTTCTCGATCTAGATCAAAGAAGCCTTATTCCAATATGCCGAGAATTTTTGCCCCCGTTCAATCGCCTCATGCACCGGCAGCATAAATTTCTTAATACGCTGCATAATGTCTTGGAAAGATAAATCGCTGTCGCTTCCTATGCGATTTTCGAATGCTTGCCATTGTTTCCGCTTTTCGTCTACAAAATACTCATCAAAACAGACAGCAAAAAGTGCTGCGAGAATTCACGAGCCACCCAAAAAGAGACTGACAAATGATGATTCCGATAGCTCAGAGGAAATCTTCTAAGTTATAAAGATGTACTGGATCATCCGTGTTTCCTTATGCGCTTCGTCTAAGGAACCACGGATTAATTCAGCACTCCATCTTTACACGTCTGCACTGTCCTCCCGTCGCTCTACAATCCTCAGCGCAAAACGCGATGGAGCGTTTTACCGCTACGCCTCGGGTTTGATGATCACGTAGTCATCATCCTCATGATAGACGAAGCATGACGATAAATCGTAAGTGCTGCCATAGTGACTCCCTGCCGCCCATATTGGATAGTTCGCATCCCCATCGGCATAATGGACTTCTGCATGACATACGCTTGATGGAATGACAGCCTGTCCGCTTACGGCGAGTAACAGGGCGAAAAATGCAGCTACGATGATTTTTTTCATCTTACTCTCTCTTCTCAGTCGAAAATACCGCTTACTTCTTTGCAGGATGCTCAAAGTCAAGCGACGTGGTATTCCTTTTCCATGATATATCCTTCCATCCTTGTGCAGTGTATATTCATGTCTCTTGTCTTCGACAAGATTGATCTCTCATCCTGCTTTCAAAATGAACCTTATACCGTTCCTGGCCACACCAACAGATAGATACCGAATGTATCAGTGTCCTTCGCCGTCAGCGGCCGAAGAAATTCAGCAGCACGCTCAAAATGACGCTGATGACCACGCAGGTCGCGACGGGAAAATAGATACTCCCGTGTGCACCCGTGATGTGGATGTCTCCCGGCAGATATCCGAGCGGCAGGAATTTTTCGCCGAACTCCACAAGCAGGCCGATGACGAGCAGGATCCCTATACTGGTCAAGAATCTTCCGATTTATTGTTTCTCCGTCCGTCCCATCATTCCTGCCGAAAAATGCCCGTCGCAGAAAATTCCGCGACGGGCATTTGCTTCGATCGATCTTTCCCTGACTCGTTCTCGCATCGCTCACCGCTCCGGCAGATCAAGCCATGAAAAGCATTCCACTCCTCTGACGGTGCGCTGTTATGATGTAAAATTTATCGTCTGTAATATCAAATCATAATTGACATACGGTGAGAGAGGCTTTACAATGAAGTCAAACACAAGTAGTCACTACAAAAAGAGGTGTCATTATGACAGAGCGCAGCTATCTCATCATCGATCTGAAGTCGTTTTACGCGTCGTGCGAGTGCGTCATGCGCGGACTCGATCCTATGACCACCGACCTGGTCGTGGCGGACGAGGAGCGCGGCCGCGGGACGATCTGCCTCGCGGTCTCCCCATCGCTCAAGGCCAAGGGCGTCCGCAACCGCTGCCGCTTGTTCGAGATTCCGCCTCATCTGCACTACATCACGGCCACGCCGCGCATGCAGCTCTATCTCAACTACGCCGCTGAGATCTACAGCCTCTACCTGGACTATTTCAGCAAGGAGGATATCTTTGTCTATTCCGTCGACGAGGCCTTCATCGATCTCACTGGCTATCGCATGATCTACAAGAGGACGCCGCGTGAAACGGCCAAGTTCCTGCTGCGGGAAATCGAGCGCCGTCTCGGCTTCCCCGCCACCTGCGGCATCGGCACGAACCTCTACCTCGCGAAGATCGCCCTCGATATCCAGGCGAAGCACGCGCCTGACCGCATCGGCGCGCTCGATGAGCAGACCTTCCGGCAAACGCTCTGGCACCATCAGCCGCTCACGGACTTCTGGCGCATCGGCCCGGGCATAGCTCGCCGGCTGCAGCGCCTGGGACTGCGTGATATGGGCGCCATCGCCCACGCGCCGTTCCGGAAGCTACGGCAGGCGTTCGGCATCGATGCCTGCATCCTCTACGATCACGCCTGGGGACGCGAGCCGACCACGCTTGCCGAGATCCGCGCTTACAGACCCGCGACGCATTCCGTCGCCACGAGCCAGATCCTGCCGCGCGATTACACGTTCCAGGAGGGTCGCATCGCGCTCATCGAGATGGCCGACCAGCTCGCGCTCAATCTGACCGCCCGCCGCGTCGTCACGAAGTCCGTCACGCTCGGGATCGGCTTCAGCCGACGTCAGGACCTACCCCTGCCGCCGTCGGGAGGCACGGCGCGGCTGCCAGAAAGCACGAATGCCAGTTCCCGCCTGACCGCAGCCCTGCTCGACCTGTATCAGGCTGATGTCTCCCCCGCCCATTCCATCCGCCGCATCAGCCTCACCGCGAACGATGTGGAGCCTGAGGCAGTGCAGGAAATCTCGCTCTTCGCGCCTGCCAATGGCGATGTCAGGGAGCGCGCCCGGCAGCGCTCCATCCTGAACATTCAGGCCAGGCACGGAAAAAACGCCCTCCTGCGCGGCACCGACTATCTAGAAGCCGCCACACGAAGAGAGCGCAATGAACAGATTGGAGGACACAAAGCCTATGGCAATCAAGAGACCGTTCTGCCGCGCAAAGATTTTCCAGCCGTTCGACGCTCTGCCTGGGCTGCGGGAGCTGCTGCGGGAAAAAGAACGCGAACATGAGCGAGCGTTCTATCAAGATGCTGTCAATGGAAACATCGCAAACGGGAAGCACAGCGAGCGCTGCGCGTTTGGCTCAGCGAAACGAGGTGCTCTGGATTTGCGTGGATGCTCTGTTGCCTTACGATCTAGTCAACCAGAATTGATATGCGAAGCTGTGAAGCGAATATCACGGTTCATCGCCATGACACAGTAGTTATCTCGGGGAGAAACTGCGGACACAGCCTGCACGATAGAGAAATCCCCCGGCGGCCAGCTAGGTATGATGGCTGCCGGGGGATCGGCATACGGAGGGGCACACCGCGCAGGCATCACCCATTCGCGGCTGTTTATGCGTCTGCCGCCGCTTGCATGCGGACGGCGTTTTTCTTGGCACTCTGCTGCGCGTCGAAGGCGGCGAGAGCCTTTTTCGCCTGGTCTTCGCTCTCGGTGAGCACAAGCTCAACACGGCTGCCGAGGAGGCGGCGCGCCTGTTCGAATACGAGGCGGTAGTCGCGGCTCGCAGCGACGAGGACATAAGTCTCAGCAAAGTCGCTGTGTGCAGCGTTCACGAGCTCGGATACGGACGGGCAAGCGTCGCTGCTGCCGGCGACGACGATGGAGGCACCGGCGCGCTGCCAGTCCTTTGCCGCCGCCTCGCTGCCGGCGACGGCGACGGTAGCGACAGGCATCACGGCATCCTGAGGCGTGAGCGCGTGCGTCTCGCTCATGTTCGTCACGCGCATGTCGCGGAGCGGTCCCCAGCCGACGGCCTGCTCGAGCACGGCGCCCGGATGGTCAGTGTGCAGGTGGATGGCGACGCCGCCGTGCTGCCGCGTGAGCTGAACGAAGGTTGCGATCTCCTTGAGCTGACGGCGCAGGGCGTCCGTGTCGGTGTTGGCGTTCTTCACGCGGAACTGCAGGCAATAGGGTGCGACTTTGTCCGCGCGCGGATCCGGCATGCCGGATTTCGCCTCGAGTCCGAGCGAGAGGCTCATGCCCGGGGAAACGAAGTTGCCGTCGAGACCCTTCATGCAGCCGTTCAGAAATGTGAACATGATGCGCGCGCCTGCGTCTTCCCTGCCGATGCGCATGAGCGCGTCCTCGCCTGCGTCGATGGCCGCCGCGAGGATTTCCGTGATGGGGACGTTTGCGCGCACGGCGTGATAGGCCCCTTTGGCCACGGCCTTGGCGACGGTGATGATGGGCCGCTCCGGGCTGTCGGGCAACACGCGCTGCGCGTAGAGGATGCCGTACTGGAACGCCTTGCCGAACTCGGAGCTCGTCGCGTTGTATTTGCCGAGGAGGCCCTTGCCGATGCCGCGGAAGAGCTGCGCGAGCACGACCCCCGACGAGCCGCGCGCGCCGAAGATCGCTGCCGCCGCCACACGCCGCGAGAGACCGCCGATGCCGTCATCCTTCGTATCCGCTAGAGGCTGCACGGCGGCCCCCATCGTGCGCAGGATATGGGTGCCGGGCAGCGTGCCGCCGCCCTTGAGTGCGTTGATGCTTTCGTATTCGAGCAGGAATTCACTGTAAGCGCCCATGACCATGCGCTTGAAATCGCTGCCCGTGATGACTTCTTTATTGCCTGACATAGTATCACCCATTTCCCAATGATAGTTTTTCCTTTGATAAAAAAGGATTCTATGGAAGTATTCGCGAAATAAGTAAAATAACCTTTTTTCTCGAAAGAAATAATTGAGCGGAAAATAAAGGAGACAAGTTCCATGCCAGAAAACGAAGAGACAGCCACGACGAGCCAGGCGGTGGAGAAATCCCGCCGCAGCCGCCCGCACAAGACGGAGGGCGCGAAGCGGCGCACGCGGCGCACAACAAAGAAAACGCCGGTGCGCGCGCAGAAGCCGCGCACCCAGAAGAGCAATCTGCTGTTCGCGCTCGACATCGGCACGCGCAGCGTCATCGGCATCGCCGCCACGAAGGAGAAAGACGGCACTCTCGCCATCCAAGCGACGGAGCGGCAGGAGCACGCGACGCGCGCGATGCTCGACGGGCAGATCCATGATGTACCGCAGGTTGCCGCCGTCATCCGCGGCGTCAAGGAGAAGCTCGAGGGCGATGTGGGAGCGCTCAAAAGCGCGGCGGTCGCCGCCGCGGGCCGCGCGCTCTACACGATGACGGCCACGGCGGAGAAGCAGATCGCGGGCGTCATCAGCGCCGAGGATGAGCGCGATCTCGATTTCGCGGGGGTGCAGGCGGCACAGGCGAAGCTCGCCGCCTCACATACGGTGGACGATCCGACGCATTACTACTGCGTCGGCTATAGCACGATCCGCTATGAGCTCGACGGCAGCCAATTGAAGAGCCTCGTCGGACAGCGCGGCGATGTCGCGCGCGCGGAAGTCATCGCGACCTTCCTGCCGCGGCAGGTCATCGACTCCATGCAGTCGGCGCTTGAGGCAACGGGGCTCTCGATGCAGGCACTCACACTTGAGCCAATCGCTGCCATCAACGTGCTCATCCCGCCGACAATGCGCCACCTCAACCTCGTGCTCGTCGATATCGGCGCGGGCACGAGCGATATCGCCATCACGAAGAACGGCTCCGTCATCGCCTACGGCATGGTGCCGAAGGCGGGCGATGAGATCACCGAGGCCATCAGCCAGAATTTCCTGCTCGATTTTAATGTGGCGGAGCACATCAAACGGCAGGCGGCAAACGGCGAGGGGGTGCATTTCAGCGATATCCTCGGCGCGAGCTACGATCTGTCCGCGCAGGATGTCATAAAGCCCATCCTGCCGCAGGTCCGCGATCTCGCGGGCTCCATCGCGTCGGAAATCACGCGGCTCAACGGCACGGCGCCACAGGCTGTTATGCTCGTCGGCGGCGGCGCACTCACGCCCATGCTGCGCGACTATGTCGCTGAGGCGCTCGAACTGCCGGAGAACCGCGTCGCCGTGCGCCAGCCGCAGGATGTCGCGGGCATCGCGGATATCCCGGAGATTCTGCACTCGCCGGATGCCGTCACGCCGCTCGGCATCCTGAAGATCGCCTCGCTCAACACGCTGCATTTCCTGCGCGTGCGCGTCAACGGCACGGAGCACAGCCTGTTCAATTTCCGCACGCTCACGGTCGCCGACGCGCTCCTCAATGCCGGTATCAACCTGCGCAAATGGAACGGCCGCCCCGGCCTCGCGCTGATGGTGACGGTCGACGGGAAGACGCGCTCCTTCCCCGGCACGCTCGGCACGCTCGCGCGCCTCTCCGTCGACGGCGAGGCGGCCACGCTCGACACGGAGATCAAGGACGGCAGCGACATCACGGTCGTGCGCGGCGAGGACGGCACCTCGCCTGAGGTGCGGCTCGCCGATGTGACGGAGCATGTACCGGCGCTCCACGTCAGCATCAACGGCGCACCGCAGAGCATCACGGCCAAGGTGCTCATCAATGACCGGGAGGCCGGGCCATCAGCGCTGCTCGCTGATGGCGACAGCGTCACGAGCCGCATGCCGGAGAGCTTCGGCGAGGTACTGCGCGCCTGCGGCCTGCCGCCGCAAGGGCGTCGCGTCCACTACCGCCTCAACGGCGAGGAGACGTCCTATGTGAGCACGCCCGTGCTGCGCGCGAACGACCTGCCCGCCTCCCTCTCCCTGCCCGTCCACGAGGGCGACCGCCTCACCTACGGGGAGAGCAGCGCGCCGACGCTCGGCAGCGTGCTCGGCATCACGGAGCTCGACGCCGCGCTCGTCATCTACTACGAGGGCATCGAGCACAAGATCCCCTCCGCCGCGCTCACGCTCAAGGTCGGCGGCGTCCCCGTCTCGCCTGATACACCGCTCGCGGAGGGCGCTGATGTCACCTATGAGAAATCCGAGCGCAAGGCCACGACCGTCAGCGATGCCCTCGTCGCCGTCGGCTTCGAGCCCCCCGCCGCGACGAGCCGCGTGAGCGCGCAGATCCTCGTCAATGATGCGCCCGTCGACTTCACCGCCCCCATCAAGAACGGCGACACCCTCGCCGTCAAGCTCACGCCGCTCGCCAGTACAGGCGCGGCCGACAGCAGCACGCAGGTAACGCCGCAACACGGTGCGGAGACCATGGCGACAGCAGGCGCCATGCATACCGCCAGCGCAGCGGGCGCCGCACGCACGGAAAATGCGGCGAACGCGGCAAAGGCAGCAGATACGGCAAACACAACAAACGCAACAAATGCAACAAATGCGGTATCACCGCGCTACACGAGCCTCACCGAAGCGCTCGGCCTCACGGCGCCCCCCGCGGAGACAGGCACTGCCGCCCCGCAAAAGAATCCCACCATCTCCATCGCAGACCTCACGCGGAATGACTGAGGGGGCGAAACAAACGAAGTGCTTCGTATCTACGTAGAGCCGCTGCACATTCTCACGACAGACCGCCGAAACTACGTTGAGGATGGTCTTCGTGCGAGTGGGCTGAGCAGCGCGGAGGAACCGCGCGCCGGATACACTTCAAAACAACGGATACCTGGAGACAAAAAGGTCAGGATGCCCGCTATGAGCATCCTGACCTTTTCTGTTGGGAAATGCTGATGCATCCATGCCTATCAGCTAAAACCACGGATGCATAGAAGGATTCGGCCCTCGCCCAAGATGTCCTGCAGAGAGAAGGCCGCTGCACGTAACGGCGCAATTCCGGGCGCGCAGCGATCGCCTGCCGTTCACCGCTTGCGCAGGAGACAGCGCCGCAGGATGGCGAGGTTCTTGAAGATACGGAAGCCGAAGGCGAGAAGGGCGACGTAGTAGAGGTCGATGCCGAGGCGGTCACCGACGAAGACGAGCAGCGCCGCCATGAGCGCGTTCGAGAAGAACCCGCTCAAGAATACCTGGTTGTCGAATTTCTCATCGACTGCCGCACGCAGGCCGCCGAAGACGGCGTCGAGCGCGGCGAGCAGCGCAACGGAAAAGAGCTTCGCGTAGGCGAGCGGGATGGTGACGGGCGCGAGGAAGCCGATAGCAAGGCCGACGAGCAGCCCGAGGATGGGTAATATCATGGCGCCACCTCCTCTTCTGTCTCATGCGCGTAGGTGTAGGTGAGCGCACCCTTGTAGGCGGGGATGTAGATGTCATCCGCTGTCTCGATGACGAGTTCGATGCCCCAGACCTTGAGCGTGTCGGCAACGCCGCCGCGCATCTTGAGCGCTTGCTCGAGGGCGTCCGTATCGCCGATGGCGCGCACCTCGAACGGCGGTGCCGAGCGCACGTTGTTGACGGAGAGCGTCGGTCCCGCGCAGCGGATCTCTGACGTGCCCGTGAGCCTCTGCCCGTTGATAGAGAGTGCCTCCGCACCCGCCGCGCGCAGCTCGTTGATGACCTTCAGGAGGTCGTCGTCGTGGATGAGGTAGAGGTTGGGGTTCTCCCCCGTCCTGGCCTTCCTGCTGCTGTCGTCGAGGCGCACGATGACGCCGGGCCCGCGAAGCGGCGTGAGGCCCGCGCGCATGCGCACCTCGTCGCCTGTCTCCGCGTCGCCTGATGCGCTCTTGAGCCCTCTGATTTCCTGCTTGAGCTGGTCGCGCTCTTTCTCCGTCTCTACGAGACGCGCCGCGATATCCTCCGCGCGCTGCGCGGAGAAGTCGGCGCGCGTGTCGGCCGTCGTGCGGAGCTGCACGGCGAGCATGAAGCCGAGCACGAGCGTGGCGCAGGCGAGTGACCAGCTGCCCTTGCGTATCTTGATCATATATCCCCTTTCCTGCCAGTCTCTTGGCAAGCGCAACGCACAAACGTCCATTTCGTGGACATCGTGCGCCCGTCCTTACAGTAAAACAGCAGCCAGCCAGCGGTGCGCCGTGCGCCGCCAGCTGGCTGCCGATGTTCCCTTTGCTTTGCATTCGAGAGCGGACGCATCATATCCGCCCAGCGGTCGTCTCGCACTGCGGCTACTGCCGCAGCTTGATGAACGGACTTTCGTAGCTGAAGTCGACGTATTCGATGGGATGCGGATTCTCGCGCAGGTCGTCGAGAAACGTCTGCGTGAGCTTGGCCTTCTCCTCGAGCCGCTCGAGCGCGCCGAGGCGGATCTGCACAGATCCTGTCGTATAGGCGACAATATAACCTGGGCGCAGGAGTGTGATCTCCGAAATCTGGTTGAGCGCGCCGACATCGAGCTGGCTGAGGAAATAGAGCATCTGCTGCACAGTCTCGTCGCTCACGGTGTCACCGACGTATTTCCCGTGGATCTTGACACCGGTGATGAGCGGGATGCTCATGCTCGCCAGCGATTTGTGCACGGAGAGGATGCAACCCGCGCGGTCGAGGTCCGCGTAGCCGTAGCTCGTCGCAATGGCCGCGACGGAACTACGCTCCTCGATGTGGATGTCGAGGCGGTCCGGCAAGCTGCGGCGCACGGTCGCCTCCTCGATGCGCAGGTCGCTTTCGAGGCGGTGCTTGATCTCGTCCGTCTGGAGGCGGAAGAGCGGCTCGCCCTTGTGAACGCCCGCGATGCTCCAGATATCCGCCTCTGTGAGCGTCTGCATGCCGTCGACGGAGATGCGCTGGAGCACGAAGAGCGGCGAGTAGACGATAACCGCTATGAGTACGGCCGCCGCGGCGAGCAGCGTCACGCCCTTGATGAGGCGGCGCGGACTGCGTCGGCGCGGCTGTGCGCCCTCTGTATGATTTTTCCTCATGACGCCCCCTGCCTTTCCTGCCGTCTCCTCCGCCTCGTGTCTGCTTTGTACTCATGGGAGACACCGCGATCCGCTGTCCTATATCTTGCTACTTCACCGCGCTGCGTCTATACCGTCTTGCCGCATGGCTGCACTTCCCCGCTCATCGCCACTCTCGCGGCGGAAGGTGTTATCTCCGGTAGCCCGCCATCGCGAGGATGCGCTCGCAGAGCTCCGGGAACTCGATGCCCATGGCACGGCCCGCGTCCGGCACGAGGGAGAGCTCCGTCATGCCGGGGACGGAGTTGACCTCGATGACGTAGGGCGTGCCGTCCTCGCCGAGCATCATGTCGACGCGCGCAACGCCGCGGCAACCGCAGGCCGTGAACGTCTTGACGGCGAGGACCTGGATCTCCCGCGTCTTTTCCTCTGAGACAGGCGCGGGGATGATGTGGTGCGAGGCCCCCTTCGTGTATTTGCTCTCGTAGTCGTAGCGGCCCGACTCGGTCGTGATCTCGATGATGGGGAAGGCTTCCTTTTTCTCCTCATCGCCCCAGACGGCGACGGTGAGCTCGCGTCCCTTGATGAACTGCTCGACGAGCACCTCATCGTTGTAGCGGAACGCGTCGGCGAGCGCCTTCTTGAGGTCCGCCGCCTGTTCGACGATGTAGACGCCGATGGAGGAGCCCTGCGAGGCCGCCTTGACGACGACGGGCAGGCCGAAGTCCCGTGTGATCTCCGCCGCGAGGTCGCGCGCGGCAAACTCGTAGGCGTGGTAGGTATGGGAGCGCGGCGTCGAGATGCCCTCGGCGACGAAGACGCGCTTGGAGGCCGCCTTGTCCATCGTGACGGCGGCAGCGAGGACGCCCGAGCCCGTGTAGGGGATGCCGAGCATGTCGAGCGTGCCCTGCAGCACGCCGTCCTCGCCGAATTTGCCGTGCAGCGCGTTGAAGACGATGGCGGGGTCCGCCGCCTTGATTTCCTCCGCGAAGGTCTGCGGGTGGAGCTCCATGCCGACGGCGGGATAGCCCTTCGACTGGAGGGCGCTCAGGATGGCCGTGCCCGTCTGGCGGGAGATGGCCGCTTCCGTAGAGGTGCCGCCCATGATGACGACGATCTTATCTTTTTTCATTTTATGCAGTATTCCTTTCCAAAAGGTGTCCCCGGCCGCGAGGCTTGCGATGACGCGGACAGGGAGACGAACCGATCAGGCGCAGCGCCCGCCTCAGGCATTCTTTTCCTCGAGCAGCGCGACGAGCTCCTCGCCGGAGCGGTAGATGTCGCCCGCGCCCATGGTGATGATGAGGTCGCCGTCCGCGGCGAGCGCGGCGAGCTTCGCCGCGACGTCCTCGCGGCGCGGCACGTAGATGACATGCGCGCCCGTCTGGCGCTCGACCTCCGCACGGATGGTCTCGCCGCTGATGCCGGGGATGGGCGCCTCGCCCGCGCTGTAGACGTCGGTGAGCACGAGGATGTCGGCGCTCACGAACGCCCGGCCGAACTCCTTCGCGAGGAGCTGCGTGCGCGAGTAGCGGTGCGGTTGGAACGCGCAGATGAGACGCTTGGGCGCCGTCTCGCGCGCGGCCTTGAGCGTCGCCGCGATCTCGGTCGGATGGTGCGCGTAGTCGTCGACGATCCAGACGCCGCGGACGTGGCCCTTCGTCTGGAAGCGGCGCTTCGCGCCGTGGAACGCGGCGAGGCCCGCCGCCATTTTTTCAAACGGCACGCCGATCGAGAGGCCCGTGACGATGCAGGCGAGCGCATCGAGGACGTTGTGGCGGCCGGGGATGTTGAGCGTGACGCGGCCGAGCGTCTCCGCGCCGTGCACGACGTCGAACGCGATGCCCTTGCCCTCGGTGCGGATGTTCTTCGCCTGGTAGTCCGCGGGGCAGTCGATGGCATAGGAATAGTATTTGCGGTCGATGGTCTTCGCGATGGCGCGCAGGTTCTCGTTCTCGAAGCAGAGCACGGCGTAGCCGTCCTGCTCCGCCGTGTTCTCGATGAACTGGCGGAACGCCTGGATGATGTTCTCCATCGTGCCGTAGTGGTCCATGTGGTCGTCCTCGACGTTCGTGACGACGGCGATGTAGGGATGGAGCTTGAGGAAGGTGCCGTCGCTCTCGTCGGCCTCGGAGACGAGGTAGTCGCCCGTGCCGGCCTCGGCGTTCGTGCCGAGATCCGGCACCTCGCCGCCGACGACGATGGTCGGCGAGATGCCCGCCGCCTTGAGCGTGACGCCGAGCATGGAGGTCGTCGTCGTCTTGCCGTGCGAGCCGGCGACGGCGATGCCCTTGTACTCATTGACGAGCGCTGCGTTGATGTCCGAGCGGTGGAGCTTCGGGATGCCGAGGTCGCGCGCCGCAAGCACCTCGGGGTTGTCGTAGGGGATGGCGGTCGAGACGACGATGGCGTCGGCGCCGCGCACGTTCTCCGCGCGCTGGCCGCCGAGCGTCACGCGCGCGCCGAGCTTCCTGAGATTTTCGATGATGCCGGAGTCCGCCCGGTCGGAGCCCGTGACCTCGTAGCCGAGCTCGCAGAGGATCTTCGCGAGCGGGCTCATGCCGGCGCCGCCGATGCCGACGAAATGGATGGTATGGATGCCTTTGAGTTCTTTCAGGTCTTTCTGCACTTTTTCTTCCTCATTTCTTGGGATATACGGGCGCCGCGCCTCTCAGCGCGCCGCGATGGAGAGCACGAGCTCCGCGATGTCCGCCGCGGCCTCGGGACGGCCCAGACGGCGGCTCGCCGCCGCCATCTGCGCGAGCTTCTCAGGCTCTGAGAGGAGCTCTGTGAGCACGCTCGCGAGCCGCTCGCTCGAAAGGTCGCGGTCGAGGATCATGCGCGCCGCGCCCGCCTCCTCGAGGGCGCGCGCGTTGTGTTCCTGGTGGTTCTCCGCCGCGTAGGGATAGGGCACGAGGATTGCTGGGATGCCGCGCGCCGTGAGCTCGGCGAGCCCCGTCGCGCCCGCGCGGAAGACGGCGAGATCCGCCATCGCCTGCGCCTGCGGCATATCGTAGAGATAGGGCACGACCTTGATGTGCGGCGCCGCCGCGAGGTCGACGCCCGCGTCCTTGAGGCGCGAGAGCTCCGCCTCATACTCGCCCTTGCCCGTCGCGAGCAGGAACTGCACCTCCGCGTGGTGCTGCGCCGCCTTGAGCACGCCGACCATCGCGCGGTTGATGGCGCGCGCGCCGCGGCTGCCGCCCGAGACGAGCACGATGCGGCGGTCGCCCGAGAAGCCGTAGGCCTTGAGGCCGTCCTCGCGGCGCGCGGTCAGGACCTCGCTGCGGATGGGATTGCCCGTGCAGACGGTCTTCGCCGCGGGGAAGTGGCGCATGGCCTCCTCCGTGCCCGTCGCGATCTTCGTGACGAAACGGGAGAGCAGCTTATTCGTGATGCCCGGCACGACGTTCTGCTCCTGGATGAGCGTTGGCACGCCCGCGAGGCTCGCCGCGAGCAGGATGGGCCCGCAGACGTAGCCGCCCGTGCCGATGGCCGCGTCGGGGCGGAACTTGCGCACGAGGCGCGCGGCCTTGCCGACGCCGACGAGCGCCTTGCCCGCGCGGCGCAGATTGTCGAGCGTGATGTGACGCTCGAAGCCCTGCAGGTCGATGGTCGCGAACGGCAGTCCTTCCTTCGGCACGATGTCGGCCTCGAGGCCGCGCCGCGTACCGACGTAGAGGAACTCCGCCTCCGGCACGCGCGCCTTGAGCGCGCGGATGATGGTGATGGCCGGGTAGATGTGGCCGCCCGTGCCGCCGCCCGATACGATGATTCTCACGCTTCTCCCCCGCTCTCCGCCGTCTCCTCGCTCACGGCATGCGGCAGCGCGCGCACGAGCCGCTTGAAATCGCGGCCGCGCTGCGCCATGCCGTCATACATATCGAAACTCGCGCAGGCCGGCGAAAGCAGCACGACCTCGCCCGCGTGCGCGCAGGCGTGCGCGAGCTCGACGGCGCGCGGCATCGAGTAGCCGGCCGCGTAGATATTCTCCTCCGGGAACCCCGCCGCGCAGGCGGCGTCGCGGAACCGCAGCGCCGCGTCGCCGATGAGGATGAGCGCGTCGACGCGCTCCTTGACGAGCGCCATGAAGTCCGTGAGATCCGTCATCTTGTCATCGCCGCCCGCGAGCAGGACGATGTGCTCGAACGTCTGGAGCGCCTTGATCGCAGAGTCCGTGTTCGTCGCTTTCGAATCGTTGTAGTAGGGCACGCCGTCGACCGTTGCGAAATACTCGATGCGGTGCTCGACGCCGTGAAACGAGCGCAGCACGCCGCGCATCTTCTCCGGGTCGCAGCCCGCGAAATACGCAAGCGCGCAGGCCGCGAGCGCGTTCTCGACGTTGTGCGGCCCCTTGATGCCAAGCTCGTCTACCGTCACGAGCGGCACTTCCTCGCCGCCGGAGCGCAGCACGAGCGTATCACCAGCGAGGCAGGCGCCCTCCGCGAGCGCCTCTTTGCGGCTGAAATAGCAGACGCGCACGCCCTCGGGCACGCGCGCCTTCATGCCGCGCGTCTTCACGTCGTCATAGTTCAGCACGACGAGGTCGCCCGCCCGCTCCTCGCGGAAGAGCCGCTCCTTCATCGCCTGGTAGACCTCCATCGAGCCGTGGCGCAGGATGTGGTCGGGCGTCACATTGAGCACGGCGGCCGCGTGCGGGTGGAAATGCTGCGTCGCCTCCATCTGGTAGCTCGAGATCTCCGCCGCGATCGCGCCGCCCGCGCCGACGCGCAGCGCCTCCTCCGAGAGCGCGACGCCGATGTTGCCGCCGACGCCCGTCTTTTCCGCGCCGTACTTCGTCTGGAGCAGCAGGCCGAGCAGCGTGACCGTCGTCGTCTTGCCGTTCGTGCCCGTCACGGCGTAGAACGGGGACTGCGCGAGCTCCGCCGCGAGCTCGACCTCGCTGATGACGCGGATGCCGCGCCGATACGCCGCCTGTATGAGCGGGATGCGCACGGGCACCGCGGGCGCAACGACGACGAGGTCGACGCCATCTAAGAGACTCTCCTCCTGCGGGCCGAACACGAGGCGGACGCCCGCGGCGCGCAGCGGCGCGAAGTCCTCCTTGAGGTCTTTCTCCGCCTTGGCGTCGGAGAGCGTGACCGCGGCGCCGAACTGTCGGCCGATGCGCGCCGCGGCAGAGCCGCTGACGCCTGCGCCGACGACGAGCATATGTTTCGCTTCAAACATCGTACTTTTTCCTCCCTGTCAATGCGCCGCGAGCGAGAGCCCGGCGACGCTCGCTATGAGGCCGACGCACCAGAACACCGTGACGACCTTCCACTCGGACCAGCCGCCGAGCTCGAAATGATGATGGATGGGGCTCATGCGGAAGACGCGTTTCCCCGTCGTCTGGAACGAGATCACCTGGATGATGACGGAGAGCGCCTCGCAGACGAAGACGAAGCCGATGACGGCGAGCAGAATCTCCGTATGCGTGAGGATGCCGACCGCCGCGAGCGCGCCGCCGAGCGCGAGCGATCCCGTATCGCCCATGAATACCTTCGCCGGATGCGCGTTGAAGCGCAGGAAAGCGAGGCACGCGGCCGCCATCGCCACGCAGAGATAGGCAAGATCCCCGTGTCCCGTGAGCACCGAGACGACGGCGAACGCACTCGCGGCGATCGCGACCGTGCCGGCGGCGAGGCCGTCGAGGCCGTCCGTGAGGTTCACGGCGTTCGACGTGCCGACGAGCACGAAGAGCACGAGCGGATAGTAGAGTGCGCCAAGGCTGACATTCTCATCGAGGCCCGGGATCCAGATGTCCGTGTCGATGCCGAGCTTCTGCGTCGCGACGTACATCGTGACGACCGCGATGAGGATCTGCCCCGCGAGCTTCTGCCGCGCCTTGAGCCCGAGGTTCCGCTTCTTCACGACCTTGATGTAATCGTCGAGAAACCCGAGCACGAAATGGCCGAGCATGATGAAGACCGCGAGCAGCACCTCGGGCGTCCACGGCGCTGCCGCGAGCGTGCCGAGCGTGATGCCGAGGATGATCATGATGCCGCCCATCGTCGGCGTGCCGCTCTTTTTCTGATGGCTCTTCGGCCCCTCCTCGCGGATGCTCTGCCCGAACTTCAGCTTGTGCAGCTCGGGGATGAAGAACGGGCCCGTGACGAGCACGAACCCTGCGGCGACGATGGCCGCGATCAAAACATGCTGTAACATTCCATTCCACCCTTATATCTATCCGTCATGCGCCCGCCGCCCAGTCCGGCCGCGGACACCCGCACGGGAAATCGCGCCACGCCTCAGAGCAGCTCGATGATCTTTTCCATCTTCATGCCGCGCGAGCCCTTGAAGAGCACGGCGTCGCCCGGCTGCAGGATCTCCTTGAGGATGCGCGCGGCCTCCTCGTGGCTCGCGGCCGTGTAGACGGCCGCCATGCCGGCGCCGCGCGCGCCGTCCGCGATGGCCTCGCCCATCTCGCCGCGCGTGACGAGCGCGGTGAACCCGTGCGATGCGACCTCGCGGCCGACCTCCTCATGCGCCTTCTTCGCGATGGGGCCGAGCTCGAGCATGTCGCCGAGCACGGCGATCTTGCGCCCCTTCCTGAGCTCCGCGAGCGTCTCGATGGCCGCCTGCATGGACATGGGGCTCGCGTTGTAGGCGTCGTTTATGACCTCGTAGCCCGCGACGTGCTCGACCTCGAAGCGCATCTTCGTCGCCTCGAGGTGCGTGAGCCCCGCCGCGATCTCCGCGGTCGTCAGGGAGAGCGCGAAACCGCAGGCGATCGCCGCGAGCGCGTTCTCGACGTTGTGGCGGCCGACCATCGCGATCGTATAGTCGTGCGTCTCGCCCGCATACGTCACGGCGAACGTCGTCTTGCCCGCCGCCGTGCGGATATCGGCGCCCTTGACGTCCGCGCTCTTTTCGAGGCCGAACGTCAGCACGCGCACGCCCGCGCGCGCCTTTTCACGCATGGCGGCGACATAGGCGTTGTCCGCGTTGAGGATAACCGTGCCGCCCGCGCCGATGGCCTCGACGAGCTCCGCTTTCGCCTTGGCGATGTTCTCGAGCGAGCCGAGGAGCTCCATGTGCGTCTCGCCGACATTCGTCACGATGCCGATTGAGGGATCGGCGACGGGCGCGAGTGCCTCGATCTGGTGGAACCCGCGCATGCCGATCTCCACGACGGCCGCCGTATGCTTCTTCCTGAGGCCGAGGAGCGTGAGCGGCAGGCCGATCTCGTTGTTGAAATTCGCCTGCGTCTTGAGCACGGGGCCGCGCGCGGAGAGCACCGCGGCCGTGAGGTCCTTCGTCGTCGTCTTGCCGTTCGAGCCCGTGATGGCGACGACGGGCAGCGTGAAGCGCTCGCGCCACGCGTGCGCGAGCTGCTGATAGGCCGCGAGCGTGTCCGGCACGAGCAGCACGTCCGCGCCCTCGACCGCCTCGTATTTCCCGCTCGGGCAGGCGTCGCTGAGCAGGACGCCCGCCGCGCCCGCCGCCACGGCATCCGCCGCGAAATCCTCGCCGTTGAACCGCTCGCCCTTGAGCGCGATGAAAAGTGCGCCCGGCTCGATCTTGCGCGTATCCGTCACGACCGCGGAGAATGCGGTCACGCGCTCGTCGCGCATGGCGGTGACGGCCTGCGTCGCCTCGATGACCTCCCTGACTGAAAACATCACGCTTCCCCCTTTTGGAGCTTTGCCGCGATGGCCGCGCGCGCCTGCTCCTTGTCGTCGAAGTGGATCGTCTTATCCCTGAGAATCTGGTAGTTCTCATGGCCCTTGCCGAGAATCACGACGATGTCGTCTTTCTCCGCGAGCTCGACGGCGCGGAAGATCGCCGTGTGGCGGTCGACGATCTTCTCGTGCGGCTTGCTGCCGACCGTCTCCTCGACGCCCGCCTCGACCTCATCGAGGATGGCGGCGGGGTCCTCCGAGCGCGGGTTGTCGCTCGTCGCGATCACGACGTCCGCGAGCTCGCCCGCGAGCCTGCCCATGATTGGGCGCTTCGTGCGGTCGCGGTCGCCGCCGCAGCCGAACACCGCGATGATGCGGCGCTTCGCGATTTTGCGTGCCGTGCGGAGCACGTTCTCGACGCCGTCCGGCGTGTGCGCGTAGTCGACGATGACCGTGAAATCCTGCCCTGCCTTCACGAGCTCGAAGCGCCCCGGCACCGCCGTAAACGCCTCGAGCGCCGCGCGGATGTCCGCGGGCGCGATATGCTCCGCGAGCGCCGCGCCCACGGCGCTCATGACGTTGTAGACATTGAAGATGCCCGTGATGTGCAGCGAGAGCTCCATGCGGCCGAGCGCCGGATAGACGAGCGTGAAGCGCGCGCCGTCCGCGCGCACATCGATGTCCTCAGCGCGCAGCGTCGCCTGCGGCGCGTCGATGGCGTAGGTGAGGTGGTCGCACTTCGCGTGCGCGAGCATGCACGCGCCCGCCGCATCGTCGATGTTCACGACGGCCGTCTTGCCCTGCTTCACGCCCGCCTCGCTCACATGGTCGAAGAGGCGCGCCTTCGCACGCATGTAGTTCTCGAGCGTCTTGTGGTAGTCGAGATGGTCCTGCGTGAGGTTCGTGAAGACCGCCGTATCGAACTCGATGCCCGCGACGCGGTTCTGGTCGAGCGCGTGGGAGGAGACCTCCATGACGACGTAGTCCATGCCCGCGTCGCGCATGCGCGCGAGCGTGTTCTGCAGCTCGACGACATCCGGCGTCGTGTTGTGGATGGGCAGCACCTCGTCCTCGATCATGATCTGGATCGTGCCGATGAGGCCGACCTTGTAGCCCGCGTGGCGCAGGATGGCGCGCGTGAGGTAGCTCGTCGTCGTCTTGCCGTTCGTGCCCGTGATGCCAATGACGCGCAGCGAGCGCGCGGGATAGTCATGGAAATACGGCACGATCGCGTCGAGCGCCGCATTGAGCTCCGGCACGCGCAGCACCGCGATACCCGCGGGCGCCGCGAACGCATGCCCCTCCGCCGCGAGCACGGCGAGGGCACCCTGCTGCACCACCTGCGGGATGAACTTCGCGCCGTCCACATGCACGCCGGGAATCGCCACGAACAGCGTGCCCGGGCGCACCTTGCGCGAGTCGTGCTCGATGCCTGTGATCTCTATCTGCTCACTGCCGCCGTCGATGTGCGCGCCCTCCACGAGCGCTGCGAGCTGGCCAAGTGTCTTCATATTTTGCTCCTCCTCACGGACTGTCTGCCGCCTGCGCGGCCGGGCTTCCCCCGCCGTGCAACACCTCTTCCACCGCTTCGCGGTCCCCCTTCTCCTGAGGAGAAGGTATGTTCTCATCCACTCAACAGTAAGTGGTAAAATCCTTGATTCATCAGTGGTTCCCCAAAGAGCCGCCCCCTATTATATAACGGAACTTCTGATTTTTGTAGGGGAAAAATGACCTCCTGCAGGAAAAAGTGCTCTCGCGCAAAGCCGCCCGCCCCGCAGACATTGTCACAGTAAACTCAACGCACAAACGTCCACTTTGTGGACATTGTGCGCCCGTCCTTACAGTAAATCAGGGCTCCCGCATCCTCCGATGCAGCAGCCCTGAAATGTTCACTGGCCCTTTTTGGCATGCACGAAATACACCTGCTGCGGCACCTCCATGCCGAGATCCTTCGTCGCGATGTCCTTGATGCGCTGCGGCGACTTGAGCCGCGCGATGTCGATCTTGAGGCGCTCGTTCTCCTGCTCGACCGCCTCCGCCTGCTGCTCCGTATGCACGAGGTCGTAGCCGCGGCTCGCACTGAGGCCGCTCCTCACAGTGATCGTCATCGCCATGACGGCGAGCACGATGAGCAGCGTCTTGCAGCGCCTGCGCATCTGTTCATCGAGGCACGTGCGGATCCGCTCCCGCTGCCGCAGGCGCGGCGGAGGGGACGGCTTCGCGGCGAGTTCATATTCTTCGTATACCGCTTTTTCAGCTCTCGCAGGCATCGGTGTCCCCTCCTTCTTCCGCTGTCGTCGCAAGCTTCTCCGCGATGCGCAGCTTCGCACTCTTCGCGCGCGTATTTGCCGCAAGCTCCGCCTGCCGCGCCTGCCGCGGCTTGCCGATGAGGCGGATCTCAGGCTTATGATGGCAGACGCAGACAGGGAGTTCCGGCGGGCAGATGCAGCCGCGCGCGAGCTCTTTGAGCGTCTGCTTCGCGATGCGGTCCTCGAGCGAGTGGAACGTGATGACCGCGAGCCTGCCGCCCGGCCGCAGATGGTGCACGGCCGCACGCAGCGACTGCGCGAGGATGCCGAGCTCGTCGTTGACCTCGATGCGGATGGCCTGGAACACGCGCTTCGCGGGATGGCCGTTTTCCGCGCGGCGCACAGCCTTCGGCACCGCCCGGCAGAGGATGTCGACGAGCTCGCCCGTCGTCTCGATGGGCTTTTCCCGCCGCGCCGCCACGAGGAACTTCGCGATGCGCCGCGCCCAGCGCTCCTCACCGTAGTCGTGGAAGATGCGGTCGAGATCGTCCTCGCTGTACGTATTCACGACCTCATAGGCCGAAAGCTTCGCCTCAGGATTCATGCGCATGTCGAGCGGCGCATCCTGCATATAGGAGAATCCCCGCTCTGCCGTATCGATCTGGTGCGAGGAGACGCCGAGGTCGAAGAGCACGCCGTCGACGCGCGGCGCGTCCGTCCTTTCGAGAATCGCATCGAGATTCTGAAAATTATCATGCACGATGTCGACGCGGCAGGACACGTCCGCGAGACGCGCCCGCGCCGCCTCGATGGCCGCCTCGTCCTGATCGATGCCGATGAGCCTGCCCGCGGCGGACAGCCGCTCCGCGATGCGGTGCGCATGGCCCGCGCCGCCGAGCGTGCAGTCCACATAGATGCCGTCCGGCCGGATGGCCAGGCCATCGATGACCTCCTCCGGCATCACGCTGATATGATGAAACGCCACCTGCACACCTCCTCTCACGTATCACTGATGAAAAGCGCCGCCACCTGCCGCGCTCGGAAACGAGCCGCCCGATACCATGCCGGGCCTGTGTCAGATCCCGACGTCCGCGAGCGTCGCCGCGATCGCCGCGACGTCCGGCTCCACCTCGTCGCTATAGGAACGCCACTGCTCCTTGCTCCAGACCTCGATACGGCTGTCCGTGCCCGTGAGCACGACCGTCTGCTTGAGCGCGATGCCCGCATAGCTGCGCAGGTTCGCCGGCACGAGGAACCGCCCCTGCTTGTCGCACTCGAGACTGCGCGCGCTCGAGAAAAAGAACCGCGCGAGCGCGCGCGCCTCTGGCCGTACGAGCGGCAGCTGCCGCAGCTTGGCCGCGAGCGCCTCCCACTCCGCCTGCGCGTAGAGGAACAGGCAGTGGTCGAGCCCTTTCGTAATGATGAAGGAGACACCGAGCTCCGCGCGGAAATCAGCGGGCAGGATGACGCGGCCCTTCGCGTCGATCGTATGGGAATACTCTCCCATGAACATCCTGTCCCACCACCTTTTCCCCACGCAGGGACACTTTCCCCCACAATTCACCACTTTACCTATTCTTTTTATAACAGAAAATTCCTGCCTTGACAAGGGAACGCGGTCAAAAAAATGGACTTGCCATCATTTCCCATGGCAAGTCCCAACCGCTGACGCTTCATCGCTCCGCAGGCGCGGGATCCGGCCCGACGCGGACGCGTCGGCGGCAAGCGCAAGGCCGTGAAGCGCGCGGCTTTCCCAGCGAAGCAGCGCCCGCCAGCAGCCGCCCCCTCACGCGCGCGGCTGGATCAGCCCGTTCTGGTACGCGAGCAATAGATGATAGAGATCCGTGATCTCCTCCTGGATGGCCTGCCCCTCGTCCGTATCGGCCACCGTCGCGTGGCGGCTCACGAGCTCGACCGTCTCGGAGACCGACTCGATATCGCCGTTGTCGCGCAGCGCCGTGCGCACGTCGGCGATCTTCTGATGCGCGAGCAGGCGCAGGCCGCGCGAGTTCGAGATGAGCGTGAAGCCCGAGATGCCGGTCTTCTCATGATAGGCGCGGCAGAAGCCGCCGTCGATGATGATGGCTCGCCCGCCCGCCTTCACGGGCGTCTCTCCCTTTTTCACCTTGACGGGCACGTGGCCGTTGATGATGTGGCCCGTCGCGGGCGAGAGGGAGAACTCCTCGAGCACGCGTGCGCAAGTCTCCTCGTCGTCGATGAGGCGGTAGTAGGGATCGGCCGGCTCCTCCCAGGTGCGCTTGTCCGCAAGAAACGTCCGCTCGAACGTCCGTACCTCGCGTCCCGAGAGCGGCGAGAGGCGTCCGCACCAGAGGAAGTAGAGGAAGTCGAGCGCCTCCTGCTCGCGGTAGAGATACGCCTGCCGCGCCATCTGCTCGCAGAAGTCGAACCACGCCCGTCCGGCATACGTCCTGCCGCCGAACGTGATCTCCCGGAGCTCCCCCCGCTCCGTGAGCGGCACACAGCCGTGGAAGAGCAGGTTGCCGTTGCAGCGGCGGTAGAGGCTCCCCTTGCGGTAGAGGAACGCGATATGGCGCCTTAGCGGCGGACTCTCGACGAAGGAGTCACGCAGGCCCGCGAGCACCTCCCGCTCCTCGGCCGTGAGTGCGTAGGGATCCGCCGCGTCCTCATCGATGGTGGGGAAATACGCCTTGCGCAGCTCATAGCGCTTCCCATCGGCGAGCTCGGCCCAGACGTTGCGGAAATCAATCCTCCCGAGCAGGCGCCGCCCCGCCATACAGAAATCGGGATTGCGCGCGATGAGCGCCCCCTCGACCTTGAACAGCATGACCGTCACGGCGCGCTCCGCCGCCTTGAGCGGCGCCTCATCGGGATAGAGCCGCTGCGCGAGCGTCGTGAGTGGCCAGAGGCTGATGCCGTAGCCGCGCTCGAGCACCGCCGTATTGCCGTAACGCAGGCAGTTGCGCACGACACTCGCGACGCACGCCTCGCTGCCGAGCGCCGCGCCCATCCAGAGCACATCGTGGTTGCCCCACTCGATATCGACGGACGGATACTCCATGAGCATATCCAGTATGGCGTCCGGCCGGTCGCCGCGGTCGAAGAGATCGCCGACGATGTGCAGATGGGAGACGGCGAGCCGCTTCACGAGCGCCGCGAAATCCTCGATGAACGCAGCGCCCGCATCCGCCTGCACGATGCTCGCGAGCAGGCGCTGCTGATACGCGAGCTGCGCCGCGTCCGCCTCGGGGCGCGTGCCGAGGAGCTCGACGATGACCGAGCGCAGGCGCTCCGGAATCATCGCAGGCAAGCGCGACGCCGGATACTTGTAGCTCATGAGCTTCGCAAGCGCGAGCAGGCGCGCGATGTTCTCCCGGTACCAGGCAGGCGTCGCGCGCCGCGCCGCTGTCACCTGCTCGATCTTCTCCTTCGGATAATAGACGAGCGTGCAGAACTCCGCCTTCTCCTCGCCGCTCAGCCGCGCGCCGAACACATAGTCCACCTTCTCGCGGATGACACCGGAGCAATTATTCAGGATATGGAAAAACGCCGCATACTCGCCGTGCAGATCACTCATGAAATGCTCGACGCCCTTCGGCAGCACGAGCTGCCCCTGCAGATAGATGAGGCGGCTCTCCACCGCCGCCCTCGTCGGATACTTCTCCGCCAAGAGACGCAGCACCTTGCTCGGCGCCGCCGGACGCAGACTCGGACGCATAACTCTCCCTCCAGCATGAGTCTCCGGCACGCTGCCGCAGACATTTTTGTGGTATGATGATTCCTCTTGTGGAAGATTCGACATCTCCCACCCGATTCCTGCCAGAATATCGACATCTTCGAAGGAATCCCCCTCAGCGTCCTGCACGGAATGCCCTGGCAGGCAGAGAAGCACAGCAAACTCAACGCACAAACGTCCACTTTGTGGACATTGTGCGCCCGTCCTTGCAGTAAATCCAGCCAATCGCGCGGCGCCTGACGGCTTGCGCTCTTGGGATTTACACAGCAAAAGCGCCGACGCCCTCTCCTCAAAAGGAAAGGACGCCGACGCTTCCTGCGTGGCGGCGCAGCCGTCTCAGCCGCTGAGGACGAGCCGGTGCGCGAGGTAACAGACGAACACGACGCCCGCGCTGAAGAAATACTCCGCGAAGCTGCCGACCGCGAAGAGCTTCACGCCGTGCTTGTCGCCCGGCGTGAGCAGCGGCACCTTGCCGCAGACGGCGTCCTCGGCGATGTGCAGCAACGCGCCGACGGCGAAATACGTGCCGATGACGGCGATCTCGCCGCCCGTCACACCGTAGTCGCCGCGCCCGAGCCGCAGCGAGAGACCGAGCAGCGCGCAGTAGAGCAGCGGCCAGTGCGACCAGCCGCGATGGCGGCTGCGCCACGACCAATAGCTGCCGGCGCGCGGATTGCCTTCGACCTTGTCCGGCAGGATGGCGCCGGCCATGCTGTAAGCCGTGAGCAGGAGATTCTCCGTCGCCGTATAGACGATGACGCCCGTGACGATCTGATGATTCACCCACTTCATCCGCACATCCCCTTCCCGAAAATCTTTCCTGCATTGTACCATGCGCAAATCCTTGTTGCAAACGCGCAAAAAGATAGGGTAAACTAGAAATACAAAACCCCGCCCATAGCGCGGGGAGACAAGGAGGCCTCTCTATTGGACGATCTCACCTGGCAGCGCAGCCTCGCCCTGCGCGACCAGCGCATACGGCGGCAGAAATACGGCCTGCTGCTCACAGCCATCGCAGCCATACTCGGCGCCATCGCCATCTGGTACGGCTGCTTCTACACGAAGACGCCGGAATACGCGCTCAAGGAAGCCCAGGCCGCCATCGAGCAGCGCGACAGCGAGAAATTCGCCCGCTACGTCAACCTCGACCTGCTCACGAGCCAGGCCTATGACGACCTCACCGTCGACCTCTTCGCTTACGATGCCACCCTCACGCCGAAGACACGCGTGCTCTTCGAGAAATTCTACGTTCTCGTCAAGCCGGAGCTCTCACGCGGCGCAGCCGAGGCCATTACGCGGCGCATCGACAGCGGCCTCTGGACGCTCCCCGACGGGCTCGACATCCTCAAGGGACGCCAGCTCGGCATCGACTTCGAGCGCTTCCTCGAGCGCACGCAGCTCCGCAACACCACGCTCGTCAGCGTCGGGCACGTCACCCACGACGGCAGCACCGCCACGGCGGAGCTCAACATCCGCGAGGACTGCACCGACACCTCGTTCACCCTCGTGATCGCGCTCGAGGAGGCCGCGGACGGCCATTGGCAGATTGCCTACATCAAGAACTACCGCGACTACCTCGACACCGTCGCGCCGCTCATCAACGGCGACATCGCCGACTACATCGAGACAACGAAGCCCATCGTCGACGACGCGAATGATATCTTTGCCGCGCAGAAGGCAAGATTCGCCGCGCTCAGCCGCACAAGCGACGGCAGGCCCAGCGCGCAGCAGCGCAAGGAACTCGCGAAATTCCTCGAGGACGACGTCATCCCCGCGCTCAAGGACCGCCAGAAAAAGCTCGACGAGATCGACGTGCCGTCCGGTGCCGGCTACCTCGCCCGCCAGCGCCAGCTCTCGACCGAGACGACCATCCGCGCCTGGCAGCACTACATCAAGGGACTGCGCGGGGATCAGCCGCGCGAGTTCGACGCCGCCGAGACGCTCCTCAAGCAGGAGCTCGCCATCGACTTGCGTATCGACGACATCATCAAGCATACAGCGGTCAGCAAGAACATCCCGACCCTGCCCTGATGTTAACAAGTTTTTAAAAATAGGCTTGCAGTCCCATTGTGTTCATGATAAACTATATACACGAACGTCTGCTGCAAGCCTATCGACACCGCTCCTGCAGTCCCCCATCCCCTGCGCGGATGGCAGCAATAGAGAAAGAAGGAATCCGCCATGAAAAACGAACCAGCATCCTATCAGATCATCGCACCGATTTCTGGCAAAATCATCGAGCTCTCCACCGTGCCGGATCCCGTATTCTCCGAAAAGCTCACAGGGGACGGGCTTGCCATCCTCGCAGCCAGCGACGAAGTCCTCGCCCCGTGCGACGGTGAGATCACACTCTTCTTCGACACCAAGCACGCCTTCGCCATCACGACGAGCGCCGGCGTCCAGGTGCTCGTCCACGTCGGGCTCGACACCGTCATCATGGAGGGAGAGGGCATCACGGCGCTCCACCACACAGGCGACAAGGTCAAGGCCGGCACGCCGATCCTCCGCCTCGATCTGCCGCTCCTGGAGAAACGTCACATCAACCTCATCTCCCCGGTCCTCATCGTCAACTATGACAAAGTACGCCGCCTCGTCACGCCGGAGCGCCCGGGAGAGCGCGTCGCCGCCGGCGAGGACGCCGTGCTCGAGTACGCCGTCTGACAGACCGCCGCCAATAGATACCTCGGCCGCAACTCAGGCCACCATAAGCAAGGGGCTGTTGCACGTATCAACAACGTGTAGCAGCCCCTTTTAGTTTGCAAAAAAATGTTGCCAAGGACTTAAAAATCCTTGGCAACAGGCGTAAAATATAGATATGCAAAATCAAATTTTACAAGGAGATTATACATCCCTCGGCGGAAGTTTTCAACTCTGCCTTCCCTTAAATTTTGAATTTCAAATTCCAAAGGATGACCCGGTCCGTCTGCTACGCCACTTTGTGGATGAAATGGATTTATCCGCACTTTACCAGACATTCTCTCAGGCCCATAAGAACCGAGTGCAGCCGC
>NZ_KB908406.1 GCF_000381005.1 Selenomonas bovis DSM 23594
CGCCTCGCCACAACGGAAAGGTGGAACGCAGCCACAGGAACGACCAGGAGCGCTTTTACAATCATCTGAGCTTCTACTCTTACAATGATCTTCTATATCAGATGTCCAACTACCTATATCGTTCCAACCGTATTCCCTCGCGTGTCCTCAGCTGGCTCACGCCTGAAGAGATGACGAAGAAGCTGATGCCTATAAGCTCTCCCAGAAAAGCTCCGAAGTTGCCGGAAAACATTATGGATTTCATCTATGGGGACGTTTCCGTATGATTTTTTCTGGTGTCACATCATTGACTTTCCTACATTTCGCGTAGGAACAAGCAGGAAAGATACAAAGGAAAAGAAAACTGGGAAAGCGCGCGGCCGCCTCTGGCCGGATTGTCATCTTTGCCCTATAATATGAAAGAAGTATATCGTGCAGTGAAAATAGATTGGAGTTGTTGCCCGTGCAGGAAGAAGCGGAAAAGAAGGACATCCGGGCGGAGGCGGCGGCCAGCGGCCTGCTGCCGGAGGAGAGGAAGGATCTCCCGGCAGAGGCGGCCGGCGGCCCGCTGCCCGTCGTGAAGAAGACGATCGCCCAGCACCGCAAGGCGTCGTTCTACATCAAGAAGTATTGCATGATCTTCCTCGGCTCGATCATCGCCTCGCTCGGCCTCGAGCTGTTCCTCATCCCGAACCGCGTCATCGACGGGGGCGTCGTCGGTATCTCCATCATGATGAGCACGATCACGCAGCTGCCGTTCGGCCTGTTCCTCGTTCTGCTGAACCTGCCGTTCCTCTATCTCGGCTACAAGCAGATCGGCAAGAATTTCGCGATCGCGACGACGATTGCCATCTGCTTCCTCTCGGGCTGGTCGGCGGTGTTCGAGCCGATCCGGCAGGTGACGGAGGATCCGTTCCTCGCGGCGATCTTCGGCGGCATCATCGACGGGCTCGGCGTCGGGCTCATCATCCGCGCGGGCGGCTCGCTCGACGGCACGGAGATTGTCGCCATCATCATGGACCGGCGGTCGGTCTTCTCCGTCGGCGAGGTCGTCATGTTCATCAACCTCTTCATCCTCTCGAGCGCGGGCCTGCTCTACGGCTGGGACAAGGCGATGTACTCGCTCGTCGCGTATTTCGTCATCAGCAAGATGATTGACATCGTCATCAAAGGCCTCGACGAGAGCTATGCCGTCATGATCGTGACGAACGAGCACGACGACATCACCTCGGCGCTCAACGACCGCCTCGGCCGCGGTGTCACGCTGCTGCACGGCGCGGGCGGCTACACGGGCGAGAGCAAGGAAGTGCTCTACTGCGTCGTGACGCGCCTCGAGGTCGACAAGCTGAAGGAGATCGTGCTCGAAAAGGACGAGAACGCGTTCGTGACCATCAACGCCGTCCATGACATCGTGGGCGGCCGGTTCAAGAAAAAGGCCATTCACTGAGGATGCCGCGGGCAGGGGGACGCAGCGCGAAGGCGGAAGCAAGGTGCTTCCGTGGGCGGCGGGCGCCCGGAGGCGGCCGCGTCCGCTGCGGGCATCCTGTGGCATGCGGCGCCTCTGCCGCGCGAGGGAGGTTTTTGCTATGAAAGCGATTGAGAAACTATGCTGCGCCGTACTCCTTTTGTGTGCCGGTCTGCTGCTCCTGCCGCAGGCGGGCGAGGCGCGCACGCCGCTGCGGCTCGCGCGCCTGCCGCTCATCGTCGAGAGCCCGTACGCGCCGCAGGAGGTAGGCGAGCTCATCGAGGATCGGCTCGACCGCGCGCTGCATGTGCCGCTCAATGGCACGCTGCACGTCGTCGAGGAACTGCCGACCGCAGAGGTCGAGCAGGCGCTCGAGGAAGCGCGCGCCGAGCTGCGCGCACAGGGGAAACGCCCCCGTTACCGCGACGCGATGCCGCTCGTCGCGGCGAAGCTCGACGCAGATCTCGTCGTCTGCCCCGTGCTCACGGACTATCACGAATACATCTTCTACGGCAGCGGCCCGTTCTTTGACGACGATACCATCTCTATGGACAGCTACGTCGCGCTCGAGATCGACGGCTACGATCGCGCGGAGCAAAAAAATATCTCGAAGCGCACGAGCCGCTACTACCGCGATTCGTACAGTACGCAGGGCACGGCGGAGGCGCTCGCGAGGGAGGCCGTCGAGGCGCTCGTGCGCGAGACGAAGCTCAACGAGCGCGTGACGCGGCCGCTCCGTGAGATGCAAGCGCCCGCCGCGGCAGTGCCCGCTGCGGACTGATGCCGCCCGCGCCGGCCGCGGGGAGGCGGGGGCAGCCTTAGAGAGAAATTTCGCGCGCGGCGTGATTTTCGCTTGACAAGTTACAAGGTAACAGGTATAATCATAAACATATTAATCATGTATGTTTTATGACAGCCGAACGGAACCGAGAACAGAGGAGGATGCCCTATGAGCGAAGAGAAAAAATACCATTTCGAGACCCTGCAGCTGCATGTCGGTCAGGAGGAGGCCGATCCCGCGACGGACGCGCGCGCCGTCCCCATCTACCAGACGACGAGCTACGTCTTCCACAACGCCCAGCACGCGGCGGACCGCTTCGCGCTGAAGGACGCGGGCAACGTCTACGGACGTCTCACGAATCCGACGGAGGATGTCTTTGCCCGCCGCATCGCGGCGCTCGAGGGCGGTGTCGCGGCGGTCGCTGTCGCCTCTGGCGCGGCGGCTGTCACCTATACGGTCGAGGCGCTCGTCCACAGCGGCCAGCACATCGTCGCGGCGACGACCATCTACGGCGGCACGTACAACCTCTTCGAGCATACCTTCCCGAACTACGGCATCGAGACGACGTTCGTCGATCCGACGAAGGGCACGCAGGTCTTCGAGGATGCCATCAAGGATAACACGCGCATCGTCTACATCGAGTCCGTCGGCAATCCGAACGCGAACCTCATCGACATCGAGGCCGTCGCGGCCATCGCGCACAAGCACAACATCCCGCTCGTCGTGGACAGCACGTTCGCGACGCCGTACCTCCTGCGCCCGTTCGAGTACGGCGCGGACATCGTCGTGCACAGCGCGACGAAGTTCATCGGCGGCCACGGCACGACGCTCGGCGGCGTGCTCGTCGACAGCGGCAAGTTCGACTGGGAAAAGAGCGGCAAGTTCCCGCAGTTCGTCGAGCCGAACGCGAGCTACCACGGCATCAGCTTCGCCAAGGACGTCGGCGCGGCGGCGTTCGCGACCTACGTCCGCACGCTCATCCTGCGCGATGAGGGCGCGACGCTCTCGCCGTTCAACGCGTTCCTGCTCCTGCAGGGCACGGAGACGCTCTCGCTCCGCGTCGAGCGCCACGTCGAGAACGCGCTCAAGGTCGTCGACTACCTCGCGAAGAACCCGCACGTCGCGAAGGTCAACCATCCCTCGCTCGCGGATCATCCGGATCACGCGCTCTACGAGAAATATTTCCCCAACGGCGGCATCTCCATCTTCACGTTCGAGATCAAGGGCGGCGCTGAGGCGGCGAAGAAATTCATCGACCATCTCAAGGTCTTCAGCCTCCTCGCCAACGTCGCCGACGTGAAGTCCCTCGTCATCCATCCGGCGTCGACGACGCACAGCCAGATGAACGAGCAGGAGCTCCTCGCCTCCGGCATCACGCCGTCGACCATCCGCCTCTCCATCGGCACGGAGCACATCGACGACATTATCGACGACCTCGACCAGGCGTTCCAGGCCCTCGACTGAGTTTCGGCAAATCGCATAGGTCTGGCCCAGGCACTGCCTGCGCCTCGTCTCCAGCAGGACAGATTCCCGTTTCCCGGCGGGCGTCTGTCCTGCTTTTCTGTGCGCGACGCAGCGCGCAGGGGATCCGGCGATAGAAAAAAGCTATCACGACTGACAGAATTTCCATATTAACACATGGCTGGGGAAGCATGCTATACTCGGAGCATCAAGAAAACGTTGACAAAGCCGCACATCAAAAGGCCCGGCGGGCCGCGTGCGCTCAGGTAACTGAAAGAAAGAAGCGATTCTCATGACAGCAAAGAAAAATCCCCCCTTCCGCTATGACATCGTCGGCAGCTTCCTGCGTCCGGCGGCGCTCAAAAAGCAGCGCGCCGCCGCCGCGCGCGGCGAGATCTCCGCTGCGGCGCTCCGAGCGGCAGAGGACGCGGCCATCCGCGACCTCGTCGCGAAGGAAAAGGCCGCCGGCCTCCGTGCCGTGACGGACGGCGAGCTGCGCCGCCGCTACTGGCACCTCGACTTCCTCGCGGGACTCACCGGCGTCGAGGAGGTCGGCGCCGCGCATTGGTCCGTCGCCTTCAAGGGCGCACAGCCGAAAGCCGCGACGCTCGAGATCCGAGACCGGATCGACTTCCCGGCGGACCACCCGTTCCTCGCGCATTTCCGGTTCCTCAAGGAGGCGGCGGGCGGCACGCTCGCGAAGCTCACGATCCCGTCCCCCTCGATGCTCCACCTCATCTGCTGCGTGCGCGCCGAGCACTACGCGCCCATCGCGCGCTACGCGGACGAGCGGGCGCTCTACGCTGACATCGCCGCCGCGTACAAGAAGGCCGTGCAGGCGTTCTACGACGCGGGCTGCCGCTACCTCCAGCTCGACGACACGAGCTGGGGCGAGTTCTGCGACGCGGAGAAGCGCGCGGCGTACAAGGCGCGCGGCTTCGACCTCGATGCAATCGCGCGCCGCTACGTCGCCGTCATCAACGAGATCATCGCGGCGAAGCCAGCGGATCTCACGATCACGATGCACATCTGCCGCGGCAACTTCCGCTCGACCTGGTTCTCCTCGGGCGGCTACGAGCCCGTCGCCGAGAAGCTCTTCGGTGGCTGCCATGTCGACGGCTTCTTCCTCGAGTACGACAGCGAGCGCGCGGGCGGCTTCGAGCCGCTGCGCTTCATCGAGGACCAGCAGGTCGTCCTCGGCCTCGTCACCTCGAAATCCCCGGAGCTCGAGAAACCAGCAGACATCATCGCGCGCATCGAGGAGGCCGCGCGCTACGTGCCGCTCGCGCAGCTCTGCCTGAGCCCCCAGTGCGGCTTCTCCTCGACGGAGGAGGGCAACCTCCTCACCGAGGAAGACCAGTGGCAGAAAATCGCCCTCATCCGGGAAATCGCCGAGAGCGTCTGGCAGGACGCCTGAAGCCAGCAGCGGAACATAGGAACAAGAACGTGCTGCCCCACATAAGGATTTTTCACAACCTCTGGTTTTCAAGAAAGATGCTCCTGACGAGGCGTTGCAGGGAAATCGCGCTGTGCGGCAGTCCCGTGATGGTTGCCAAGCCGGAGGTGCAGCGCGTTTTGCTGGTCTTACGGCAAGGATGGGCGCAACATGTTCATGAAGAAGCAATTTGTGCGGTGGCTATAAACTGGATATCGTACCAATCAAGTGATTTTCCCAAGCAAGAAAAAAGCATGACCTCTGCGATGCTTCCAATAGAAATAGGAAACTCAACGCACAAACGTCCACTTTGTGGACATTGTGCGCCCGTCCTTGCAGTAAATCCAGCCAATCGCGCTGCGCCTGCGGCTTGCGCTCTTGGGGATTTACATAGCAAACTCAACGCACAAACGTCCACTTCGTGGACATTGTGCGCCCGTTCTTGCAGTAAATCCGGCCAATCGCGCTGCGCCTGACGGCTTGCGCTCTTGGGGATTTACATAGCAAAAAGCAGCTTCTGCTCCATGCGGGCAGAGGCTGCTTTTTTACGATGGTTGCGGGAGGTCTGCTGCTATCTGGCAGCGTCTCGCTTTCCTATTTGATGACCTTGAGCGCCTTCCGGTCGGCGAAGACGGCGACGAAGATGAGGAAGATGACGCCTTCGATGAGCTGGAGGGTCTGCGGCGAGAGGCCGATCATCGTGAGGCCGGTGTAGAGGACGTAGAAGAGGAGCGAGCCGACGATGATGTTGCCGAAGCGCACTTTCGCGCCGCCTGATATCGGCATGCCGCCGAGCACGAGGGCGATGAGGATCTGCGTCTCGAGCTGGTTGCCGACGTTGGCCGTGGCGGAGCCGTTCTTGACGATGTTGAGGAAGGCGGCGAAGCCGGTCAGCGCGCCCGCCAGCGTGTAGATGAAGAATTTCATGCGGTCGGTGCGGATGCCCGCGAACATGGCGCCGCGCTCGCCGGCGCCGATGGCCTTGAGATAGGTGCCAAACGGCGTGAAGCGGAAGACGAGGAAGCCGACGAGGACGATGAGGACGGTGCAGGCGAGCTTGAACTCGATGCTGTCATAGTCGTAGACGTCCATGCTCGCGCGAACCGGCGAGTCGGAGGCGAAGTATTTGATGAACCCGCGGAAGAGGAACATCGTGCAGATCGTGACGATGAAGGACGCGATCTTGCGGCAGACGTGGAAGTAGGCGTTGACCGCGCCGATGACGGCGCCGGCTGCGATGCCGCCGAGGATGGCGAGGCCGATGCCGTGCGGGGAGAGCAGGCAGATCACGATGGAGGAGATGCCGAGGATCGACCCCTGGGAGAAGTCGAGGCCGCCCATCGTCATGATGAAGAAGACGCCCATCGCGGCGATCATCACGACGTAGACCTGGTTCAGCAGGAGGATGAGGTTCCTCGGGGCGATCATGGCGCCGTCGGTCAGAAAGATGAACAGGACGAAGACGGCGACGAGGCCGACGACGGGGAGATACGTCCGGATCTGGTTCATGCGCCTTGCCTTGGCGCGTTCCTCGTCGATGGAAAGTTTTGTTTCATTCGCACTCATCATGCACCCTCCTTATACCATCTTGGAAATCAACATGTTCTCGCTGAGCTCCTGGCTGCGGGCGAGCTCGCCGTTTACGGCGCCATCCTTCATGATGAGGATGCGGTCGCACATGCCGATGAGCTCCATGAGTTCCTCGGAGATCATGATGACGGATTTGTTTTTCTTGCGCATGCGGTTCATGAGCTGGTAGATGTCCTGTTTGACCTTGATGTCGATGCCGCGCGTCGGCGAGTCGAGGACGAGGATATCGGAGTCCTTGCCGATCCAGCGCGCGAGCACGACTTTCTGCTTGTTGCCGCCGGAGAGGTCGGAGACGAATTGGTCGACGTCCTGCATCTTGACGGACATCTGCTCGGCGTATTTTTCCGAGAAGGCGCGGAGCTTCTTGTCGCTGAGGAACTGCAGCGGGCCCGCGGCGAGATCCGGGAGCGAGGGGAGCGTGATGTTGTCCTCGATGCTCTGGTTGAGGATGACGGACTCGTTGTCGCGGTCCTTGGAGGTGTAGGCGATGCTGTGCGCGATGGCGGTCGGGATGTCGTTGATCTCGGTGCCGTCGGCGAGCTGCACGCTGCCCGTGCGGTCGTAGGAGGCGCCGAAGACGGCTTTGCCGATCTCGTGCATGCCGGACTCCGAGAGGCCGCCGAAGCCTAGGATCTCGCCCTTGTGCAGGTCGAAGGAGATGTCTTTGAGGAGGCCCGGCACGGAGACGCCCTTTACGGAGAGGACGACTTCGTCCGATACCTTTTCGCCGTAGTCCGTGCGGTAGTAGTCGCCCGTGACCTCGCGGCCGACCATGAGGCGCTTGAGGTCGTCCTCGGTGACGTCGCTGCTCTTTACCGTGTCGATGTAGCTGCCGTCGCGCATGATGGTGATGGTGTCGGATTTGTCGAGCACCTCGGCGAGGTCGTGCGAGATGAAGATGACGCTGTTCCCCGACGCGCGGATGCGGTCCATCTGCTTGTAGAGCTCCTCGCGGCCCTCCTGGGAGAGCGCCGTCGTCGTCTCGTCGATGACGACGATCTTCGGGGAGAAGTAGGTCGCTTTGATGATCTCGATGAGCTTTCTGTCCTCGAAATTGTACTCGTCGATCTGCTCCTCCGCGCGGATGTGGGAGAACTCGTATTTCCTCAGGAGCTCGTTCGCCTGCCGGTTCATCTCGCGCGTGTTCTTGATGCCGTATTTCACGAAGCGGTCCTCGTGGCCGAGGAAGATGTTCTCCGCGACGGTGAGGCCCGAGAGCGTGCCGAGCTCCTGCACGATGATGGAGATGCCTTCCTCGTTCGCCTCGACCTGGTTTTTCGGGTGGACTTCCTTGCCGTCGAGGATGAATTTCCCGCTGTCGATCGTGTAGATGCCGGTCAGCATGTTGGTCAGCGTCGATTTGCCGGAGCCGTTCTCGCCGATCAGCGCGTGCACCTCGCCTTTGTTGACGTTGAAGGACACGTCGCGGACGGCTTTCGTGATGCCGAAGGATTTGGATAGATGCTGCACTTGCAGTCTGATTTCACTCATTGCTACACCCCCTTATTTGACAATGGCGCTTCTCACCGTCTTCGTCGTCAGCGCGACGATGATCAGCAGTGCGAAGCCGGTGATCACATCCTGGATGGCCGTCGGTGCGCCGAGCGCGACGAAGCCGTAGAAGATGATGTTGATCATGAACTCGCCGAGGACGATGGCCTGGATGGGGATGCCGTATTTCTTGAAGGCAAGACCGAAGAAGCAGCCCATGGTCGGGATGAAGTTGCGGCTCATGGAGGCCATGCCCGTGACGGCGACCATCGAGGAGCCGTAGGAGATCGTCAGCACGGACATGATGCCGAAGAAGATGCCGCTGATGAGGAACGCGAGGAATTTGTAGCGGTCGACGTCGATGCCCATGTTTTTCGCGATGAACTCGTTGCTGCCGATGGCGTAGGTGTAGGTGCCGATCTTCGTGTAGTTCAGGATGGCGTATGCCGCGAAGAAGGTCAGCAGCGCGAGGATGAGGTTGCCGGGCATCTGGCCGAAGAGCCGCAGATCCGCGGGCAGCGTCTGCGCGGCACCGCCCGCGATCATGTTGGCGAGCGACTCGTAGATGAGCGCGAGGCCCGTCGTGATGATCATCGAGGGGATGCGGAGCTTGATGTAGAAAAAGCCGTTGCAGGCGCCGACGACCGCGCCCGTGAGGAGGCAGCCGCCGAGGAGCCCGAGGTAGCCGTAGCCCATGCCGGCGAGCTTGCAGCCGAGGATGCTCGCGAGGATGATGGCGGCGCCGATGGAGAAATCGAACATGCCCATGACGATGACGAGGTAGAAGCCGACGGCGCCGGCCGAGGCGATCAGGCTCGCCTGGAAGTAGCTCAGCATGTTGTCCAGCGTGCCGAAGTTGTCCGGTGTGAGAAGTTTGAACACGAGCCAGGATACGAAGATCATCAGGCACAGGATCAGGTATCCCTTGATGGTGGACGACAGTTTCTTCTTGCTCATGCTCTGTGTGCGTGCGTCCATAGTTCCCCTCCTTTAACAGCAGGATAGCCAGTATCACATCTGATACTGGCTATCCTCATACGCTTGCTGCGAGGCGCAGGCAAGCCGTTTCGATGCGATGACTTATTTGCCGGAACGAGCTGCGGCGTCAGCGATGGAGAGCTTCGCAGCGGATTCCTTGAGCTGGTCGAGCGTCATCTTGGACATCTCTACGAGCTCATCCTTCGTGAAGGGGAGATTCTGGACGAAATACTTGTCATACTCGCCGTAGTCCTGCGGGGAGGATACGTAGAGGTACGGGAACTCCATATCGACGAAGTTGTTCGCGACTTCCTTGTTGTTGCCCTTGATGGCGTTGTAGACCATCATGAACGCGTAGAGCGGGTCGCAGTAGTGGCCGCCAGACTCGCCGGCGATGGAGCCGTTCTTGAGACGCTCGCCGAGATCCGGCAGGAAGTCCGTGGAGACGATCTTGATGGTGCCCGTCTTGCCAGCGCGCTCGACCGCTGCGATCGCGCCCTGGAGCGGGTCGCCGCCGCCGCCTGCGGGGATGAGGGCGTCGAGTTTCGGATCCGCGCTCATGAGAGCCTCGGCAGCTTTCGCGCCGCCCTCGGAGGACGTGCCTGCGTACTGCGGGTCAGAGAGTTTCGCCTGGTCGTCCGGATGGTTCGTGTTCCAATCCTCGATGCCGGCCTTGTAGCCTTCCCAGCGGCCGAGCCAGGTCGCGTCGCCCTGCTCCCAGCCGATGAGGCCGATGTCGCGGCAGCCCTTGTCGAGGAGGATTTTGACGAGCCGCTTGCCGTTCTCTACCTCGTTCTCATGCACAGCGCCGATGTAGTACGGGGACTTGAGCGCCTGCGCGTAGATGTCCGGGTTCTTGTCCTTGTTGATGATGCGGAAGAACTGCGCCAGGTAGACGCCGTTGTCGTTGGCCGTCTTGATGGCGGAAGCCATCTCCGTGTCGGACGAGTTGCAGATAATGATGCCCTGGCAGCCGGAGGCGACGAGCGTCTCGACGGAGGCCGTGACCTTCTCCGATACATGTCCCTGGTCGACGTAGACGAGCTCTACGCCGAGCGCGTCCGCGGCCTCATCGAGGATGCGCTTGCACTGGGAGCCGAGCACATCCGTCGAGCTCCAGATGGAGACGCCGATCTTCACCTTGTCGGGCGCTCCCTGCTGCTTCGTCGCCTGCGTACCGCAGCCGGTGAGCGCGAACGCGCAGAGCACGAACATCGCGATCGCACATAGGATGCGCTTCGCACCATGCCAATTCATCTTCATGTTGCTACCTCCTAACTCATAAAGCAAAAACCTTCCCAAAGAGTCTTTCCCCGCGCTCTCGCCATATCGTCTGTCTGCGGCGGTATGTTCCCGAGCACATTTTCTGATTACGATGATAAACGCTTTTTTTATCGCTGTCAATAGAAAATTCTGGCAGTTCAAGAAGAATTTCCGTTAAATCCGTAAAAACACTTGACAAACATGGGTAATAAAAGAAAATCCATGCGGAAAATCAGCGATAATTCTGCTGAGCGCGATAAAATAAGATAAAGATTGACAAAAGGAAAGAGCTGATGTATTGTAAGGGTTATAAAAGTGTGCTCGAACACAGTATGTTGCATATTCATGAGCTTCTATCATATGAGGAGGGACGCCTTATGGCAGAAAATCGCCAAGAGGAAGCACGCCGGGCGCAGGAGATCCGCGCGGGCGAGACGGCGCTCGGCATCGAGCTCGGCTCGACGAACATCAAGGCGGTGCTCGTCGGCAAGGATTGCCGGACGCTCGCGTCGGCGAGCTATGGCTGGGAGAACCAGCTCGAGGACGGGATCTGGACGTATGATCTCGAGCAGGTCTGGGCCGGGATTCAGACCTGCTTCACGGAGATCAAGGCGCAGGTCTCCGCGCGCTACCAGGCGCCGCTCCAGGCGCTCGGCAGCATCGGCGTCAGCGCGATGATGCACGGCTATCTGCCGTTTGCAAGCGACGGGCGGCAGCTCGCGGCTTTCCGCACGTGGCGCAACAACATCACGGGCGAGGCGGCCGACGCGCTCACGGAGGAGTTTTCCTTCAATATACCGCAGCGCTGGAGCATCGCGCATCTCTATCAGGCCATCCTGAACGGCGAGACGTCGGCCCGGGAGATCGACTTCCTCACGACGCTCGCGGGCTATGTGCACTGGCGGCTCTCGGGCGAGCGGGTGCTCGGCATCGGCGATGCGTCGGGGATGTTCCCCATCGACGAGGCGAGCGGCACCTATGATGCGGCGCTCGCGGCGAAGTTCGACGCGCTGCCGCGCGTCGCGGCGCAGCCGTGGCAGATCCTCGATATCCTGCCACGCGTGCTGCGCGCGGGCGCGTGCGCGGGCCATCTCACGGCGGAGGGCGCGCGTCTCCTCGACCTCAGCGGCCAGCTCGCGCCGGGCGCGCTCATGGCGCCGCCGGAGGGCGACGCGGGCACGGGCATGGTCAGCACGAACGCCGTGCGCAAGCGCACGGGCAATATCAGCGTCGGTACGTCGGCGTTCTCGATGCATGTGCTCGACGCGCCGCTCCGGCAGGTGCACCGTGATATCGACGTGGTCACGACGCCTGCGGGCGCGCCCGTCGCGATGGTGCACACGAACAACTGCACGAGCGACCTCAACGCGTGGGTGAAGCTCTTCGGCGAGTTCGCCGCGGCCATCGGCCGGCCGCTTGCGGGCAAGGAGCTCTACGGGACGCTGCTCGGCGCGTCGAGAGAGGCGGATGCGGACGCGGGCGGACTGCTCAATTACAGCTGCCTCTCCGGCGAGAACATCACGGAGGTCGAGGCGGGGCGGCCGCTCTTCGTGCGCACACCGCACAGCCGCATGAACCTCGCGAATTTCATGCGCGCGCAGCTCTACGGCTGCTTCGCGCCGCTCAGGCTCGGCATGGACATCCTCGCGGGCGAGGAGGGCGTCGAGACGGACGTCATGATCGCGCAGGGCGGCCTCTTCAAGACGCCGGTCATCGCGCAGCAGGCGCTCGCCGACTGCCTCGGCCTCCCCATCTCCGTCATGAAGACGGCGGGCGAGGGCGGCCCCTGGGGCATGGCGGTGCTCGCGGTCTTCGCGAAATGGCACGCGGGCGAGGATCTCGCGGACTTCCTCGACGAGACGGCTTTCCCGCAGGCGGAGCGGACGACGCTCGCGCCGACCGAGGCGGGCAGGCGCGGCGCGCAGGCGTTCCTCGCTGCCTATCAGAAGGGCCTCGCCGTGGAGCGCGGCGCGGCCGTGATCCCCGACCACGCGTGAGAGAAAGGAGCGGTTCTATGCTGGAATCCCTCAAGCAAGAAGTCTATGAAGCCAATCTTCTCCTGCCGAAATACGGCATCGTGACGTTCACCTGGGGCAACGTCTCGGGCATCGACCGCGAGCGCGGCATCTTCGCCATCAAGCCGTCGGGTGTTCCCTACGAGACGCTGCGGCCAGAGGATATCGTGCTCGTCGATCTCGAGACGGGGAAGGTCGTCGAGGGCGAGCTGAACCCGTCGAGCGACACGCCGACGCACCGCGTGCTCTACGAGGAGTTCCCGACGCTCGGCGCCGTCGTCCACACGCATTCCCCGTGGGCTGTCGCCTTCGCCGAGGCGGGGCTCCCCATCGAGGCCATGGGCACGACGCATGCCGACAGCTTCTACGGCGACGTGCCCGTGACGGACGCGCTGACGCGGGAGGAGATCGAGGGCGCCTACGAGGAGAACACGGGCAAGGTCATCGTGCGCACATTCAGCAAGCTGGGCCTCGACCCCGACGCCGTCCCCGCCGTCCTCGTGCGCCAGCACGGCCCGTTCACCTGGGGGCCGACGCCGAAGAAGGCCGTCGAAAATGCGAAGGTGCTCGACGTCGTCGCCGAGATGAACTACCACGCGCTGCAGCTCACGCGCGCCGACTGCCGCGTGCCGCAGTACCTGCTCGACAAGCATTATTTCCGCAAGCACGGCGCCCATGCCTACTACGGGCAGGCGCAGAGATAGAGAAATACCGCTGCCGCAGGACTCAGCGGCTTGACAGCGTCTCATAGAGAAAGGAAGTCACCGTTATGGAAAACATCAGAGACTATGAATTCTGGTTCGTCGCCGGCTCGCAGTTCCTCTACGGCGAGGAGCAGCTCAAGAACGTCGCGCGCGACGCGCAGGATGTCGTCGATAAGCTCAACGAGAGCGGCAAGCTGCCGTACAAGGTCGTCTGCAAGGGCGTCATGACGACGGCGGACGGCATCACGCAGTTCATGAAAGACGTCAACTACCACGACGAGGTCGCGGGCGTCATCACCTGGATGCACACCTTCTCCCCCGCGAAGAACTGGATCCGCGGCACGGTGCTGCTGCAAAAGCCGCTGCTGCACCTCGCGACGCAGTACCTCGACCGCATCCCCTACGACACGATTGATTTCGACTATATGAACCTGAACCAGAGCGCGCACGGCGACCGCGAATACGGCTACCTCAACGCCCGCCTCGGCCTCAAGAACAAGATCGTCTACGGCTGGTGGGGCGACGAGGAGGTGCAGCAGGAGATCGCCGACTGGGAGGACGTCGCCGTCGCCTATAACGAGAGCTTCCGCATCAAGGTCTGCCGCTTCGGCGACACGATGCGCAACGTCGCCGTCACGGAGGGCGACAAGGTTCAGGCGGAGATCCAGCTCGGCTGGACCGTCGACTACTGGCCCGTCGGCGACCTCGTGGCCGTCGTCGATGCCGTCACGGAGGAGGCCATCGACGCGGAGTACGCGAAGCTCAAGGAGACGTACGCGCTGAATCCGCAGGAAAACGACGCGGCAGCCTTCGAGCGCTCCGTGCGCTACCAGCTCCGCGAGTACCTCGGCATCAAGAAATTCCTCGACGACCGCGGCTATACGGCGTTCTGCACGAACTTCGAGGATCTCAAGGGCCTCAAGCAGCTGCCGGGCCTCGCGTCGCAGCTTTTGATGCGCGACGGCTACGGCTTCGGCGCCGAGGGCGACTGGAAGACGGCCGCGCTCACGCGCCTGCTCAAGATCATGGCGCACAACGACCGCACGGTCTTCATGGAGGACTACACGCTCGACCTGCGCAAGGGGCACGAAGCCATCCTCGGCGCGCACATGCTCGAGGTTGACCCGACCATCGCGAGCGACCAGCCGCGCGTCGAGGTGCACCCGCTCGACATCGGCGGCAAGGACGACCCCGCGCGCCTCGTCTTCACGGGCGCGGACGGCGAGGGCATCGACTGCACCGTCGCGGACTTCCGCGACGGCTTCCGCCTCATCAGCTATCCCGTCACCTGCCGGCGCGCCGAAGCTGAGACGCCGCATCTCCCCGTGGCGAAGCAGCTCTGGATGCCGAAGGTCGGCCTCAAAGAGGGCGCGACGGCCTGGATCGAGGCGGGCGGCGGCCACCATACCGTGCTCTCGTTCCGCCTCAAGGAATCGCAGATTCACGACCTCGGCGTCATGCTCGGCATGGAGCTCGTCGAGATCTGCTGAGCGCGGCGCCGCCAGACGCCGTGGGGCATGTGCGCAATGACTCCATCGGTGATCGTCGAGATCTGCTGAGCGCGGCGCCGCCAGACGCCGCGCGCCCGGCGCCCCTCCTGCCGGGCGCGCGGAGGCGTGCTGTGCCGCTTCGCTGCCACTGGTGAGCGGCGTGCAGCACGCGAAACATCCCTGGCCCCCATAGCAAAGCATCCCGGAGCAGTCGCTCCGGGATGCTTTGCTGTTATTGATATGTGACGCGTTGTCTGTGCTTCGGTTCGCCGAAGGAAAGTATCTGTCTTGATGGCCTCTTCCATTCCTGCTATACTATAATAGAAGAGAAGTACCCTTAGAGCGAACACAGCATCTTGCTGTCATCTATGATGCAATTGATGGTCATCGGTAGTTGAGCCGTCTGTTTTTATAAAAAAGCGAGATTTTATAAAAGTTGACATGAGCAACTTATAAAAAAGGGAGATTTTATAAAAAGGAATCAGTCTATGGAATATGTCAGCCTGAAGAAAATCCATTATAAACAACCGGATATCGAAGAGGAAGTGTACCAGTGCCGTTTTCACTCTGACCTCACGCGCCACCTTTCCCTCGATATAAAGCAGTACAACCACAAAAGGGCTTACCCTGCCTTCTTGTGCTACACCGAAAATATGTTGCTCCTGCAGGAAAAAATCAATAAAAAGTATGAGGAATTCCTATACATAGTAAATACAGTCCCACCTGTGGTCCTGCGTCAGTTTTCTCTAGTGTGCATTGTAGACGAGGTGAAATCGACCAATGACATCGAGGGGGTGAAGAGTACCCGTAGGGAAATATCCATGGTTCTTGATGAGGGACTCTCCGCAGACAACCGTATGAGCAGTGTTGTCCATAAGTATCAAAGCCTGCTTTCAAAGGATGACATACCTTTTTTCACCTGTCAAGACATACGCAACTTTTATGATAGTTTTGCTCATGAGGAAGTCATAAAAGAAGATCCACGCAACAAACTGGATGGCAAGATTTTCCGCCATGGATCTGTTGATATAGCCTCAGTCACCGGAAAGACAATCCACCGCGGTCTTTATCCCGAATCAGCCATCACCAGTGCCCTGACGCAAGCACTTGCCATATTGCACGATGAAAATATGCCTATCCTGTCCCGTGTGTCTGTATTCCATTATCTTTTTGCCTATATACACCCATTCTATGATGGAAATGGGCGCACTGACCGATTTATAACCGCTTATTTCCTAGCCAGACATTTTCATCCTTTGGTAGCCATACGCTTATCCGTTACCATAAAACGCTATCGCAAAAAATATTATACGCTCTTTGAAGATACCGACAGCGAATTGAACCGTGCAGATTTGACAACCTTTGTCGAAGGCTTTTGGTCATTGCTGTTGATATCCTTTGAAGATACCATCCGTCTCCTATCCAGAAAAAAAGAGCAGTTGGAACGCTTCGAAAAAAAGTTATCTGAATTATATTCAGGTGATAAACTAACAGAAAACATTTATTACATCCTTCTGCAAGCCGCACTTTTTTATGGACAAGGTGTAACGATGCAGGATTTGATGTCTGTAACCCAAAAATCACGAGCCACCATACAAAAAAGACTGGATTCCATACCGGATGCACACTTAGCAAAGTCAAAAATCAAAAATGTCTATTATTACAAACTAAACCTTCTCATTCTAAAAACAGAGGAAACATGAACAAGGAGCTGTTGCACGTATTAACAACGTGTAGCAGCCCCTTTTAGTTTGCAAAAAAATGTTGCCAAGGACTTAAAAATCCTTGGCAATAGGCGTAAAATATAGATATGCAAAATCAAATTTTACAAGGAGATTATACATCCCTCGGCGGAAGTTTTCAACTCTGCTTTCCTTAAATTGCATTGCAAAATACAGGCACAGCGATTAGGCGTGCACCTCATCTAAATTGCGGCAGCAGCCTGAAACAGAACAGTGCAAAAAACGAGGCGATCGGTGACCGCCTGTTTCTTGTACTGTTTTTTATGCCATGATTATCGCCAGTGTCAGATGACCGTGATTGAGGTCAAAGAAAACGGGGCTATCCGCACGAAAATGCTTTCGTGAGACAGCCCCTTTCTGCTATTATCAATCTTGTTCTCTGCTGGCTTCGGCCTCGCGCTTGCGATCAAGTTCCTCGAGCTCTTTAAGCTCTTCGGCTCGCTCTGCGTCTGGTTGCTTGCGTGAGCAGAACATTGCGTCTGCGCTTTTTAGCCAACATTGCGCTTGGCCGTGTGCGGTGCGTTTCCTCGCGGGGCAGCTGCCGCTCAGTCGTCGCATTCCGTGACGTTCTCGAGGATGCGGATCTCGTTGCGCATGATGTATTTCTCATGCTCGGGCGCGATGCCGTTGACGAGGTAGTCGAAGACGACCTGCATCGCGCGGTGGCCCTGCGTGCGCGGGTGCTGGTAGATGGCCGCGCGGATGACGCCGCGTTTCATCATGTCGATCGTCGTCGGGATCGTGTCGAAGACGACGACGGTGAGGTCGGTGCGCTCGCGCGCGAGCAGGGCGCGCGAGGCGCCGTAGGCGCCGGAGGAGGCGACGAAGAGCGCGTTGGTCTCGGGATGCTCATCGAGGAGGCGCGCCGTCTCCTCGTAGGCGATCATGTCGTCGTCGTTCGTCTCCTGCACGCCGAGGTAGCGGAAGCCCGGCTCTTTTTCGAGCACGTCGAGGAAGCCCGCGAGCCGCTGGCGGTGGCCGTACATCTCGAGCGAGCCGAGGAGCACGCCCGCGCGGATCTCGGACGGGCCGATCATCTTGAGCAGCGCGCCCGCCGTGCGGCCGCCCTGCAGGTACGACGGCCCGACGTAGCAATGGCGCTTCGAGGCGGGCGCGTCGTTGTTGATGGTCACGACGAAGATGCCGGCGTGGACGCAGGCGTTGAGCTTCTCGAGCACGCGGCGCTCCGAGAGCGGGCTCACGATGAGCGCGTTGACCCTCGGCATGAGCTCGTCGAGGATGCGGCACTGCTCGGCGGCGTCAAAGCCGCGCGTGCTGCGCCAGAGCACCTGCAGGCCGAACTCCGCGTATTTCTGCGCGCGGTGGTGCATGGCGTCGAGCACCTCGTCAAAGAAATGGACGCCCTCGGAGGCGATGAGCACGCCGACGACGGGCTGTTTCTTGCGCGCCGAGAGCGCCTTGCCCGCGGGGTTCGGGCGATAGTTCAGCTTCTCCGCCATCTCGCGCACGAGGGCGGCCTTCTCAGGCTTCACCTTGCCGCGCCCGTTCAGCACGCGGTCGACCGTGCCGCGCGACACGCCGCAGAGCTCCGCAATCTGTTTGATCGTAACCATTCCTGCCGCCTCCCCATGTTTCTTTGCTTCAAATTATATCGGGCGGCGCGGAACGCGTCAAGGAAGGGGGAGGCGATAAAGGAAATCCAACCAATCGCGCGCCGCCTTTCGCTTGCGCGCTTGAGGATTTCTTAGTAGAATAAAGGCAGGAATGGAGGTGCTGCTCATGGCACAGCTGCCGAAAAACTTTCCGGAGGAATACCTGGCCATCCTGCAGAAGTTTCGTTTCATCGACGATACCTTTTTCGCCGCCTGTCTCGATGGGGACATTCCCTGTATGAACCTCATCCTGCGGCTCGTCCTTGCGCGAGATGATATCGAGGTGCAGCGCGTCACGACGCAGCAGAGTGTGCAGAACCTCTACGGGCGCGGCGTCCGGTTCGACGTTCTCGCGGTGGATGCGGCAGGGAAGCTCTATAACTGCGAGGTGCAGCGCGCGAGCGAGGGGGCAATCCCGCGGCGGGCGCGGTACAACAGCGGCATGCTCGACAGCCGCGTGCTGGCGAAGGGCACGCCGGTGCGCGAGCTGCCGGAGACGTACGTCATCTTCATCACGGAGCATGACACGTTCGGCGCGGGGCTGCCGCTTTACCACGTCGATCGCACAATCCGCGAACTAGAGCGCGACTTCGGTGACGGTGCGCATATCATCTACGTCAACGGCGACTGCAAGGACGACACGCCGCTCGGACGCCTGATGCAGGACTTCTTCGAGCCAGAGGCAGAGCGCCTGCACTATCCTGTCCTGGCGCAGCGTATGGAGTATTTCAAATCTGAGGCAAAGGGGGTTGCTGCCATGTGTGAATTGATGGAGCGCTTTGGCGCGGAAAAAGAAGCGAAAGGCCGCAAAGAAGGCCTTGCGGCGGGAGAGCACGGCGCACAGTGCAAGATGGCGCGCCGCCTGCTCGCACGCGGGCAGATGACGCCCGGCGAAGTGGCCGAGCTCACGGAGCTGCCGCTTGCCGAGGTGGAGGAAATCGCGAAGGGAATCTCGGCGTAGCGACGCCTTGCTTTTGAACGGTTTTTGAACGAATGAACATCCCCGGGGATATGAGCCTCAAAGGCGCGTCCCTGGGGATGTTTTTGATAGGATGATTTCGTTTTTGCTGTATTGTACTTATAAGGAACCGCTGATTAAATGAGGTGCCCTGAATTTACGTAGATGCGCTGTATCTCTCTAGGAGACAAACCGGAGGCGTAGCAGCCAAAACGCTCCATCGCGTTTTGTGCTGAGGATTGTAGGGCGACGAGAGGACAGTGCAGATACGTAAAGACAGGGTGCCGAATTAATCAGTGGTTCCATAATGATTTGGCGCTCACTGGTACCATGGCCGCGTCCGTTCCTCGCCGACGGTGGTCGGCTCGCTGTGGCCGGAGAGGAGCAGTGTGTCCGCGGGCAGGGTGAGGAGGCGGGTTTTGATGCTCTCCATGAGCGTGCGTTCGTCGCCGCCGGGGAAGTGGGTGGCGCCGTAGCTCGCGCGGAAGATGGTGTCGCCGACGAAGGCGAGGCGGTCGCCGTCCGTGCGCTGGGCCGCGGCCTCGCTGACGTAGGAGCAGCCGTCCTCGGTATGGCCGGGCGTGGCGATGAGATGGAGGCGGCAGGCGGGAGCGGCGGCGAGCGCGAGGCAGGCGCCGTCCGGCAGGTAGGTCATGCGCGCGGCGGGCAGGGTGAAGCCCGCGGGCGGGAAGAAGTTCGCCGAGAGGTTCCAGTCGGGGCTCTCGGCGTATTTTTTGCCCTTTTCCCACATGCAGATGGGGAGCGCGCCGAGCGCGTCGCTCACGGCGAGTGCCGCGCCGATGTGGTCGAAGTGGCCGTGCGTGAGCAGGATGCGCTCGACGGTGATGTCTTTCTCACGGACGGCGGCGAGGATGCGCTCGGGCGTAAAGCCCGGATCGATGAGGAAGGCGTGCCGCGTCTCGTCGTCGCCGTAGAGGTAGGTGTTCGTCGTGATGGGGCCGTGGGTCTCGATGAGGTAGAGCATGGGGGTCTCCTTTCTGTCGCGCGAAGGGAACCGCTGGCTGCGCCAGTGGCTCCGGAAAGCTTGCTTTCATCGTAGGGCAGACGGCGTTCCGCGTCAAGGGGCGCGGGGCGAGATTTTGTCGGCGCGGGTGTATCGCAATCGCGAGAAGTGCGATATAATGAAAGGGAATCGGCCCGGAAGGAAATGCGGGAAAGGAAGAGGCGTATGAAGGATCAGACGGCGGAGGCGCGGGCGCGGCTGCAGGCGAGCATCGACGGGCTGGAGCGGCGCATGAAGATGGATGCGAATGACCTCGAGTATGAGACGCATCTGCGCCAGAAGCGGCAGCTGCAGCAGATTCTCGACCGCCTGAAAGAGCAGGCGGAGTGATTTTCAGAAAGGCTTCAGATAGATTTGCGATAATCGAAATATCAAAAGGTCAAAATAAGCACCGGAGATCGCGGTGTTTTTCAAGGAACCGCTGGAGGGACAGCTGTTCCCGGAAGGAGGGCAATCATGTCTCAGCGCATGACGATGGAGGAAGTGCTCAAGGAATACGGCGTGCCGCTCATCAAGCTCGATGTGCACGCGACGCGCTCGGAGCTTTTAAAGCTGCGCGAGCAGCTCATGGCGATCCGCGATGTGAGCGGCGCGAAGGAGCAGGGGTATCTCGATATCGACTGCAAGCTCTATATCGATGTCGATGATATCGACCAGTACCTCTCGGGCGCGCGCGATACGGTCGGAGAGATCTACGCGTTCCCCGAGGATATCAAGTCGTATCGGGAGTAGTAGCGCCGCGCGTTCCGCCGCTGGCAGGACGGCCGGAAAGAAGCTGCCCGGCATACCTTACCCTTTGGGGCGCGTCAGCGCGGGATGCCAGTGGCATCCCCGGGAGCGCCGGGCGCAGCGATGGCGAAGCGGTGGCCGCAGATGCCTGCCGCGTCGCTTCTGCCGCTGGGACGCAGGGATATGCCCGCGGCGCATCTAGTTGATGATATGGAGGATCTTATGAAAACGAAGAAAGTATTTGCCGCTGTTCTTGCAGGGACGATGCTTGCGCTCGCGCCGCTTGCCGGGGCGGGCTCCTATGGGACGGCGCTGGCCGCGAAGGGCGGCGCGCGCATCTCCGCGCCCGCGCCGAAGGCCGCGCCCGCAGCGCCGAAGCCGAAGGCAGCCGCCGGCGCCGAGCACAAGTCGGTCTCCGGCAACGGCGGCAGCTATGCGCCGTCGAAGAGCGCGAAGGATCTCGAGAAGAACGCGCCGGCGGCGAAGTCCGGCTCGGGCATGATGGGCAATACCGCGCAGAGCGGCAGCCGCTTCGGCAGCATGATGCGCAACATCGGCCTCTTCGCGGGCGGCATGTTCCTCGGCTCGATGCTCAGCCATCTGTTCGGCTTCGGCATGGGCGGCATGATGGCGGATGTGTTCGGCCTGCTCGCGAATGTCGTCATGGTCATGGCGGTGATCTTCGCGGTGCGCTGGCTGTTCCAGAAACTGCGCGGCAACGGCAGCGGCAGCTCGTATGCCGCGCGCGAGCGCTACGACGCGCGGCCGCAGGAGCCGCAGACGCGCTATGACGCACGCCCGCAGGAGCCGCAGGCGCGGCTTGACGTGCACCGCGGCGAGAACGGCGCGAGCGCGCGCGATATCGCGGATCGGTACCGCGGACGCTGAACGCGGGACTTGCCCGGGCGGCAGGATGATGAGGTAGGGGCTCGTCAGCGCGGGATGCCGGTGCCTCCTCCCTGGGAGTGCCGAGTGTAGCGATGGCGGAAGAGGTGTTTCGCCTCGAATGATGATTTCCGGCGCAATCCCACGCTCTGCCAACACCTCTTCCACCGCTTCGCGGTCCCCCTTCTCCTGAGGAGAAGGTATGTTCTCATCCACTTCAACAGTAAGTGGAAAAATCTTGCATCAGTGCTTCCCTAAGGAAAGGATGTATTATGGAACTCAAGAAAACGACACTCGAAAAGGTTGAGGAGCTCATCGAGCGCTATCCGGCGCTCGCCGTCTGCCGCGAGGATCTGCGCGCGGCGGTGCAGGCCATCTGCGAGAGCTACGCGGGCGGGCACAAGCTGCTCGTCTGTGGCAACGGCGGCAGCGCGTCGGACAGCGAGCACATCGTGGGCGAGCTCATGAAAGGCTTCCTGCTGCCGCGCAAGCTCGGCGCGCAGGAGCAGCAGGCGTTCGAGCGGGCCTGCCCCGCATCGGCGGCGTATCTCATGGAGAACCTTCAGGGCACGCTGCCCGCGATTTCGCTCGTGAACTCCGTCGGCCTCGGCACGGCGTTCGCGAACGACCAGGCCCCAGACCTCGTCTTTGCGCAGCAGGTACTCGGCCTCGGCGCGGCGGGCGATACGCTCATCGCCATCTCGACCTCGGGCAGCTCGCAGAACGTCCTCTACGCGCTCGATGTCGCGCGCGCGAAGGGCCTGCGCACGATCGCGCTCACGGGCGCGAAGGGCGGCCGCATGGCGGCAGAGCACCTCGCGGAGACGGTCATCCGCGTGCCCGCGACGGAGACGTTCAAGATCCAGGAGTATCACCTGCCGGTCTATCACATGCTCTGCATCGCGGCGGAGCATGAGTTCTTCGGCGACTGAATGGCGCAGCGAAAGGGAGGAACCAGAGCCAGACGGCGGTTCCTCCCTTTTTGCGCGCTCAGGGGATGCGGGAAAGGCGGATCGCGTCAGCGCGCGGCGCGGACGCTCTGGGGGAAGACCTGGCCGCTCACGGCATCGATGCAGAGTGTGTAGTGCATGCCGCCCGCGGTGCACTGGACGAGATAGGTGAAATGGGGGTCGGGCGCAAAGCGCGGGCGCGGCGTGCCCTCAGGAGCGCTGCCCTCGGGGGCATTTCCCGCGCCGGGCGGCAGGATGGGCGCGGGATGCTCTCCGCCCGCGGAGGCGGCAGGGGCGTTTGCTCGCCGCGCGGCGCGTTCGCCTGGGACTTTGTCGCCGCGCGCGGCAGAGCCGTCCTCTGGTGCGCCTGCGCGCGCCTGGTCAGGCTGCTGTGCGCGGGCATGAACCCGCGCTTCCTTGGGCTGCTCCTTTTTGCGCCCGTCGCGGCGCTCCTGCTCTTTTTCCTTTCCCGCGCGCGCCTGCCTGCCCGTCATGAGGTCGATCTCGTCGAAGGTGACGGCGGTCTCCTCCTGGCCGATGGCGTCGGCGGCGATGCTCCTGATTTGCGCCTCTTTGAGGAGCGTCACGCCAATCTTCTCGGCCTGGATGGCGTTGAGCTGCGACATGGCGGCGCGCTCCTGCGCGTGTGCTGCGCGCGCCTGCGTCTGCTGGTAGTAGGTCGCGCCGCCGCCCGCGAGGAGTACGAGGGCGATGACGGCGGCGAGGCCGCCGAGGCGCTTTTTCGTGAAGACGCGGGAGAGTCTGCGGGAACCGGTCGCGTTGGTTTCGTTATTTTGTTCCATGATACTGCCTCCTATGAGAGCTGAGGAACTGCGGATGAATGCCGCGGCTCCTTGTTTTCTTTCGATGGTCACAGTATACGGGGCGTCGCTAAAGTTTTGCCAAAGCCTGGCGAAAGGCTGGCGAAAATATTGCATGGGAGGCGGTGTTTGCGGTATGGTATAGGAAGCATGGATGGAGTGCGGTGCGCCGACGCTGCGTGGTGGGATCACGTATTCGGAGAAACGGTGCGATGCTGCGGTTTGCCAAGAGCAAGAGGTGCGCGCACTCGCGGTTGATTGCGCGCGGATGGCGCGGGAACATGCTGCCGCGGGAAGCGGCGGCCGGAGAGAGAGAATGAGGTGGAACGATGCGCTTGCCTGTACCGAAACGGCTGCGGGATCTCTCGCTGCGGCACAAGATCCTCCTGGCGAATTTCCTCATGGTGCTCGTGCCGGTGCTGCTCATCGCGGTGCTCGGGACGCTGCTGCTCGCGGGACTGCGGTTCACGGGGACGCTGCGCCAGGCGGAGCTCGCGCTGCTTTGGCCCGAGCGCGGCCCGGCGATGGCGGTGTCGTACGCGGTGAGTGACCTGCGCTGGCAATCGGAGCGCAGCGGCGGGAGGGCGAAGCGGTTCGCCGAGGCGTGCCGCCTGCTCGAGCAGAACGGCGTGCAGGTCGTGATCGCGCGGCGCACGCCTGAGGGCGCGCCGCCGGAGCCGCGCGATGGGCAGGTGCCGTCAGCGCAGCATGCGGCGCAGCCCGCGCTCCTCTACGCGAGTCCCGGCGCGGACGCGGCGGCGGTTGTGCGCGAGGCGCGCCGGAGCCTGGGCGCGCCCCGCGCGGAGGGCACGCGCTGGCAGCAGGGCGAGTTCGCCTTTGTGCACCGCGCGCGCGGCGGCTGCGAGGTCTACGCGTACGGTCATCTGCCGTTGCCCACACCCGGGCAGGCGGATACGGCGGAGTATATGAAGAGCGCCGTGGAGGGACTGGCCTTTTTCGGCCTGCTGCTCTCGCTCGCGTTCATCGTCTGGCTCGGGCTCTCGCTCGCGCGGCTGCTTTCCCGTCAGGTGCTCGACCCGCTCGCGGAGCTGCGCGCGGCGGCGGAGGAGGTCGGGCGCGGCAACCTCTCCGGCAGACTCTCTTTCCGGTCGCGTGACGAGGTGGGCGAGACATGCGCCTGCTTTGACCGGATGCGCGCGGAGCTCCTGGCGGCGCGTGAGGCGCAGGAGCGCTACGAGCAGGGGCGGCGCGAGCTCATCGCGGGCATCTCGCACGATCTCTCGACGCCGCTCACGGCCATCGGCGGCTACGCGGCGGGGCTCGCGGACGGCATCGCGCGGACGCCGGAGCGCCGCCGCCGCTACGCGGAGCGCATCACGGCGCTCGTCGCGCAGCTCTCGCATCTCGTTGACCGCCTGTTCCTGCTCTCGCGGCTCGACCTCGGGCGCGTCGTGTTCCGCTGTGCGCCGCTTGCTGTCCACGCCTGTCTCGGCGCGTGGATAGAGGCGCGGCGCGCGGACTGGGCGGCGCGGGGGCAGGCGCTCGCCTATGAGGCGGCGGAGGCGGCGCGGGGCTGCCGTGTATCCCTCGACGCGGCGGAGCTCTCGCGCGTGCTCGAGAACCTCGAGAGCAACATCCTGAAATACGGCGGCGACGCGGCGGGCAAAGTCTCGGCGCTGCTTTCGCTGCAGGCGGTTCCCGGCGGTGTGCGCATCGTCTGGCGCGACCACGGCAGGGGCGTCTCGCCTGATGATCTGCCGCATCTCTTCGAGAGTTTCTACCGCGCGGATAAGTCGCGCGGCGAGCAGCCGGGGCACGGGCTCGGCATGGCCATCGCGGCCCGCATCGTCACCGGCATGGGCGGCCGCATCTGGGCGGAGCAGGCCGCGGGCGGCGGGCTCGCCGTCTGCATGGAGTTTCCTGTGCTGCCGCCGGATGAGGGCGGCGCGCAGACCGCAGCGGGCGAGGCAGCGCAGGCCGCGGCGGACAAACGCGCGGACGGCGGAGCAAAGAGCGGCGGGGCGGCCCCCGCTGCGCGGCAGATTTCCAAAGGAGAGGAACGACAAGATGAAGAGCATCCTGATTATCGAGGACAATGAGGACATCCGCGAACTTGAGCGCGACTATCTTGAGGCGGAGGGCTTTGCCGTCGATCTCGCCGCGGACGGGCGGCAGGGCCTCGCGGCAGCGCTCGCGGCGGCGCCTTTGGAGCGCGCGCCGCACGCGCCCTATGATCTCGTCGTGCTCGACCTCATGCTGCCGGGGATTGACGGCTTCGCCGTCTGCCGCGGGATCCGCGCGCAGAGCGAGGTGCCCATCCTCATGGCGACGGCGAAGCGGGAGGACATCGACAAGATCCGCGGCCTCGGCCTCGGCGCTGACGACTACCTCGTCAAGCCGTTCAGCCCCTACGAGTTCGTCGCCCGCGTCAAGGCGCGTATCGCGCGTTACGCGCGCGTCAGCGAGGCGGCGCGGCGAGAGGGCGGCGCGGCGTCGGACGCGGTCGCGCCGCCCATCGTGCGCGGCGAGCTCGTCATCGACACGGCGCGCCGCCGCGTGACGGAGCGCGGGCGCGAGATCGCGCTCACGAACCTCGAGTTCGCGCTCCTCGCCTTTCTCGCGCAGCATCCCGGCATCGTCTTCAGCCGCGAGCACCTTTTCACAAGCGTCTGGGGGCTCGATGCCGTCGGCGACAACGCGACGGTCATGGTGCATATCGGTCACATCCGCGAGAAGCTCGAGCCCGACCCCGCGCAGCCCATCTACATCGAGACCGTGCGCGGGGCGGGATATCGGTTCGCCGAGCAGGCGCGGCGCGGCTGAAAGCGGAGAGGGCACTAGCGTTCATCCATGCTTCGGCCATGTCAGGGAGAAGAAACAGCTTTCGCAGGAAAAGGGAAAATAGGAGGTCCGTGAGAGATGAAGGGTAGAGACGGTTGGCGCGTGATGGTTGGCATCATGCTGGGGATGGGACTTCTGGCGCTCGGCCTGCTCGCCGGCTGCGGCAGTGAGGCGCCGGAGCCGCAGGAGCCGCAGACGCTTGAGGAGAAGGCCGATGCCATCGTCGCTTCGATGACGACGAATGAGAAAATCGGCCAAATGGTCATGATCGGCGTCCATGGTACGGACATCGATGACGACAGCAAGGCGATGCTGCGGCAGTTCCATATCGGCGGTGTCGTTTATTTCGACCGCAATATCAAGTCGCAGGAGCAGCTCAAATCGTTCAGCGAGCATCTGCAGGCATATGCACAGGGGGAGGAGGCGCAACAGAAGGTGCCGCTCTTCCTCGCCATTGACGAGGAGGGCGGCAGCGTCTCGCGCGGCAAGGACGTTATCCCTGCGCCGGAGTCTGAGGAAGCCATCGGCGCGTCCGGTAATCCGGAGCTCGCGCAGGCTTCAGCTACCAGGACGGCGCAGGCGCTCCGGTCGCTCGGCATCAATATGAATCTCGCTCCCGTGGCAGACATCGGCACGAAGGATTCCCGTTCCTTCGGCCGCGACGCCGGGACCGTTGCGCTCTTTACGGGGAAGGCGGCCGATGGCTACGAGCAGGAGGGCATGCTGTACGCGCTCAAGCATTTCCCCGGCATCGGCAAGGGGAAGACGGACTCGCATAAGGAGGTTTCGAGCGTAGACGCTTCGCAGGAGACGATGGAGAAAGAAGACCTCGTGCCCTTTTATGAAATCATCAGGGAGCACCGGCCGGAGAACTATCTGATTCTCGTCTCGCATCTCATCTATCCCTGCTACGATGCCGCGCACTCCGCCTCGCAGTCGCGCGCCGTCATGACGGATCTGCTGCGCGGACAGCTCGGTTATCAGGGCATCATCCTCACGGATGACCTCGAGATGGGCGCGGTCGCCAACCATGTGCCGCTGCGGCAGGCGGGCGCGAACGCGGTCGTGGCGGGCGCGGACATCGTCCTCGTCTGCCATGAGTACCCTCACGAAGAGGAGGTCTATCTGGGCATCAAGGACGCCGTCGACGCGGGCGAGATCAGCGAGGAGCGCCTCGATGCCTCCGTGCGGCGCATCGTCCTCGCAAAGCTCGCGCACGCGCTTTGAGGGCGCGCTCTGCGTCTCTTGGCTGCACGCGTCACCCCTTGCGTGCGACAGTCCCGTTTTCACTCCCTCGCGTTTTGCGCTGAGGGGGGCGGGAGGAGTCGCCGATATTTCTTCGTCAGAAAAAGAGGGAAATTGCCGCTCCCTATGGAATACATATCCAAGGAAAGAGAAAACTGACAGGGGGCATTGTTATGATGACAGAAAAAGCTTTGCTGAAGCTCGCGAACGGCAGCGACGTGCGTGGGATCGCCGTCGACGGTGTGGCGGACGAGCCGGTGAATCTCACGGCGGAGGCGGCGAACCGCATCGCGAGCGGGTTCGTGGAGTTCCTCGCGCAGCGCACGGGGCTGAGCAAGCGGGATCTTCGCATCGCGGTCGGCCATGATGCGCGCATCTCGGCGCCTGTGCTGAAGAAAGCGGTCTTCGAGGCGCTGACAGCGGCGGGCTGCGTGACGGTGGACTGCGGGCTCGCCTCGACGCCGGCGATGTTCATGTCGACGGTGTTCAAGGCGACGCAGATGGACGGCGCGATCATGATCACGGCGAGCCACCTGCCGTTCAACCGCAACGGGCTGAAGTTCTTCACGACGGAGGGCGGCGTCGAGCCCGCAGAGATCCACGAGATCCTCGAGAGCGCCTGCCATCATCCCGAGGTGCAGGGCAATCTCGCCAAGGTGCAGAAGTACGACCTCATGGATCGCTACTGCCATTTCCTGCGCAAGAAGATCCGCCAGGCGCTCGGCGAGGAGGATGCGCCGCTCAAGGGCATGCATATCGTCGTCGACGCGGGCAACGGCGACGGCGGCTTCTTCGCGACGCAGATCCTCGGACGCCTCGGCGCGGATACGACGGGCAGCCGCTATCTCGAGCCGGACGGCCATTTCCCGAACCATATCCCGAATCCGGAGAACAAGCAGGCGATGGCGTCGATCCGCGAGGCCGTGCTCGCGAGCCGCGCCGATCTCGGCCTGATTTTCGATACGGACGTCGATCGCATGAGCGCCGTGCTCGAGAATGGCAAGGAGATCAGCCGCAACGCGCTCATCGCGATGATGGCGGCCATCCTCGCGCCGGACTATCCGGGCAGCACGATCGTGACGGACTCCGTGACGAGCGACGAGCTCACGGAGTTCCTCACGAAGGAGCTCGGGCTCAAGCATCACCGCTATATGCGCGGCTACAAGAACGTCATCGACGAGTGCATCCGCCTCAACAAGGCGGGCACGGTGTCGCCGCTCGCCATCGAGACGAGCGGTCACGGCGCGCTCAAGGAGAACTATTACCTCGACGACGGCGCGTATCTCGCGGTGAAGCTGCTCATCGCGGCGACGCAGGCGAAGCGCGCGGGGAAGAAGCTCGGCGCGCTCATCAAGAAGCTCGGCCAGCCGCTCGAGAGCAAGGAGTACCGCATGAGCATCCAGGGCGAGGAGGATTTCCGCGGCTACGGCGAGGGCGTGCTCAAGACGTTCGAGCAGCGCGCGCGGGCGCAGGGCATCGAGGTGGCGGAGCCGTCCTATGAGGGCGTGCGCCTCGTGTTCCCGCACGGCTGGGCGCTGCTGCGCCTCTCGCTCCACGACCCGCAGATGCCGATGAACGTCGAGAGCCGCAAGGAGGGCGGCGTCGCGGAGATCGCCAAGGCGGCGAAGCAGCTCCTCGACGGCTTCACCTCACTCGGCACGGATGTGCTGCGGTGAGACGGCTGCCTCAGCTCCCCCGGATATAGGAAAAGGGGCTGTTGCACGTATCAACAACGTGTAGCAGCCCCTTTTAGTTTGCAAAAAAATGTTGCCAAGGACTTAAAAATCCTTGGCAACAGGCGTAAAATATAGATAT
>NZ_KB908407.1:0-20244 GCF_000381005.1 Selenomonas bovis DSM 23594
CTTTTACAATCATCTGAGCTTCTACTCTTACAATGATCTTCTATATCAGATGTCCAACTACCTATATCGTTCCAACCGTATTCCCTCGCGTGTCCTCAGCTGGCTCACGCCTGAAGAGATGACGAAGAAGCTGATGCCTATAAGCTCTCCCAGAAAAGCTCCGAAGTTGCCGGAAAACATTATGGATTTCATCTATGGGGACGTTTCCGTATGATTTTTTCTGGTGTCACATCATTGACTTTCCTACATTTCTTCTTCCGGCGGCCGTCAAAGGGAGCGAGCCGCCGGACTGGCAAACGGATGCCGTCAGCCTGGCGGCCACTGCATGGAGCGCCCACCGAGGAGGTGGAAATGCAGATGCTTCACGCTCTGCCCGCCTTCCTCGCCCGTATTGGCGACGACGCGGAATCCCTTCTCCGCCACGCCGAGCTCGCGCGCGAGCTGTGGCACGACATCCGCAAGGATATGGCCGACGAGCGCCTTGTCCTCGTCCGTGAGCGCGAGGAGGCTCTCGATGTGCTTCTTCGGAATCACGAGCACATGCACAGGCGCCTGCGGCTCGAGGTCCTTGAACGCGACGACCGTCTCGTCCTCATAGACGAGGCTCGACGGGATCTCCTTGCGCGCGATCTTGCAAAAGATACAATCTGCCATCTTCGTCACCTCCTTCCGCCGAGGCCAGCCGCCAAGACTGCGCGCGGCACCAGATGGATCCATGCCCCGCGTCAGCGCGGCGCACACCTGCGCGCCCGCGGCTTCCCCGTATTTCTTCCGAATACAGATAGTATTCGCCAGAGCGCGAGCGAAACCCTCCCCCCGCATGAAATTATTTTTCCACGCGCACGACACTGCCCCAGACGCCGTCGCGGTAGAGGCGATCGAGGCGCACGGCGGCGAGCGTGCCGCTCGGCAGGTCGTCCGCCACGTAGACGCGGATATAGTTGTCCGTGAGCCCGTCCGTCACGCCGTCCACGCGCGTCTCAAAGAGCACGCGCAGCGTCTCTCCGAGGAACGACTGCTCGAAGGCGGTGGTCTTTTCCCGCGCGAGCGCCTGCATGCGGTGGACGCGCTCCTTCTTCACCGGCTCCGGCACCTGATCCGCCATGCGCGCGGCGGGCGTGCCCGTGCGGCGCGAGTACGGGAACACATGCATGCGCGAGAACCCCAGGCGCGCGACGAACGCGAGGCTCTCCGCAAACATCTCCTCCGTCTCGCCCGGGAAGCCGACGATGATGTCCGTCGAGATCGCGATGCCCGGCACCTCGCGGCGCACGCCCTCGATGAGGCGCGCGAACTCCGCCGTGTCATAGTGGCGGTTCATCGCGCGCAGCACGGCGTCCGAGCCGGCCTGCAACGGCAGATGGAGATGCGCGCAGAAGCGCTCGTCCTCGCGGATCAGCGCGAAGAGCTCCGGCGAGAGCTCGAGCGACTCGAGCGAGCCGAGCCGCAGGCGCCGCAGCCCCGCCACGGAGAGCACCTCGCGGCAGGCGTCCGCGAGCGTGACCTCGCCGCCGAGGTCGCGCCCGTAGGCGCCGAGGTGGATGCCCGTCAGGACGATCTCGTGGAACCCCGCCCGCACGAGCTTCTCCGCCTCCGCGCGGATATGGCTGAGCGCGCGCGACTTCACGGGGCCGCGCGCATAGGGGATGATGCAGTACGAGCAGAAATTCTCGCAGCCGTCCTCGATCTTGAGGAACGCGCGCGTGCGCTGCGGGCTGTCGTAGAGCGGGATGTCCTCGAACGTATGCGCCTGCATGATGTCGCCGACGCCATCGAGGATGCCGTCCTCGCGCAGCGCGCGCTCGACGTAGCCGACGATCTGCGCGCGCTCCTTCGTGCCGAGCACGACGCGCACGCCCTCGATGGCCTTGATCTCCTCCGGCGCGACCTGCGCGTAGCAGCCGCAGACCGCGATGACGGCGCGCTCGTTCTCGCGATGCGCGCGGCGGATGACCTGGCGGCTCTTGCGGTCGCCGAGGCTCGTGACCGAGCAGGTATTGATAACGTAGACATCGGCCCGCGCCTCAAACGGCACGACCGTATAGCCCGCACGCTTGAAAAGCCCCTCCATCGTCTCCGTCTCGAACTGATTGACCTTGCACCCAAGGGTGGTAAGTGCTACCTTTGGCAAATTCTTCTTCCTTTCTAAATAAAGCGCAAGACAGCGCATCCCAGAGGAGATCCGCCGCCCCGCCGACCTGCGCGAAGCGCCCGCCTCACGCCTCGCCAGTCAGGGAGACCGCCTCGCTGCCAAGATCCCCCCGCTCATACTGCACGATGCTCATCGCGGCGACGGCCGCTGTCTCCGCACGCAGGATGCGCGGCCCGAGCGTGACGCTCACACCGCCCGCGCGCGTGATGGCCTCAGCCTCCGCGAGCGTGAAGCCCCCCTCCGGCCCGACGAGCAGCGTGATCTCGCGCACGGACGCGGGGAGCGCGCGCAGCGCCGCCTGCATCGGCTGGCGCTCCTCATTCTCATAGCAGAAGAGCAGCGCCGCATCCGCGCGCGCGGCCCGCGCCGCCAGCCAGTCCGTCAGAGGCTCGATCGGCCGCACGGCGGGCAGGCGCGTGCGCCCGCACTGCTTCGCGGCCTCGTCGGCGATCTTCTGCCAGCGCTTCTCCTTGGCCGCGGCCTTTTTCGCGTCGTAGCGCACGACGCTGTTACGGCTCGCGAGCGGCTGAACGGCGACGGCGCCGAGCTCGACGGCCTTCTGCACGATGAACTCGAGCTTGTCGCCCTTTGGCAGGCACTGCGCGAGCACGAGCGAGAGCGGCGACTCCGTATCGGCCGCGAGGCGCTCTATGAGGCGCATCGTCACCGTGTCCGCCGTAAAGCCCGTGAGCTCCATGCGCGCAACCTGCCCTGCATCGTCGACGAGCACGACCTCATCGCCCGCCTTCGCGCGCATCGCGTAGAGCAGATGATGCGCGTCATCGCCCGCGAGCGTAACCACCGGCGCGAGCAGCCCCTTGAGGAACAGCCGTCTCATACGTTCCCTCCCGCGCGAATCACGAGCGCCGCCCAGCCGGCGTCCTCCATCACCTGCTCTATGGCGAGCCCGTGCGCGGCGGCAGCCGCCTCGACCTCCGCGAGGCGCTCGTCGATGATGCCAGACGCGAGCAGCCGCCCGCCCGGCGCGAGATGATCCGCAAGCTCATCGAAGAGGCGCAGGATGATATCCGCGATGATGTTCGCCGCGATGAGATCCGCCTGCCCCGAAAAGCCCTGGAGGAGATCGGAGACGCCCGTCTGTACGACGTCCTCTACGCCATTTTCCCGCACGTTCTTCGCTGCGACCGCCGCCGCAGGACGCGCGTAGTCCATCGCGACGACCTCGCGCGCGCCGAGCTTCGCCGCCGCGATGGCGAGCACGCCGGAGCCCGTGCCCACATCGAACACGCGCATGCCGGGCCGCACGAGCGTCTCGAGCGCGCGCAGGCACATCGCCGTCGTCGGATGCGTGCCCGTGCCGAACGCCGACTCGGGATCGAGCCGGAGAACGATGTCTTCCGGCTGCGCTTCATACGTCTCCCAGGTCGGCTGGATCACGATGCGCTCCCCCACGCGCTGCGTATGGAAATACGCCTTCCAATTATTCTCCCAGTCCGCGTCGGAGACATGGCGCACAAGAGGCGCGCACGCCGCCGCGTCGAAGCCATCGGCGCGCGCGAGCCGCGCGATCCCCTCGCGAAGCTCTGCAAGGCGCGCCGTGAGATCCTCGTCCTCCGGCAGATACGCCTTCACGACGACCGGCTCCTCCGCTTGCGGCGGCGCGGCCTCCCTGCCCTCCGCCTGCGCGAGATATCGCCGTTCCTCCTCCGGGTCCTCGTAGACGACCCCCGCCGCCCCCGCATCGAGCAGCGCCTGCGCGATAAGCTCCATCTCCGCATGCGATGTCTGCAAACTGATTTCCGCCCAATCCAAAAAAATCCTTCCTTTCCGCACGGCATCCAAGCCATCCTGCATCCTTCTCGAGCTTTCCCACATCGGTTTGTTTTCCTATCATATCATAGAGCCCCGCGCCGTGCAAAATTCTCCTGGCCGCCGCGCGCCTTTTCTGTTTATTGTTTCAATTCCGATTAATTTCATGCAAAGCGTATTTTTTTTCAAAAGCTCGAGAAATAGATTTGATTGAAGATAATAATGAACTAAATGATTATTTCCTTCATAAATATTGACATTCCCATGCCGTTCCACTACATTAGATTCACAGGGATTTTTTAGGATACTTTTTTCATGTTGTTTGGGGAACCGTCGAGGAAACGACACGCCCTCTGAAAGCGGTTCCTCAATGAGTGTAGGAGTGATGTAACCATGAAGGGAATGACCCTTGTCAAAAAATCGACCTGCGGCTATCTGCTGCTGATTGCGTTCTTCGTCCTCTTCGGCATCTACGCGATCTATTCCGGTGCGAAGATCAACCAGGCAACGGGCATCGTCAATGCCTGGTCAGACAATTTCAAGATCGCCAGCGATATGTCTGACAACCTGAACACCGCGCGTCTCAAGGCGTCGATGATCTTCATCACCAACGACCCGGCCAAGCAGGCGCAGCTCCTCAAGGAGTTCAATGACTCCAAGGCCGCGTTCGAGAAGAACCTCGACCTCGCCGACCAATGGGTAAACACGCACGAATTCACAAACCCCGAGGGCAAGGAAAAGTCCGAGGCCTCGCTGCAGACGATAAAGGAGAACTGGAAAGACTATAAGGATGCCTCGAAGAAAACGCTCGACCTCTATAATGCGGGCAAAAAGGAAGAAGCAGCGAACAGCTTTGAAAGTGTCGCGCGGCCCTCTTTCCTGAAAATGCAGGAAAGCATCACCGAGGCAGAAGCATTCAGCGCGGAGAAAATCGACAAGTACAACAACGAGGCCAATGCGACCTACGCGAGCGTCCGCACGACGACGATCATCGTGCTCGTGCTCGTCCTCCTCATCACCATCGGCGTCGTGCTCTACCTCATGCGGGAGATCAAGAGCGGCGTCAACGCCGTCCTCAAGGGCGCTCAGGAGGGCGAGGCGCGCAACCTCGCCTACCGCATCCCTGTGGATCGCTCCGACGAGTTCGGCCACATCGCCACCTCCTTCAACCACATGTTCGACGAGATCCGCGACATGACGAAGGAAATCCAGGAAGCCGCCGACGTCGTCGGACAGTCCGCGAGCCAGCTCACCGAGACGGCAGAGCAGTCCGCCGAGGCGACGCAGAGCATCGCGCAGTCCATCACGGAGGTCGCTGGCTCCACGCAGGAGCAGATGGACTATGTGACCAAGACGAAGGAGGAGGTCGACGCCTTTTCCGAGGGCGTCGGCAAGTCCCTCGACACGATGAACACCATCCGCAGCCACGTCGAAGTCACGACGCAGATGACGCAGGACGGCGACAAGCTCGTACAGGCGACCGTCGAGCAGATGCACTCCATCGCGGACACGGTCGAGCACTCGAGCGCCGTCATCGAGAAGCTCGGCGAACGCTCGAAGGAGATCGGCGCCATCATCGACACCATCTCCGGCATCGCCGAACAGACGAATCTGCTCGCGCTCAACGCGGCCATCGAAGCGGCGCGCGCGGGCGAGCACGGCCGCGGTTTCTCCGTTGTCGCCGAGGAAGTACGCAAGCTCGCCGAGGAATCGCAGGAGGCTGCGACGAAGATCAGCGACCTCATCGCCGCGATCCAGAAGGAAACGGGCGCGGCCGTGAGCGCGATGGAGACGGGCCGCACCGAGGCTGAGAAAGGACGCGCGAACGTCCAGTCGACAGGCGAGGGCTTCAAGGCCATCATGGAGCGCATTGAGGGCATCCATAGCGACACACAGCTCATCATGGGCACGATGCAGGACATCGACGAGAGCGGCAAGAAGATCGTCGGCTACACCGACAACATCCACGGCAGCTCGCAGAAGATCTCCTCGAGCACCGAGACCGTCTCGGCTGCCGCCGAGGAGCAGTCCGCAGGCATGGAGGAGATCGCCGCAAGCTCCCGCCAGCTCGCCGAGCAGGCGCAGAAGCTCAAGGACGCACTCGGCAAGTTCCGCACCTGAGAAACGCACAGGGGCAAACTTCCGCATAGGCCTCCGCTCCGCGAAAGATCATCGGCTGCGGCAGCACACGCACCTTCACGTCATAGAAGACACGCACAGAAATCGCGGCATCCACGCCGCATGAAAACAGGACGCCCCGTGAGGCAGAGACCTCGCGGGGCGTCCTGTTTTCTATGCGCGCGGCAGCACTATCAAGCAAACGGCCCGAGCCGCCGCCCGCCGATGATGGTATCATAGACCGCGATCTGCTCATCGAAGATGGTGATATCCGCGCGCTTGCCCGGCGTGAGCGAGCCGCGCTCCCCATAGATGCCGAGATCCTCCGCGGGATTCTTCGTGACCATCGCGACGGCATCGGCGATACTCGCGCCCGTGTTCTCCAGGAAGAGCCGCAGGCAGCGGTTCATCGTCGCGACGCTGCCCGCGATCGTCCCGTCCGCGAGCGTCGCAAGCTCTCCCTTCACGAACACCTGCTGCCCGCCGAGCTCCGACGGACCGTCGCCCATGCCGCAGGCGCGCAAGGCGTCCGTGATGAGGATCACGCGGTCCTTCCCCTTCACGCGATAGGCGAGCCGCTGCGCCATCGGACAGGCGTGCACGTTGTCCGCGATGAGCTCGACATAGGCATCCGTATCGAACGCCGCGCCGACCACGCCGGGCGCGCGGTGGTGGAACCCCTGCATCGCGTCGTAGAGATGCGTGAAACGGCTCGCGCCATAGGCGCGCACCGCGCGGCAGGCCGTCTCATAATCCGCCGCCGTATGGCCGATGGAGACGCGGATGCCCGCACGGCGGCACGCCGCGAAGAACGCCGCATCCCGCACCTCCTCCGGCGCGACCGTCACGATGCGCACGACATCGGCAAACGGCGCGAGCCGCGCGTAATCCGCGCGCAGGATGTTCTCCTCCGCCTGAGATCCCTTTTTCGCGGGGCTGATGAACGGCCCCTCCATGTGCGCGCCGAGCACCTGCGCGCCCGCGCGCGGCGTCTGCATCGCCGTGCGCACGGCCGTGAGCGCCGCCGCGATCTCCTGCCAGGCGCATGTCATCGTCGTCGGCAGGAACGCGGTCACGCCCGTCCGCGGCAGGAACGCCTGCATCGCGCCGAGCGCCGCCGCCGTCGCGTCCATCGTGTCCGCGCCCTTGCAGCCGTGGATGTGGACATTGAGAAATCCAGGCGCGACATACCGCCCGCCCGCGTCGATGACCTCCTCAGCGGCAATCGCAACCCCCGCCGCAAAGTCCGCCTCCGGCATGAGCCCCGCGATGCCGTCCGCATCGTAGAGCAGCACCTGGCCGTCTACGACCTCGAACGCTCCCGCCGCGCCCGGCACGATGCAGCGGCCATTCCTGATCGCTTTCATGAATCTTTCTCCCCTTCCGATCTCGCCCCGGCAAACGAGCCGGGCGCACGCGCTGGCCGCAGCAAAACAGCACGGGACGCCTCTCGCATCTGCGCTTTCCCCGCCAGCCGCAAAAAATTCTTCTTAACGCCTACATTGTACCACATGCCCCAAGCACTGGCTGTGCGGGCGATGCCACGTCGCTGCGCCTTGACAAACTCAAAAGCCCTGCGGCCGCTGGAAGTTCCTTCCAGACAGCCACAGGGCTTTCCTTGCTCTCTCTTATCCCTTTGTTCTCTTGCTTATCTCAGCAGGTATGGCACTGCTCGTAGATACCGGCCTTCTTGAGCGTCTTCACGACGGTCTCGCCGATATGGGCGACGGTGTCAGCGACCTCGATGCCGACGGCGTTGAGTGCCTTGATCTTATCCGCTGCCGTGCCCTTGCCGCCGCTGATGATGGCGCCGGCATGGCCCATGCGCTTGCCCGGAGGCGCCTGACGGCCGGAGATGAAGGCCGTGACGGGCTTATCCGGCATGTTCTCGGCGATCCATTTCGCCGCGTCTTCCTCCGCTGTACCGCCGATCTCGCCGATCATGAGCACGGAGAGCGTGTCAGGATCGTCCTTGAAGAGCGCGAGCGCGTCGATGAAGTCCGTGCCCTTGATGGGGTCGCCGCCGATGCCGATGGCCGTCGTCTGGCCGATGCCAGCCGCCGTGAGCTGGAACGTCGCCTCGTACGTCAGCGTGCCGGAGCGGCTGATGACGCCGACATGTCCTTTCCTGTGGATATAGCCCGGGATGATGCCGAGCTTCGCCTCGTCCGTCGTGAGGATGCCTGGGCAGTTCGGGCCGATGAGGCGCGTCTTCTTGCCCTCCATATAGCGGCGGACCTTGACCATGTCCTGCACGGGGATGTGCTCGGTGATGCAGACCACGACGTCGAGCTCAGCGTCAACGGCTTCAAGGATGGAGTCCGCTGCGAAGCGCGCCGGTACATAGATGACCGAGGCATTTGCGCCCGTCGCCTCTACGGCGTCGCGCACAGTGTTGAAGACCGGCACGCCCTCGACGACCTGTCCGGCCTTGCCCGGCGTCACGCCGGCGACGATTTTCGTGCCGTACTCGAGCATCTGCTTCGTATGGAACGTCGCAGCCTTGCCCGTGATGCCCTGCACGATGACTTTCGTATCTTTGTTGACTAAGATTCCCATGAATAACGCCCCCTTACGCCTGCTCTGCTTCTTTGACGAGTTTCACGATGGTCTCTGCGCCGCCTTCCATCGTCGGCGCCATGATGACGTTCTGGATGGGCGTGTTCTTGAGGATTTCGCGGCCGCGCTCGACATTCGTGCCCTCGAGGCGCACGACGACGGGCACCGGCAGGGACTTGCCGTCGCTCGAGATGATCTTCGCCGCCTCGACGATGCCCTCGGCGACGAGGTCGCACTTGTTGATGCCGCCGAAAATGTTGACGAAGATGCCCTTCGCCTGGCCGCCGTCGAGCATGATGCGGAACGCCGCCGCGATCTTCTCCGGCGTGGAGTCGCCGCCGACATCGAGGAAGTTCGCTGGCTCGCCGCCGTAGTATTTGATGATGTCGACCGTCGCCATCGCGAGGCCCGCGCCGTTGACCATGCAGGCGACGTCGCCGCCGAGGTTGACGTAGTTGAGCCCTTCCTTCGCCGCCGCGAGTTCCTTCGGATCCTCCTCCGTCACGTCGCGCAGCTCCTCGATGTCCGGATGGCGGAACAGCGCGCTGTCGTCGAAGTTGAGCTTCGCGTCGAGCGCGATGACGTCGCCCTCCTCCGTGAGCACCAGCGGGTTGATCTCAGCGAGGCTGCAGTCCTTGCCGATGAAAGCGTTATAGAGGCAGCCCATGAGCTTCGTCGCCTTGCGGATGGCCTCCTGCGGCAGATGCAGGCCGTAGGCCATGCGCGTCGCCTGGAAGGACGCAAGGCCTATGGCGGGATCGATGGTCTCCTTGAGGATCTTGTCCGGCATCTCGGCGGCGACCTTCTCGATCTCCATGCCGCCCTCCTCAGACCCCATCATGACGACGCGCGCCGTCTTGCGGTCGAGCACGAAGGAGAGATAGTACTCCTTCTTGATGTTCGAACCGGCCTCGATGAGCAGGCGGTTCACGACCTTGCCGACCGGGCCCGTCTGTTTCGTGACGAGCGTCTTGCCGAGGAGCTCCTTGGCAAATGCCCCCGCCTCCTCAGGCGAATGCGCGATTTTGACGCCGCCCGCCTTGCCGCGGCCGCCCGCGTGAATCTGCGCCTTGACGACGACGACCGGCGTCGCGAGCTTCTTCGCGTTCTCGACGGCCTCCTCGGCGCTGAACGCCGGATACCCCTCTGGAACGTTGACGCCATAGGATTTGAGGATGGCCTTGCTCTGGTACTCATGAATATTCATTTCCTTGCCCCCTTGCTGTAAGCTTCGAGCTCTTCCGCTGCTCCCCGCAGCATATCCTGTGTGATCTTATATGGCAGGATTTTGACATCCTGATGCTCTTCGGTCGCCTGGAAAACACGGTGGATTTCCTCCTCCGTCGCGCCGATGGCCTTTCGGCTCACAGGCAGGCCGATTTGCTGACAAAATGCATGGAGTCTCTCAAACTCCTCCCGCTGACCATCAGCGAGCAGCAGGAGCAGCGTACCGTAGGCGGCAAGGCCGCCGTGCGTCTCCGACTGCTCGCTGCGCGGCAGTGCTGAAAGCTCCTCGTAGAGTGTATGCGCGATATGACCGTTGAACTCCGGCGCGGCGAAATTCGACACCATGCCGCTCGAGACGACGACGGAGAGCATGACCTCCTCGAACGCATTCGAGACGACGCCGCGTTTGTTATCCTGCACGGCCTGCACGCCATAGGCGTAGACGGGATCCGCACAGAGCCGCGAGACCGCGAGCCCCATCGCATCCGTATGGCAGAGCGTCTTGCCGCGCGAGGAGATCTGCGCCTCGTAGTATTTCGCGATGGTATCGCTGATGCCGCGCAGCAGGAAGCAGACAGGCGCCTGCGCCATGATGCGCGAGCAGAGGAAGCTGTGCACCGGCGGCACGCGCCGCCGCGCGTACTCCTGGAACCGCCCCTCCGGCGTGTAGATGGTCGCGATGCCCGAGATGGCGGCGCAGCTGCCTGCGACCGTCGGGAAGGTGAAATACGGCTTGCGCAGCTCGCTCGCGACGACCTTCGCCGTGTCGATGGCCTTGCCGCCGCCGACCGCGAACACCATGTCGGCCTCCATAACCGCCTGATCGCGGCTGAGCTTCGTGATGTTCTCATAGGAAGTCTCGCCGCCTGCGTGCAAAAAGCCCGTGAACTCGAGCCCCACGCCCTCCGTCGCCGCGATGATCTTCTCTTGCGCCGCCTCGACGCCGCGGCGGCCGCCGATGACGACGACCGTCTTGCCGTAGCGCGGACAGACCTCGCGTATCTTCTCATAAGCCTCGACGCCTACCGTATAGTCCGGAAACGTCATCGTATAGCGATCCCTCAAGGATGCTCCCTCCTATCGTGTATCTTGGCTGCGGCCCGCACTTACTCCGCAGCGAGCACATAGACCGTCTGTGCCCGCCACGTATCGCCCTTCTTCAGCAGCGGCTGCGGGAACTCCGGATGCGCGGGCGCGTTCGGGAAGAACTGCGTCTCGAGGCAGAAGCCCGTGCGTCGCTCGAAGCGGATCCCCTCTTTGCCGACATGCGTGCCGTCGAGATAATTCCCCGTATAGAACTGCAGCCCCGGCTGCGTCGTATAGCAGGTGAGCGTGAGCCCCGTCTTCTCCGACGCCGCGCAGGCGGCCTTTCTGAGTCCTCGCGCGTCCGGCGCCGCCGAGAGCACCCAGTTGTGGTCGTAGCCGAGCCCCATCTGGAGCTCGTCGAAATCATCGTCAATATGCGCGCCGATGCGCGTCGGCTGCCGCAGATCCATCGGCGTGCCCGCGACGCCCAGGATGCGGCCGTCCGGCAGCGACTCGCTGTCCGCCCAGGTATACGTATCCGCGAAAATCTGGATGGTCTGGTCGAGCACCGGCGGCGCCTGGAACCCGTCCAGATTGAAATACGTATGGTTCGTGAGGTTGCAGATGGTATCCTGGTCGCTCACGGCCTCATAGCGGATGGAAAGCTCATTGGCATCCGAGAGGCTGTAAAGGACCGTGACCGTCATATTGCCGGGATAGCCGCCCTCGCCGTCGGGACTCTCGAGCGTGAGCCTCAGGCCCTCGTCCGTGACCTCGCCCTGCCAGAGCTTGTTGTGGAAGCCCGGATTGCCGCCGTGGATGTGGTTCTGGTTATGGCTGCCCGTATTGAGGTCGAGCTGGTACGTCCTGCCGCCGATCGTGACCTTGCCGCCCGCGATGCGGTTCGCGTGGCGGCCGACGACGCCGCCCATGCTCGTATCGTCCGTCTCATAGCCCGCGACGCTATCGTAGCCGAGCACGACATCGACGGGCTCCCCCGCGCGATCCTTCGTCTGCCAGCGCACGAGCCGCGCGCCGTAGTTCGTCACGGACGCCTCCGTCCCCTGCGCATTGCGCAGCGTGTAGAGCGCTGCCTCACGTCCATCGCTGAGCCTGCCAAATGCTTCTTTCCTAATCTCTGCCATCAGAGAAGAGCCCCCTTGATTTTCACTTTTGAGAGACATGTATCATCTGCTGTCTCCCGGAATTGTGTGAAAATTGTTTATAAATGACTATTTTTTATAACAATTTATGTTTCCAGTTTACTCCTAAATCATCTATCTGTCAACGAATAATACTACAAAGTAAAAATAAACAAGAACTATCTATCATAGCTTGCCTATATCAATCGCGTTGAAATCATCCACAATCGCATCAGCGCGCGAGAGATCCTGCGCGCCGGAATGAGGGCTGCGAAACCCTATGCAGTACATGCCCGCGCGCTTGGCAGCCAGAACGCCCGCCGCCGTATCCTCGAGCACCACGCAGGCCGCGGGCGAGGCACCGAGCGCCTCCGCACTTTTCTCATAGATAGCGGGATCCGGCTTGCTCGCGGGGAGCTCCGTGCCAGAGATCACCGACGCGAATACATCCTCGAGCTGCAGCGCAGAGAGCACTGTATCGACTACGCGCCGCCAGGACGACGTCGCGAGCGCGAGCGGCACACCGGCGGCGTGCAGGCGCTCGATGAGCGCGAGGCTCCCCGGAATCGTCTCAATGCCGTCCCGCTCGATGACCTCGAGATAATGCGCGTGCTTGTAGTCGGCGAGCGCTTCCGCCGTAAGGTCGCTGCGTCCCGCGCGGCGCAGCACATCGCTGAAGATATCGCGGCTCGTCCGCCCCATATAGCGCGCGAGATCACGTTCATCGAACGACAGGCCGAAATGCGCGAACGTCTCGAGTTTCACGCGGCTGTGCAGTGGCTCACTGTCGACGATGACGCCATCCATATCAAAGATAAAAGCTTCCATATATCTCCTTTACATCCGTTCCACGCCGTCGCGCCGCAGGATCTGACGGAACTCATCTGCCGGCATCGGCCGCGCGTAGACATAGCCCTGCATCTTCTCACAGCCGATGGACGCGAGATAGCCGCGCTGCGCCGCCGTCTCGACGCCCTGGACGACAATCCCCATCCCCAGCCGTTTCGCGATCGATGCGATCCCCTCGAAGATCACGCGTGCCCGCGCCTCCCTTTCAGCATGCTGCAGGAAACCGACATCGAGCTTGAGGAGATCCACCGGCAGATGCTTCAGCATGGAGAGCGACGCATCGCCCCCGCCGAAATCATCCATGACCACGCAGAAGCCCGCCGCCCGGAATGCGGCGACCGCCTGCATGAGCTGCTGCGGACTCTCCGCATACGCGCGCTCCGCGACCTCGAGCGTCAGCCGCCACGACGCGAGGCCATGCTTTTTCAAAAGCTCCTGCAGGAACGCCTGCAGCCCCTGGTCATAGAAATTCAGCGGCGATACATTCACCGAGAGCGTCAGCGCCTCCGCGCCGTCCTCACACGCTGCCGCCAGGAATGCCGCCGCCTGCTCCCAGACATAGTGGTCGAGGCGCACGATGAAACCGTTGTGCTCGAAAAGCGGCACGAAAGCCCCCGGCTCGATCATCCCCTGCGACGGATGCTGCCAGCGCGCGAGTGCCTCCGCACTCACGATATGCCCTGTCCGCTGATTGTAGACCGGCTGGTAATAGACCTCGAACTGCCGCTCCTGCAGCGCGAACTCCATATCGCGCAGGATGGCCTTCTCCCGCAGCAGCTGCGCGCGCATCGTCTCATCGTAGACACAGTAGCGGCTATCCGCGCTCCCCTTCACGCGGCTGAGCGCGAGCTGCGCGCGGTCAAGCATCTGCACCACAGGCAGATAGACATTCTCCACGTGATAGACGCCGGCATAGAAAACGACATCGTGACGGATGCCGAGCGACCGCACCGTGCTGTCCAGCCCCTGCATGATGGTATCCATCGCAACGGCATGCACCGGCTGGCAGAGCGCGAAATGATCCGCCTCCATGCGGCCGCAGACGCCCCGCTCCCCTGCCGCCGCCCGCAGATAGTACGCGGCCGCCTTGAGGATGAGATTGCCCGTCTCGACGCGGAAGAGATCATTGATGACGCGGAACGCGCTGATGTCGAAACAAATGACCTCATAATCCGTCTCCTCATGCTGCTGCATGAGCTCCGCCGCCTTGCGGTAGAACGTCTCGCGGTTATAGACGCCCGTGAGACTGTCCTCCTCGATGAAGCGATGCATCTCGCGGATCTGGTGATCCTTCGCCAGCTGCATCGCCTGACGCCACTGATTCTCCACCTCCGCGAGGACATTCTGCACGCGGCGCCGCACGATGAGCGGATGCACGGGCTTCACGACGAAGTCCCGCGCGCCCATCTCGAGCGCCTGCGCGCCCGCGTCACCATCGTCGCGCGCGACCATCGCCACGACGGGGATCTCCACATAGGCATCATGGCTCCGGAGGTAGCCGAGCACCTCCAGACCATCCATCTCCGGCATCGCGAGATCGAGCAGGATGATCTTCACATCCACCTCGCGCAGCCTGCGGATCGCCTCCCGGCCGTCCGCTGCCTCGAGGATCTCATACTCCCCCTGGAAAAGCTGCCGCAGGATGACGCGATTGATCTTCGCATCATCCGCAATGAGCATCGTCTTCTTCCCGTCCACAAAATCGCCTTCCTAACGCAACGCATTCCTACCCTCTTCTATTAATTCCACAAACCGAGAGCTTTTCCCTGCCGCCCGCAAAGAGAAATTCTTGCCAATTCACCGCCGCTTCGCTAGAATCAAGAGAGACTCCTCCTGACGCAGAAAGAGTGGGGAGCGCGCGCCGGTCGCTCCCCGCCTGACCGTCCGCCGCCTGCCGCAGCAAAGCACAGGACACAGGCCAGAGGCGACAAGACGGCAAACGGATGCGGCGCCTATGCGGGTGCAGGGCAGAGCGCCCCGCTCCCATCCCCCTCAGAGCGGAAGACCGCGCGCAGCTTCGCGAGCGCCCGCTTCTTCGTCTTTGCGATGGCCTGCTGGCTCACCTGCAGCAGGCGCGCCGCCTCCGCCTGCGTACGCTCCTCCCAGAAGATCAGCCGCAGGATGCGCCGCTCGCCATCCGTCAGGCAGCGCATCGCCGCGACGAGTGCCGCCTGCTCCTCGAGCCGCGTGAGCGCCTGTTCTGCCGCCGGATCGCGCACGCCCTCCCAGAACGGCTCCTCGCGCGCCTCCGCGGGCAGCGTCTCCCGCTCCCATAGCCTGCGCTGCCTGCGGAACAGCGTCCGCAGATCTCCGTAGACACGCGCCTTCGCGAATGCGGCAAACGGCACGCCCGTCCCCGCATCGTACGCCTGCACAGCCCCCACGAAACTCACATACCCCTCAGCGAGCGCATCCTCGCGGATCGTCCGCAAATGCAGCTGCCCTGCCGCCGCGCGCAGCAGCGGCTCGTACTGCGTGCAGAGCCGCGACAGCGCCGCCGCATCCCCCGCCTTTGCCGCCGCCAGCAGCGAAAGCTCCTGCTCTCGTTCCATCTGTTCGATTTGTTCCATTCACCGTCACTCCTCTCAAATGCACATCATCGGCCGCAACCACGCAGGTTCGGAGCACATCACTTCCTCCATGCTCCGGCAAACGCCAGCTGCGGCGCGTCATCCTCAAACCGCCCATACGAGCGGCACAGCCCCCACTCTAGCAGAGGTGCAGCCGCTCCCGCAAACGCCGAGCCTGCGCTCTCTCCACCTGCGCGCAGCATCATCCCACGGAGGCATCCATGAAACACCATCTTTCCATCCTCACACGCGCCGACCGCCTGCTCCTCGCCAGCCTCGCGCTCCTCTCCTTCGCGCCGCTGCTCCTCATGCGCGAGAGCGCACCGCTCCGCACCGCCGTCATCTCCGTCGATGGCAGCGTCCGCCGCGAGATCCCGCTCACGACGCACCGCGGCCGCGAGACCATCGCCATCGAGACAGCAGAGGGCCGCAATACCATCGTCATCGACGACAGCGCCATCGCCGTCACCGACGCCGACTGCCCCGACCGCATCTGCGTCAAGACCGGCCCCATACGAAAAAAAGGCGAGGTCATCGCCTGCCTGCCGCACCGCCTCCTCATCGAGGTCCGCTGAAACGCCGCGCCGCCACCTCACCGAAATCTGCTGCCGCACTGCATCGCCGCCCACTGAGATTCGCCGCCATGCTGCATCGCTTTCCCACCAAAACCTGCGCTCTCGCCGCACCGTCTCCTCGCCGCAATCCCACGAAGCGCTCCACCCCCGCAGCAACTGCGAACCTCTCCCCTCCAGACAAAAGAAAGGAGCCTCCATGACCTCGATCCACCGCCTCACCCAGCTCGCCCTCCTCACCGCGCTCTCCCTCGCCCTCTACGGTCTGGAATCGCACCTCCCCCTCCCCTTCCTCGCTCCCGGCGCAAAGCTCGGACTCGCGAACATCATCACCTGCGTGGCCCTCATCCTCCTGCCGCGCCAGCGCGACGCCCTGTTCGTCCTGCTCGCGCGCATCCTCCTCGCCTCCTGCTTCGGCGGCGGCCCCGTCGTCCTCCTCTACAGCCTCGCAGGCGGTCTCCTGAGCTTCGCCGCCATGAGCCTCCTCTGCGGACAAAAAAGGGGCAGGTTCTCCCTGCCTGCCATCAGCGCCGCCGGCGGCTTCTTCCACCACCTCGGCCAACTCCTCTGCGCCAGCGCCCTCGCCGCCTCGCCCGGCCTGCTCTCCTACCTCAGCGTCCTCGGTCCCCTCGGTCTCGCCACCGGCCTCGCCACCGGACTCGCCGCCCGCGCCATCCTCCAGCGCCTCCCGCTCCGCCTGATCGAGCATCCGGCACGATGACCTCGACGTCGTGCCCGACGCAGCAGCGACGCGCCCGCCTCGCCAATCCCAAAAGCACTGCTGCATCCGGCACCTTCCGAACTGCGCGCACTAGAAAACCCCGCTTGGCAAAAGCGGGGCTTGGCAATGGTAGTTCCTAAACAGGTCTCGGCAGGGCTAGCATCCCGCTACTGTTTATCAGGAACTGGAAGGGGATGGTAGGCCCCTTCGTGTATATTATATCTTGCTGTTTTAGAAAAATCAATAGAATTATTTTCTATTTTACAAATACTAAGACCTCAGGGATCTCATCTCATCCCTGAGGTCTCTTGCTCAGAGCAGGCCGTGCTTCCTTCCTGCCTCCTTGATGGTCGCGGCGTCCATTACTATTTTTCTCCCAAATTTACCCGTATTTGGGAGAAAAAGCAATCCATCTGGGAGAAAGGAAAGGCCCCCAGCCCCTCAGAGCGCCTCGATGAATTTTTGTGGCTGGATGACGCGGCGCAGCCAGGCTTTGCCGTTCAGGAGGAAAGGCGCAGGACGCCTGCCTCTTCCTCCGCGTCGTTCGCCTCGAGGTAGATGACGGGCAGAAACAAAAGGAGGTGTAAGACATGAAATCTTACGCCTCCTGAAATCATAAAGGATATGATTTTAAGGGATTACTGGAGCAGGCTGAGAACGGAGCTGCTGCTCTGGTTCGCCTGCGCAAGCATGGACTGCGCTGCCTGGAGGAGTACGTTGTTCTTCGTGTACTCCGTCATCTCTTTCGCCATGTCCGCATCACGGATCGTGGACTCGGAGCTCTGGACGTTCTCGCTGGCCGTCGTGAGGTTGCTGCTCGTGTAGGAGAGACGGCTCTCAACGGAACCGATCGTCGTCTGCTGGTCGAGCGCCTTCTGGAGCGCGTTGTCGAGGACGTTGACCGCCGCGTTGGCCTTGTTCTGCGTGGAGATGTTGAGCTTCGTGCCGTCAGCGCCCTTCAGGCCGAGCGCCTCGGAGCGCATATCCGTGAGGCCGACCTTGATGTTCTGGTTCGCATTCGTGCCGACCTGGAAGGAAACCGCATTGTCATCCGACTTATTCTGCGCACGGATCGTCTCGCGCCAGTCGTCGAGCGCCGCATTGATGGACTTGCGGGTATTCCCCTCGGAGTCCGTCACGCTGATATTGAAGCCTGCGATCTGGCCCTTGATGCCGGACGCGTTGGCGGTAATCGTGATGGCCTTCTCACCATCTGCCGTCTCCACCTTGTCGTTCGATGCCGCAAGACCGATCGTCTTGGAGTCGACAACAGCGATATGCGCATTGTCAGATGCTGCCTTGTCCGTCATAAACGTATCATAGGCAGTAACTGCCGCTTTGGCCTTTGCACCCTTAGCGTCGGCTGCCAGGCTCGCATAGTTCGCATCTTTCTTGAGCGCAGCGATGAAATCAAGCTTCTGCTGATTGGTCAGGCCAGCAGTGAGCTTACCAGTTGTTTTGTCAAAGGTGCCATAGTCTTTCAAAGCCGCCGTATCGATTTTCTTATTGGCATCCGTCTGCGCATCGTTGTAATCAGCAATGCCCTTTACGACATCATCTGTAACAGCATCAACTGCTGCTTTTGCAGTCCCATCAAGGCCTGTACCCTTACCATCAGTACCATTAATGGCAGCAGAAAGCTCCAGCGTCCCGTCAGCAATTTTTCCCTGTACCTTGGCACCATAAGCCTTCGTATCCGCAGCATCCATAGCTGTCTGAGCCGCAGTAACATCGGCCATGCCCATTGCCTGCCTGACACTTGCGTTATTCACATCGGCAAAAAGCTTCGAATCCTTATCGATGTCCTCTGCCGCATTGAACACATCCTGCAGCCTCTTTTCACCGACCTGGAACTGCGTCGAATACGTCTTGCCGCCCTGCACATAGGAAACCGTCACATAGTCCGTGGACTGAATCTCCAGGGCATCGCCATTGCGCTTCGTGAGAGCCGTCAGCTTATCCGATGCTTTCGTATCCTTGCCGAGGCTCTCATTGGAAAGCGCCGTAAACGTCGCGTTGCCTGCAGAATTCTTCGAGCCGTCGACGAGGTACTTGCCGTTGTACGTCACGTTCGCGTTGTCGTCGATCTGGTCGATGCTCTGGTTGAGCTCCTTCTGGATCGTCTGACGGTCGCTGTCCGTGTTCGTATCGTTGGCTGCGTTGATGGCCTTTTCCTTGAGGGTCTTGAGGATGTCGACCGTCGATGAGACAGCGCCCTCAGCGACCTTCATCATCGAGGAGCCGTTCTGCGTGTTCTGGTTCGCCTGGTCGAGACCGCGGATCTGGACGCGCATGCGCTCAGAGATGGCGTAGCCCGAGGCATCGTCTGCCGCGGAGTTGATCTTCATGCCCGAGGAGACTTTCTGCAGGCTCTTCGCGAGTGCGGCAGAGTTCTTGTTGAGGGTATTGAGCGTCGATACTGCCGACATGTTGTTCTTTACAACCATAGCCATGATAAAATTCCTCCCTGATTCATCAGAAAAATAGTGTCAGCGGCCGTCCCTGACCGCCCGGCGGCAAGTGCGCCTGCGCGCGGCTGCATGCGGACCGCGTGCCTGGCTCCCTTGCCTTACACTTATGCTATCGTTCTGTTTCCGCAAAAAGTTAAGCTTTATTTTTCTATTTTAGAAATTTTAATCGCAGAATAAGCCAGTTTTTGTCGTCATCTCTCGCCTTAATTTTCTGTTTCGGCAAATAGAAGCGTTTCCTGTCTTTCTCGTTCTATAATGAGGGAAAGCGCGGCTTGGCAATGGTCAGCGTCCCCGCTGCGGCAAGGCGGGACACGGTTTCGAGGGAGGTTTTCGGATGGAGGACGAGACGAACATCGGGCAGCGCATCTATGATCTGCGCATCGAGCGCGATGTGCAGCAGGGCGAGCTCGCCGAGGCCGTGCATCTCCATCAGAGCGTCCTCAACCGCATCGAGAAGGGGACGCGTCCGGCACGCGACCGCGAGGTGCGCGATATCGCGCTCTTTTTCGGCGTCTCCGCCGACGAGCTGCTCGGCCTGCCACCGCGGCGGACGGACGAGCTGCGCCTGACCCCCATCGAGCGCCATCTCCTCGAGAAGTTCCGCTTCCTCGACCGGCGCGGTCAGAGCATGGTGCGGCATACGATAGAGAATGAATATGATTTCCTCATCGACGAGCAGGCCGATGCGCAGGAACAGCAAAAAAGGGATGCCTAGACGAGAGGCGTCCCTTTTCACATGATAAAAGGATTGTGCAATTGAAAGATTGGCGAAACAACCGGCGAAAGTATTGAATAGAAACGTAGAAAACTCAACGCACAAACGTCCACTTTGTGGACATTGTGCGCCCGCCCTTGCAGTAAATCCGGCCAATCGCGCTGCGCCTGCGGCTTGCGCTCTTGGGGATTTACATAGCAAACTCAACGCACAAACGTCCACTTTGTGGACATGGTGCGCCCGCCCTTGCAGTAAATCCGGCCAATCGCGCTGCGCCTGCGGCTTGCGCTCTTGGGGATTTACATAGCAAACTCAACGCACAAACATCCACTTCGTGGACATGGTGCGCCCG
>NZ_KB908407.1:20344-25819 GCF_000381005.1 Selenomonas bovis DSM 23594
AAGGATTGTGCAATTGAAAGATTGGCGAAACAACGGGCGAAAGTATTGAATAGAAACGTAGAAAACTCAACGCACAAACGTCCACTTTGTGGACATTGTGCGCCCGCCCTTGCAGTAAATCCAGCCAATCGCGCTGCGCCTGCGGCTTGCGCTCTTGGGGATTTACATAATAAAATGCGGGCGTCCTGACGCACGCAGCTGCACGGCAGGTAGTGCTCATCCACATTCCGCCCCGCCTGCCCCCACCTACGTAAGTGGTGCTGTGCAGCGCGCCTCCTCGTCCCAGTCATCCGGCAGCCCTTTCACGAGTAACACCGGGCAGGCAGCCTGCTCGAGTACGAAGCGCGAGACGCTGCCGACGAGCAGACTGCGGAACGTACCGAAACCGCGCGATCCCATGACGATGAGGTCGCTTTCCTCCTCCTCCGCCACGCTGACGATGAGCTCGCGCGGGTCGCCGGCCTCGACGCGCGGATGTGCGCGGACCGCTGACGGGATGAGGTGCATCAGATCCGCGAGGAAGCGGTACGCTGCGACCTTGAGCTCCGCCGGCACATAGCCGCCGAGACTCACCTGCTCGAACGCGGCGACGTTCTTGTTGTAGTCGACGACCATGAGCAACGTGAGCTCCGCCCCCGTCGCGGCCGCAAGGTGGATGGCATCGAGAACGGCCTTGAATGCCTGCCCCGAGCCGTCCGTCGGCACGAGGATGCGCTGGCAGCTTACCTGCTGCGGCATCCGTTCACTGATGGCCTTGATGACATCTGCTGGCTGCGGCACCTCTGTCTCTCGCGCTTGTTGTCCCTTTTCCTGCATGTTGTTCCCTCCATCCCTATGAAGCATGGCTCACTCCTGCGCAAGCTGCTTGAATTTCTCACGGTGGCGCTCTGCCGCGGCCTGCTGCGCCAGGAGCTGCCGCCGCGCGCTCCGAAACCTGAGCATGAGTGCCAACGCAATGGCCGCGAGATACAGGAGGAACGCACCGAAGAGCGTACTGATATCAAAGAAGCCCGCGCCGCGCGCGATGATGTCGCGCTGGAAATGGAACTCCCAGGTCAGCGGAAACACATGGCTCAACGCTACAACCCACGGCGCGTAAAATGTCAGCGGCCCCGTCATGCCACCGAGGATGAAGCCGCCGGGGATGAAGAGGATCATGCGGCTCGACGCGATGCCCGGATTCGCTGCCGTCCAGCCGAAGAGCAGGCTCAGCATGCCCACGGCCAGCACGTAAAAGAGCTGCGTAAACAGGAACAGCCAGGCGCTGCCGCTGAAATTGAGATCGCCCCAGATGCGCAGAATCGCCATGCCGACGAAGAACGAGACGATGAGACAGCCGCCGTAGGGGAGCAGGCGCAATATGAGATCCCAGGGCGTCCCCTCAAGCAGGATGCGGTCGAGCGCGTGCGTGAGCCGCAGGCGCGGCACCATGCCGATCGTCGCGAACACGAAGAACATCGAGCCGAAGAAAAAGAGGAAGCCGAGTGTCTCGCCGTTGCTCGTCGAATCCTGCGGGTTGAAAAGGATGCGCTCCGCGAGCGACAGATTGCCCGCGAGGCTGTCATTCGTGCTGCCGACATCGCCCGCCGCCTGCGCGTTATCGAGGCCGATGAGCTCGTTGAGCGCCACCTTGATGTCTGCTGTCTGCGCGTTGTTCGTGTTGTCGTAGAATACGCCGATCTGCGTGCCGACGCCCGTATAGCGATCCTTTTCGAGCCCCTGCGGGAAATAGAGCACCGCTACTGCCTTGTCCTCGTAGAAGAGCGTCTTGGGATCCACAGGCGTGTTGAGCACGGCCGTCACCTGCATGTACTCCGAGGCGTTCACGCGCGTGATGAGCTCCCGCGTGTAGGCGCTGTTGTCGAGGTCGATGACAGCCACCCGGGCCTCCTTCGCGAAATTGCCGGAAAGCAGCACGGAGAGAATCACCGTCACGACCATCGCCACCAGCAGGCAGACGCGTTCATACGGCATGCCTTGCCCGGAAAAGAGGAACTTGATTTCATCTTTCAGCGAATGCACGTTCGTTCACCCCAATGGTCATGCCCGGCTGGACACCGTCCGTCGGCTCGATGTAGATGCGCACGAGGAACGCAGAGAGATCCGCCTGCCCCTTCTCGCGCGACTGCTTGAGATCCGCAAAGCCCGGTGCCTGCGTCAGGAGGCGGATCGTTCCCCTGACCTGCTTCCTGCCTGCGACCGTCGTCCCTGTGATCGTATCTCCCTCGGAGAGACCCGCTGCCTGCTCCTCGGAGAGATAGATATCGTAGTAGCTCCGCCGGCTCTCGAGCAACACGACCGGCGTGCCCTGAGAGACCATCTCGCCTTCTTTTGCGAGCACCTTGAGCACCTTGCCGTCCTCCGGCGCGCGCAGGACGAGGCGCTCCTTCTTCACCTGGAGCTCATCAAGCGATACGAGGAGCTGCTCGCGCTGCTTCTCAAGCGCCGCGATGTCGTTGCCCATATTCGCGGCATCAGCGCGCTCCTGCGCAATCGTCGGCAGTGCCAATCCGTCCGTCGTGCCCGTATCCTGGGCGCCCGCGAGCAAGCGATCGAGGAGCTGCTGCTGCTGCGCTACATTCGCCTGAGCGACCTCGAGCGCCGTCGTCGCGTCATCGAGCGCGGAGCGCGCGATCGCGCCGGCCTCAACGAGCGACGTCTTGCGCTCGTAATCGAGCTCGCTGTTTCTGAGCGTCGCCGCCGCTGCCGCGACCGCCGCGCGCTGCTGGTCGATCTGACGGAAACTCTGCGTCTCATCATTATCCGCCTTTTGATAGCTCACCTGCTGGCTGCCGTTCTTGCCCGCAATCTGCGCCTCGATCTGTGCGATCTGCGCCTTCGTCTTTTTGATTGCGAGATCCGTATCCGTCGCGTCGAGCTCCATGATAACATCGCCCTTCTTGACGTTATCGCCCTCCTGGACCGCCTGATGGACCAGCCTGCCACTCACGGAATCAAACGACATCTTCACCTGCTCCGCAGTCAGGATGCCCTCTTTCTTCGCCACGCCGAGCGCCACGGCGTCATTGCCGCGATAGAGCAGCACCGCTCCACTGACGATGAGGAGCACAAGGAAGATGATTCCCGTACGCTCCGCTTTCTGTTTTGCATTCATCAAACTTCTCTCCTTTGCTGCTAACTGCAGCTGCCAATATTTCACTTTTCGCCCCATGTAATTCGCATACGAACTATATAGGCAGAAGAAAGGATATTTGCCTTGCAACTCAATCCCCGGCCAACTTACGCAATAGGCGGATGAGTTCCTCCTGCTCCGCCTGCGTCAACTTCTCCATGAGCTTCGAGACGCGCAGATAATGCGGCGGCAATACCTCCTGCATGAACGCGCGTCCCTGCGATGTGAGACGCACGAGTTTACCGCGACCATCCTCAGAACGCGCCTCCACGCGCACCTCACCGCTGCGCTCGAGACGCTGCAGCATCGTGCTGATTGTCGCCCGAGCGACGCCCACCTTCTCCGCGAGCGTAGAAGGGGTGATACCTTCAGGGTGCTGATGGAGCACGATGAGCGTGCAGAACTTCCCCTCCGACAAATGATAGTCGCGCTGCAGGACAGACAGGATCGATGCCTGGATATCCTCAGCCGCCTGCTTGATTTCAAGCATAGCGATGACGGCTGCCGGGTGGATTTCTGGAATGGTTTTCTTGTGAGCTTCGAGCTCCTGCCATGTCGGCAGATTCTCCCTCTTCATAACGCTCCTCCTGATAATTAGCTTTCTAACTATCAGTATAAAGGAAATCACACCAGTTGTCAAAGAGAAGTAGCAACCCCTAGCCGAATAAGAAAGCTTTCCCTCTCATCGCAACGATCCGAAAAATCCACACGAGCGATAAGAACAACAAAAAAGCCCAGGCAAATGCCTGAGCTCATCTCACAAGATGGTGCGGTCGATGGGACTTGAACCCATATGAACTTTCGTTCACTACCCCCTCAAAGTAGCGCGTCTGCCAATTCCGCCACGACCGCGAGGTAAAACAATATGTAAATGAAGTACAATCAAAGATGGTGCGGTCGATGGGACTTGAACCCATATGAGCTCTCGCTCACTACCCCCTCAAAGTAGCGCGTCTGCCAATTCCGCCACGACCGCGAGGTAAAACAATATATAAATGAAGTACAATCAAGATGGTGCGGTCGAGAGGACTTGAACCTCCATGATATTGCTATCACTAGCGCCTGAAGCTAGCGCGTCTGCCAATTTCGCCACGACCGCGAAACAAAGATATTATAGCACAATGTGCTGCTATATGCAAGGTGGTGCCGGGGACCGGAATCGAACCGGTACGGTTGTCTCCAACCGACGGATTTTAAGTCCGTTGCGTCTGCCAGTTCCGCCACCTCGGCAAACCGAATTGGAGCGGGTGATGGGAATCGAACCCACGTGACCAGCTTGGAAGGCTGGGGCTCTACCATTGAGCTACACCCGCGAATCCTAAAAATGGAGCTGGCGAGAGGAATCGAACCCCCAACCTGCTGATTACAAGTCAGCTGCTCTACCTATTGAGCTACGCCAGCATGAAGTGGTGCCTCAGAGCGGAATCGAACCACTGACACGGGGATTTTCAGTCCCCTGCTCTACCGACTGAGCTACCGAGGCAACTATATATCTCATGACTCATGAAGTCAGAAATAACAAATGGCGACCCGAATGGGACTTGAACCCATGACCTCCGCCGTGACAGGGCGGCATTCTAACCAACTAAACTACCGGGCCAAAAAAGAAAAGTTCCTAAGATGGTGGGCGATAACAGGATCGAACTGCTGACATCTTGCTTGTAAGGCAAGCGCTCTCCCAGCTGAGCTAATCGCCCATAAAATGGTGACCCACCACGGAATCGAACCGTGAACCTACTGATTAAGAGTCAGTTGCTCTGCCAGTTGAGCTAGTGAGTCATGCAATTGGTGGCTCACCCGGGATTCGAACCCGGGACACCCTGATTAAAAGTCAGGTGCTCTACCAACTGAGCTAGTGAACCATAATGGCTGGGGTAGTTGGACTCGAACCAACGAATGCGGGAGTCAAAGTCCCGTGCCTTAACCGACTTGGCTATACCCCAATCACCCCAGGGGCAAACGGCATCTGCGCCGTAATCAATCAAATGGCACCTCGAGCAGGGCTCGAACCTGCGACAACCTGATTAACAGTCAGGTGCTCTACCGACTGAGCTATCGAGGTGTAATGGACTCAGAAGAGTCCTGAAACCGGCAACTTCCTATCCTCCCAGCCCGTCACCAGGCAAGTACTTTCGGCCTCTGGATGCTTAACTACTGTGTTCGGTATGGGAACAGGTGGATCCATCCAGGCATCATCACCGGATATCTTATTGAGAGACATGTTCTCTCAAAACTATACAGAAGAAACTCCCTGACATCTTAGTCGTGGCTCTCTACTTAAAAGATAAGCCCTCGACCTATTAGTAGCAGTCCGCTTCATGCCTCGCAGCACTTCCACTCCT
>NZ_KB908408.1 GCF_000381005.1 Selenomonas bovis DSM 23594
TGTACTCTTCGGAGACAAACCGGAGGCGTAGCGGGCTACGCTGAGGATTTGTCGACAACGAGAGGACAGTGCAGACGCGCGAAGACGGAGTACCGAATGAATCCGTGCTTCCTTAAGGAAGCGCTGATTAAATGAGGTACTCCGGATTTGCGTAGATGCGCTGTACTCTTCGGAGACAAACCGGAAGCGTAGCGGCAAAACGCTCCATCGCGTTTTGTGCTGAGGATTGTCGAGGGCGAGAGGACAGCGCAGACGCGTGAAGACGGAGTGTTGAATGAATCCGTGCTTCCTGAATGAGAGAGTTCCACAAGCGATGCATGATCAGATATCCACGCAAATAGCAAATTATCCACAAAGTTGTGCACAACTTTGTGGATAACTCGCCATTTTCTGATAGGAACTTGATTAGAAAGACACCCGCAGGTATTCCTCCACGGCGTCGCGGATGCTCATGTTATTTCTGGAGGCGCCGCCGAGTCTGTTCTTGCCCGCATAGGTTACGGCGCTCTCGTAGATGACGTCCTCGATGGAGTCCGGCGTGAGGTCTTCCCAGTTCTGCGCCTGATAGCCGCGTCCCTTCACCGTGTTGTCCGGACGCCCGCCCGTGACCTCGAGCTCCGAGAGGAATTGGATCTGCCGCGTCTTCGGCCGTACATAGTAATGCGCGAGGTAGTATTTCTCCGGGTAGGTGTAGGTGCCGTCGCTGCCGTCATTCGGCGCTTCCTGCGTGAGCTTCACCCAGACATCGATGATGTATTCATCGCCGCTGTGCGGCAGGGGAATCCAGCGGAGATTTCTCGTGTCGAGGTCGTAGCGGTAGCCGTTGTCCGTCAGAATCTGCGCGTACCGCGCTTTGGGGGCTTTTTTCTTTTTCTCCCGCGGCTTCCTCGTTGTCGCCTGCAAACCGGCGGCCTTCCCATCAGCGCGGCCCGCGAGGGTGCCGGTGGAGGCGGTCACTGCCTGGGTAGCTGCCTGGTCATCGGCCTGCTGTGCGGCGGCCGCGTCGCTTGCTGTCTGCGCGGCGGCCGGATCTGCCTGCTGCGCGGCCGCGTGGGAAAACAGGCAGCTTGCGGCGAGGCACAGTACTAGAAATCGTTTCATTCCCTCTCCTCCTTTACTCTTCGCAGTTCCTCAGGAGTTGCCAAAGGAACCGTGCTTCTCTGGCCTTCCCTGCCTGCTCAGAGCGGCTTCTTCGCCGGTGTGCCGGCCTTGCGCGGGTAGGAACGCGGCGTGGGGCGTTCCTTCCTGATGAGGATGACGGCACGGACGTCGTCGAGGCCGGGCAGGTGGACGGGGCGCGTCTCCTCGATCGTACCGCCGAGGAGCTTCAGCGCGCGCGCAGCCTCGCGTGCCTCGTCTTCGTACTGACGTCCCTTGAGCGCGAGGAGGTGGCCGCCCTCTTTCACGAAGGGCAGCGTGTACTCGAGCAGGACGGGCAGGCGGGCGACGGCGCGGCTTACGGCGAGGTCGTAGCGCTCGCGGTGCGCCCGGTCGCGCGCCGCCTCCTCCGCGCGCGCGTGGATGCAGGCGACACCTTGGAGGCCGAGTGCGCTTACGACGGTCTCGAGGAATTTCACGCGCTTGCCGAGCGAGTCCATGAGCGTCAGGCGGATGTCCGGCGCGAAGATCTTGAGCGGCAGGCCCGGAAAGCCCGCGCCTGTGCCCACGTCGATGACGGCGGGCGCGCCGCCAAAGAGCGCCGCGTCGTAGGCGGTGAGCGAGTCGATGATGTGCTTCACGGCGACGTCTCCAGGAGCGGTGAGGGCCGTGAGGTTCATTTTCTCGTTCCACGTGATGAGCAGCTCGTAGTAGCGCGTGAAGGCCGCGAGCTGCGCCTCGCTGAGCGCGATGCCGGCCTCGGCCGCTGCCGCGCGCAGCGCCTCGGTAAATTCCATGTCTGTTCCTCCTCTTTTCCTCTCGTCATCCCCTGCCAGGCTGCGCCATAGAACGCGGCTGGCGGCGCTGCCCTACGCCTGCCGCCACTTCTGGCTCCCTGCGCTCTGATGTTCAAGCGTCCGGCGTTTCTATGCTTATCTTTCGCCGCGCGTCGTTATTTTCCTGCCTGCCGCCGCTGCTGCTCGAGCCAGACGAGGAGCACGGAGATGTCGGCGGGCGAGACGCCGCTGATGCGCGACGCCTGACCGACGCTCTCGGGGCGGATGGCGGTGAGCTTTTCGCGCGCCTCGTCGCGCAGGCTCGGCACAGCGGCGTAGTCGATATTATCCGGCAGGCGCTTCGCCTCGAGGCGCTCCATGCGCGCGACCTGCTCCTGCTGTTTCTTGATGTAGCCCTCGTAGCGGCTGCTGATCTCCACCTGTTCACGCACCTCCGGCGCGAGCTCCGGGAGCTCCGGGAACGCCGCGCGGATCGTCTCATAGGTCGCGCCGGGACGGCGCAGGAGGTCGCAGCCCGTCGCGCGCGTGTGCACGGGGTCGAGCCCATGCGCCACGAGCCGCTCGTTCGTCTCGCGGCTCGGCGTGAGCACGAGGCCCGTGAGCGATCGCTCGGCGGCCCCGATCGCGGCCTGCTTTTTCTCGAACCGCGCCCAGCGCGCGTCGCTGACGAGGCCGATGCGGCGGCCGATGGGCGTGAGGCGCGCGTCGGCGTTGTCCTGGCGCAGCAGCAGGCGGTACTCGGCGCGGCTCGTCATCATGCGGTAGGGCTCGTGCGTACCCTTCGTCACGAGGTCGTCGATGAGCACGCCGATGTAGGCCTCCGAGCGCTTCAGGACGACGGGCGGCGCGCCCTTGATATACTGCGCGGCGTTGATGCCCGCGATGATGCCCTGCGCGGCGGCCTCCTCGTAGCCGGAGGTGCCGTTCGACTGTCCCGCGGAGAAAAAGCCGCGGATCGTCTTGAACTCGAGGCTCGGCCGCAGCTGCGTCGGATCGATGCAGTCGTACTCGATGGCGTAGCCCGCGCGCATGACGTGCGCGTGCTCGAGCCCCGGGATGGTGTGGAGGAACGCGAGCTGCACGTCCATCGGCATGCTCGTGCTCATGCCCTGTACGTAGACCTCGTTCGTGTGCAGGCCCTCGGGCTCGAGAAAGAGCTGATGGCGCTCCTTGTCGGGGAAACGCAGGATCTTCGTCTCGATGGAGGGGCAGTAGCGCGGGCCGACGCCCTGGATGATGCCGTTCGCCATCGGCGCGCGGTCCATGTTGTCGCGCAGGATCTTGTGCGTGCGCTCGTTCGTGTAGGTGAGGTAGCAGGGCACCTGCTCGCGCGTGCGCACATCGCTCATAAAGGAGAAATTGCGCGCCTCCTCATCGCCCGGCTGCAGCTCCATCTTCTCATAGTCGAGCGTGCGCGCGTCGACGCGCGCCGGCGTGCCGGTCTTGAAACGCATGAGGCGGACGCCCGCCTCGGCGAGCGAGGCGGAAAAGCGCATCGCGGGGCGCTGGCCGTTCGGCCCGCCGCTGTACGTGTGCTCGCCGATGATGATGCGCCCGCGCAGGTATGTGCCCGTCGCCATGACGATGGCGCGCGCGAGGTAGACCTCGCCCGTCTCCGTGACGACACCGCGCACGCCCTTCTTGTCCTCCGTGAGCAGGAGGTCGGTGATGAGAATCTGCTTGACGTCGAGATGCTCGGTGTTCTCGCACGTCTCCTTCATCGTGAACTGGTAGAGCTTCTTGTCCGCCTGCGCGCGCAGCGCGTGGACGGCCGGGCCCTTGCCCGTGTTGAGCATGCGGAACTGGATGCAGGTCCTGTCCGCGTTCACGCCCATCTCGCCGCCTAAAGCGTCGACCTCGCGCACGAGGTGGCCTTTCGCCGGGCCGCCGACGGACGGGTTGCACGGCATGAGCGCGATGTTATCCATCGAGAGCGTCGCGAGCAGCGTCTCGCAGCCGAGCCGCGCGGCCGCGAGCGCCGCCTCGACGCCCGCGTGTCCGGCGCCGATGACGATGATGTCATACGTTCCTGCAGTAAACAAAATGTGATGGCCTCCCTTGCCCTGCGGCCCCTGTGGCCGCTGCCTGCCGCCTTGCCGCGGCTATTTCCCGATGCAGAATTTGCTGAAAATCTCGTCGATGATGTCCTCGCCGACCGTCTCGCCCGTGATCTCGCCGAGCTTCTCCCAGGCGGCGCGCAGGTCGATGGAGATGAAGTCGACGGAGAGCCCCGCGCCGATGGTCTTGAGTGCCGCGCCGAGCTGCGCGTCCGCCGCGCGCAGCAGCGCCGCCGAGCGCTCGTCGGAGACGAAGCTCCCCTCCTCGAGGCCGCTGCCCGTGCCCGCGAAATCGCCGATGGCCGCGGCGAGGGCAGAGAGTCCCTGCTCCTCGCGCGCGGAGATGGCGAGGATGGTGGGCGCCGCGGCGTCTCCCCCCGCGCATCTCGCGTAGGCCGCGGCGAGCGCCGCGGGCGTCGTCACGGGCGGCAGATCCGACTTCGTGAGCAGGAGCAGCGCGGGACGCCCCGCGACGAGGGAGAGGATCTCCTCATCCTCCGTGCCCAGCGGCTGCGCGGCGTCGAAGAGCGCGAGCACGAGCGCCGCGCGCTCGATGTAGCCGCGCGCCTTCTCGACGCCGATGCGCTCCACGGCATCGTCCGTCTCGCGGATGCCCGCCGTGTCGATGATGCGCAGCGGCACGCCGCCGATGTCGGCATACTCCTCGATGCTGTCGCGCGTCGTGCCCGGGATGTCCGTGACGATGGCGCGCTCCTCGCGCAGCAGCGCGTTCATGAGGCTCGACTTGCCGACGTTCGGCTTGCCGACGATGGCCGTCGGCAGCCCATCCCGGAGGATGCGCCCCGTGTGCGCTGTCGCGAGCAGTGCGCGGATCTCCTGGCGCAGCTGCGCTACCGCGCGCTCCACCTCGTCGATGACGACATCGTCAATCTCATCCTCGGGGAAGTCGATAGCCGCCTCGAGATGCGCGATGAGCCCGAGGCACTTCTGCCGCATGGCGTGGATCTTCCCGGAGAAATGCCCCGCGAGATGACCCTCCGCGACGCGCAGCGCGCGGTCCGTGCGCGCGCTCACAATCTCCATGACCGCCTGCGCCTGCGAGAGGTCGAGCCGCCCGGAGAGGAACGCCCGCTTCGTGAACTCGCCGCGCTCCGCACTGCGCGCGCCCGCCGCGAGCACGCGGCCGAGCACGCGGCGCAGCACGATACTGCCGCCGTGGCACGAGAGCTCGACGACATCCTCCCGCGTATAGGAGTGCGGCGCGCGCATGACGAGCGCGAGCACTTCGTCGATGGGCGCGCCCTCCTCATCTACGACGTGGCCGTAGAGCACGCGCTGCGTCTCGGCGTCCTTGAGACTTTTCCCCGACGCCGCGCGGAACACCGCGTCCGCCACCTCGATGGCGCGCGCGCCGCTGATGCGCAGCATGCCGACGCCCGCCTCGCCGGGCGCCGTCGCGATGGCCGCAATCGTATCCGCCTGCATAGTCCTCATCCTTTCCCTGATGTCGAACGAGATGCCGCCTGACCTCGCGGCCCAGCCTCTCTCCCGGCACGAAAAAAGGGCGCTCCCCAGAGGAGACAGCCCTTTCACAGCAGTCTTTCATCCCCGCGCGGGGATTCTTGATTCACCTGTATCCATGAGTGCACGCCTCTGCTGCGCTCAGTCCTCGCCGCGCTCGCGGCTCCAGTCGCGCTGGTAGCGGCGGCGGCGCTTCGGCGCGATCACGACGCAGCGGTACGGCTCGTCGCCGTCGCTGTACGTGCTCACGCGGTAGTTGTCCTGCAGCGCCATGTGGATGATCTTGCGCTCGTGCCGATTCATCGGCTCGAGGCGCACCTCCGCGTGGATGCGGCACGCCTTCTCCGCGAGATGACCCGCGAGGCGGCGCAGCGTCTCCTCGCGGCGGCTGCGGTAGCCCTCGACGTCGAGAATGACGTGGATGCGCCCCTCCTCGCAGCCGCGGTTCGCCGCGAGATTCGTGAGATACTGGAGCGCGTCGAGCGTCTGCCCGTGCTTGCCGATGAGGATGCCGAGGCTCTCGCCGCTGAGGTCGTAGACATAGCCCTCGTCCGTCTCCCGCGCAGACATCGCCACCGTGAGCCCCATGCAGCGGAAGATATCGCGCAGGAACTGCTCCGCGCGCGCGCGCGGCGTCCCTGCCGCGGGCGCCGCCGACGCAGATGCTGCCGGCTGCGCGCCAGCAGGCGCAGCCGCTGTAGCAGCTGGCGCAGCAGATGTCACGTCCTCCTGCTTCTCCGTCACGCGCAGGCGCGCCATATGGCCGCCGAACAGACCGAAGAAGCCGCGCGAAGGCTGCTCGAGCACCTCGTAATCGACCTCATCCTTTGAGCGTCCGAGCGCGATGAGCGCCTTTTCGAGCGCCTCCTCGACGGTCTTGCCCGTCTCGATGACCGTGCTCATGCATCCGCCCCCTTCTTCGCGCCCGATTTCTCCTCACCGCGGTACATCCACCACTGCTGCGCGATCTGGCAGAAGTTCATCGCGGCCCAGTAGAGCACGAGACCCGAAGCGAAGTTCCAGCTCATGAAGCCGATGAAGAGCGGCATCACATACGCCATCATCTTCATCTGCGTATTGCTCATATCGGACGTCTGGCGCGTCTGCCAGTACGTCGTCACCGCCGCGATCACGGGCAGGATATGCGTCGGATCCGGTTCGGACATCGACGGCAGCCAGAGGAACTGCGCCGCCTCCGGCGAAGGATACTGGAAATTGAACAGCGAGTAATACATGCCCATGAGGATCGGCATCTGGATGAGCAGCGGCAGACAGCCAGCGAGCGGATTCACGCCGGCGTCCTTGTAGAGCTCGCCGATCTTCTGCTGCATGAGCTGCGGATTGTCCTTGTACTTCTCCTGGAGCTTCTTCATCTTCGGGGAGAGCTCCTGCATCGCCTTCATCGACTTGATCTGCTTGACCGTCAGCGGATAGAGGCACATCTTCACGACGATGGTCAAAAGGATGATGGCAGCGCCGTAGCTGCCGAATCCCGTCAGCGAAGTGAGATTGTAGAGAATCTGCAGCACGAAGGCGAGAATCTCCTCGATCGGCTGGAAGAGTGTCGAAAAAATACCTGTCAATTCATCACGTCCATTTCCATCTTACGTAGGTTGACCATCTGCGCACCAAAGGAATCATGAAAGTATGTACAAAACCATCACGGCACGGGATCGTACCCGCCCGCGTGGAAGGGATGGCAGCGCAAGATGCGGCGTAGCGCGAGCATGCCGCCGCGCCGCGCGCCATAGCGCGCAATCGCCGTCATCGCGTAGGCCGAGCACGTCGGCACATAACGGCACGTCGGCGGGAAAAGCGGCGAAATCGCCGCGCGATAAAAAGAAATCAGAAAGAGAAGCACCTGCTTCATGCCATCCGCCTCGCTTTTGGGAAGCACGGACGCAGCCAGTACTGCCCCAGTCACCGCCAAGGCCGCGGTCCGCTCCATCACAGACGCCGCAGACCTCAGCGCAGGATCCCGGCTTTGCGGCAGAGCGCGAGATACGCGCGCTCGACCTCCTGGCACTTCGCCGCAACGGCCGCCTTGCGGCCGACGAGGATCAGCGCCGTGCGCGGCGCGAGCTCCGCCCGGTGCTTGCGGTAGCTCTCGCGCAGCAGCCGCTTCACGCGGCTCCGGCGCACAGCGCAGCCGAGCTTCTTGCCCGCGGCGAAGCCGACCTCGCCGTAGAGCGGCTTTGGATCGCCCTCATGCATATGAAAAACATAAAGGACAAGATACCGGTTCGCATAGGAACGACCTGCCCGGTAGACCCGCTGGAAGCAGGCACTCCTCTTGAGCATCAGCCGCCGCGGCAGCGTGTTCGTGCGCATTCCCTGCATCTCTCCTCGTTGAAAACTCCTGGAAGCTGCCGTCTTCGCAGCAGTTTCCCAATATAATGGAAAAAGGCCACCTAAGTGACCTGAACCCATCTTATGCGGAAATCTTTTTCCGGCCACGCTGGCGTCTTCTCTTCAGGACGAGACGGCCGCCCTTCGTCTTCATGCGCTCGCGGAAGCCGTGCGTCTTCTTGCGCCAATGGTTGTTCGGCTGAAATGTCTGCTTCAATCCTTCCACCTCCTTTAGTGGCATAGCTCTGCCTAGATAGCTATCCCAAATTATAAATCAGCTGACAGGAACGTGTCAAGCGTCCGCGGAAAAAATGAACGATTCCCCGGAAAACCAGTGAAAATGCTTCCCCGGGACTCATTTCACCTCATCGAGATTGTCCTTGTCAATGACGAGCGGCGTGCAGAGGTACGACGGTACCACGAGGACGCCGTTGTTGTAGGATTTGACGTCGTTGATATCCGGCTGCGTCCCCTCGACCACGGCCTTGATCATGCGGACGGTCTTGGCGACGAGGATCTCCGGATCCTTGTAGATCGTGATGGTCTGCTGGCCGCTGCGGATGGCCTCGAGCGCCTTGCTCTCCGCGTCCTGCCCCGTGAGCAGCGGCATCGCCGTATAGCCGCCGGCTGCCAGCGCCTCACGGATGCCGCCGGCGACGCCGTCATTGGGAGCGAGAATGACATCGAGATGCTTGCCGGCGTCGGGCCCGCGCAGCAGCTTGCTCATGCGCTCCTTCGCATGTTCCGGCTTCCAGTCCTTGGTATTGACCTGATCGAACGACTTCTCTCCGGACGGGATGACGAGCTGTCCCCGGTCGAGATACGGCTCTAAGACCTTCATCGCGCCGGAGAAGAAGAGATGCGCGTTGTTGTCCGCGGGATCTCCCGCGAAGACCTCCATATGGAACGGGCCCGCGCCGCTCTTGAGGCGGAGCTTGGCCTCGATGTATTCCCCCATCGCCTCGCCCACCGCTTCGTTGTCGAAGGCGGCATAGTACGATACCGCGTCCGTATTCATGATGAGGCGGTCGTATGCGATCACAGGGATGTGCTGCGCCTTCGCCTCAGCGAGCACATCCGTCAGCGCCTCGCCGTCGACAGCGCCGATGACCAGGCACTTGGGGCGCGCGGCGATCTGCTTTTTGATCTGCTCGATCTGCTGCTCCGAGGTATCCGCGAACTGCAGATTGACGGTGAAGCCCTCCTGCTCCAGCATCTCCTTGATGGTCTGCCCGTTCTTCTGCCAGCTCGATGAGGAGTTGGCAAAGGAGACGGCGACGCTCTTATCCGTCTGCCCGCTGCCGCAGCCAGAGAGTAAAAGCAGGGAGACGGCCAGTACCAAGAGGCCGCACCAGTGAATGAAATATTTCATGATCTGCCCTCCTTAGATCCGGAATTTTTCCGTCGTCGCGGATAGCTCCTGCGCCAGATTGGAAAGCTTCTTGCTGGCATCGGCGACCTCATCCATAGAAGCCGACTGCTCCTCCGTGGCCGCGGAGACGGACTCCGTCTCGGCAGCCACGTCGCGTCCGGACTGATTGACGCCCTCCATGACCTCGACAAGCGCCTCGGCGCGCTTCGCGGACTTGCGGGCCTCCTGCTGGATGGTATCCGCCTGCGCCGTCAGCTCCGTCACGGCCTCGGCGATATGCTCAAAGGCCGTTCCCGCCTCGCTCATGACCTTGCGTCCGCCCTCTACATCGGATGTTCCCTTCTCCATCCGCTGCACCGCCTGCTCCGTATCCACCTGGATCGTATGAATCAGCGCGGCGATCTTCTGTGCCGCGGCGTCGGACTCCTCGGCGAGCTTGCGCACCTCCTCCGCAACGACGGAGAAGCCGCGTCCCGCCTCGCCTGCCCGCGCCGCCTCGATGGCCGCGTTGAGAGAGAGCAGATTCGTCTGCTCGGCGATACCGGAAATGGTCACGGAGATCTGGCCGATCTCCGCGGAGCGGTCCGCCAGCTTCCGGATCACCTGGGCCGAATCCGTCACCGAATCGGCAATCTCCGCCATCTGTACGGCAGCGCCATCGATGGCCGCCTTGCCCTGTCCGGCGATGTGCTCGACCCTGCGGGCCGAATCCGCCGACGCCGTCGCCTTCTCCTGGAATCCCTGGATGCTATCAGACATCTCCTGGATATCCGTGAGAGACCGGCTGACCGCCTCGCCCTGCTGGCTCGTATTGCCGGCGACGTTCGTGACGGACGCGGCGACCTGCTGCGTGGCCTGCGCTGACTGGCTGGCGTTCTCCGTCAGCTGCGCCGCGAAGGTCGAGACCTCCGAGGCCGTCTTCTGGATATGCTCGATCAGCGTGCGCAGATTGCGGATGGTATCGCCGTAAGCTGCCGTCAGCTCGCCGAACTCATCCTGCGTCTTCGGCACGGCTTCGACCGTCAGATTCCCGCCGGCCACCTCGCGGGAAACCTGCATCAGATAGCGCACGGACTTCATGATGCCCGCACTCAGATAGAACGCCATGACGCCGGAGAGTCCTGCGACCAGCAGGATGCAGACGATGAGCGTCCACTTCGTCTGCTCATACTTTTTCGATGCCTCGGCGCTCTCCTGATGGATGAAATCCTTGTTGCTGTCGACGACGCGGTTCAGCTGGTTCGTCATCGAGGCGTACTGACTGCCGGAGCGATCGAGCAGCGCTGCCGCTTCCGCCTGGTTCCCATCCTTGGCGAGACGAATGACCCTCTGCGAGGTATCCTTGTACGCGCTCCAAGTGCTGCGCAGCGCATCGAAATCATCGCGCACCTCCGGCGCGACGGAGGAATCCATCGCATCGAGAGCGATATCGAGCTGATCGGCCTTCTTCTTCGTCTCCTGTGCAGCATGGATGCGGTTCGGCAGCGTCGTCGCCGTCAGCACCGCGTACTCGCCCTGACGATAGTCCGAAAGCGTACGGCTGCTTTCCGCGCCGATCATCACGCTCGACAGGTGCTCCGTCGCGATCCTCAGCGCGCCGCTGTTGATTTGGTTCAAGCTGTACCCCGTATAGAGCCCGTTCGCTACAAAAATAGCGATGAGCACCCCAAAGACGAGAAACAGCTTCTTGCGGATGGTCATACGATCCACAAATCTCCCCCTCCTTGCCTTGAGTAATCCCTGCAATATTTTATATAGTATTTCAAAATCATTATATCATAAACGGGTATCAGTTGAAAGCAATATTCGTCCTAATGGAAACAACGTCTCCGCCTCCCGACATCTCGTCGCCCGCGGAAAAAAGTGGACAACTCTGTGCATTCTGTGGATATTTATAGGTGAAACCGCCGTTCCTCCACGAAAACCTGTTGATAACTCGTCCTGCTTTTGATAAACTAGTCTTGATTCTTTTCACGTCATCCTCCCTTTGTCCACAGGACTTATCCACTAACCGCATACGCCTCGCTTCTCTTACGATTACAAACTGCCGTGGCCTCCATGACGCGGATTTGTAATTTTTTTTGCGGCTTTCCCACATGCGTGCCTGGAAGTTATCCACACTTGTGGATGAATTTGTGGATAACATTTCCCCCTGTGGACGAATCCTATCATTATCTATACCAGAAAGGACCTATCTCTATGCCGACGAAAGAAACTGATCTCAAGGCCATCTGGCTGGAAATCCTCACGAAAGTGCAGGAATCCCTCTCGAAGGTGGCCTGCGAAAAATGGCTGCTGCCCGTGCGCCCCATCCGCCTCGATGAGCGCACGCTCGAGCTCGCCGCGCCGAATGACTTCTCCAAGGACTGGATCAAGGACCGCTACATCCCCATCCTCGAAGATGCCGTCGCCGACGTGCTCGGCACGCCGCGCAGCGTCGAGCTCATCAGCCTCGACCTGCCGGCCCCGAGCGACGAGGACCAGCCCGAGGAAACGCGCACGCCGCGCAAGGTGCAGAAAGCCGCCAAGGCCGCCCGCAGCCAGCGCAGCAGCCACCGCGCAGCTAAGGGAGAAAGCATCGAGCAGCCGACGCTGCTCGGCGACGAGGGCGCGGACGCCGCGCCAGACGCCGCCGCGCTATCGCTCCCGAAGGATGAATGGCAGGAGGAAGCCGCCGCCGGCGAGGCGAACGGACGCGGCAGCCACAAATATCCGTCGCCCATCGCGCCGGGCGACGCCTCGACGCTCAACCCGAAATACACTTTCGACACCTTCGTCACGGGCAAGAGCAACCAGCTCGCGCACGCCGCCTCCATCTCCGTCGCAGAGAACCCGGGCCACGGCTACAACCCGCTCTTCCTCTACGGCGGCGTCGGCCTCGGCAAGACGCATCTCATGCACGCCATCGGCCACCGCATCCTCAAGAACCACCCCGAGATGCGCGTGCTCTACGTATCGAGCGAGAAGTTCACGAACGAGCTCATCAACTCCATCCGCGACGGCCACCCGGAGAAATTCCGCGACAAATACCGCACGATCGACGTGCTCATGGTCGACGACATCCAGTTCCTCTCCGGCAAGACGAGCACGCAGGAGGAGTTCTTCCATACCTTCAACGCGCTGCACGACGACAACAAGCAGATCATCCTCTCGTCCGACCGCCCGCCCAAGGAGGTCGAGAAGCTCGAGGAACGCCTGCGCTCCCGCTTCGAGTGGGGCCTCATCACGGACATCCAGGCGCCGGACCTCGAGACGCGCATCGCCATCCTGCGGAAAAAGGCCATGGTCGACAACATCGAGGTGCCGAACGACGTGATGTTCGCCATCGCGAACCGCATCGACACGAACATCCGTGAGCTCGAGGGCGCGCTCACGCGCGTCTGCGCCTACGCCTCCCTCACGAAACAGCCCGTGACGACGAACGTCGTCTCCGAAGCGCTCAAGGACCTCTTCCCCACGAGCAGCAGCAAGGAAATCACGCTCGAGATCATCCAGGAGATCGTCGCCGCCTACTTCAAACTGCAGGTCGAGGACCTGCACGCGAAAAAGCGCAGCCGCAGCATCGCCTTCCCGCGGCAGATCGCCATGTACCTCTGCCGCGAGCTCACCGAGAGCAGCCTGCCGGCCATCGGCCAGTTCTTCGGCGGACGCGACCACACGACAGTGCTGCACGCCTACGACAAGATCAAGAAAGAAAAGGAAACGGACGAGAAGCTCAACCAGACCATCAATGAGCTCATCGCACGCATTCAGAAGATGTGACGCAGCTTATCCCTAAGCACCTGTGGAAAACCATGTGGAGATGCTTCTGTATATCCTGTCGATGATTTGTGGATAAGTACTGCTTGCCAAGATCGCTGTGCATGCTGTGGATAACATCAGCCAACCTCCCTCTCCCTTATCTACAGGTTACCCACAGCCACCCTGTGCAGATCCTGCCGCATCACACCGCTTATCCACTTTTCCACAAGCCCTACGACTACGACAACTATTTTTCTCAAAGATAACGAGCCTTATTAAAAACAAGGAGCGAGGCAAAATGAAATTCACCTGTCAGAAACAAGAGCTCACAGGCGCCCTTTCCATCGTGAGCAAAGCCCTCTCGAGCAAACCGCAGATGCCCATCCTCTCCGGTATCTACCTCAGAGCCGAGAGCGGCCAGCTCGAACTTGAAGCCACGGACTTCGAGCTCGGCATCATCATCGCCATCGATGCGGAGATTACGCAGCCGGGACAGATGACACTTCCCGGCCGCTACTTCCAGGAAGTTATCCGCAAGCTGCCTGGGGATACCGTCAGCATCGACGAGGACAGCGAGGCAAAGAGCGTGCGCATCCAGTCGGCGGCCGCGAACTACACCCTGCGCACGATGAACGCCAGCGAATACCCAGTCATCCACAGGCTCGAGGGAGATCTCCATTTCACAATCAAGGACAATGTCCTCCGTTCTCTTGTGAAAAAGACTGTATTCGCCTGCTCGAATGACGAGAGCCGCCCCATCTTCACCGGCGTCTACATGGATATCGATCAGAACACCGTCACGATGGCGGCGACGAATACCCACAGGCTCGCTGTGAAAAAAGAGACGTTCGACGCACCCATCGGCGCGATGAAGCTCATCATTCCTGCCAAGGTACTGAATGAGCTGCTGCACATCCTGACCTCGGAGATCCCGAGCGACGTCGAAGTCACTTGCTCCCTGAACCAGGTGAGCTTTGCGTTCGAGAACATCTATATGACCTCCCGTCTCATCGAGGGCGCGTTCCCCAACTACCGCAACGTCATCCCGCAGAACCTCACGGTGAAGGTCGAGGCCGCTACGAGCGAAATCAGCGCGGCGATGGACCGCGTCTCCCTCATCAGCCGTGCGAACGACTACAACGTCGTGAAGCTCGACTTCCACGACGAGCAGCTCCACATCTCCTCGAGCAACCCCGACATCGGCCAGGCGGAGGAGACGCTCCCCGTCGCCATCGAGGGTGACGCCATCCAGATTGCCTTCAACGCGACCTACCTCGTTGACGTGCTCAAGGCGCTCGACGGTGAAAGCTGCGTCATCTCGCTGCATCAGCCGCTGAGCCCCATCACCATCACCGAGCCGGACGATCCGGATTTCATCTACGTTGTGACGCCTGTGCGCACGGCGCATTGAGGGGAAGGGAAAGACTATGACGACGAAAATCTCCATCGACACGGACACCATCCAGCTCGACCAGTTCCTCAAATGGGCCGGCGTCCTCGCCTCGGGCGGCGAGATACGGCAGCTCATCGAGGAGCGGCGCATCCGCCGCAACGGCGAGATCGAGACGACGAAGCGCCGCCGCCTCGCGCCCGGCGACATCATCGAGATCGAGGGCCTCGGCAGCTACGAGGTCACGAGGGACTGAGAAATATGCTCGTTCACGCCATCGCACTCAAGAACTACCGCAACTACGAAAGCCTGACGCTCACGCTCGATGAGGGGATCAACATCTTCCTCGGCGCGAACGCGCAGGGCAAGACGAATCTTTTAGAGGCCATCTGCTACGCGTCGCTCGGGCGCTCCCACCGCACGCATCAGGATGGGGATCTCATCCGCTTCGGACAGGAGGCCGGCTCGCTGCAGCTGGCCTTTTCGCGTTTTGCGGCGAAGAGCCGCCTCGAGTTCCTCTTCGCGCGCGGCAGGCGGCGGAAGATCAGCCTCAACGGCGAGCCCATCCGCCAAAAGGAGCTCGTCGGCACGCTCAACACCGTCCTCTTCTCCCCCGAGGATCTCTTCCTCATCAAGGGCGCGCCCGCCGAGCGGCGGCGCTTCCTCGACGGGGAGATCTCGCAGGCGAGCCCCGCCTACTACCACGAGCTCGCGACGTATCAGCGCCTCGTCGCGCAGCGGAACGCGCTCCTGAAGCGCATCCGCGAGCGGCGCGCCGCGCCCGCCGCGCTCGCGCCCTGGGAGCCGCAGCTCGCGGCGAGCGCCGCGCGCGTGACGGGCAAAAGGCTCGAGGTCGTGCGCAAGCTCGGCATGCTCGCGAACCTCATGCAGCGCCGCATCTCCGGCAGCCAGGAGAACCTCGCGCTCTCGCTCGTCATCGACGGCAGCGGCGGCGAGGCGCCGCCTACGGTGACAAATGCGCTCGAAACATGGTATAATGAGAAACTACAGGAGTGCCGGGAAAATGACATCGCGCGCGGCGCGACCACCGTCGGCCCCCACAGGGACGACCTCATACTCGCCGTCAATGGCGTCAACCTGCGTTCCTTCGGCTCGCAGGGCCAGCAGCGCACGGGCGCGCTCTCGCTGAAGCTCTCCGAGCTCGAGTTCCTGCGCTCCGAGACGGGTGAATATCCCATCCTGCTTCTCGACGACGTCATGAGCGAGCTCGACGCGGACCGGCGGCAGGCGCTGCTCGCCTTCCTGCGCAAGGAGCACATCCAGACCATCATCACGGCGACGGACGCGGCGTATTTCCCGCGCGCGCCCCTGGGCACCCGCTACCGCGTCGCGGCCGGGCAGGTCGCGCGCATGTAGCGCGCGGCTGCGCGCCTGCTGCCGTGCGGCGATCGTGTGCTGCTGCGCCCGCTATTTGACCTTGCGGGCGGCCGCGCTGCGCGCGTGCGCATCCCCTCGCGTCGGAAAATTGTGGAAAGGAACGGGCGGCATGAAGAAAAAGCGTCATCCGGGCGTCGAGCCCGTCAAAAGCATCCTCCCGAAGAGCATCCACGCCCTCGGGCCGAAGGTCGAGCAGCGCTACCTGCGCGAGAGCGTCGTCGGCCACTGGAGCGAGATCGTCGGTGCGCCGATCGCGCGGAGCGTCGAGGCCGTGCGCATCCTCCGCGACGTGCTCTGGCTCTACTCGCCGGACGCCGTCTGGCGGAACCAGATCATGATGATGCAGCTCGACATCTGCCAGCGCGTCAACAACTTCGCTGGCTGCCGCCTCGTAAAGGAAATGCGCTTCGCGCGGAGCGGCCGCGTGCGGCAGGCCGTCGCACAGGCGCGGGAGGACGCCGCGGCTGAGGGGCTCGCCGCGCTGCCGGAGGAGCGGCTGCGCGCGCAGGTCGCGCGCGCGGACCTCACGGAGGAGGAGATCGCCGCCGCGCGCACGCGCTGCGCGGGCGTCGAGGATGAGGCGCTGCGGCAGCGGCTCTTCCGCCTGACGCTCAGCCAGGCGAAGCTCCGCCATGTACGGGAGGCGCACGGCTATCACCCATGCGAGGACTGCGGCGCGCTCTGCCCGCCGGGCGCGAAGCGCTGCGGCGTCTGCGAGATGCGCCACGATGAGGCGCTGCGCACGGAGGTCACGCGCCTCCTGCGCGACGTGCCGTGGCTCCGCTACGCCGAGGCGAAGGAAAGCATCCCCGAGGTGACGCCCTCGCTGCTCGCGAGCTGTCGCGTCTCCCTCATCCAGTCGCTCGCGGCGAAGGTGCTCCTCACCGACTACGAGAGCCTCGCGGCCAAGACGCTCACGATGCTCTTTCGCTGCCTGCCGCCGGAGCAGCTCACGGAGGACAAGGTCAAGCGCACGCTCTACTACCTGCGCGGCAGCCTCGCGAAGCCCAGGGAGTGGCAGCCCGTCAAGCGCTACGACTACATAGACTGGGGCAAGAAGAAAGCAGGTGAGAGCCGTGTTCCTACATCTCGGCCGTAACATATCCGTGCGCATCGCGGACGTCGTCTCCATCCACGACATCCGCCTCTTCACCGCGCCCGGCGCGCCAGGCTGCGACCTGCTCCAAAGGCAGCGGGCCGCGGGCAGCGTCATCGACGCCGCGCGAGAGAAACAGCCAAAATCACTCATCATCACAGAGAAAAATATCTACCTGTCCGCGATATCCCCGATGACGCTCATGCGCCGGGCGCGGCAGACCTACGGAACCACTGATTAATTCGGCACTCCGTCTTCACACGTCTGCACTGTCCTCCCGTCGTCGACAAATCCTCAGCACAAAACGCGATGGAGCGTTTTGCCGCTACGCCTCCGGTTTGTCTCCTAGGGAGATACAGTGCATCCGCGTAAATCCGGAGCACCTCATTTAATCAGCGGTTCCTTATCAATACGTCAGGGGAAACGACGCCTGATGCCGCCTTTCCCGGAGATGCCGCCGCAGTGCAGCCAGGAGGAAGCGCCGACGCGCGCTCCCGGGGCGCATGCAGCCGGCATTTCCCATCCAGCCGCGAAGATAGGAGAGAATACTTTCATGGCAAACGAGAACGACAAGAAGATTGATTTCACGCAGGAGGCGCCGGAGGCGCAGCAGAGCGCCGTCGATCCCGAGCTCATCGACAAGGACTTCGACACGACGGGCGTCACCATCCACACCGACGAGTCGAGCGCCGAGGTCACGGCCGTGAGCGCCGACTACGGCGCCGAGCAGATCCAGATCCTCGAGGGCCTCGAGGCCGTCAGGAAGCGCCCGGGCATGTACATCGGCTCGACCTCGGAGCGCGGCCTGCACCACCTCGTCTACGAGGTCGTCGACAACTCCATCGACGAGGCGCTCGCGGGCTACTGCGACCACATCGACGTCACGATCGAGCAGGACAACAGCATCACCGTCACCGACAACGGCCGCGGCATCCCCGTCGACATGCACGAGAGCGGCAAGCCTGCCGTCGAGGTCGTGCTGACCGTGCTGCACGCGGGCGGCAAGTTCGGCGGCGACGGCTACAAGGTCTCCGGCGGCCTGCACGGCGTCGGCGTCTCCGTCGTCAACGCCCTCTCCACCTCGATGGACGTTGAGGTCAAGCGCGACGGCAAGATCCACGAGATCGCGTTCCGCCGTGGCGTCACGGTGAAACCGCTCACCGTCGTCGGCACGACGGAGGAGACGGGCACGCGCGTCCACTTCTGCCCGGATCCTGAGATTTTCACCGTCACGGAGTACAGCTTCGAGACGCTCAGGCACCGCCTGCGCGAGCTCGCGTTCCTCAACCACGGCATCACCATCACGCTCGCGGACGCGCGCGGCGAGCAGCCGCGGCGCGAGGTGTTCCACTACGACGGCGGCATCAGCTCCTTCGTCGAGCACCTCAACCGCAAGAAGGAAAAGCTCAACCCGACGCCCATCTACTTCAACGGTACGAAGGACGACACCGTCGTCGAAATCGCGCTGCAGTACAACGACAGCTATCAGGAAAATATCTACTCCTTCGTCAACAACATCAACACGGAGGAGGGCGGCACGCACCTCGCGGGCTTCAAGATCGCGCTCACGCGCGCGGCGAACGACTTCGCGCGCAAGCAGGGCATCCTCAAGGACAAGGACGGCAACCTCACGGGCGAGGACGTGCGCGAGGGCCTCACCTGCGTCATCAGCCTCAAGATCCGCGAGCCGCAGTTCGAGGGCCAGACGAAAACGAAGCTCGGCAACAGCGAGGTGCGCGGCATCGTCGACTCCATCGTGACCGAGGGCCTCAGCGAGTATTTCGATGAGAACCCCGCCATCACGAAGCGCATCATCGACAAGGCCATCATGGCGAGCCGCGCGCGTGAGGCGGCGCGCAAGGCGCGCGAGCTCACGCGCCGCAAGAACGCGCTCGAGGTCTCGAGCCTCCCGGGCAAGCTCGCGGACTGCTCCATCAAGGATCCCGACCAGGCCGAGATCTACCTCGTCGAGGGCGACTCCGCAGGCGGCAGCGCCAAGCAGGGCCGCGACCGCCGCTTCCAGGCCATCCTGCCGCTCCGAGGCAAGATCTTGAACGTCGAGAAAGCGCGCCTCGACAAGATCTTCGCGAACGCCGAGATCCGCACGATGATCACGGCGTTCGGCACGGGCATCAGCGAGGAGTTCGACCTCGCGAAGCGCCGCTACGGCAAGATCATCATCATGACGGATGCCGATGTCGACGGCGCACACATCCGCACGCTGCTCCTGACGTTCCTCTACCGCTACATGAAGCCGCTCATCGAGCACGGCCACGTCTACATCGCACAGCCGCCCCTCTACCAGATCAAGAAGGGCAAGAAGCACTGGTACACCTACAGCGACGACGAACTCGCGAAAAAGCTCGACGAGGTCGGCCGCGACGGCATCACCGTCCAGCGCTACAAAGGCCTCGGCGAGATGAATCCCGAGCAGCTCTGGGAGACGACGATGGACCCTGAGGGCCGCACGATGCTGCGCGTCGAGATGGAGGACGCGGAGGAGGCTGACGAGCTCTTCACCATCCTCATGGGTGACAAGGTCGAGCCGCGCCGCCAGTTCATCGAGGAGAACGCGAAGCTCGTGAGGAACCTCGATATCTGATTTCACAAGGCATCACAGCTGAGAAAACGAAGCCGCGAACGTGCTCTTCCCGTTCGCGGCTTTTTTCTGTATAATGGGAATAAAACAGATACGGAAAAGAACAAAGGAGGCTTTCAAGCGATGGAGAAATTCTTTTATCTTATTCTGGCGTGTCTTTTCGCCGGTCTCCTTTTCTATATCCACCGCCTGCGGCGGCAGGTGTGTCGACTGGGCAAATTCACGCAGTTTTTCTACGGCGCCGCGTCTGCTTTGGGCTTGCTGACGGTCGGCTACGAGGTGGGACGCGACGTGGCGACGCTCTCTCCCGACTGCGCACGCCTCTTCCACCTGCCCGAGGAGCTGCCGGATTTCTCACGCGGCCGGGAGGCGGCGGAGGCGGACGCGGCCCATCCGCTCTACCCCATCTACCACTGCCTCGGCGCCTTTGCCGCTGATACGCCCTATCAGTACCTGCGCCGCGGCGAGGCGCCGCGCCGCTTCCTCATGAAGAGCTTCGTGCTGAAGGACGAGGAGGGACGCCCCTACTACCTGCTCGGCGTCTTCCGCGACATCACGCAGCAGGCGAACGAGGAGGCGCGGCTCGTCGCGCGCGCCCAGTTCGACGGGCTCACGCGCATCCACAACTCCGGCGCGACGCGCAGCTGGATGCGCGAGCACATCGGGCGGCCGCGCGCGGACGGCACGCGCGGCGGCATGCTGTTCCTGCTCGACGTCGACCATTTCAAGGGCGTCAACGACACGATCGGCCACCAGGGCGGCGACCGCGCGCTCATCTGCGTGGCGAACGCGCTGCGGCAGGCGTTCGCCGGGCGCGGCTTTCTCGGGCGGCTCGGCGGCGACGAGTTCATCGCCTACCTCGCGACGGAGGACGCGGCGGAGGCGGAGACGCTCGCGCGTGCCATCCACGAGAACGCGCGTCGGCTCGGCAAAGAGGCAGGACTCCCCCTCGACCTCACCGTCAGCATCGGCTGCGCCCTGCTCGCGGATGAGGACTACGAGGCGGCCTACAAGAAGGCCGACCGCGCGCTCTACGCCGCGAAGGAAAAGGGGCGCAACACACATGTGATTCTCCCCGCAGACGGCGGGCAGCAGGAAAGGAAGGAAACGCCATGAAACAGCGTCTCGGCTATCTCTCCCTCCTGCTCGCGCTCTGCGCGCTCGTCTGCCTGTTCCCGGCGGCCGCGGCCGCTGAGGACGCCGCGCCGCCAACGCATGCGAAGGTGCGCGTCGGCTACTCCGCCTCTGGCAGCATGCTCTACCGGGACGAGGACGGCCACTACCTCGGCTACGATGCCCTCTATCTCTACGAGATCGCCCGCTATACGGGCTGGGACTATGAGTTCGTCCCCTACACCAACTGGTCGCAGGCCATCGCCGACGTCGCTGCTGGCCGCATCGACCTCCTGCCGACCGTGCTCAAGACGCCGGAGAGGGAGAAGAAGATGTTCTTTTCCCTCTATCCGATGGCCTCGACGAGCATCGCGGTCATCGCGCGCCCTGAAGATGATCGCTACATCTATGGCGATATCGGCAGCACGGATGGCGCGCGCGTTGGCGTGCGCGAGCAGACCGCGGACACGAAGGCTTTTTTCAACTGGGCAGCAAAGAACGGCCTGCACTTCGACATCGCGAACTACCACGATCGCGGCGATCTGCTCGCCGCACTGCGCGCCGGCGACATCGACCTCGCCGCGACCTCCTACGCGGGCGAGGCACAGAAGTTCCCCGCCATCGCCGAGTTCTCCCCGCAGGCGATGTATTTCGTCATCGCGCCGCAAAGGCCCCAGCTCGCTGCGCAGCTCGATCAGGCGATGGGCAACATCCTGCTCTACAACAGCTCTTTCGTCAGCACGCTCGAGCGTATCGCCCAGCCGGACAGGAACCGCTACCGCGTGCTCGTGAGCGACAAGGAGAAAGACTTCATCGCCGCATTGCCGCAGCAGCGCGTCGCGCTCCTCGTCGACAACGCCCCCTACTCCTACCTGCGCGACGGCAAGATGGAGGGCATCACCGTCCGCGTGCTCGAGCGCATCGCGGCACTCACGGGGATGAAGTTCATCTACGTGCCGGTCAAGGACGTCGAGGAGGCGTTCACGCTCCTTGCAGATGGCAAGATCGACCTCATCGGCAGCCTGTGCGTCAATTACAGCCGGGCGCAGGACTATGGCCTGCGCATGACGACGCCCTACGAGCAGGACAGCCTCGCCCTCCTCGTCCGCAGCGGACACGAGCCGGACCGCCTGGCGGCGACCGCCGGGAATGGTCTGCACCTGCGCGCGCAGATGCCGGACAAGGACTATGTGATGACCGCGACCTCGGCGGACGCGCTCTCGCTCCTCGAGCAGGGCAGCGTCGACGCCATCGCCTGTGACATGATGACCGCGACCTACTATGCGAGCCTCCTGCATCGGAGCGACTACGAGCTGCGGACATTGCCGAGCATCCCGGCCTACGTGGCACTCGCGCTCTCCAAGGACGCCGACCCGCAGATCGGCTTCCTGCTCGACCGCACGATCCAGTACCTCGTGACCACAGAGATGGACGAGATCGAGCAGAAGGAGATCAATGCGGCGCCGATCCCCTTGACGAATCTCTTCGACCGGCTTACAGGCGCGCAGGCCAACGCGCTCGTATTCCTGCTCGTCCTCGCCATCTGCCTCCTCGCCTATTTCCTCTGGATGCTCTGGCACAGGAACAGGCTCGAGCGGCGCGTCGCCGTCATCGAGCGCGAGCACGACAGCATGACTGCCTCGCTCGCCTGGGAAAAGAAGATCGGTCACGCGCAGCAGGACTTTTTCACCTACATGGACGACAACATCATGGATCCTGTGCGCACCTCGCTGAAACATCTCCTCGCGATGGGCGCCGCCGATCCTGAGAGCCCGCTCTACGAGGACTACCTGCGCTGCGGCCAGGTTCAGGACTTCCTCATCGAGGTGCGCCTGCTCAACCAGCTGACACAGGACAATCTCGCGCTCGCTGACTGGCAGGACATCCCGCTCGCCGACACGCTCAAGCGTCAGGGAAGCATCCTCTCCATGGCCGCGGCGCGCAAGAACATCCGCTTCACCATGGACTTCAGCGGCATCGGCGAGGAGCACGTCCTCGTCGAAAAGCGCCTCTTCCTCATGACGCTCACGCGCATCATGAGCTACCTCATCAAATACTCGCCCGCGGGCGGCAGCCTGCTCTTTTCCGGCTCCCTCTCGCACATGGGCGATGACCCGCAGCGCTGCGTGCTCTGGCTCTTCTTCCACGCGCCAAAGCTCATCGTCACCCCCGAGCTCCAGCAGGCCGCGGGCGCCATGCGCGAGAACGTGCAGAAGAATCCGCGCACCATCTATGAATGCATGGCCCAGGCGAAATGCCAGAGCATCGACGAGCGCGCCATGCTCATCCGCCTCGCCATCCTCGAGCTCCTCATCCCCAAGATCGGCGGCGAATGGGAACTTTCCTGCACCAAGGCCAAGGGCATGGAAGTCACCATCGACCTCGTGCTCGACCTCGCGGGCGGCGACAAGTGACTAAGAGGCATTGCGATGAAATGCTAGGTCATCTCTCATTTCCCCTTGAACATCCGCGCGAGATGTGCTATATTTTCTCTAGACATCCTCTGACAGGGGGAGTAGCTGCATGGCCAGTCATCGTCAATACGGAGCAATCCCGGTGTGGCCAGCTGATTGAGTAAGCGAGACCTTGTCCTGGTGCCTTTTCAGGTGCCGGGGCAAGGTCTTTTCTTATGGCGGCGCGCGGGAGTGCTGCGCGCGATGAATGGCTGTGCGCATCGCCTGTCTGTGTGCACTGTTTGCCAGTTTCTATTCGCCGCTGCCGCGGCGCCGTTTCCTTTGAAAGGAGTCTCACGCATGGAATCTCTCTTTGCCGGCATGTTCTCGCCGGAATGGTTCGCGGCCTTTACGAGCATCGTGCTTTTAGACCTCATCCTCTCGGGCGACAACGCCATCCTCATCGCGCTCGCCTGCAAGAACCTGCCGCCGCATCACCGGGGGCGCGCCATCCTCGTCGGCGGCATGGGCGCCGTCTTCATCCGCATCTGCTGCACGCTCTTCGCGACGGGGCTGCTCGCCGCGCCCTACCTCGAGTTCATCGGCGGCGCGCTGCTCCTCTACATCGCGGTGAAGCTCCTCACCGACCACAAGGGCGGCAGCGAGGAGACGGGCGCGCAGCCGACGACCTTCTGGGCGGCCGTGCGCACGATCCTCATCGCCGACTTCATCATGAGCATCGACAACGTCCTCTCCCTCGCGGGCGTCGCGAACACCGTACCCGAGGGGAAATGGAGCCTCATCATCTGCGGCCTCCTCGTCTCCATCCCCATCGTACTCTGCGGCGCGCAGTTCTTCCTGCTGCTCATGAAGAAGATCCCCGCGCTCGTCTACGCGGGCGCGGCCATCCTCGCCTACACGGCCGCCGAGCTCATGACCGGCGACCGCGCGCTCGGCAGCTACCTCGCAGCCTATGCGCCGCTCTTAAAGGCGCTCTTCATCATCGGCGTCCTCGGCCTCGGCTACTGCCTCAACCGCCGGGACAAGCGGCAGGAAAGGTAATCCTCCCCGTACAAATTTCCCCTTCCCTTTTTCAGAAAAACTTGCTACACTATAAGTAAGTCAAAAAGTCAATCAACCTTCACAAGGAGGCATCCATAATGAATACGCTCAAGACTCTCATCCTCATGGCGCTGCTCACCGGCATCATGGTCGCCGTCGGCGGCTCGTTCGGCGGCACGAGCGGCGCGACCGTCATGCTCCTCATCTCGCTCGGCATGAACCTCTTCTCCTACTGGTTCAGCGCGCCGATGGTGCTGCGTGCCTACGGCGCCCAGGAGGTCACGCGCGAGGAGGCGCCGGAGCTCTACGGCATGGTCGAGCAGCTCGCGGCGAACGCGCATCTCCCCATGCCGAAGCTCTGCATCATCAACAGCGACGTGCCGAACGCGTTCGCGACGGGCCGCAACCCCTCGCACGCTGCCGTCGCCGTCACGACGGGCATCATGCGCGTGCTCGACTACAACGAGCTCTCAGGTGTCCTCGGCCACGAGCTCACGCACGTCAAGAACCGCGACATCCTCATCTCGACGATCGCCGCGGCCATGGCGGGCGTCATCTCCTGGATCGCGAACATCGCCCAGTGGGCTGCCATCTTCGGCGTCGGCCGCAGCGACGATGACGAGGAGGGCGGCGGCCTCCTCGGCAGCCTCGTCACCATCATCATCGCGCCGATCGCGGCCTTCCTCATCCAGATGGCCATCTCCCGCAGCCGCGAGTACGCAGCGGACAAGGGCGGCGGCGAGATCTGCGGCAACCCGGAATACCTCGCGAGCGCCCTCGCGAAGATCGACTACTACGCCAAGCACGCCCAGCCGCTCCCAGACGCCACGCCGGCCACGGCCCACATGTTCATCGTGAACCCCCTCGAGGGCGTCGGCAGCACCATCATGAACCTCTTCTCCACGCACCCCGCGACGGAGGACCGCATCGCCCGCCTGCACGCGCAGGCGCAGGCGCGGCGGTGAGGCTGATCATGGCGGCTGGCGCGCCTGCATAGGAAACTCAACGCACAAACGTCTACTTTGTGGACATTGTGCGCCCGCCCTTAGAGGATTTCCAACCAATCGCGTTGCGCCTGCGGCTTGCGCTCTTGGGGATTCACATAAAAGGGGCTGTCTCACGAAAGCATTTTCGTGCGGATAGCCCCGTTTTCTTTGACCTCAATCACGGTCATCTGACACTGGCGATAATCATGGCATAAAAAACAGTACAAGAAACAGGCGGTCACCGATCGCCTCGTTTTTTGCACTGTTCTGTTTCAGGCTGCTGCCACAACTTGGATGAGGTGCACGCCTAATCGCTGTGCCTGTATTTTGCAATGCAATTTAAAAATGTTATGTGCCATTGCCAGCAGGATGGTTTCTGCCTCTACGTTGACATGCCCTTTTGTCAGGAAGCGGC
>NZ_KB908409.1 GCF_000381005.1 Selenomonas bovis DSM 23594
TAGAGGCAGAAACCATCCTGCTGGCAATGGCACATAACATTTTTAAATTGCATTGCAAAATACAGGCACAGCGATTAGGCGTGCACCTCATCCAAGTTGTGGCAGCAGCCTGAAACAGAACAGTGCAAAAAACGAGGCGATCGGTGACCGCCTGTTTCTTGTACTGTTTTTTATGCCATGATTATCGCCAGTGTCAGATGACCGTGATTGAGGTCAAAGAAAACGGGGCTATCCGCACGAAAATGCTTTCGTGAGACAGCCCCATTTTTGTTATTCGTGTAACATGTCGTCCTCGCCCGCGTCCTCCTCACGCCGCCTGCGGTTGATGGCGGATAACCCCTGGTAGACCGTCGCGAGGTCGATGCCCTCGCCGCGGTTCTCCATGTATTTCTCAAGCTTGCGCTTCACGCGCTGCAACGCGTTGTCGATGGACTTGACATGGCGGTGCAGGCCGGCCGCGATCTCCTGGTACGACTTCCCGTCAAGATAGCTCATGAGAACCTTCCATTCGAGGTCGGAGAGGATTTCCTCCATCTTCTTCTCGATGTCGACGAACTCCTCCTGACTGATGATCAGTTCCTCAGGGTCGGAGGCCTTGGCGCCTGAGAGGACGTCGAGCAGGGTACGGTCGGAGTCCTCATCGTAGATGGGCTTGTTGAGGGAGACATAGGAGTTGAGCGGGATGTGTTTCTGACGCGTCGCCGTCTTGATGGCCGTGATGATCTGACGCGTGACGCAGAGCTCGGCGAAAGCGCGGAACGAGGAGAGCTTGTCGTTGCGGAAATCCCGCACGGCCTTGTAAAAGCCGATCATACCCTCCTGGATGATGTCCTCGCGGTCAGCACCGATGAGGAAATAGGAGCGGGCCTTCGCACGCACGAAGTTCCGGTATTTATTGATGAGATAGTCCAGCGCATCGCTGTTCGTATGCTCCTTGATCTCCGTGATGAGTTCCTCATCCGTGAGTCCCGAGAACGCATTGACCTCTTCCAGGTTCATTCCCGTAGTTTCATTTGCTTCCGCTTCCATCGCATCGTCCCCTCACGGAGCCGCCGATGCCTCTGATACGCCGTCTCCGCACCGCCTGGCCCACCTCGCCGCCTGCGAAGCACCGGTAGTTCCAGTACTCCCTGCAATCTCGGCACAGTACACGGCGGAGCATTCCCCTGCCACGCCCGCGATCTGTGAAGAAGAGCCCGCGCAAAGCCGACGCACTGCATCTCGGCAGCGCTCCCTTACGCACTTTCCCTCAATATCTAACAAAAGAAATTATAACCCACAAGAGTGACTTTCGTCAATCCTCCCGCCGCTTGCGCAGGGCGTCGAGCTTCGCCGCCGTCTCGCGATCCAGCCGATCGCTCACGACGTAGCGCGCATCTGGCAGGCGGACGCTGCCGAGGTAGTCTCGGCGCAGTTCGCGCTTTACGCGCAGGACGTTCTTGCGGAACTCCAGCGAAGGGATGCGGCAGGCGCCAGCGCCGAGCACAACGCTCTCGACGGCGCCGTCGCTCGTGACGACGTAGACCGTACGGCCCCGGTGCGCCTCCTCGTAGGCGAGGCGCTCGATGCGGCTGTCCGCCGTCTCTCCAGCTCCCGTGTAGATGATGCGCGTATGACGCCCCATCTGCTCGATATGTTCCTCGTCCTCCGTGAACATGGCATCAAAGACAATGGTCATCTCGTATTTCTCAAAGGCGCCGTACTCCAACAGCATGTGCAGGAGCGCGTCGCGCGCGGCCGCGAGATCGCCGCGCAGCCGTTTGAGCTCCGGCCACGCGTTGATGACGTTGTAGCCGTCGATGAGATAATGTTCCCGCCTGGCCATGACGTGCCTCCCTTTCCTCCGCCGTTACTTCGTCGCCGTCCGCTGGCGCAGCGCCTCGTACATGAGGATGGAACCCGCCACCGAGGCATTGAGCGAGTTGATGCGGCCGACCATCGGCAGGCTCACGATGAAATCGCACTGCTCCTTCACGAGCCGCGTCATACCGTGTCCCTCGCTGCCGATGACGAGTACGAGCGCGCCCTTGAGGTCTGCCTTATCGTAGGGCGTGCCGTCCATGTCGGCCCCCGCCACCCAGAAGCCCTTCGCCTTGAGCTCCTTGAGCGTCTGCGTGACGTTGCCGATGCGCGCGACGGGCACATACTCGATGGCCCCCGCCGAGGTCTTCGCGACGGTCGCGTTGAGCGGCACGCTGCGTCGGCGCGGGATGAGGATGCCGTCGACGCCCGTCGCGTCCGCCGTGCGCAGGAGCGCGCCGAGGTTGTGCGGGTCCTCGAGCTCGTCGAGCAGCACGAGCAGCGGCGCATGACCTTTCTGCTCGGCCGCGCGCAGGATAGCGTCGAGCTCCTGATAGGCGACAGGCGCCGCCTGCGCGAGCACGCCCTGATGGCGCGCGCCCTGCGCGGCGCGCTCGATCTTTTCGCGCTCAACGAACTCCACGGGGACGCCGCGCGTCCGCGCAAGCTCCAGGATCGGCGCAATCTGTACCTCGCGGCTGCCCTCCGCGAGGAGGATCCTGTTGATGCCGCGCCCCGCCCGTAGGGCCTCGGTCACGGCATTGCGTCCGAGCAGGAGATCATCCGGCAAACTGGCAGGCGCCGCGACGGGCCCATGCCTATCGCGATCCGCGGGCTGCGCCTGCGATCCGCCGCTTGCGCGCCTGCTGCGTTTTGTCGCAAGCTCGGCGCTGTGCGCGGCAGGTTGTGCCTGCTGGCCGCCATATCCCTGCGCCTTCCTGCGCGGGCTGCGGCGCGCCGCGTCATTTCCCTTTTTCGCTCTCATCTCATGCCTCTTCCTTTTCCCTGAGCCGCAGCATCTCGGCGAAGTGCCCGCAGGTCATCTCTCCCTCGGGGCAGCGGCCCGTATTGACGCAGCTCGCACCCGCGTTGAAAAAGAGCGCCGGCGCGACCTTCTTCACCTCGGCGAGCATAAGGTTCGCCATCTCCCGGATCTCCCACTGCGCGCGCAGGCAGCAGCGGAGATTGAAGAAATGCAGCAGGCTGCGCGCGTTCATCGTCACGAGGATCTTCGTCTCGGTCGCGTTGGCGAGCACGTAGCGCGCATCCTCCTTCGGGATGCCGAGCGCCGTGAGCTCGTCGTATGCCGCACGGATGTCGGCGATGAGCTTGTCATAGCGCGCCTTCGCCTCCGGCTGCGCCGCGATGCTCGGCGGCGTGACGTAGGCGAAGCCGTGTGCCGCGACATAGCGCTGCGACTGCTGATCGTAGCTCGCGATGCGGTGGCGCACGAGCTGATGCGTGAGCACGCGGCTGACGCCCTCGACGCCGAACGTGAACGAGGCGTGCTCGAGCGTCGAGCCGTGGCCGATCTTGACCATCTTGCGCACCATCTTCCGCACGGCCGCCTCATCGAGGCGCTCCGCGAGCTCCTCCGCGCCGCTCGCGGAGTAGCAGAGCCGCGCCGCCATCGCGACGACGCGCTCCGGCTCCGGTGTGTAATCCAAAAGCTTTACCTTGATGGACACTCGTTTCATCCTTCCTGTGGTTCCTGTGCCGCCCGCTGCGGACGTTCCTGCGGCACGCCGTGGATCTCGTGCATCATCGCCTTGCTGATGACTTGGAACGCGGCCTCGGCGATCTCGTAGAGCCGCTCGTCGCGGTTCGCGAGGTAGAGGCTGCCGAGCAGCGACTCGAACCCCGTGCTCGAGTGGTACTCGGCGACGGAGGCGCTGCGCGGCGCATGGCTCTTCGCGTTGCGTCCGCGGCGATAGATGGCGCGTTCCTCCTCCGTGAGCATCGGCTCGATGCCGAGATAGGCGCGGTGCTGCCAGACCGCGGAGACGATCTGCGCGCTGAACGCGTGGAGCGCCTGCACCTTCGACTGCTCATAGGAGAGCAGGCGCGTGCGCACGAAGAGGTGGAAATACGCATCGCCGACGTAGGCGAGCACGAGCGGGCTCATCTGCCGGACATCGAGCTCTGTATAGCGCTGCTTTGCGCCGCCCGCCCCGTCCGGCTCGAACATCATCGCGACGAGGCGCTTGTAGTGCTCAAACTTCATGCGCGTTTCCACCGCACGCCGTTCGGCGTATCCTCGAGCACGACGCCCGCGTCCTTGAGGTCGTCGCGGATCTTATCTGCGAGCGCCCAGTTCTTTTCCTTGCGCGCCTCCTGGCGGATGGCGACGATGAGCGCCATGAGCTTTTCCGTCAGCCCGTCGTCGCCCGCGGCCTGCTGCTCGAAGATGCCGAGGATCGACGCCATGTAGTCCCAGACCTTCTGCACGGCGGCGAAATTCTTGACATCGAACCCCTTGCCGCCCGTCGTGACTTCCTGGTAATAGATATTGATATCCTTCGAGAGCGCGAACATCTGGCTGATGGCGAGCGCCGTATTGAAATCGTCCTCCATCGCCGCGTCGAATTCCTTCTTGAGCGCAGCCGCGCGCTTGATGAGCTCGGCTGCCGTCGCGTCGTCGGACGGATCCGCCTTGTCGACGAGCTCCTTGATGTACTCCTGCGTATTCGCGAGGCGGCCGAGGCTCGTCTGCGCCTCCTTGAGCCGGTCGTCGCTGAAATCGAGCGGGCTCCTGTAATGCGTCTGGAGGATGAAGAAGCGCACGACCTCGCCGGGATATTTCTTGAGGATGTCCTCCACCGTGAAGAAATTGTTCTTCGACTTCGACATCTTCTCATTGTGGATTGTGATGAAGCCGTTGTGCAGCCAGTACTGCGCGAAGCTGTGATCGTCGCCGATGCACGCCTGGCTCTGCGCGATCTCGTTCTCGTGATGCGGGAAGATGAGATCGCTGCCGCCGCCGTGGAAATCGAACTTCTTGCCGAGGTACTTGAGCGACATCGTCGAGCACTCGATGTGCCAGCCGGGGCATCCCTTACCCCACGGGCTGTCCCAGGACGGCTCGCCCGGCTTCGCCGCCTTCCAGAGCGCGAAGTCCATCGGATGATGCTTGCGCTCATCGACCTCGATGCGCGCGCCCGCCTGCATGTCCTCGAGTTTGCGTCCGCTGAGCTTGCCGTAGCCGTGGAACTTCTCGACGCTGTAGAATACATCGCCGTTATCGAGCGCGTAGGCGTATCCCTTGTCGATGAGCTCCTGCACCATCTCGATGATGTCGGACATCGTCTCGCTCACGCGCGGATAGCGGTCGGCACGGCGCACGTTGAGCGCGTCCATCGAATGGAAATAGACCTTGATGTTACGGTCCGCGACATCCTTCCACGTCGTCTGCTCCGCGTTCGCCGTGCGGATGATCTTGTCATCGACATCCGTGAAATTCTGGATGTAGTGTACCTGATAGCCCTTCGCCGCGAAAAAGCGCCGGATGACATCCCAGGTCACGAACGGACGCGCGTTGCCGATATGGGGCGCATTGTAGGGCGTGACGCCACAGCAGTAGATGCTGACCTCGCCCTCCTTGAGCGGGCGGAATTCCTCCTTGCGGCGCGTCATCGTATTGTAGACCTTCAGCATAAAATCTCTCCCTTTGCGGTGCGCCAGCGCGTTCGCCGAGCGCTATAAAAAAGGCTGCCGCCGAAGCAACAGCCGCCAAATCATGGAACGGACGAAACTATCCAGTTCATTCTATCATTGTTTTTCCCTGCTTTCAATCCCCGCGACGGCATAGGCGGAAATTCCCTCGCCGCTGCCGGTGAAGCCGAGCTTCTCCTCTGTCGTGGCTTTGACGTTGACCGCGTCCTCCGGCACCGCGAGGATGCGCGCGATATTTGTCACCATCTGCGGGATATAGGCCATGAGCTTCGGCCACTGCGCGACGACCGTCGCGTCGATGTTGCCGACGCGGTAGCCTTTCTCCTCGATGAGTTCCCGCACACGCGCGAGCAGCACGCCGCTGTCCGCGCCCGCATAGCGCGGATCCGTATCGGGGAAATGGCGGCCGATATCGCCGAGCGCCGCCGCGCCGAGCAGGGCATCGGCGATTGCGTGCAACAGCACATCGGCGTCGCTGTGACCGAGCAACCCCTTCTCATAGGGAACGGCGACACCGCCGAGGATGAGCCTGCGCCCCTCCACGAGGCGGTGGACATCGTAGCCCATGCCGAATCTTGTCATGAAAGCAACCTCCTATCGTATGAAAGGCAATCCCTTGTGCGCGCCCTTCCCGCCAGACGAGGCGCAGGACGCACACAAGAGCGCTCAGGCCTCCGGCGCCTGCAGCAAGGCCTCGGCCATCACGAGATCCTCCGGCGTCGTCACCTTGAGATTGCGGTAGTCGCTCATGACGACATGCACAGGGCGGCCCAGACGCTCGACGAGGCTCGCGTCGTCCGTGCCGAGGAACCCGTCCGCGGCCGCTTGCGCATAGGCCGCACAGAGGATCTCGCGCCGGAAGCCCTGCGGCGTCTGCACGGCCCAGAGCGTACTGCGCGCGGGCGTCGAGACGACGACGCCCGCCGCGTCGACGACCTTGACGGTGTTCTTCTCCGGCACGGCCGCAATCGCGCCGCCATGCGCGCGCGCCGCCTCGATAACCGCCTCGATGACCGCGGGACGGATGAGGGGCCGCGCCGCGTCGTGGACGAGCACGACCTCCGCCGCCTTTGAGCACGCCGCAAGCCCGTTTGCCACGGAGTACTGGCGCTCCGCGCCGCCCGCAACGACGCGCCATGGCGGGAGCGGCGCGCGGCGCTCCGCCGCGGCGAGCATCGCCTCGACCTCCGCCGTCTCCTGCGCGCCCGCGACGACGATGCACTCACCGACCGCAGGCACGCGCGCGAACTGCCGCAGCGTGCGCACGAGGATCGGCTCGCCGCCGAGCGTGAGCAGCACCTTGTTGCGCCCCGCCCTCATGCGGCGCCCCTGCCCCGCGGCAGGGAAAATCACAGAAACCATATCTTCCTCCTGCACTTTCTCATGCCTTCGGCTTCGCGAAAATCATGCGGCCCGCTGCCGTCTGCAGCGCCGACGTCACCTCGACGTCGATGGTCGCGCCCAGATGGCGATGACCGTTCTCGACGACGATCATCGTGCCGTCGTCGAGATAGGCGACGCCCTGCCCCGGCTCCTTGCCGTTCTTCACGACGGTCACCGTCATGCTCTCGCCCGGAATCACGACCGGCTTCACGGCGTTCGACAGCTCATTGATATTGAGCACCTCGACGCCGCGCAGTTTCGCGACCTTGTTGAGGTTGAAATCATTCGTGATGATCTTCGCGCCGACCTTCTGCCCGAGGCGCACGAGTTTGGAGTCCACCTCGCTGATGTCGTCGAAATCCTCATTCGTGATCTCGACCTTCATCTTGGAATCCGTGCGGATGCGCTGCAGGATGTCGAGTCCGCGGCGGCCGCGCGTGCGCTTGAGCGCGTCGGCGGAATCCGCGATATGCTGCAGCTCCTCGAGCACGAACACGGGAATGAGCAGCGTCCCCTCGATGAAGCCCGTATCGCAGATATCCGCGATGCGCCCGTCGATGATGACGCTCGTATCGAGCAGCTTGTAGCTCGGCTGCACGTCCGCCGTCGTCCCCGCCGCAGCCGCCGGAGCAGCCGCGACAGCCTGCTGCGTCGCCGCAGCGGCAGCCGCCGCAGCCGCCGCTGCCGCTGCCTGCTTCGCCTCGCGCGACTTGACGGCCTCGCGGATCGTCTTTGGGATGAAGTCGAAGAGCGCCGTGATTTCCTTGCGCTTGCGGATTGTGATGTAGAGCCCCAGATACCCCAGGATGATGCTGCACACCACGGGGATGTAATCGCCGACGACCGGAATCCTGGCAAATGCAGAACTGAATAAATTAGCAATGATAAGACCGGCTGCCAGACCGACCGCACCGGCGATCACATCGTGGATCGGCGTCTTCGCGAGCTGCTGCTCGACAAAGACCGCAAAGCGCTTGAGCTGACGCGTCAGATACGGAGAAACAAAAAAACCAATGAGTCCGCCGATGAACGCCCCCGCAAGAATGCAGAGGAAGCTCATCAATGTAATCTTGAGGATTCCCATTTCCATCTGGAATACCTCTGTGCTGATGTAAAGCGTCAGCACAGGGCTTGCCAGCTCGAAAAGAGCACCGCCGGCAATCATAAAAAACACGGTAATGACAAATCGAAGCACACGTTCAAGCATCAATGACCCTCACCTCCTGAAAAATACCAACTAACACGCCCGGCTCCTGAAGGACGCGACGAGACCGGCAAAGAGCCTTTGCCTCCCTCCAATGAACCATCCGGCAGCATCAGCGACCAAAAAAGAGCGCGCCGACAGGGAATGCCGCCGGTTCCTGGAACACCGCGCCGCCGCGCTGCGAAGCGCCACGGGAGCGGCAGCTCCCTTGCCGGACAACACCCCATCTGCGCGCCCCAAAAGGCTTCACGCCACATCCAGACAAGGAACACGATTCCTCTGCCTGCCCGCAGCAATTATCATGCTGATTTCCGCACCAGCTGGTCGTCAATCCACTGCTCGACCTCAGCTGGTGTCTTGTCACACGCATAGACGAGCTCGCTCACGAGCATCTGCCGCGCGAGATCCATGAGACGCCGTTCACCGCTCGAGATCTTCCGGTGGCGATCCTGCAGGCTCAGATTGCGCATCACCGCGGCCACATCGAGGATGTCCCCCTTTTTCATGCGCTCCAGGATGGCATGAAACCGCTTATTCCAGCTGCCCAGCACACGCTCCGGCTTATCCTTGAGCACCGTGCGGATATCCTCGACCTGATCCCTTGAAATGATCTCCCGCAGTCCGAGATTCTCCACATTGTCCTGCGGAATCATGACCTTCAGATTGCCCATCGGCATCTTGAGCACGAAATATTCCTTGTTCTCGCCCAAAACCTCGCACGACTCTACGCCCGAGATGACGCCCGCGCCATGCATCGGATAGAATACCCTATCTCCGACCTGCAAAAAAATGCACCTCCACTCATGTATAATACGAATCAACGCTATTCCTATTATAACACGAAATGGAAAAAAGGCAAAAAATGTTATATTAGCACGATTTATATGGTCTGTCAACCCACACTCAAGCGGATACTTCCACCTTCGCATGCACGAGATCCCGCACGACCTCACCCGCGAGGATGAGACCGACGACCGACGGCACGAAAGAAATCGATCCCGGCACAGCGCGCCGCTTCTCGCAGTTGTTCGCCGCCCCCGGCGGACAGATGCAGTTCTCGCCGCAGCCGCTCTGCCGGACGGCGAGCGGCCGCTCCTTGGAGTAGACGACCTTGAGCTTCTTTACATGATGCTCCTTGAGCTTCTTGCGCATGACGCGCGCGATGGGATCCACGCTCGTCTTGTAGATATCCGCGACCTCAAAAAGCGTCGGGTCGAGCTTGTTGCCCGCACCCATGCTGCTAATGATGGGGATATGACGCTCCCCGCACGCGAGGACGAGATGGATCTTCCCCGTGACCGTATCGATGGCATCGATAACATAATCGTAATGCTGAGAGAAAAACCGCTCCGCGCGCTCCGGCAGATAGAACTCCTCGATGCAGTCCACGACAGCGCGTGGGTTGATGGCGAGAATGCGTTCCCGCATCGCCTCTGTCTTTTTCCGTCCGACCGTCTGCGTCGTCGCGTGGATCTGCCGGTTGATGTTCGTGAGGCAGATGAGGTCATTATCGACGAGGACGATATGGCCGACGCCGGCGCGTGCCAGTCCTTCCGCCGCATAAGAACCGACACCACCTACGCCGAACACCGCGACCGTAGACGCGGCGAGCTTCTCCATGGCCGCATCGCCGAGCAGCAGCGTCGTGCGCGAAAACCTTCCTAACTTGCTCAATGGTATACCTTCCTCTTATGCTGCGCACCAAAGTCCTGCGGGACTTTCTCGTGCGCCTCCTTACTTCTTTTCACCATTCTCCGGCGCGATGCGGAATGCCGGGATCGCGAACGCCCCCGGTTTCTCCGCCTGGTCCGGCTTTTTCATGAAGGACGGCGCGTCGAGCGAGAAATGCTGCGGCTTCTGGAGCTTCGACTGCGGCACCTCGAGCTTCGGCGCCTTGATGGCCGTGCTGCCGGCAAAATCCGTCGCGATGATCGTCGCCTGCACCTGCCCCTTCATCTGCTCATCGATAACCGTCCCGAGGATGATATTGACATTGGGATCCGTCTGCTCGCAGATATAGCGCGTCGCGTTGTCGACATCGAGCAGGCTCATGGTCTCATCGCCCGTGAGGTTCAAGATGACGCCGCGCGCGCCTTTGAGCGACTTATCGAGGAGCGGACTCCGCACCGCCTGCTCAACCGCCTTCTGCGCATCCTCCGCGCAACCGATGCCGAGCAGCGCATCGCTCGCCTCGCTCTGTGTGAAAATCGTCGTGACATCAGCAAAATCCACATTGATGACGCCCGTCTTGAGGATCAGCTCTGCAATGCACCGAATGGCCTGCTCCAGCACGGAATCCGCCAGTTTGAACGCCTGTACGAGCGTGATCTTCCGATTCTCAGGGAGCTTCATGAGATTATCGTTATGGATGGCGAGCAAGGCGTCCATATACCCCTGCATCTTCAGCACGCCTGCCTCCGCAAGCCGTTTCTTGCGCGTCCCCTCGAACGCGAACGGCAGCGTCACCACGCCGATGGTGAGCACGCCGAGTTCCTTGGCGATCTGCGAGACCACCGGCACGACGCCTGTCCCAGTCCCCGCGCCCATACCGGCCGTGACAAACACAAGATCGGCCCCAGAGAGTGCTTCTTTGATCCGTGCCTCATCCGCCTTTGCCGCCTGTTCACCCACATCGAGATTGCCGCCCGTACCGCGTCCGTGCGTAATCGCCGCACCGATCTGCAGGCATGTAATGCCCATATCATCAAGCGTCGCGAGTTGCTTGGCATCCGTATTGATCGCGATGAGCTCGATATCCTCGATGTTCTGCGCATGAATGAAGTCACTTTTCGCCATGCGCAGCAGGACACTGTTGCCGCCGCCGCCGATACCGACCACCTTTATCTTCACACGCGCCCGCTTAAGCGCCGTATCATCTGCCATCATCAGAATCAGACCCCTCTCAGTCTATTGCTGTATCTTATCTTTTATTCTACACGAAAAAAAAGAATCCTGCTACCTCAGGCGAAAAAATACCAATCCTTCAAGGAACCGCTGATTAAATGAGGTGCTCTGGATTTACGTGGATGCACTGTACTCTTCGGAGACAAACCGCAGGCGTAGCCAAAGCTACACTGAGGATGGCAGGGCGACAAAAGGACAACGCAGACGCGTGAAGACGGAGTGCTGAATTAATCAGTGCTTCCTTAACGCGTTTCCTAAAAAAGCAAAAAGTGACAAGCAGCAAATCGCTGCCCGTCACTTCCCTAACGAACCAGAACGCCATCCAACCTGCTCAGCTAAACAGTACCACTGTCAGACAAGCCAAAAGAATCTTTACCGCGTCGAACTTCACGCTGTTTCACTCCCCGCCTGATTTTTGTTTTTCATTATACAGCCGAGGAAAACATCTGTCAACGTGACCTTTCAGCGATCCGGTAAGGAACCGCTGATTGAATGAGGTGCTCCGGATTTACGTGGATGCGCTGTATCTCCCTAGGAGACAAACCGGAGGCGTAGCGGCAAAACGCTCCATCGCGTTTTGTGCTGAGGATTGTCAAGGGCAGTAGGACAGTGCAGACGCGTAAAGACGGGGTGCCGAATTAATCAGTGGTTCCGTAAGGAAACATCTGCCTGCGTCAGCGGCCCATCCGCTGGAACAAAAAAACCGATAACAGCGCCGAGCAGCGCAGGCACGAGCCAGCCCATCCCCATCGAAAAGAACGGCACATACGCCACGAGGAACGCGTGCACAGCCGGAATGACGAACCCCGCTGTCTCCAGGCCAGCGATGACGGCAAAGACGAGCGTCGCGTCAACTGCATAGCGATAGATATTGCCGCGCCTGCCGATCCACGGATCGAAGAGCGACAAGACAACGAACACGATGACGACAGGATAGATGCTGACCAGGAACGGCAGCGACAGCGCAATGATCTGCGTGAGACCGACATTGGAGACGACGAAGCTGAAGAACGTGCTGTAAAGGACAAGGCGTTCGTAGGAAACGCGGTTTTTCAGCACCTTATTGAAATACCACGACGAACCCGTAATCATGCCGCACGAAGTCGTAAGGCACGCGAGCGCGATGATGACGGCCACGAGCAGATTTCCCGCTGCGCCGAAGAAAATTTCCACCGCCTGCGCGAGCAGCTGCCCGCCGTTCTCCGAGTGCCCCAGCACGCCGACGCTCGTCGCTCCGAGATAGGCGAGCGCGCCGTAGACGATGGCCATGAGCGCGACCGCGATGAGCCCGGAGATGATGCAGACACGGCTGACTGCCGCATCATCCTTCGCCCCCTTCATGCGGATGCTCTGTGCCACGATCGTACCGATGGAGAGCGATGCCAGAAGATCCATCGTCTGGTACCCATCCTGGAACCCCTGCGCAAACGGTGTCTCGATATAGCTTCCAGTCGCGTCAAGAACCTCGCCGAGCGGCGTCCAAAACGACTTGATGAAAAGAATCGCCAGAAAGAGCAATAACGCCGGCGTCAGGAGCTTGCCCACGCGGTCCATGAGCTTGCTGGGATTCATCGCAAGATACCCCGTGAACAGGAAGAACACCGCCGTATACACGAACTGCCCCACAGCGAGGCCCTCTTCCGTCAAAAAGGGGCGGATGCCGATCTCGAACGAGACGGCCCCCGTGCGCGGCACGGCGAACACCGGCCCGATGGCGAGGTAGAGAATCAGCAGCAGGGCCGAGGCCAGCCACGGATACGTCCTGCGGTTCATGAACTCCACGTATCTGCCGCCCTGCATCGCAATCGCCGTGATGCCCATGAGCGGAAGCCCGACACCCGTCACGATGAATCCGACCATCGCGATGATCGCATGATCTCCCGCCGCCTGTCCGAGTGCCGGCGGAAAAATCAGGTTTCCTGCACCGAAGAAGATGGAAAACATCATGAGCCCCACCGCAAGGATCTCACCTTTATTCATTTGTCCCATAAAAAACAAATCCCTCCTACCTATCTGTATACAATATACGCATCTCTGGGACAGTCGTCCACACCCCATCCGTCCTGGACATGGACATCCGTTCATCCCTCATTACATAAGCTGAGAGTATAATAGCACGACATAACGGAAAACACAATACGCAGGATGTGGCAGGCAGCCCCCCTGCTGCCACGCCATCCTGCGCTTCTCTTTCCACTTATGCTATACCCCTGCGCCGTTGCCGCCGAAACAAGCCTGCCTGCGTCACGATCATGCCGAAGAACATGAGCACGCAACCCATGATCTCCACGCGCGTGAGCACCTCGCCGAGCAGCAACCAGCCCGCCAGCGCACCAAAAACCGACTCAAAGCTCATGATGATGGCTGCCGGCCCCGGCTCTGCGTACTGCTGGCCGAGAATCTGCAACGTGAACGCCACGCCTGCCGACATCACGCCGCCGTAGAAAATCGGCAGCCAACTATGGAGGAGCGCCTGTGCTGTCACCGTCTCGAAAAGCGCCGCGAGCACAATGCTCCCGACCGTGCAGACGAAAATCTGCGCGACGGAAAGCTCGATGGCGTCCACGCGCGCCGCGAAGCGATCCACGAAGAGGATATGCGCCGTCCAGAAAAACGAGCTGATGAAGATGATGACATCGCCGTGCGCGACGGAAAATGATCCATGCAAGGAAAGGAGATAGAGCCCCACGACGGCGAGCCCCGCGCCTGCCCAGTTCTCCCGGCGGATCCTCCGCCCGAGGAATACGGCGCCGAGCGGCACAAGTACGATGTAGAGCGCCGTGATGAACGCCGTCTTGCCCGCCGTCGTCTCCGTCATGCCCACCTGCTGGAGCGTCGTGGCGATGAACATGATTCCCCCTGCGGCAAGCCCCGCCTTCCAGCCGGATGCATACGTGCCGATGGCACGCGCGCGTGCGCGCTGCCCGCGGAAGCCATACCAGATGGCTAGCACCGAGAAAAAGCCGACGAGATAGCGAGCAGCCGCATAGCCGAACGGGCCGAGCTCCTCCATGCCTGTGACCTGGAAAGCGAACGTCGTCCCCCAGATGAAGGCAGCGCCGAGAAGATATAAATCACCGCGTAACTGCAAGAGGATCCCCCTTTCTGACAGCGCTGATTTGCAGCACCGCCCTACAAAAAAAGAGCATCATCTGTCATCCCAAGCGGCAGACAGACGATGCCCTTCTATAAAATGCCAACTCATGCGATATGCGTCACGAGATAGAACACGATACAGAGATACGGCACAAAGAACTTCAGCAACATGCAGACCGCGATGTCGTAATACGAGTCATTGTGCGTGAGGCCGCAGATTGCGAGCAGCGTGACGAGCGCGCCGCAGTGCGGCACGGGATCGATACCGACGGACGCTACCGCGACGATGCGGTGCAGGACCTCGAGCGGGATGCCCTGCGCGAGCGCCATCTGCATCCACTGATCGCCGAGCGCCGAGAGCGCGATCGTGAGGCCGCCCGATGCCGACCCTGTGATGCCGCACATGATATTCGTCGTCACGACCGCCGAAACGAGCGGACCGAACGACTGCGCGAGACCGACGAGCATATCCGTCACCGGCGCGAAGCCCGGCAGCGTCGTGAGCACGCAGCCGAACGCGTAGCCCGACGCCACGTTGAGCGCGGCCGCCGCCGAGGAAAGTGCGCCATAATTGATCGGCGCGAGGAAGCCGTCCATGACCTGGAACCGCTTGCGGCCGATGAACGCGGCGGCAACGGAGCTCAGGATGAGCGCCACGCTGATGGACCAGATCGCGGAGATCTTGCCGACCTTCGCCGCGAGCAGCGAGAGATGCAGCGGCTCGAACACCGCGAGGCTCTCAGGATCCCAATGATAGCCCCACGACCAGTGGAACGGATTCGAGAGGATCACGTTGATGACGATGACCATCGCGAGCGGTACGAGCGCCCAATACCAGGGAATCTTGATCTTCGGCTCGCGGTGACGACGTCCCTCCGTATGCGCGCCGTATCCTTCGCCCGCCGCCTTGAGCTTCCTCGCGCGGTGGCTGATCCAACCCCAGCCGATGAGCAGGAAGAGCAGCGAGGCGAAGAGACCGATGCCCGGCGCCGCCCAGGTCGACGTCTGGAAATACGAGGACGGGATGATGTTCTGGATCTGCGGCGTACCCGGCAGCGAGACCATCGCGAAGGAAAAGATGCCCATCCAGAGCGCCGCCGGCAGCAGACGCTTCGGAATATCCGCCTGACGGAACACATACGCGCCGAACGGATACATGACGAAAGCGACGACGAAAACCGAAAGACCGCCGTACGTCAGCACAGCGCAGCCGAAGAGCACCGCAAGCACTGCGCGCTTCTCGCCGAGCACCTCGACGATCTTGCCCGCGACCGACGCCGCGAGTCCGCCCTTTTCCATGAGGCGCGCGAAGACAGCGCCGAACAAGAACACCGGATAATACGTCTTCACATACTCCGCCATACGCGTCATGTAGAGCTCCGTATACGTCGGCAGGATGCCGAACGAGCTCGCGAGCGCTGCAATGCCAGCGAACATCGGTGCGATCAAGATGATCGACCAGCCGCGATACGCGAAATACATGAGCCCAAGCAGGGCAACTGCGATACAAAAAGCCTCCATAAACCTCAAGTCTCTCCTCTCAACGATAAAACACGACAAAACACGAAATTTCGTTTCTCAATTCCGCAAAAAAAGGAGCGCCGGTTTTCTTCCTCCGGCTGCCCCCTCTGACCGTATCTTCATACGGAATCCTATTGTCTCACTCGCGGAGATCTAGAAGCACCGATTGCCCAGTGCCCCTTGCATGTTTTGTTATGCCTGTAAGTTATCGCAAAACTCACAATGAAAATTTTATCATTGATTTTCTCTATTGTCAATGAAGCCTGCCTATCATTGTCATGAAAAGTCATTCAATTCCAGTCACGCGCTCTCAGCCCTCTGCGCGTTTCTGCAACGCGACGAGCTTCGCTGCCTTTGCCGCCAGATACTTCTCCTTATAAGCAATCTTGCGCCGCATATCGTTTATGAATTCCTTGGCCGCCGCCTCGTCGGCGGCATCGGGATGCGTCGACGCGAGCCGCCAGCGCTCCCGGCTCTTCTCGCCGCCGTGCGGATCGTCCGGCCCGGCGTTCTTCCGCTTCGCGAGCAGCGCCGGCTGGATCTTGCCGCGGCAGCCGAACGTGCCGAGGATCTCGCAGTCCGCGCCGAGCTGATAGCCCGCGCGCGCGAACGACGTCACGGCATGCTCGCTCGTGGGATCCGTGCCGTGCGTCTGGAAAAAGCAGACGCGCGTGCCGTGCACCTTTGGCAGGTACTTGAGCATCAGCGGATCCGGCGCGCCGAGGCGCAGCCAATAGCCGAGCAGCACCACATCATAGTCCGACACATCCTCCGGCGCCTCCTGCACGCGGAACACATCGCAGTCCTTCCCTACAGCCTCCGCCATCGCCTCAGCAATCTTCTTCGTATTCCCCGTCACGGAAGAATAAATAACCGCCCATTTCCCCATCGAAACATCCTCCTCATCGAAACCTTCCAAGCGCGCGTTACCTTGCGCCATTTGCGGCAGACACACTCATTTTCCTTATCGTAACAGGCCGCCCGCGCGCCTGTCCGTAACAAACGTTACAACAGCTGTGAAAAGCGCCGCACCTTCCGCTTGTCAAAACAGCCCCCTGTCGCTAGAATGAAGGAAGTATCATATCCGCAATGAAAGGTGACATATCATGCAAGAATCAACAATGCCCCGTTCCCGCACGCGCCGACTCGTCTTCGCCGCGCTCATGATCGCCTGCACGCTCGTGCTCGAGCAGCTGCGCATCTTCCACATGCCGCAGGGCGGCAGCGTGACGCTCGGCGGCATGGTGCCGCTGCTCCTGCTCGCCTACCGCGAAGGCCCCGCCGTCGGTATGCTTGGCGGCGGCATCTACGGCCTGCTCAACCTGCTGCAGGATCCCTTCGTCGTGCATCCCGTGCAGGTGCTCTTCGACTACCCCCTGCCCTACATGTGCATGGGTCTCGCAGCCGCCCTGCCCCGCCACCGCGTCCTTTCGACCGCGCTCGCTTTCGCCGCCCGCTTCCTCTGCCACGTTTTCTCCGGCGTCGTCTTCTTTGCCTCTTACGCTCCGGCGGGCATGGATCCCCTCCGGTACTCCCTCGTCTTCAACGCGACCTACCTGTTGCCGGATTTCCTCATCTGCTGCCTCATCCTCAAGCTCCTCCCCGCAAAGCGCATCTTCGCTGCCCTGCGCTCCTGAGACAAATAAAAAAGCCACGGCAAAAGCCGTGACTTCGGAAAGGACTAACTGGTGGAGATGAGGAGAATCGAACTCCTGTCCAAAATACATCCACATCACACAGCATTATCGCAATAGCCTGAGCATGCAGGCATCATAGGAGCGCACCTCTGGGATTCAGAGATTTCCACCACCGGCTTTTACAAAGCCGGAAACTGCCGTTTTTATTTGAAACCTTCGAGTTGGCGAACGGCTCGTACTTTCAAAGGGGCTGGGTCATCGATCCGAGGATCGATCAAGCAGCGTATGCGTATTCAGCTTCGTCAGTTGAATTTAGCTGTTGGCTTTTACGTTTGACAACAATCAACGTGCGAACTGCGTGGCTTCTGTACCCTGTCGAAACCATTACATCCCCGATGAGTGAAGATATTCTATCACACTCAAACGGAATTTGCAAATATTTTTTCTGTTTACCGCGCCGCTCCGTCAGGCGTCATTTCGCGACCTTGACATCATAACCGTAGATGGTCTTCCAGTCGTCGCGCATCGAGACGGGCACCCAGCCGTTCTTCTCGCAGTCGGCGCGCATCTTGTCCGCCTTGGCCGTGCTGCCGAGGTCGTCCTCGAGATCGTCGCAGAGCAGGGAGAACGCCATCGCCTTGTACTTGTTCTTCGCAATGGTGTAGTTGAACATCGAGGCATCGCCCGACGAGTTGCCGAACGCGAGCACCGGCTGGCGGCCGATCTCACGCGCGATGTTCGAGACCTTGTTCATCTTGACGTCCTTGAGCACGAACTGGCCGCGCACGGAGGCGTCGCATGGACGGAACTGGACTTACGGAATACCCGGCAAGCGCTTGTCCCAAGCTCTCCGGGAGTGGAAAGTAGAGCGGCTTTCGCAAGAGTACTACCGGATGGTTAACACGGACTCGGAGGATTTGAAAACAATCTTGCGAGCATACGGCGTATCTCTGCCGCAAGACCTGTTGACAGCCGGGCAACTGAGAACCCTTACCACAAACTTCAAGCTTTCCTAAGATAGGTATATATTATTCTGCAAAAAGAGACCCTAAGGCCTTATAGCACATAGGGTCTCGCAATTTCTAAGTGGCAAACTTGGGGTATAGCACATATCCCTGCAAGAAAACAGCACTGCCGACGGCAAAAAGCTACCAGCAGTGCTGTTTTTCTTTGCTTACTTGCAGATTTTATCAAAGATATACTGCAATGCCTCTTTCGTCCACGTAGATGGCAGACATCAATACTGGAGGCAGATGTTGAGGATCTCTTGCGAACCACCACTGGTCACACGGCATGTGTGCCATCCATCGAGCTCGTACTGTAGCGCCATTCGCCGCCTCAACACTGCACGGCTACAAGGCATATCCATTTCATTTAATTATTGATTCCCACGCCGCGCTCCTGCGCATCTTTATGAAGGGCTGCCATCTCCGTTAGGATCAGGTTGGCGAGATCGACGTTCTTCGGTTCATACAGGACGCCTTGGTACACAGGCGGATTGGCTCCCTGCCCGCTGGTCAGCATGCCCGGCACTACGTTCTTCTGCCCGTCAATCTTGAAGGCAGCTAAAATTCCCATCTTGTGATTGCTGCCGGACCAGGTGCCATAGACCGCGTCATTGTCCCGCTTATCGTTGACGATGGTGAGGGGGAGCAGGACCTTGCCTGCATGGTCCTTGGCCTGCTCTGCGAAATTGTAGACCGCCGATGTCAAATCCAGCACGGCCGCCCGGTGGTTCTTGTTGTCGACTACCACCAGGCGCTTCTGTCCGTTCGCCGTTTTTGTGATGGAAAGGCTGCCGTCATTCGTATGTCCTGCCGATGTAGCCAGGACTTCATCGCCGATATTATATCCCTCCAGTACACCTTTCACCTTTGTCAAGGCCGAGTTGTCCTGCTTTGTTTCTTCCTTCTTTTCCGCAGGCTCGCTACTTTCCTTGCTCTCCGTTGCTGGCTTCTCTGCCTCTATCCTGACACTGTCTGTTGACTCATCGGCATTCTGTTTATAGAACTGATACCCCAGGAAACCGCCTCCGCCAAGTAGTACAACAAGAAGAAGAATCATGATGACTTTCCCCAGGCTGCTGTCCTGCTTCGACGCAGGAGCAGATTTGCGGCTTTCCGCTCTCCCCTCTGGTGCCTGCCGCATCGGGCTTCCAGCAGATGCTGGTTCCGCCTTTTGCCCACGATTTCCAGCAGAGGGTGGATTCACTGCCTGCTGCACCGTAGGATTTGGACTTTCTTCGGACTGCGCTTTACCGCATTTTGGACAGAAACGTGCTCCTTCATTCAATGGAGTACCGCAGAATTTACAGAATTTCGCCATGATCTCCGCTCCCTTCTCATAACGGCAGATAGATTTCTCGTTTCGCGATATCCATCTTCAGGCTATCGGCATGCGTCATGATAACATTGGCAAGACCGATATTGCGTTCATCCCGGATTTTTCCGTGATAATGCGACGGATGAAGTCCCTTGCCTGAATAAATCGCCTTATTCACCACGACATTGCCATCTTCGTCAACACTGAAACTGCAGTAAAACGGCAGACTGTGGCTACCATCTTTTTCCCACTGTCCGAGATTCTTGTCCGCACTCTTGGGATTGTCTGAAGGAATGTTGACGATAAAAACAACCGGTGAATAATATTTTGTCTTGTCCTTACTATTTTTTAGTATCCGATACTTCTCTTTCATCGTAAGGATTGGATCGTTCATAGCTGAACCGGTATCTATCGTGGCAATCACATCCTGCTTCGCATCATAGGCCACGAAGCAGTACGTCCCCTTCTCCTTCTTCACCAATGCCAGGAAGCCTGCCTCATCATACTGCGATCCCGCTACCAGTTCACCAGGCTGACTCTTCTCCTTCAGAACCGAGGCAATCTTGTCAAGCGGATTTTTCTGTGCGGCATTGATTGCCGCTATGCGGTCGGCAAGCTTCGTGCCGTCTGATGCCAGTGCCTCAGATGACACGATACGGTCGCGGTTCGTGAGGACCGGCGGATGATTGATAGAATATTTAACTGCGCCTCCGCCTGCCACCGCAATAAACAGCATCAGGCCAGCAATCGGATACGTATATCTTCCGAGAGGCGACGCTTGTCTCTTCTTTACTCCGAGTACGAATACAGCCAGTGCACACAGCAGAAACAATGTCTCCATGCCGATTAGCGTATACAGCACGGGACGATGATAGATGATGAAATTCACCTTGATTGGCTCATTGTGGAATTCATCCCGTGACATCCGCTTCTTCAGGTCCCAGGTCAACAGTTTTCCGTCAGCCTTTATTTCATCCGCATTGGACTTCAGCGCACCATCTGGCAACTCCATCGTAAAGCTTCCGTTAAACACTTCATTGATTGCCTGTAAATCATGTTTCAATACGGTATCCTTATAACTCCATGTTGTCAGATTTCTTATTTCACGGTCATAGGTATACCAGTCCTGCAAATCTTTTTCGGGGAGAATCGGCGCATTAATCGAGTATGTATCATACAGCCCCCCTTTCCGATAGCGAACACCTGGAAAATGCTCATCAGCGTTCCAAAAGCAGTCTTTCGGTCTATCTTCTACAAATTGTGACAAAGATTGGTAACCTTTGTCTGCCTTGAAGCCGTGATCCAGTTTCTCTACCTGAAACCCCCTTTTTTCCCCATCCTCTCTCAGTTCTTTTAATAGTTCCTGTGCTTTCTTCGGTATCTCTGTTTCAGCAGGAAGACGGAAAACCTTATCATCAACTTGCACCTTAGCCTGAGAAACAAGACTGCCATCACTATGAAAGGATACACTCTCCTCTATCGTCCCGCAGCCAGACAGTAACAGGCAGCTGGCCAGCGCTACCGCTTCTAGGAATATTCTTACCACATCATGCCGCATTGCTGTCGCCTCCCAATTCCGAAACCTGCCTCAGACCTGCATGAATCAAGACAAGCAGGAACACCCAGACAATGACACTCAGAGCAATCTGGACCACCGGCATAGAGAAGTCTCCAACCGCCGGCATATCCCATACGCCGTGCAGGACGATTGCAATACCAAGGAACTTCAGGAACCCGACATCGGTCAAATGGGCTCCTGCCAGCGGGGCATCCTTCTTCACCATGGCCAGTGCCGCGCCGATCATCGCGCCCCAAGCCGTATGCGTCCCCAGTGCCATGATTCCGCGCAGATAGATTACATCTTCATTCTGCGACATCATGATATAGCCTGCCGTCTCGAACACGGCAAAGCCTGCACCGACCGCCGCGCCAATCAGCAGGCCGTTCAGCATGTATTTCTTTGTCGGCTCCCGCAGGAAATAAGCGATAATCGCCGCCTTGCCGATTTCCTCCGCAATACCTACCAGGAAAGCCGAGCTGTTCGTCAGCTCCTGAATGTTCAGGACATTGGAGAAAATCAGCGACATCAGTATGGACAACACGCCGCCGATAAAGAATACTCTCGTCACTTCAAAGATACTGATATTCCGCGGTGCATTGACCTCGAAGAAGAAGACTAGCAGCGAAAATGGCACCGCAAGAGCACCTATGAAGACAATGCCCGGTAGCACAAGCACGTTGTGCATCTGCCTTGCGATGAAATACAGCAGGAGGAAGGTCACTGCCAGCACGGCGAATACGCGGGAATAAAGCCATGGATGCGGCCATTTCGAGGAAATCTCGCTTCCCGGAGGCGTTGTCTGCTGCGTACCGGCAATAAAGATTTTTTCCGCCTCAGCCTCTGTATGAGAATGGAAAACATTCTCCACCAAGTCATGCATATGCAGTTCAACATGTTCCGTTCCACCGGTCAGGTGATTGACATTATCCACGATTGCAGCAAACTTTTTCTTCGCAGTCTCGCTGATTGCCTCCGGCTGCGCTGCCTGCTGCACTTTCTCACCCTGGAAATCATATCCGCAATTTGGGCAGAACCGTGCGGCCTGTTCGTGCGGTGTTCCACATGAAGGACAAAACTTTGTTTCTTCCATCGTTATTCCCTCCTGCATCAGTAATAAATAGGTTCATCTCCATCGACAATCTGATTGACAACGAAGCCGATTTCATTGGAAACATCTTGTCCGTCAATGCTCATCTTCGTCAGTTCCCAGGACTTCGCTTTCGGATATACCACAAAAGTTGCTTTGACAGCGATAGTATTTTTATTGGTTTTCGTATTACGTCCTTTCCCCTGAAAATATACATAATGAGTACCATTGATTGTCTTGGAGGTCCATCGAGTATTTGAGAAATAACTATCAAAGGCTTCCCCGACGCTTCTGCTCTGGTTGACCTGGAAATGTCCTTCCTTTACAATCGCTTCATCGCCTGTGCTACCGAAAACAGCAAAGGAACCGATAATCAGGACGATTACAAGGGCAATGATGCCTTTTTTCCTTGTTACATCCGAGATTTTGCTCCCCTGCGTCACGGACCCCTGCGTCGTTTGTGTCTGGACAGCCTGCGGGATTGCCGTGCCGCAGGCATCGCAGAACTTCGCCCCTGCAGGAAGCTGTTTGCCGCAATGTGGACAGAACACCATTTTCTGCTGCATATTTCATTCCTCCTCATCATCTGAAAATAACGAATCGAACCATCCGCTGCTGTCTTCTTCCCCTGCGCCTTCTGAGGACTCCTCGACGGCTTCTACCTCGTTCGTGTCCGTCTCAACCTCAGCAGTTTCTACCTCGGCGTTTTCCGCAACGGTTTCTTCTGTGGCTATTTCCTCTGCCTCATCTTCTTTCCCGTTTTCTTCTGACTCAGATTCCGAAGCTTTTCCCTGCTGTGCCAGTGCCTCTCGCGCACCGACCTCTTTCCAATGCTCCCGCTCATTCTGCTTGACATAGTGTTTTGCGAACTGTTGCGACATGTTCAGTGCTTGATGTGCGACACCAGCCATACCACTCGGAGCGGCTGACTGATTTTGTTCCTCCTCCGTGGCGAAGCCAGCCTTTGCCGCTGCCATCCCGGATGGGATAGCAGCGGCTCGTGCAGTCATACTCCCCCCTTTCCACTGGAATCGGAGGATTGCCCGTCACGCTCTGCTTCAGTTTTTCCAGTTCATCGATCAGTTCAGCAATCAGCAACAGCTTGGCGATACGGTCCGCATCTGCGCCGCAGGCCAATGCCATCTGCAGCAGTTTCCTTGCTTTCCCGATCTGCGGTGCAGGACGTGTTATTTCCAGGAGCTGCTGAGCCGCTGCCAGCAGCCGTTCATTCGGATCTTGTGAGCTTTTCTGTGTCGGAGTCCCAGTTTTCTCCGAAATCTTTACTGTCCGTTCCTGCTCGATTCTTGCTGTTGCCGGCTTCGTTTTCACCAGTGTTGATGGTCTATGTACAGATTCCGGCGTTTTCTCTGCCGTTTTCATTTCTGCCGCAACCGGCTGCGGCTTAGCATCCGCCATGGAAGGTCCAGGTGCAGGCTTCAAACCACCATCGGATTCTGCCTGCAACACTAATGATAGTTTTTCCTGTCTCTTCCCGCAGTTCGTGCAGAAAATCGCATCATCTGCCAGTTTCGTGCCGCAACTCGTACAAAACTTTGCCATACTCTGCCTCCTTTTTTTGCGTCGGAGATCATAATCTCGTCCAGTTCCTCTCTCATCTATCTCCACTTCAAAATCCGCATAACAACAACTTATTTTTAATATTTTATTCTCCCCCCCCGAGGACAATTCCTGCTAGATTTCTTTTTTTGCTAGATTTCTTTTTTTGTGAATGTCTATGAAAAGTGAGCCACCTGCTCATGAAGAATGAGCCAGCCTTGTCGCCTCGGCCTGTCTTTTCCGGCCGCCCGCCAACTGGTAGGAGCGGCCGTTCATATCCAGCACCGTCGAGCGGTAGGTGAACCGGGCCACGAGCACAGCGACTGACGTGCTGTTCCAGAGTATCTCTGTCCACCGAGAAAATGGCAGGTTCATCGTTATTATCGTGCTGGGCCGTTCCGAGCGTTCAGCAATCACCTTGAAGATTAGTTCGGCTTCGTCTTGAAATAACCTCGTATAGCTGAGCTCGTCTATTTGATTTTGCATATCTATATTTTACGTATGGGGCTGTCTCACGAAAGCATTTTCGTGCGGATAGCCCCGTTTTCTTTGACCTCAATCACGGTCATCTGACACTGGCGATAATCATGGCATAAAAAACAGTACAAGAAACAGGCGGTCACCGATCGCCTCGTTTTTTGCACTGTTCTGTTTCAGGCTGCTGCCGTAATTTGGATGAGGTGCACGCCTAATCGCTGTGCCTGTATTTTGCAATGCAATTTAAAAATGTTATGTGCCATTGCCAGCAGGATGGTTTCTGCCTCTACGTTGACATGCCCTTTTGTCAGGAAGCGGCG
>NZ_KB908410.1 GCF_000381005.1 Selenomonas bovis DSM 23594
TCGGAAAGTCTTCGGAGTCTGCTGTTTACTCGCTGCTCCAGGTAATAATTCCGCTGAAAGAATTCCTTGGCGTTCATGCCTTTTCCGCCTCCAGTCGTGCAATCAGATACTCCGGATCAAGTGATGTGGGATTCGTTGGCTTTATAGCCGCGGCTGAACTGTTCGTAGTGCTTCTCCATCAGGGCTTTGTGTTCCGCGCAGTAAGCGCTGCCGGTAACCGCCCGCTTCGGACAGCCCTCGAACTGACAGCCGCGCTGCGGCGCGTAAGGCATGTCCGTTTCTCCTTTCAGGCATAAGAAAATCCCCGGAAGGACTGCCCTCCGAGGCCTGTTGCGGCTGTGCCGCCGTTTCATTCTTTTTTGCTATTGTAATAATATCACATGTCAATACTGCCATTCACTGACATTGACTGCCAACTTTCATTCCGGCACGGAAAAGTTCTGCAGAGCCGTGCCGTGTATCCTGTAGACCGTCCGCTCCGACACGTTCATCAGCGTGCTGATCTCTTCCCATGAGCAGTCGTTCAGGTAGCGGTAGCGGAGAACCATCCGCTCCTCGCGGTTGGACAGTCTGTCGATCGCTCTGCTGATTTCCGCCTTGAGCTTTACAAGCATCTGCAGCTTCTGGTCAATTTCACGCTCTGTCTCGTCGATCATCTTCAGCGCGTGCACAAACGGCGCTTCCGTCGGACGGTTCGGATTGTAATGCACTTCAAAGCTGCTGCCGGACACTCGTGTTGAAAAGTCGCGCCAGTAGTCGATTTCTCTCAGCAGGCTGTTTATCTGCACGTCGAGGAGTTTGCCCTGCTTCAGATATTCCTTGGCGGTCATGCGTCCACCTCCTTTCGGAGGACGCGGATTAGAGACTCGCCGTCAACCGACGTCAGGACTTTGTACCAGTCCGACCAGAAGAACCTCTCGATGTTTTCTTTTTCGATTTTTGCGGACTTGTTTGAAGGGTTCATCTTCAGCAACTTAAGCGCCGTTCTGTAATCCCTGACAGCCTGCAGAACGATGGCGTTCGCAAGATTCTCGTAATTTTCGATACCGCTCATTCGCGCACCTCCCGATATTTGCCAAAGGGGATGTGTATGCGTTGGAGCGTTGATGATTTGAAGCGATGCGCGTTGAAAGAATTGTTCAGCGGCTCTTTTTGCGCTGATAATAGGCTTTTGCCTTTTTGCGATTCCTCGCGTTCCGGCATTCCGGGCTGTCGCAGTACTTCTGCCGTGAGCCGTTCCTTATAAACGGCTTTCCGCAGTTTTCGCAGACGGCGAATCCGGGGATGCTGTTTTTCAGTATATCCTCCACCTCGCCGTACGACCTTACCACTGCGGCAGTGCCATCGGCCTTGCGGATTTTCCCAATCACGGCTTCCTGCGACCTTGTCGGGCTGCCCTTGTCCGTCTTGACCTCGAACCCGTAGAACCGTCCGCCTATGCATGCGATAATATCAGGAATGCCCGCCGTCCCGTACATGCCGCCGTGCTCTTTCCAGCAGAAGCACCCCGGCACGGTTTTCAGATATTTCAGTATTGATCTTACAATATCCGACTCGCTCATTTGACACGACCTCCTTTCGTCTGACAGGTAAAATGGCGTAATTTCGCGGTTTCTGACACGTTTGACACGAAAAAATGCATTATCGCGTATGGAATAAAAAAAGTGGTATTGGCGTATATTTTTTCATATATATATGGTGAGTTAGGAAACTCGTGTCAAACCTGTCAGACGTGTCAGATCATCCTGGAATATCGCATACCCTGATCCCGTTCAGCACGCGCCTTTTGCCAAGGCTGTCGATGCCGCGCTCTATGGATGGATAGACCGTGGTGATCTGCTGCACAAAGTTCTTCTGGGCGTACGGCTTCATGCCGCATTCCTCGCAGTACGCCTTGTAGGCGTTGAAAAGCTCGGTCGACCCTGCGGAGTATGAAGCGTCCATTTCGCACCTGTCCTTGATAAACGACAGCACGGAATCCGACTCCTCGCGGTACTGCTGCAGCTCGTCACGGTTCTTCTGCGTCTCGGAAAACTTGTACCTGTTGTTCATGAGCCGTTTCAGCCCTTCCAGGGCGAACAGGAAAATGCCATCCGCTTCCGCGCGGAACTTCTCCAGAAGATCCGGATCACGCTTCTCCTGCGGCACGGCGTGATTGAAGCGGATGATAATGAGCCTGCGGTAGAATCCCTCCGACCTGTCGCCGTAATTCCTCGGTATGCTGTTGCACGAGAACAGGAGCCTCGCGCAGCACTGGAAGGAAAACGGGTTCTTGTTTTTCTTCTCCACAGTCAGGTAGTCCTCGCCGACAAGCGCCTTGAAGATGCCGTTGTCGTCGATGTTCTTTGTTGGCAGGTCGGCGAAGATATTCGCCAGCTTGCCGAAAAGCTCCGCCGTCTTGAACCGCTCGTTCAGCGCCTGCCATGACACGTTCGACACGTTCTTTTTGCCGAGGAGCACGTCGTTCAGCACTCTCAGCAGCACGGACTTTCCCGCGGACGCCGCTCCCACGATGACAAAGCACTTCTGCGCCGAGTTCACGGGTATCAGGAAATAGCCGAGCATTTCCTGTATCAGTCCGACCTGCTCCATGTCGCCGTCCATCGACTCCTTCAGGAACTCTTTGAAACGCGGGCAGTCGGCATCTCTGTCGTAGGTTACGTTCAGCTGCACCGTCGAATAGTAGTCCGGCGTATGCGGGATGAGCGTGTCCTCGAGTACGTTGTACAGGCCGTTGCGCACATTGATGATGTACGGGTTCGCGTTCAGCTCGCGGATGTTCTTCTGCACGAGCAGCCGCCACTGTTTCTCCGCGTCGGCGATCTGGTTCATTTTGGTTTCCCTCATCAACATTTTCTCCTGCACGAGTCTCTGGGCTTCCATTTCGGACATTTCAACATAAACGCCGCCCTGATAGATGAAGTGCTGCTCCGCCGAATAGAACACATGCTCCTTTTCCGACATTTCCCGCGCAAGCACGCCGGGAAGGAACCGCAGCCCCTTTTCGGTCGGCTCGTACCAGTCGGGTACCGACAGACCGGCCTTCGCCCTTTTCGCGACCCTGCCGGACTTGTACGATTTGCTTTCCTCGCGGTATATCTGCATGAGCGATTTCAGGAACGACGCTTTTAGGCCGAAGTGCTTCTTTATTTCCTCGCTGATGAACACATCCGCCATCACGGCGTCCTGATTGTAGAGGTACTTGCGCACAAAATCCGCCGCCGTCTGCAGGTCCTCGACCGGGTTTCCCTCAACGGGCAGGTCTTTCAGTATCTCCGACAGCACCTCCGCCGTCATCGGCTGCCAGCACCACGCCGCCGGGGATTTGACCGGGCATTCTCCCTTTTCGAATTTCGGACACTTGAACCCCTTCTCGCAGATAGTCCTGCACATAATAGGGTTCGTGCCGCTCTCGAGGAAGTGGTTGATTTTCTTCTGCGTGCTGTTTTCCGAGTATCCCGGATACGGCGCGGACAGCTTGTGTATCAGCTCCGTCCCGCCCTCAAACGGCGCGAGGTTCGTGATCATCGCGTACCAGTCGTGCTCGGGCAGCGTCTCCGCGTCGTCGCGGCAGTGCTGAAGAAAGACGCAGGAGCGCATAACCTGCTCCAGTCCCTTCTCATTCCCGCTTTTCCTTTCCGCCGGCTTGAGGTCGACCTCGGGCAGGACGTCCGACAGCTGATTCTGCGTGTACTTTCTTTCCGGATGGAAGCTGACGCACGTCACCTCGACCGGTGTTTCCTTCTTGCAGTGCAGGAAGCCCGGCAGACGCATCACCCTCGATTCGTTGACGCACATCGAATCGCCGTCAAAGTGCTTTACGAGCTGCGTCTGTATCGTGCGAAACCACTCCACCTTCGCCGTCGAGTCCATGAACCAGTAAACATGATAGGACTTCTGCGTCTTCATAATCATGGAAGGAGGGAGCGGGAACGCCTTGATTTTCTTCATCTGCTCATCAAAGCCGCAGTTGTCCATTTCCACAAACTGGGCGTTGATGCGGGTAATAGCATCATCATCCTGTCCGCCGTAATTCACCACGAAGAATACGCCCCGGTCGAGCCTGTTGTGATTCCTCAGCGTTTCCTCTATGGTCTTGTACTTTCCGCATTCGCAGGAGAGCTTCGCTCCGGGGAACATCCCGCTCTTCTTGTCGTCGAATACGCGGAAACAGACCGTGTCAGTCGGATTGAAAAGACTGGATATTACATCAGCCGCCGTCACATTCATCCGCTCACCTCCTCAAATCCTGTGTCGGCACACCCTCAGTCTCAGACAGCATCCTGTCTCGGCTTCGGGCGACCTCCTCAAAATACCTGACAGGAATACGCAGGCGCTTCGCTTCCTCAATCTCCCGTTCCATACCGGATGAAATTTTCCCAAACGCCCACACCTCGTCGCACACCGCGAGAAGCGCCATTCCGAACAGACCCCCGAGTTCGCGCTCCTCCGGCACATTGTCGTCCAGCATCTGCGGGTAGAGGAGATGGCTTGCTACGGGCATGTACCCGCTGTCTATCACTCGGCGGCAGTATGCGATGGCTGCTTTTGTGTTCTTTTCCGTGTCTCCGGCGTATTTCGACGCGACGTAGATTTTCCTACGGTTCCTGTCCGCAAAGCGCCTTTTCTGCTTCTGCCGGTATTCCCGCATGATGCGGTTCATAGCCATCCCGGCGGTCGGGTCGCTGTATCCCTCACTGTTCCTGTACATGCGTCCCGCCCCCGCTTTTCATCATGCCAAGCACCATGTTCTCCGCGTTCGAGCAGAGGACGACGATCCTTTCAAGCTTCTCCTGCATGCCCGCTTTATACGCGGACATCATCTTCATATAAACTTTGCTACCTTCCGCGCCCGTGAACAGGTAATCTGTACTCACGCCGAAAAAGTCCGCCATCATAAGAAGCGTTTTTGCTCCCGGATATGTCATGCCGCGGCGGTATTCGGATACCGTCTGCTTTCTCACGCCAAGTCCGTCGGCAAGCTCCTTCTGCGACGTCCTTTTCCCTGTCATGGGGTGCTTCTCCATCAGACGGAGCAGCGTATCTGTAAAATTGAATTTCCTGTCTGTGTTCATGCCTTAATCCTCCAGTTCATCCAGTGTTCCGAAAGTCCTGCCCGCCGACGCTTCCGCCACAAGCGGGAGGTCGAACTCGGAAAACGGCCGCAGCTCCATGCATTCCTTAATGAAAAGAATCGCTTCCCTGAGCCTTTCTTCCGGTATGACAAATGTGAGTTCATCGTGTATCTGCAGGATGGGCTTCAGCCACGGGCGCTCCGGCAGTCCTTTTAGGAGCCTTCCGAGCGACAATTTGATAATGTCCGCCGCCGTTCCCTGGATCGGCGTGTTCATACTGCAACGCTCCGCGAAGGACTTCTTTCCCCAATCGTCCGAACGGATGTCCGGCAGGTAGCGTCTCCGGCCGAGCCATGTCTCCGCGTACATCCGCCTTGCCGCGTCCGCCTTCGTTTCCTCCTGCCAGACGGTCAGCGCCGGATATCCTGCTTTCAGATTTTCGATGATCTCCTTACACTCCTTTACGGATTTATCAACCCCCGCCTTGAACTTCAGCGTCCGCTGCAGTCCCCGCGGGAACAGCCCGTAGAACGTGCCGAAGTTCACGTTTTTCGCGATCGTGCGCCTTTCCTTGTAATCCGCCGCGTGCTTGTCACGCGCCTGCTCATAAGGAATGTTGAAAATGACGGATGTGGTCGCGGCGTGGATGTCGCCGCCTGTTTTGTAAGTATCCATCATGATTTTGTCGCGGCAGTAGAACGCTCCGACGCGAAGCTCGATCTGGCTGTAATCGCACGAAACGATGAGACAGCCTTCCGGCGCCTTCACGAAATTACGCACTCCGATAGGATCGCTTCCCTTGCGCGGCATATTCTGGAGATTCGGAGAACTGCAGCTGAACCTGCCCGTGTCCGTGCTGAGAGAGTAGAAGTTCGGATGTATCCGCATGGTCGCGGCGTTGATGTGTTTCATGTAGCCGGTAATATATGTTGAGGATATCTTGTTCCATTTGCGGTACTCCTGCACCAGTTCAAAAAGGCGCGACAGCTCCGGTCGGTTTGTATCGCACCACTCCTTCAGCTGAATCATTACCGCGTCGTCCGCCGCCGCGCGGCTTTTCTCCGTTGTGCGGAAAACCGGGAGCTTCAGATCCTCGAACAGATACTTCTTGAAGGCGTTTGTAGAGCAGTTGCTTCCTATATTTACATCGCCGGTGACGGCCCTGATTTCCGCCCCGATTTTCTCCATCCCGCGGTTCGCTTCTGCTTTCCGCTCCTTCATCAGGTCAATATCTACCGGCACGCCGTTGTACTTCATAATGCCGAGGTAGACGGATGTAGGGGACTCGATATTCTCTACGATCCATCTGTGTCTCGGAAGGTATTTTTCGAACCAGTTGTTGAAGATGTGTTTCAGCCGGAGCGCAAAGTCCGAGTCGGCGCAACTGTAACGTACGGTTTTCGTGTCCGCCGGATCAAGCTCGTCAAAATGCCTGCCCTCCGTGACCGCCTCAAAAGACGGCAAAGGTTCCCCGCAGAGTTCCGCCGCCAGTTTTTTAAGCCCCGAGTCCGATAGTTTTCTGAATTCCGCCGAGGATTTCAGCGACATCTGGCTTGCCGCGATGGTGTCGTAGACAGGCGGCTGGGTAACGATTCCGTTCTTATACGCGAACATAGATTCATAAGAAAGGTTGTGCGCTATCTTTTCTATTTTCGTACTGCTCAGAAAATCACGCAGGAAACGGTAAAAGACATCCGCGTCCATGTTCTTACCCATTCTCTGCGCCACGGGTATCATGATCCCCGTCCGTTCGCTGACGCTTATGCTCATGGTGCAGATATGGCTCTTCGCCGGATCAAGCGTGGCTTTGTCCTCATCGCGGTAAATGTCGTCGGGCGCAGTTTCGAAGTCGTAGGCGGCTTCCTTTGCATCCCCGATATAGTCAAGAACTTCCCGGAGCGTTGTGACCGCTCTGTAGTCTGTTTTTGTTTCCATATATATTCAGTCTCCTATGAGAACAGCCGGAAGGAGTATCCCTCCGGCGCTCCCGCAATGTTTCTTATTTCAGCGGTTCGATAATTTCGCCCGTTTCCGGATCGACGGAAGTCTCTTCATATCCGGCGAGGGAAGCGACCGTCAGGTTCGCAGCATACTGCTTCACCTGCTCAATCAGCGGCGTCACATTTTCCACCTCATAGCTGTTCAGCATACGGTCGAAGGAAAACACCGCCTGCGAATAAGTGATGCCCGACGCGCTCGACGCCTTTTTCAGGCTGATCCTAGTCACGATCCTCGAAAGTTTCCTGCCTTTGGAAAGCTGGCGCTTCACGTACTTCGTGAAGTCCTTGAGCGAACCCGTCGGCAGGGACAGTGTGACGGGGAACATCTCATTCTCCATCAGGATGTAGAGCATCCTGCGGTTCTTGCACGCCTTGGCCTGACCCTCGCCGCTGCCGAAGCGGTTATACGGGCATTCCGCGCAGAGTCCTCCCGGATCGCCGGTGCCGTTGACTCCGTCGAAGGAGCCGCAGTCCGGCGGGTTGCTCCCGCCCTGATACTTGTCCCTGTAGTAGGCGTAGGCGGGATGGTGCAGAAGAATGATTCCCCTGATTTCCTTCACCATTTCCGTGTCGTCGTTGTCGCCGGGAATCTCGAACGCCGTCGCTCCTCCCGCCGGAATCTTCACCCTGTCAAAGGTCAGCTGGAGTCCCGCGAGATCGTCCGCCGCGTCCGTCAGCGCGTCCGTATTGGCAAGCGCGGCGTACCCGCTCTGCAACGCCATTTCCGTAGATTCAGTATCCTTTTTCATAGTCATTTCAATGTCCTCCGTTTATTCAAAAGTCTCTGTTCCTGTCATTGGCGCATTGTTCCTCGTTTCTAAGTCCATCAGTCAGCCCTTGCGTACGCCGACAGTCACTTTCTCGTAGGCTGAGATAAACGGCTCGAGCCATGCGGGGATTTCATCGGCGTTCGCGGCTTTCTGCTCTCTGACGAACGACGACAGCGTGTTGCCGTTCACCGTTTCCACGACGAGAGAGCCGTAACCGTTGTCCTTGAGCGCCCGCATGAGAGCGTCCCTGCAGCCCGCGACGGGCGAAGCGAAAAGCCGTGTGTTCAGGTAGAACGTGCTGCCGTTCCTGGAGAACCGCTCCACTTCCTGCTCCGCCATCATGTCCGACAGCTGGCTGTCCAGCTGTTCGATTTCGGCGTTCGTTTCCTTGACCTGCGCGTCCAGTTCCTTTTTGCGGTCTTTGGCGACCTTGAGTCTGTCCGCCAGTTCAAAAATCTGATTGTTCATGGTGTATCGCACCTCCTTCTAATACCTTCCGGAAAAATCAACCCCCTCTGATCCGCCCTCAGGCGGAGAACGGATCAAGACCTTTCCGGTAGTCGTCGACCAGCGATTTCGCGAGGTCAATCTTTTCGCGCAGGGAGCGCAGGATTTTCCTGTCCACAGTTCCTTCGCACACGAGGTAGATATAATGGCAGTTTTCCTTCTGGCCGACCCTGTGTATCCTTGCCTTGGCCTGGTCGAAGTTGCTCATGCTGTAATCAAGGGAGTAAAAGATCATCGTGCTGGCGGCCGTCAGCGTGATGCCAAGCCCCGCCGCCGCGATCTGCCCCACGAACACACGGCAGTCATCGTCGTACTGGAACCTGTGGATCTCGCCGTCGCGGTCGGAGATTCCGCCGCGCACAACGGCGTACCCGATCTTTTTCTTTTCGAGAAGCTCCTGAATATCGTCCAGTTCAGGCACGAACCGCGCCATGACGACAATCTTTCTTCCTTCATCCATTGCCGAGTCGATAATGTCGGACAGCGCGTCGAGCTTCGCCGTGCTGATATGGTGTTCGCCCGTGTCGTCGTCCGTGATATGCCCGCCGGTCACCTGCGAAAGGCGCAGGAGCTTTGTCAGCACGTTCATCGCCGTGACCTCTCCGTTTTTCAGTTCCGCGAACGAGTCCTTCTCCAACTGCCTGTAAATCTTCATGGCCTTCGGCTCGAGCGTCACCGTCCTGACTTCCTCCGTTATTTCCGGCAGGTCAAGACATTCGGCCTTTGTCACCCTGTACGCGACGCTGTGCATGCGCTGAAGGAAATCGTCCAGCATCCACTTGCGGAAGCGCAGGATGTGGTTCCCATAGCCGACCATGTCGAAATATTTGTTGCGGAACGAGTAGAAGCTCGTGCCAAAGATGATGCTGTTCAGGAAGCGGTACTCCGAGAAAACGTCCAGCTCCTTATTCGTAATAAGCGTCCCGGTGAGCAGGAGCTTGTACCTTGCCTTGTCTCCGAGCGCGTGCATCGCCTTGCTCTGCTTGGATCGGTTCTCCTTGATTTTGTGCGCCTCATCCGCAATCACGAGGTCGGCGTTGTACCGGAGCAGGTCGTCCGCAAGGATTCTGGCCGATTCGTAATTCACAACAACGACCTGCAGACCATCGCCGGATATTTCCTTCAGCTGTTTCCGCTTCTTATCGCTTGTCCCTGTCAGTATTGTCAGCGTATATGGGAAGTCAGCGAACTGCGAAAACTCGCTCTGCCACACGCCGAGTATCAAAAGCGGCGCTACCACAAGGACACGGCTTATCTTTCCGGCCTGGAAAAGGACGCCCGTTATCCCGATGGCGGTTAGCGTTTTGCCGCAGCCCATTTCCATCAGAAGCGCAACTCCGCGGCTCCTTGAGGCGGACGAAACAAGCCCGAACTTCCCGCAGGCAAAGTCGAAAGCCGCCTGCTGGTGGGCGTATGGCTGAACCTTTACCAGCATGGGCAGGGATGGATTAGTCGGCTTCGGCATGATCGGCACCCCCGTCCCTGACTTCTCTTATCTCAATGCCGTCCACGGTTTTTCCGAGCGTCAGCACCAGAATCTCCGCAAAATCCCCGAACAGGATCTTCAGCAGACGGTTCGGGAGAACCATCGTCGTTCCCGTGACCAAGCGCTCCCTGTTCCCGCTGCGGTCGGCGATGTTGATCCGCACTTTGTGTTTCAGATTTTTCATGTAAGTCCTCCATTTCTCTGAATGTGATCATCAATTGAGGAATCCCGTCTTCCTCTATTGCCTACCGAAAAAATCAACCCTCTCTGTGGAGGGACTGCCGGGGAGGACTCCGGCAGCCGGTCCGGCGCTTCATGCGTCAGTCCTTTTTGTCCGTCTTGCGGCGCTTCACAGGCTCTACCCCGAAAGCTTTCTTCGCCACTTTGCGGATCATTTTGTTCTTTCGGTTGTTCATCGCCTGCGGAGTAACGGGCTTGCCTGTGCGCACGGCTTCTTCCTGCCGGATCTGTTCAAGCTGCTTGCACTCGCCGTAGTGGGAGAAGAACAGATCCTGCTGTTCCGGCGTGAAGTCTTCTTCAACGACACGGCGAATTTTTTCGGCGTTCGGCTTTTCGCGCCTTTCCGCGTCTTCGGTCAGATCGGCATGGGGAGCTTCAATCTGGTTCCACGGATCTCCCTCGTCGCCGTCTTCCGGGTCTGACTCATACGCTTTCCGTCTTTTCTCGAATCCGGGATCACGGAGTTCCTCTTCATAGCGGTCGATAAGATCCGAATCGTGGTCCATCTGATCGAGGAGAAGGATGATATCCTCGGTCACTCCGTCCTGACCCGCTGTCAGGACAATCGTGTCGTAGCTGTGCGTTTCCTCGTTCCAGCGGGCGTAGGTGTAAGTCAGGCAGTCGTCGCCGGCATGGTGTTCGCGGGCAGGGTTGTAGCCGCTCTTCCGTTTCTTAGTTTCGTTGTGATTCTTCATCATTGTGCCTTTCCGTCCGTTGCCGGGCGGAAGGACACAAAAAGAGCCTGCGGTTTGAAGATGAACCGCAGACTCCGGCAAATCCGAAAAATGGCGCAGAAATCTAAACGGTGCGATACATCTTCATCCGAACCAGGCTTTTATTGCCATGGTTCCAGACTCTTATGCACCCCGCCGCCCTTATAGCGCTATTCGGACTTTGAGATATTGTTTTCTAAATGGTTTATGATTAAACAGAGGATCACTTTAAGTGTTCTCCCTATAGCTTTCTCAGGTCATAGGCATCACCCCCTTTCAAAGGCGTAAAACAAAAAAAGCCGGAGTCACCATTTCCCCGGAAAAAGGGAAAATGATAACTCCGGCTATTTGGTAGCTCGTAAAACGGCTCCGTTGCTCGGTAGCTTATCGTTATATTATTTTGCTTTCAGAGTTAACTGTTCTGCATGCACTTCTTCGTTCTGAACAGAAATTGAAATGACTTTTCCGCACCGCGGGCATTTGATTTCCATCTCACCTTTTGTGTCCGGTGACAGATCAAACAACCGCTTGTTATTACAACACGGGCAGCCAACATGAATAGCCTTCTGGTTCACTTATTGCACCTCCCGTATTGCTTTACTTAGGTTCGATTCTCGGCTTAATGGAAAGAATCTTCGGACCGGCATCAAGAGTACCAGGCTTTAATCCCATCAGATCTTCCATATCCCGCGTATTCAGCCATATACCTGCATCGCGGAAAGCTCTAACAAGTTCTCTCGCATTCAAATATCCACCATCAAAAAGCACGTCTATTGCTCCCTGAAATATGGTGCTGTTAAGATTTCCCGGAACATCCCCCGGTTCGTGTGTCCTCCAGCCTTTCTGTGAAATCTGGCGCATCATGTACTGAAACTGGTTTACGCTGATAATATCGAGTTGCCTTGCCCTGTACATCATTGCCTGCATCGAAACACCCCATTTCTTCTTGAGTGAACGATAGAACTCTATATTCGTGGCATATGGGCTTACCATTTTTCCGAATGATTCTCTCGGGAGCAGAAACGCGCTTGCAAACATATTAGCCTGCCGTTCAATAGCATTGAATTCTTCGCGATTTAAATCTTCATTGCTTTCATCCCAATTGTGCATCATAATATGACCGAGTTCATGTGCCATATCAAAGCGGAGTCTTTCTCTTGGCTTTTTCCCAAGCGCAAGGGCAACAATGTACACGGAATCCCCGTTCTTCACATGCACCTTCTGACTGAAAGCGTCGATTTTATCGTCAACATTACGGAATCCAGTCATAACAATGCCGTTGGATTCCAAAAGAAACTGCATATTTTCAATTGGAGCATTTCCAATTCCCCAGGCCTTTCTTAATGATAATGTCAGCTTTTCTATTTTCTCCTGCATCTCCTCCGGTTCAGCATTAACGACATCGTCAGCATCAGCATATATTCCCATAGGAAGAGTGAGATGGAGAGCGGGGAAATCCACATAATTCAATAGAATTTCATACATTTTTGCTGTGTATTCGAGCTTCTTCTCCTGGGCATTCTGCTCCTTCTTTTTTGCGGCAGCCTGTGACCTGAAATACGTATTAGTCGTTACCGTTGTGCATTTATCTTCTGACAGGAAATATTCTGACGGAAAGTCAAGATTTTTTGCTATTCTCTGAACATTCTCATAGGGCGGCACATTTTCTTCGTTTGCATACAGTGACAGTGACTGTCTGCTTATGCCGGTTTCCCTGGAAAGCTCCGCCATTTTCTTTCCTCGAAACTGCAACGCGTCGCGTAGACGCTGACCGTTAAATTTCATTATATTCATATTCATCAAACGGGAAGCTTAAGCCCGTTTTTCCTCCTCCTGTCCTTTTGCCGTAACAAGTTCATCTTGTCTTGGAGTCTCTTCGTTTTTCTGCTTCGCTGTCTTCACTGTCACAAGGCTGCGTACGTCATTCTGCGTTGTTTCTTCACCATTGAATTCTGCGGTCAGATCGCCAAAGTCAGGTTTCAGGAATCTGTCAAGCGAATATTCCTTAACAGTAGCAAGATTTCTGTCAATTAATTTTGCAGCGATATATGTAACATCCGAGCCCGATGTCTCATAAACTACGACCAGATGCTTATAGCCGTCTCCTGCAAGGACGTCTTCCCCCATAATAGTTTTAAAATCATCGGCATACACATCATTGCTGAATTGTGACATCCCAGGGAAAAGAGTCATCTGCGCACAGATCGGCTCTATATCCGCATTCTCGATATTGGCAATGGTCATCTGATAATGTGGGCTTGTCCGGTCCTTTTTTCTCGGAATTGCATCAAGTGTCTGCTTAGTGCAGATGGCAATAGTCACCTTATGCTCACGGTCAATAAGAATCCTGCCTTCCCAGGCATATCTTTTGAAAGTTTTCAGTTCAACTGTGTCCGAGACTACAAAATTTCTGAGATTAGTGTTGATCTTGTCTCCACGTACCAGCTTTAAGGCGTTATGAGTTTCATCCGGATTATCTGCAAGATAGTCACGGATATCGGGTCCCACACCCTTTACCACAGCTGCGGTGATTCTCTCGAACAACTTGTCCATATTGCTAAAATTGAAAGATTCCGACATAACAACCTCCGAATCATTAATCGTTGTGCATTTAAAATTGAAGCATAGTATGTCGCGGCGCACTAAAAGCCGCCTGACATAAAGTATTTTACAATGTCAGGCGGTTTTTGTCAAGCGATGTGCTATTTGAATCAGAATCTGTAAATTAATATTCTATTTTATATAATTTTATCTTGAATTGTTTATAAGCTTTGTTTTATTTGTCAAGTAAGGTCGCGCTTTTTATTTCGTCTGCAAGTTCTGGTAACCGTTGTTTGCGTTTGACCTTACTTGCAATCTCACATTCCCATACAATGATCACACGCCAGCCCATTTCTCGCAACTTGTTTATTTCCTCTTTATCTCTCTCAACATTACGATTAAGTTTTGCTTTCCAGTAATCGTGATGAGCGGCTGGTATCGTAGCTTTCCGGCATCCGGGATGCTGATGCCAGAAGCAGCCGTTAACAAATACGACGGTTCGATATTTCGGAAGGACTATATCCGGAGTGCCTGGATACCGCTTGTCATTTTTTCTGTACCGAAACCCCTGTGAAAAAAGATATTTTCTTACAAATTCCTCCGGCTTTGTATTTTTTGAGGGAACGCACGACATAATCTCGCTGCGTTTCTCAGTTGTAAATGTGTCCATTTTATTTTGCCAGAGCACTTATTGCTTTTGCGTACGCGGTATAAAGCCTAACGGCTCTGCGGCACTGCGACTTTACAGACACTGTCAACTCGAGAAATTCATCATTTTTTTCCAAATTATACAGATAGTGTTCGTCTTCATCCCAGTCTTGTATTCTATCGACTCTGCGCATTCTGCAAACAGTATTTCCTACTACTCTTTTTGAAAAATTCGTATTTTCAGTTAACCACTCTTCAAATCCCTTCGCATCAATCATTTTTGTTTCCTCCGTATTCTCCAATAACCTCCTTAACCCGCTCGGCCACATAATATGCGAGGTTGACCGGAACCGCATTTCCTATCATCTGCTCCACATCCGTTTTACTGCCTTGCCATTTGAAATCCTTTGGAAACGTCTGAATCAAAGCTCGCTCTTGTGTGGTCAGTGCCCGCAGGTTTTCAGTCACGGGACATGGATCGTTCGGATGTCCTGGATATCCCTTTGGAACTGGACGATTTACGCCTCTCATTGTGGGAGCCGGCTCGTCAATGGAAAAAATTCCGCGCCTGCTGTAATTTCTCGGATGTCTGTAATAGTACTCAAATCCAAGAGAATCGCCGAAATAGTCCCGCAACGTCATCGGCTTGTCCGCAAAATGCGCTTTGAACGTTTCTTCCGCAAAGCCATCCTCTTTGCCAAGAGCACCAAAACAAATAAACCGTTTCCGTTTCTGCGGCGTTCCACACAGACTTGCGTCCAGCACCATTTCCGTCAGACCGTACCCCGCCTTTTTGAACAGTTCACGCGCGTCGGCGTATGCGTGACTCTTCCTGGCGCGGTCAACATTCTCCATGACAAAATACTCCGGACGAATCGCTGTTACAATCTCAGCGTAGTTCTCCGTCAGCGAAGCTCTGTCCGCCTCGATACGTTTACCCGCGTGGGAAAAATCCTGACAAGGAGGACCTCCTATGATCATCTCCGGATTTATGTTTCTTATCTTTTCGACCGCTGCGGCGGTGTCAGACAAATCCATCCTGTAAACAGGATGCTTGAAATTCAACTCATAGCAATCCGCAGCCGTATCCCAGAACTCAAACGCTGCCAGAATGTCGTACCCAGCCTTCTGAAATCCGAGCGACATTCCGCCGCATCCAGCAAATAAATCGACTATTGTCATGCGCAACTCCTTTCCGATCTTGTAAGCAAAGACCGTTTTATGCTATAATATATAATAGCATATTTGTAAGTAGGCGTCAAGTTGTTGACGCCTGGAAAGGATGATTTTCATGTCCGCAAGCGGATTATACGGTATAGAGCACAGCAACAGAAAGCCGCAGCAGCACTGGACAAAGAACTGCTTCAACTCATCGTTCCCGACCGCCTTGGCAAATTATATGATGGATCACAACGCGCCAGCGATTTACGTTAAATTGGCGAACATCGGCGGCGACTTGAAAGTCGTATGCGATGAAATTTCCATAAGAGATGTCTTCAACTGCGGTGACAGGAAGCCCACAGACCTTGAATTTGACTTTGAGTCAACATACGAGCCTTATCAAAAGTATTCTTTCACGCCCATCGATGTTATTGATCTGGTCGTAAAGGATTTGAACGGCAGCTTCCTGGCTCCCGTCGAATGTAAGCTTACTGTTCTGCCAACAAGCACCACTTCTTCACGCCCGGAGGATCAATGGGGCTGCGAGATTGTTTATCGCGCTCCTACCGCATCTTATTGCGCACTATCCATCTGGGACAAAATAAAGGACCATTCGCATGAGGTTCGTGAATTTTTTGAAGAGGCATGCGCCGATGTCGGCTCTTGGACCAACGATTTTGAGATGAGGCACAAAACCAACAATCTCTGTCAATCGCTAAATGCTTTTGAAGCGGAGTTTTGCAACCATCAGATGCCTCTTGTGATGGAACCGATTTGGAAAACAAAGGGGCAGTCTCTAATTCTGAGCGAGGACTGCTTCGACATCGTTGTGTGGTCTAATCTGGCGTTTTCACGGCTTTTTATTGATTCGGCAATCAGTGAAACAGCTGCGGCCGTTCCTTCAAAGATGAGCCGTCCGATGAGAGCGTCGTCACGAATGGCGCGCTGCCTGTGGGAACTAAGCAAATCTGGAAAAATCCGTATGGAGGATATCTACCGTCAGATGGCGTTCGACATGCAGAACGACAAGGAAGCCTCCGTTCCGGGCGACCGTTGGAGAAGATACGTCACAGTCGACAGAATCACGCATCCATCGTTCTCAAGAGACATCATAAATGAAATCATAGAACCGGGTCATCTCGACAACCTGAAGCCGGAAAGGCGGCTTGATCAATCGCTCTACATAACCACTTTGGCTGAGAAATTCAGCAAAGAATAGCATCATAGCCTTACAGCGTTTGCCTCGCACGGAGTTCTTTTCTGGCGGGGCTTTTTTCTTAGACCAAGTGCGCTCTTTTCATCATAGAAAAGCTGCCAGCGAAGAACCTTACGGTCATTTATAATCCCATGCATATGACCACGCCGACTTCAGCAACTGCGTGGTTGTTTGTTATAATCCTTCAAACCTGTCCTTAAGGAACCGCTGATTAATTCGGCACTCCGTCTTCGCGCGTCTGCACTGTCCTCTCGTCGTCGACAAATCCTCAGCACAAAACGCGATGGAGCGTTTTGCCGCTACGCTTCCGGTTTGTCTCCTAGAGAGATACAGCGCATCCACGCAAATCCGGAGCACCTCATTTAATCAGTGGTTCCTTAACATAACACTCGTGGCAGCAGTACTTCCTGTTTCTGTCCCCATACGATGTGAACATCTTCCCGCAACCCTGACACGTATGCTCATAGTAGGCTTTCCGCTTGATCAGTTCCGGGTGGTTGTTCCACCATTCGTTCCGGCACTTGTCGCAGCAGAAGCGCTTCCTTTTCTGCTTTGCAATCTGCCGGATTTCCTCGCCGCAGTTCGGGCAGAACGTTATGTCGTCAGTGTACACAACCGGAGTTTTCACCGGCTTTGCTACTCCGCCGAGTCCGTTCCGCTTGCAGTACGACTTGACTGAGTTCAGGTTCAGTCCCAGTTTGTCGGCAACTTTCCTGTAGCCGTAACCCCGTGACCTCAGCATCTCTATCCTTTGTTTCTGTTTATCGCTTATCATAAAACACCTCGTCATCCTTTCTGCTGTATTTCGGAATTCCCGTCTTAAGGGTTCTGCCGTCTATGAAGCGGAACTGCAGCGTCTTGTCCGGCCGCACGGTAATCTGGCTGATGGTTAGTGCCAGATTCTCCTCGTCCGAGAGCATCCCGGAAATGTCCCTGCTTTTCAGCTCCGCCATCCATTTCCTGACCTCCGCGGTTCTGTCAGCCGGAAGAATACCGGCAAGGATATCCGCTAATACATCAGTCAGCTTTTTCCTGACGGCAAGCGTCCTCGCGGCATCGTGAACGAAAAAGTGGAGCGCCTTGTCCGCGACATTGTGCGTCTTGCAGGGCAGAGGCTTCCGCCATCGGTTCCTGCACTGCCACATAATCGTTCTGTACTTGTCATTTGCGTGCCACGGACGCGGTGTGAATTTACCGCCGCATTTTCCGCATACCAGTTTGCTTGAGAGCATGGTCACGCCCGAATACCGCTGGCTGTCCTCGCATTCACGCTCCTTCATGCGTTCCTGCACATAATCAAAAAGCCACGGGAAGATTATCGCCTTGTGGTCTTCTCTTACATAATACTGCGGCAGTTCGCCTTCGTTTTTCTTCATCTTCTTTGTAAGATAATTGACGGTGAATTCCTTCTGGAGTCTGCAATCTCCTTTGTATTTCTCGTTTGACAGGATCCTGCGGACGGTTTAATACCACCATTTTCCGCTGTCTCCACATGGCGGTTCAGCGCCTTCATCCATCATTATTTTGGCAATCTGAAAGGAAGAGTAGCCCTGCAGGAACAGAAAGAATATCCTGCGGACTTCGTCCGCCTGTTCCCCGTTGACCACTATCGTGTATTTCTCCTCGCCCTTGTCGTATCCGAGGAAACGGCTGTACGCGAGACTCATCTTGCCGTCCGCGAAACGCTTTCTCTGTCCCCATTTGACGTTCTCGGATATCGACCGTGATTCTTCCTGTGCCAGCGAGGACATGATCGTCAGTAAAAACTCGCCCTTGGAATCCAGTGTGAAGATGTTTTCCTTTTCGAAGTACACGCCGATTCCTTTTTCCTTCAGCTTGCGAATAATGTTGACCGTATCCACGGTGTTCCGGGCGAACCTCGAGATGGATTTCGTCAGAACAAGGTCGATATCACTGTTCAGACAGGAGTCAATCATTCTGTTGAATCCCTCGCGACGGTTCGTGCTAAGACCGGAAATGCCGTCGTCTACGAACACTCCCGCAAACTGCCATCCGGCATGCTGTAGTATCTTCTTCCTGTAGTAATCCGTCTGCGCCGTAAGGCTCGATTCCTGATCCTCATGGTCAGTAGAAACTCTGGCGTAGGCAGCCACACGCTGTACCGCCTTTTCCGCTTCCTTTAACGTCGCAGGACGCGGCACGGCGCTGATTCTCGTAATCACTCTATCTTTCATCCACCGTCACCCCGTCTCCGATTTCGCCGCCGGCCACATCGACCTCGAGGAACGGCGGCTCAAAATGCTCCTGCAGCTTCGACAACGCAAGCCGCGTTTCATCCAGCGAGAGAACACCGTCGCGTTCCAGATTGCCGAGCAACCATTTGCACACCCTGTAGTCCACTTCTTTCGTTAACAAGTTCAATCACTCCTTTGTTTTTAGGATATGACATCTATCACTCTGAATGCCCTGAAAGTCAAGGAAAACGGCGATTCTAAAGGGGTAACTTATTGTGAACACACATAACGAACCGGGCTTGGCACATCGTTACTGCATCCCTTTTTAGTTACACAATAGGGTATGCATCGTTTAGCGGTTAGGAGAGCTTCACAGATACGAACCCCGCCGGATTTGTATGGAATACGCGTCGGCGGATGGAGTCGGGATTCACATTTTGACACAAAAAATCCCTGCACACTGCTGAATGTACAGGAACACTTTGATTGCGTTGTTTTTGAGAATATGTAACGAAAGAGCCGTCTGTGGAAGTCAGGCGGCTCGTATCATTTCGATGACGGGTTCATCAAGACTCTTCAGTGTGCTTCTTCCACGGGAACTGCCCTGCATACTTCGAGAACAAAATCAGCGATAGTCTTACAGGCATCCCACACCTCCTCCATCACACTATTTCGCTCACCAGAGCGAAATCTCCTCTATATCCTGCTCTTTCACGAGCGGGACAGGCGAAAGATCCGTGCCGCCATCCAGCCATTTCTGTATTTCCGTTCCGGCAATCCTCATGGGCATGCGGTCATGAACCGGGCGCACAACATCATCAGCTGGCTCAGTGACGATGGCAAAGGCACCATTTCTGCGGATACCCGCTAGGAAAAGAGTCTTCTCCCGCGCGCCGCGAAAAGTGACGCGCTGCTTGTTCGCATCCCACTCGTAGAAATGCCTGGCGGGGACGATGCAGCGCCTGCATGCGGTGAATTTCTCAGCCAGCGTTTCAGAGCGGGCGTTGATGATCAGCCCGCCCTTGCGCGGCAAGCCCCAAGTTAAAGTGACGGCCAGACTGCCGCTGATGAGCACGGGCGCGGGATTCCCTGGCCGTACGTCCCCCACTGCCTGTTCTTCCTCGTGGTGGAAATACGGTCTCAGCCAGTTCGCCGTGTATTGATTGATTCCATACCTGCTGCACATCTCCACCGCCTCCTACTGTTTCCAGTATAACGCAAAACAGGGGTCGCCGCTCATAAGGATTTCCCGGAATATCTGTTTCTCAAGAAATATTTTTTGACAAGGTCAATTGCTAATCACACGCACTAAAAAATTCCCCAACAACGAACAAATGCTATCGCTACTGGGGAATTCTCATTATAGAGCACAACTCATATATCCATAGGCACTGGATCCATAGCGTGGCAGGAGGCGTCAATGCCTTTCAGTTTGCAGTGAAGTTCCCTTTCGATGCCTTGCCCTCGATGTAGTCGAGGATAGCCGCGAGGTCACTGTCGATGCCTTCGCACTTACCCTTGCTGTTCAGGAAAATCTTCGTCGTCTCGTCGCCCATCTCCAGGTTCTCATCCTCCGCGCAGGTCTCGCGGAAGGTGTACTGGCTGAGGGGTAGAATTTAAAAATTTATTTTTTATAAATAATAATTCTTTGTTGTTGATTTCCTTACAAAAGAGCCCTATAATAGCCATAGTGTTCATTTATATGCTGCTTTCTACAGCTCACGCAGGCCGTCCGTCGTCGGCAAGGCGGCTGCCCGTGCGCGCTGCAAACTACAAAAGGAGGTTTTTCCATGGCCGCTGATTTGAAAGAATTACAGGCACTCCACGTCATTGACTCGCTCTCGGAGGTCTGCCTTGGAAAGGACTACTGCGGATCGTGCGAACCGGGCACATGTCTCATCCGCTACGCGCAGGACGGGCTCCGCAAATGCCTGAAGGAGAAGATCCTCTACGTCTCGGACGGGACGAAGAACATTCCGCACGGAGATTCGAAACTCTACCGCGAGGAGGCGCTCATAAATGGCATCGCCAACATCCTCGTCAGCTGTCGATCCTGCCAATACGAACACTTCGAAGACTGCATCGTCAGCGTCATCCGCAACTGCTACGAGATTGCGCTCTTCGGTGATGTGCGCCCCTACGACGGCAGCAATTTCCACTACCTGACAAAGCTGGCCAGCGATGGCATGCCTCAGGCTGACGAGATCCTCGCAAGATTTCAGCAGATCAAAAAGGCACGTGACGAAGAGCTCGCCAAAAAGTGAGCCGCAACCCCTGCCCGGAGATGTCTTCCACAAAATCGATTTCCATAAAAGACGGCATTGCAATCAGCCTGCGATGCCGTCTTTTGCTTTCTCAATCAATCTTGTCGAAGGTCTGCAACCTTCTTGAATGTTTCCTCCGACATCCCCGCTGCGGCCGCAGCATCTTTCAGGCTCAGGAGCTTGGACATGACCAGAGATTTCAGCGTTTCCATACGGCCTTTTTCCATACCTTCCTTACGGCCCTTTTCCATGCCTTTTTCCATACCTTTTTCCATACCGCGTTCTTCGCTTCTGCGCAGTTCCATGTAGTAGGTCATATACTCCACCTTCATTTCCTTGTTCTCTTTCGCCACTTCCACGGCATCGGCAATGGTTTCCGTGAATTTCCCTTTCGGGGCCTTGCCCTCGATGTAGTCGAGAAAGGCCGCGAGGTCGCTGTCGATGCCCTCGCGCCTGCCCTTGCTGTTCAGGAAGATTTTCGTTGTCTCATCGCCCATTTCCAGCGTCGCATCCTCCGCGCAAGTTTCGCGGAAGGTGTACTGGCTGAGGTTCCTGTCTAACGGGTCGAACGTGCAGATAAAGATGATGTACGTCTTCCGCAACTTCGTGTAGAACTCGCCCTTATTGAGCACGTCCATGTCCATCATGTCCTGATAGTAGCGCGTGCGCTTTGGGAGCTCGGCGGGATCGGCGTAGTCTGTCGTCTGCATCTCGATATCGTAGAGCATGCCCTTGTCGTCCTCGACGTAGACGTCGAGTCTTACTCTCTTGCTGTCGCGGCGGACGTTGATCCCCTTTTCCGTTTCCGGGAACATGATCTTTCGTATCTTGATGTGAAGGATCTTCTCGATGAGTCGCTTGCAAAGGCGCTTCTTGCGCATGACTTTCTGAAAGATGAAATTATCCGCAATGGTCAGGTTTTCCCAGATTTTGTTGGCCTCGCTCCTTGTCATTTCCTCCATGGACGTCACTCCTTTCTGATTCAATTATACGCTTATACGCTGACGGGAACGCTGCTGGCAAGAGAATCTATTGATGCCAAGAGCTGCCATTGCGCGCAATATCAATACTGTCTGACAGCAGCATGCGCCTCTCTCCCCATCTCCTGCAGGTATTTTTTGAACTCGTTGGTCACAATCCAATACGTTGTACCATCGTAATAGCTAAACCGACAGTTGGCATCGTTTTCCGCGAAGCGCCGCAGGCGCTTTTTGTCCATCTGGAAATACCATGCCGCATCCTCGAGGGTTTGCTGGAAGGGTTCTTTCCCACCGGGGCGAACGCGCTCCTCCTCTTTCTTCGCGAAATGCCGACGATAGAGCGCCTCCATCTCCTCACGAAGGATGATATAGCGACGATTCATAAAAACAGCGACCTCCGGATGTTCCTTGGCGAATGTCCGCAGTGTTTTCTCTCCTATGTGGAAGTACGCTGCCGCTTCCTTGATACTTAGGGCAAATTTTTCTTTGACTGGCAATTCCATCAGATACGCCACCTTTCTTTGAAGTGGCTCTATATTCCCTCTGATGCAATGAAAAGTCAAATGAAAAATGCGCGATCCATCATCTGCCGCATCAGACGACGGTCCGTCATGTCGAAAAGCGCTATGTATCAAGCATGGCAAGCACTTTTTTCAAGCGTAGTAAAACGGTAGTACCTTCTTCGTCCACCACCGTACACCCCCCGCCACCACGAACTTATGCCCGCCCGCCGCCTCGAATGCTTTCGTGATGCCGTGGCAAACAAAAAGTATCCGAAACACCGAACCATCCTCCTCAAACCGCCGTACAATGCCGCGTTATGCCGCATGGAAAGGGCGCGCACACCTCCGGCCAAAATCCGGTAGTACGCGCAAAATACGGCATATCACGGCGGTGTAACGTAGTAAAATCGTAGTAAAATTTGAGCCTTTTACTACTCTCGCGCTATCGCGGCAAGTCCTTGCAAATCGTTGCCTTTCATTATAGCAAACTCAACGCACACCCGTCCACCTTGCGGGCATCGCGCGCCGCCCTTACATGAAATCTTCCACCCGCACTGCACCCTTAGAACCTGACACAGCAAAACGGCAGCCCAGCAAACATGCCAGGCTGCCGTTTCGTCGTTTTTCTCACGCTTCACGGGAAAACTTTATGACGCTGTGCTCCTTGCCGGAGAGTTTCTCCAGTTCTTCCCTCGCCGCCTGTGATTCCGCGACGCGCCGCAGTTCCGCTTCCGCATCCTCCAGTCCCAGATGCGTGTAGGTGTTCATGGTGACGCTGATGTCGCTGTGTCCCATGAGATATTGCAGCGTCTTGGGATTCATGCCTGCCCGCGCCATGTTGGAGCAGTAGGTGTGACGGCAGATATGCGGTGTGATAGGCGGCAGCTGCTCGCGGTAGATTTCATTGTATCGCTGCCGCGCGTGCTTGAACCGATGCTCCCAATGCATCGCCACCTCCGGCATGCCCTGCTTGTCATAAAACAGGAACCCCGTACGGCCGCCGATGATTGGTTCTACCGCAGGCGCCTGCCGGTCTTCCAGGATAGCGGCAAAACAGCGGCAGACATCATCTGTCATGGGAATCTTGCGCGTACCGGCATTGGTTTTCGTTTTCTCTATGACGTACTCCATGGCGCTCGTGCGCTGCAGCTGGTGGTTGATGTCGATGATGCGGTTTTCCATATCAAGGTCCCGGATGGTCAGTCCGCAGAACTCGGAAATACGCATCCCGGTATGGAACAGTATGTAGAACACCTCGTAGTATTTCCCGTAGCAGCCGCTGTCATGGACGAATTTCAGGAAGACCCGCATCTGTTTCGGCGTCAACGCCTGCCGCATGACGGAATCATTGACCACGACGTTGACAAGCGGGAAGGAGAAGGGGTTGCTCCTGAGCATTTCATCATCCACAGCCATCTGGAAGGCCGGGCGCAGCACACCGCGCACACTGTGGATGGTGCTGTACCCCTTGCCGTCTTCCTGCAGCTTGATGAGGAACAGCTTGGCGTCCGAACGCTTGACGTGCCGGATTTTCCGTTCGGCAAAAGATTCTTTTTTCAGGAGGTTGCAGACGAAGCCGTAGTTCATTTTCGTATTGGGGCGCACGCCCGTCTTCGTCCGCAGGTAACGGTTCACCAGTTCGAGCACTGTCATGTTCTGCCCCAGCGGGTCGGAAAGCGTCGCCATGTCCACGCCGAGCTGTTTTTCCATGGCCCGCAGCGAAAGGCACGGTTTCTTCCCCGCCGGCAGCCTGTCCGTGTCTTCCAGGCGCCAGCTGTAAAAGAAATGCGGCTTTCCGTTGACCTGGTATTTGTACTGGTAGCGGCCATCCTTCCTTATGGATTCTCCCTGCCGCAGCAGTCTGTTCCTGGCATCACGCCTTCGTTCTGCCATAGTATCACGCTCCTTTTCCCTTCTATCTATCACTCTGTCTGCCTGAAAAAGCAACTGTTTTCTTCACGCGCCGCCGCTCTTTCTGCCGCCCGCCTAAAAAATTCCTTATTTCTTTCTATATGCTTTCTGCGCTCTCAAGGAATGCCTCCAGCTTCTTGCGGATAATCATATAGCGGTTGCCATTGTAGACGGCAAAGCCATGATAAAGATTGTTTTCCGCCA
>NZ_KB908411.1 GCF_000381005.1 Selenomonas bovis DSM 23594
TGAGACATTCTCTCAGTATGAGCAGCTTGGCACGAAGATCTATTTCACGCACCCGTACAGCTCATGGGAACGTCCTCAGAACGAGCGGCACAATGACCTCCTGCGGGATTACATCCCAAAGGGGACATCGATCGAACGCTACAGTGACGAAGATGTTCTGAGCATCGCGGACGAGCTGAATCAGCGTCCACGCCGTATTCTGGGGTATCACACTCCAGCAGAGCTCTTCGACCATTTTCTCGATGAAGTCTATGCTATTGAGAAATATTCCTGATTGGAACAATTGTTCAATTTGTACTTGCAATTATCCAATCGAAAAAATCCCTTCCTATAGCCTCAACCCAGTAAACAGTAGTGTTTCAAGGCTTTCCCAATATATAGTGGTTTGTAAACATCAAAACTGCTATACCTTCCGTGACATCAAGCATACCGTCTCGACGTGGCTCGACGGCCTGAGATGAATGTCCCGGCCCCTCAATTAGCTCCGCTCGTTTGCGGGAACTGGTCGAGGCAGGAAATAAGTGTTTTGATACGCGCCCTCCGTTCGCGGGAACATGTCCATCTACTTTTCTACCTATAATACCGAACAGAATAAGTCCCATCGTCTCAACCTGCTCGATGGCACTTCTGTTCTATGCTGCCAAGGTCTCAACCTTGCTCCTGGATGTATTTAACTTGGTCGGTATCTTAGTCGCTTTACTTGGTCGGTCAGCGACCAAGATCATTCTTATTGAGTCTGATAAGAATACGTCAGTATCTGCATTTCCCCTGTTTCACTGCTTCTGGCTGTTGTGTCTTCAACATCCGGTAATAATACTGAGATGATAATACATTCCGCTGCAACGTCCGTACACTCCAGCCCTCCTGAAAAGCCTCGTGTTCGTACCAGTCTCTTGCCCGACGGTCTTTCACCTGCAGAAGAACACAATAATGTGTCCATGATAGAAGCCGATCAGATTTTCCACTCACTGAGTGGAAAATCTCAGGGTACTCTTTATAAAAAGAATAAAAGTTATACAGATTCGTCTTTGTAAAACCATTTCCGTTATGGCGCTTCTGTTCTATCCTGCCATGGTCTCAACCTTGCTCCTGTATGTATTTAACTTGGTCGTTATCTTAGTCGCTTTACTTGGTTGGTCAGCGACCAAGTTGTTTCTTCCTATACTTCTGATTCCGGTTACGTGGCTTATCGGGAATCGTCATTTCTATAGCTCCTAGCGCTAATGCTGGATTCAGATAGTTCTTGCGGAACGTCGGCCTATGAGAGAGATCTAGTCTCTCCATGATTTGAGCAGCTGACAGTTCCTCATCACCAAGAACATCAAGCAATTTCTGTACGGAAGGATTCGTTTCTTTAGCCTTTTCATCGGCATTGCCCACGACTGTCGTTCCTGTCAGCGTGTCAAGAATGATCCCCAGCAGGAACTCAACAAAAGCACTGCTATCAGATTGCCTGTCCGATTTACCGAGCGCACCATAGTACTCCTGCTGCCGAGAGCGAATCAGTTCCTCGATCGGCAGCCAGTAGAATATCTCATTCCATTTCCCCAGAAGCAGACTATGCCACATCCTGCCCATACGCCCATTCCCGTCTGTAAATGGATGAATAAACTCGAACTCGTAATGGAAAATCGCACTACGGATCAATGGGTGTATCTCCGAGGATTGGTACCAGTCGAACAAATCCTGAATTTCTCCAGGTACAAGTCTCGCGGGAGGTCGAGACATGGCAGAACCGCCCACTCCAGCCATTCTACCCATTTGCTTTCGTCGACTGCATCTATATGTCGCTGCGCACGGAGTACGGCATTCAGCAGGCCGCTGTCTATGTCATGCTCGCCTACGATGTCAATGGTCGTAAGGATGTCCTGGTCCTCTGGATCAACGAGACAGTACGCAAGATCATGTACACGACCAATGCCATCGAGAGCGTCAACTCGAGCTTTCGCAAGGTGACGAAGAAAGGTGCCTTCCCCAATGAGGATGCCGTTTTCAAGATTTTCTACCTGCACGTCCTGGAACTCTATAAAAAGTGGAAAGGGCGTCACATTGCGAATTGGGCGATGGTCCGGAACCGGCTGCTCATGGATGATAGGATGTCACAGCTCATGCAACAATATGATGTTGCTTATTAAATCGATTTACACAAAACTCTTGACACACCCCCGTATTGCTGCATTTTCGCAGCGAAACATATAAAAAATTTGACAAAACGCAGCGGATTGAGTATACTTAAATACGAGGTGGCATTATGAGCAGTTTAGGAGAACACTTGAAAGACTGTCGGAAGAAGCTTGGACTGAGCCTGAAAGCGGTCGAAGAAAAAACAGGAATTACAGACTCAAGGCTGAGCAAGATTGAAAATGGTCAACGGAGCTGTCCGGGCAAGGAACTGCGCCTTCTTGCGGAGGCATACAACGAACCCGTTGTTTCTATGTTTCTGACTGCTGGTTATCTCATTCCCGATGATCTCAAGGAATACCAATACGTCTTCCATGGCGTTGAAAGGCTGGATTCTGACGAGCGTCAGCATATTCAGGACGAGATTGATTACATGATCAGAAAGAAGGATACGCCGTTATGATTTTCAGATTAGGAGAACTCTTCTGCGGTCCGGGCGGAATCGCGTGGGGAGCCATGAATGCAGATATCGGCGACCCGGAATATCAAATAGTACATCAGTGGGCGAACGACTATGACGCGAACACCTGCAAAACGTATACGGAAAACATTTGCAAAGACAAGCCCGAAACGGTTTACCACGAAGATATACGAAAATTCAATATGGATAAGCTCGCGCCAATCGATGCACTGGCTTTTGGCTTTCCCTGCAATGACTACAGCGTCGTCGGAGAGCAAAAAGGCATGGACGGCGTGTACGGTCCGCTCTATTCTTACGGGGTAAAGGCACTGAAGAAGTTCAAACCGCAGTGGTTCCTTGCTGAGAACGTCGGAGGGCTGAGAAACGCCAATGAGGGCAAAGCCTTCACAAAAATTCTGGCTGAGCTTCGGGATGCGGGGTATACGCTGACTCCGCACCTCTATAAATTTGAGGAATATGGAATCCCGCAGGCAAGGCACAGAATAATCATTGTCGGAATAAGAAATGACATCGATGTAACATACCATGTCCCTTCAACTGCTCCGTATGCCGGAATTGACAACACCTGCAAAACAGCAATTGAAGTACCGCCTATTCCGAAAGATGCTCCAAATAACGAGAGAACGCGTCAGTCCGCCATCGTCGTAAAACGCCTGGAGCATATACTTCCGGGGCAAAACGCATTCACGGCAGATCTGCCGGATGAATTGAAACTGAATATCAAAGGCGCGCGAATCAGTCAGATATACAAACGCCTTGACCCGGACAAGCCTTCCTATACTGTTACGGGGAGCGGCGGCGGGGGAACGCACATTTATCACTGGTCGGAGCCGAGGGCGCTTACCAACCGCGAAAGAGCAAGGCTTCAGACGTTTCCTGATACCTATGTGTTCTACGGAAGCAAAGAAAGCGTCAGAAAGCAAATCGGCATGGCAGTTCCGTGCAGAGGAGCAAAGATTATTTTTGAAGCAATCCTGAAATCCTTCGCCGGAATTGACTACCCTTACACAGAAGCAAATATTGATGAATAAAAAATGCCGGAGAGCATGCTACAGTTCTCCGGCATTTTTTATTCTTCTGTGATCTCATGGTAAAGCCTGCTCAGATTCTCTTCCGCAGAGCCTTTCTTCAGCTGACATTCCCATATAGTGAATACACGCCAGCCCATTTCCATCAGGAGCTTTTTGTTTTCTTTGTCGCGTTCCACATTTCGATTTATCTTTTTGCGCCAGTATTCTTCATTTGATAAAGGCCAAACGAATCTTCCGCAGTCATGGTGATGCCAGAAGCATCCGTTCACGAATACCACAGCCTTATATTTTGCAAGGACGATATCCGGACATCCGGGTAGTTTTTTCACATTTTTTCTGTACCTCAGTCCGCGGGAAAATAGATACTTCCGCACTTTTTCTTCGGGCCTCGTGTTTTTGCTTCGGATATGCGACATATTCATACTGCGGACTTCCTTTGTATGATTGTCAGCCATGCCTTATTTTTCCCCTTTGCTTACTGAAAAGTCCATATAATACTGCTCGTCATCGATTTTATAAAATGAAACATCTCTTCTCCCATAAGCGTCAAGATCCTTTGTATGTACATAGGCGCCGTTTGCCAGTCCAAGACGGTTTCGGAAATACTCGCCGAGCTGAGCATTGCTTGCAGGGGTAGTGATTGCCTTGTCTCCCTCCTGTTCCACGCGGAGAAGGAGCGTATGATGATCGTCCGTGACTACCAGAAAATGCCGTTTTTCCAAGGGAAAGAATCCGCTCCGTGCAATCTTTCTCGGAAGTGGAATATAAGCCTCATTCGGATTCCTCTTTTTTCGCTGTCCCCAGTTCAGTCCAGACTTCTTTCCCGGCTCTTTTGTCTTTTCCACAACAAGCGAAAGGCAGACATAGTTTGGATCGTCCGTCGTTAAATCTGCGACCGTAGGAAGAGGAGACGCTACGATTGGAACATAATCCTCCACTTCGGAATTGACGCAGTATGTTGAATTATCGACGGCCGCCTCGTATGTTTTGTAAGCCGCAGACGCGCTTCTTTCTGATACAGAGCCGCTTCCGCCTTTTAGAAGCGAGCTCTGTGTAAAATCATATGAGCATGAAAATGCCGTTACAGGGGTTTCGCCGTCCATCCATATATAAAGATTTCTTTTTGAAATTAGAGCGCCATGATAATAGTTACAGACAAAGCTGTTGGACTTTCCTTTTCGGAAAGCCCTGTGAAGTTCTATAAACGCATTGTGATTTGTCTGCAGTATCCCTCGTTCGAGAGAGGAAGTTATAATCAGTTCTATGGAAATATCGCTGATCTTATTTTCTTCATACGTCTTCAGGAGCCATGACGCCATATTCGGCGAGGCCTTATCTGACAATATGCACAGCCTGTCTGCTCCCAATGAAATCGGATCAAAGAGAATTTTCTGCGCTGTGTTGGAGTACTGACCCGATGCCATGATGATTATCCCTCCTCTTCAAAAACGTCGTAGTACATAATTCCTTCCGGCAGTTTTATGTTTGGCACCCACAGCGGTCTGCCGCCCCAGCCTTTTTCGCCCGTGACCTGATACATGGTCAGCACAGTTTTGCTTGGGAACGAGCCGCCGAGCTTCCAGTCGTTCGGCGACAGCAAAGCGCCGGTTCCCTGTGCAACGTTTCTTCCTCTGCGTACAATCAGAATTCCTTGTGCGGTTGGGGTCTCCGCAAGGATGGTGTCGAGAACAGACTGAAATGCGTCAATCTTAAAGTCCGGTCCGGAAGAAATATGAGAAAGTATCTCCTTGATCATTCTTAAGCTGACTTGATAATATGGATCACTGTCAGAAAAGCTTTCCAGCAGTTTTGAAATGCCTTCAATCGAGTCATTGTCCGGGTAAAACGGATAATAGTTTGTCCCTCCGGATATGACGGCGACATGATCGTTGTCGAGAACATTCTTCCTTGTGGGATTCAGCCCTTCCGGATAATAGACCTTTACATTATCTATACCTTTTTCTACCTGCGCAATAATCGAATTGTTTGTGGCGTTTATATCTGCGAACAGCTTGTAAAGACGCTCGTCTATATAAACCATCATCATGCCGGGATCTCTGTCGTAGCCAAACATCCGGCTGTGCTGCCACATGGTATCTGCCTGCGGCTTTTTGCTCGTCCGGGTGTAGTAAATTGTCTGGAGACCGGGGAATGTGACGCCGCGCCCGAGTGTGTTTCCGCCGACGACAAAACAGCATCCAGAGGAGTATTCATCGCTTTCAACGTCCGTTTTGCCGTTCATTATAAGGACTTTGACGCCGCCCAACAGAAGGTCTCTCGATTTCATGAGTACTTCTTCAAATGGAACCTTCTGCGATTTTTCTGGTGTGAAGCCTTCATACTGCCTGCGCACTTCTTTTTCAAATTCCTCGGTGTTGTCACGGCACCAGTGAAGTTCTTTGTTAATGTTGTCTGCGTACCTTTTGTGCGCGGCTACACGTACGCTTGGATGCAGAAGACAGTTTGAAACCTTTCCGCCGGAACACAAAATCTGGGCGGAAACTGCCAGGTGTCGTATTACGACATTCCTGATTGGGTTCTCAAGGGTATCAAGATACGTTATACATGCAGGTTTTCCTTCTGCAGGAAAGAAAAAATCACCGCCGAGATACGCGCTTCCCGGCTGGAAGTAATAAGTAAAGTATGGATGCCATCCGGAAACCATCGTCTGCAGGAAAATTGCCTGCGGCGTTCCCGTCACCTGCAGATAAAGGCTGCTTGAAGCACCGTTCTTAATGCTGTCCAGATATTTGTTAATGGAGGACTGCCTGTCTCTGTTCACAAGCGTATTAAGAGAAGCCGCGTCCGCCTCGTCGTCAATAATGAAGAGCGGGTTACCCTTCATAAATCCGGTTGAATTCAGGATGTTTGACCAGAGTTTCAAAATACGGGCGTTCTTTTTCAAAACAATGATGGCCGGCTCAATGAGGCTGTTGTCCGTAAACAGTCCCGCGTCGTTTTCTCCGCAGATACAGAAACCGTCCAGGTCGGATTTTACACGGTCAAGCGTCTGCTGCTGAAGAACCACGTTGTCCGTAGTTAAAAGCACAAAAGCAGGAAAGCCGAGATCCGCCGCGCGGCACATAATACCGAACATCTGGCCTGTTTTTCCGGACTGGATATTGCCGAGCAGGAGTCCAATTTCATGGTCGGTGAACGAGAATTTTTTCAGATATCTGTCTCCGACTTCTTCCGCTGTTTTTGCAATGGATCCTGCGAGTTTTGGATTTCCTCTGTCTGTTATCTTTTTCAGGTATGTTTTCAGATACTGCATTCACCGTCACCTCTCATTCTTCTTCCTCATTTTTGCCCGTGAAGGAGAGCATCCAAACATCGAGCCGATTTCCATCCTCATCCAGCGCAGTCTGACCTGTCTTTTTGAAAAGAAGCCGATCGCAACCGTATTCCTCCAGCATCTCCTGTGTAATCATGCCTTTCCGTTCCGTGTCCTGCGCAGTGTTGTTAACTGGTGTGACAATGCCGGCAGCCGCAAGACGTCCTTTGAGCCATCTTCCCATAATAAGCTCGTCACCGACTGCGCTGAACTGCTTGTTGTTATCACTGGTTGTATGAGCTTTGAACCAGTAGCCGTCGTCTGTGATAACAAAAAAGGGAACATTCTTCGCCGGATAGCCATCCATTTTGTATATCTGAGCCCCGACTGTAAGCTGCGTCTCATACCAGTCGCGGGCTTTTCTTTTGCTTCTCGGCGCGGCGTAGCATACATTGATATTGGACTTAGTGAAATGTTTTCCGTCGTCGAGGAAACGTTCGTCTGATTTCGGCACTTTCAGCTGCAGATAAAAGGATACTTCTGCCGGCCTCTGTTCATAGAAGACAACATTAGGCTGCGGAACCGGTGTAACCAATTCAATGCCGTTGAGTGCAGTATTTGTTTCCCGAACAAGAGGTATGTCTTTGATATCCGCAATATCAGCGGAGACAGATTTCAAACTTTCGATGTGCGCTGCTGTCTCTGCAGCTTCCGCAGCGTCTTCCGTTAAGGCCGCCGTTTCATATTGTCTGCGGTTTGATGCTTCCAATTTTATGGCTCCGAGATTTGCTGATCCGATTATCGCCGAAAACGGAACTCCGTCTTTGTAGAAGCAATACACTTTCCCGTGATATTTGAACGCCTTCACAAGGCGGATTTCTCCTATACCTGCATCGCGCCATTTCTGGTTGATTTTCAGTGCCTGGCGGTACGACCGTTCAGGCATGCTTTCTATGTAATACATTCCGATTGTCAGACATATGGAATGCAGCCCGTAGCTGTCAACTAACCTTTCCAGCTCATCCAATGACGCCGAAGAAGTGTATCCGACAGCAATTTCTACCCTGTCGGCTTTTTTCATCTGCTCGTTAAAGCAGTCTATTATCGTTTCTTGCCCTTCCCGTGTGCCAAGAGGAAGGATGTTTGAATACAATAATTTCACGTATTTCCTCCTTAATCATCCACCGTTTCAAGAATATCTTCGATGTGGCAGTTCAGTGTTTCGCAGATCTTCAGGAGGACATCGGTGGTGATGTTCGCTCCCTTGCCGAGCTTGGCGATAGAAGCCGCGCTGACGTGTGCCGCATCTTTTAATTCCATTTGTGTCATGTTCTTGTCGATCAGCATTTTCCAAAGTTTGTTATAGCTGATATGCATTTCCCAATCCTCCTTACCACTTGCCTGTCATCATATCGAAATGTTATCCCTGTCCCATGCAGCGGAAGATCATCTCGAATGTGTCACGATACATCTGTTCATCCAGAAATTCATCGGTGTAATGAATCCCGTCGTTGACGCCTGTAACATCAGATGTGATATACGCCAGAAGCACTTTCGCAAGTTCATACTGTTCGGTATCTTCCGCACCGTCTTCGCAGCGAATAAAGTCCGCCTTGTAATCCACCAGTATACACTGCCACAGATCGTCGCCGTCATAGCCGCAAAGCTGCAGAAAGTATTACTCCAGAATTCGGCGCATGATGCTTTTGAGCGGAATGCTGCTTTTTACTTCTCCGTACGAGTCCCAAAGCGCCGCATAGGAGTTCTTGACCGGATTAACGTTCATGCGGCTTGTCGGGCGATCCGGATCAACCTTATCAAACAGTTTGACCGATGACTTGTTGTTGATCTTTCGAATAAGATAGAACGATACAAAATCCCACTGGCTGGCGTAAGTGTATGTAACTTCCTTGTGGAAGTAGGCGTTGTGCGTGAGTATAAAAATCTGCTTGATGAAATTTCCGGAAACAACAGCTCCTCTCTGTACCGCGCTGTTGCGGCAGAATTCTATCATCTTTCTGATCTGTGCGCCGACAATGAAAAGCGTTCCGCTGTCCATGCTGGGAACAGGGTCGTCTATTACGACGATTTTCGGTTTGATGTCTTTATCCGTATTGTCTCCGCCAAATACCTGCTGCTGAAAGTACAGGAAGGCAATGAAGTTCTTCTCGCCTTCGCTGAGGTTCTTGACAACTGACTTTTTGCCGGTTTCCTCGTCCGTACGGACGACGGCATAGTTGCGCACAGGCGATGGAACAACTCGCTTTATAGTGCCGTCAGGCTGCGGAACGTCATCCCAGTGCGAGACAAGCTCTGAGTTCATGTCCATCGCGACGGCATTGAGCACCATCTATCATATCACAGTTCCACAAGGTTTTGCATTGAGCCTTATTTTTCTTTAGCAACACGCTCCATGATGTCTTCGACCTGACAGTCGAGAGCTTCACATATTCTCAATAGGACATCTGTCGTGACATTCTCGCAGCGCCCCATCTTTGCTATGGATGCTGCGCTTACATCACTCATTTTTTGAAGTTCCTTCTTCTTGATATCCCTATCAATAAGCATCTTCCACAAACGGTTGTAGCTGAATTCTGTTTTAAGTTCTTTCTTATTTTTTCTTGTCTGTGCCATCATTCCTCTCCTTATTCCAAGCCCATCCGAAGAGCTCATTTCTTTCAGGTGATAATTCCAACACAGCGTTCTCGTTCACAATACGTTGTGTCTCTTCGCTATATGAATCCAATATGTCATAAGCCATAAAGACCTGCTTGCCGCTCTCCTTCTGCTTCTCATAAACCTTGATTATTTCCGAAAATACAGACTTCTCGATATTTTTAAGAAGGACTGAATCATGAACCACAAACGGAACAGGCGCTATTGCCATGTTCGCCAGATCGAATGTTATCAATCCCCGGTACTGTGCGCCAGTTCCACCATCGTTTGGCGTTTTGAATGTATACTTATTTAACTTCTCCAGTCGCAATATTGGCGGCATGTGCTGTTCGTCATGCAGTATTTCCAGCGTTATTTCGCGCATCTTCTGATTCACAGAGCTTTCTATCTGCATAAGCTGCTGGCTTATGACCTCATCGCGGGTCTGAGCATAATTTGATGCCACTTTCTTCAGACGCTCCAGTTCATCGAAGTTATTGTTAGCTTCATGCAGATTATTCAGCTCTGTCGTGATTCTGGCATACTCATTCAGGATTGCCTGCGACACATTTGGTACGGTTTTCGTCTGAATTATCTCGTCCTTAATCTTCACAATCTCATTGTTAAGAAGAACATATGTAGTAGAGAGATCCTTTTCCGTCTCCTGAAATTCGTCATTCAGAATTTTCGACAGCTTCTGATGGAACCTTTCTATATCCTCAAGTGCCTTAAAATCCTCGGCGGGGAAAAATTTTTCCAATGCTGAGAAAGTTCTCTTGAACTCCTTCTTCTGGCCGGTCATATCTCGTCTGACTGCATTAAGCTGCGTCTGAACAGCCGCCTTTTGTCTTCGATAATTGATGAGTTTTTCCTGAAGTTCAGATAAATGTTGTGCCGTCATGCTGTCGAGATCAAGCAGCCCCTGATTATTTTCCTGAGCCAGCTTTTTCTCTTGTTCCTCAAGTTCAGCAATACGAAGCTCGTTTGCTTCTTTTTCCTTCTGGGTTTTTGTGGCTCTTACATGGTTGTACTGCTGGGTAGTTTTTCGAAATGACTCCTTTTCATCTTCTGCAGCCGCGGCCTGCTTACTCTGCGCTTCTACTGCGGCGTATCTGTCGAAGAGCTTCATATAGCTCTTAATCGCATCAGCTACTTTTTCATCCTTTGCCGCCTGAAGAGGTCTTTCTTCATCCAGAGTTTCTCTTTTGTAAACTCTGATAAATCGCCCAACGGCGCAGCGCCATGTAATCCCATCAGCAGTCAGACCGTATTTTCCGCACAAGAATGCTCCATAAGCCTTTTTAGACAAAGGCTCTTCATCCGGCAATGGCCGATAATTTTCATCACACTTCACGACTTCCTTATATTTGACAGTATTTCTGGAGAAATGATAATCCTCGCCATCAAATCGAAATGTAAAGTTAATCGTGTGCTCGCCCACATTATCTTGAACATCGGTGCATTTCTTCACATAGTCGTCACCGCCAAAAACGAAATCAAGAATCATAAGGAATGTCGATTTTCCTATTGAATTCGAACCGTTGTCATCACCGAGAACAGCATTCAGTCCTTCATGAAAGCGGATCGGCGCTCGCATTTCTCCATTCTTTTGAAATTTATCGCATTGAATTTCAACCAACATAGTGGAGCACCTCCTCGTCGATCTTTATTTTGTTCATGGCATAAAGGCAATCGAGGACTTCCACGAACTCACTTATATTCTTGATCTTGCTTTTTCGAACTTTCGCATAAAGTTCTTGTGGTGTCATGTCGTTCTTCTCCAAAAGTTCCAGTACAACCGGAAACTTTGCGATGGTGCTCTCTTTATATGGAGTCACTTTACTAGGAAGCTTCATTATGGAACACCTCACAATTCTGTACAAAGAAAGCAACGACTATGTTGCATGCCAGTCGACTTTCTGTTCCCAAACCAGCCTTATTACGAATCCATTCTGACAGATTGGTAATGATATCCGCCTGTAGAAGTCCTGCCTTCTCCAACTTTGAAGAACTTATCTTTACTTCAGCCGCAATGGTGTCAAAATCTGACGTCGAATTCGAAAAGACCTTCTCTATATATCGGTAGTATGTAACCACCTGCACCTTGGTCTCATTCTTCAGAATGAAATTCTCCGGCTTAAACTTTTCATCTACGCGTAGAGCATTGTATTCAAGCTCAACAAGTTCAGACGCATCCTTTATCTGGCTCAGCGCATCAAGTACAGTTCGGATATCTTCCTCAAGTTGAACACCGTTTACTTCCATCTTGGCCTTATAATTTTGAGTCAGTTCCTTCTTTATTTCATAAAGCTGGCTATACTCCTCAACGGTAGGATCGATTGAATATTTTTCCGCGCAGCCAACATCCAGGGCTATCAGGTTTTCCAGCTTATTCAGATGCGCAGGAGCAGGATGAACAACTTTAAATGCTGCTGCAGTATCTTCGTCTAAATCATCAGGGAAGATCTGTGTAATCGCATATCGTTTGATTGCCTTCCCTTTAATCGTGTCTACGAGTTTCTTATGGCATAGCGGGCATTCATAGTTTGCTTCCGCAAGTAATGGTGCATCGGCATACTTTACCTCTGCGCCCACCTTCTTATTCGATTTATTGACAGCATAAAGAAATACCTCTCCCAGAAACTTGGGCTCGTCACCTTTTTCATGAAAGGCGATGAGCTTTTTCTTTTTGCTCTCAGAAATGCTGTCATCCGCTTCAATAACCTTCACCAGCATATCGGTAGTGTCATCAAGCGTATGCGGATTCAGATCTTTAGCTACCTCATTTCTGAAATACTTAATCGTATCGTCTATGACATTCTGCTTTGTAGAAGCCTGCTTAATTCCATCTGGTACATTATCGTCTCTGCTGACAATTCGGCTGATCTTCTTAGGGCTAAGATTGGATGTACTGAATCCATTTTCTATAACATAGCCCTGATCATTTATTGCATTCAGAAGAAATCGTCCTGCAGATTCCTGTTTATCATGCTCAACCAGGCCTTTCCGCATGATATCGATATAAGACGACATATTCAATTCGTTTATCAAACCTATCTCCCTTCTCATGCTCCGGAAAAACACTGGCAAAACGGAGGCAAAACAGAGGCAAATACTTTCTCCTCTAAAAGTTTTATCCTTGAGATGTAATCAGAAAGCAGGTACAAACCTAAAAACGTATTTATATTTTACCAAATTATCTAAGTATTTTCTACGCTTTTTGAGAATTTTTTGTGCTATCGCTTAATTTTTCTTCTGATTTCATTCCATCAACAGCCTAACAGCAATGATGGAAAGCACCCCATCAATCTGGCAATTATTTGTCCGCATTGTGAGAGCGCAATTGACCTGGGCATGTCGCTAAACTGTCCGGCCCTCACAGACGTTCACCCGGTGCACAGAGGTGGCTCGAGCGACTGTGATGGTCACAAACGAATAGAGAAACCAGTCTACGAGCATGGCTGGCCCAATCGAAACGTGGATTTCCCGTTCCGGATAGGTCAACCATGCTCTTTTTTGCTCTGCCTCCGGTTCGGGAGTGAACCGGAGGCATTGAAAATGCAAAACAAGGACAATCACAGTAATTGCGTCTTCGACAAGACCACCCGCACTTGGTTCGAGGTCTCAGAGAAAAAGTATCGCGAGTACGACCGCTGGCGTACCGCGCTTCGCAAACGTATGCAGTATCACGGCGAATGTTCCTGCACACGCAATAAGTGGTGGCTGTGTGACGGGGTTTGCCAGGACTGCGTATTCCACAATTACACTACCATTTCATTGGATGAGCCACTCCCTGATGGCAATGGAACGCGGGGAGATTACATTCAAGATGGCAATCCAACGCCAGAAAGCTTAATGGCTAATCACGACCTGCTGGAATATCTCATCATGCGTCTTCATGAAACTGACCCAGAGGCAGACCGCATCATCCAACTTCTACAGGATGGGGTCTCTGCCCGTAAGATAGCCGAAATTCTTGGACGCAAACAACGTACCTTTTCTAAGGAACTGAAGGACTTCCGCGATATGTATCGTCACCTCCTTGATAATTAATCTCATCTCATAATAAAAAAATCCGGTACAAGACATCCTTCTCGATGTCCTGTACCGGATTTTTTCATGCTGTCTTCTCTTATATAGTAGCCTTGACCGGCACCGCGCCTATACGATACCACGACAAACGCCAGTTTCTGTCTTGGCTGTTCGCATATTCTCCCGTCACTTCCCCTTCAGCTGCTCCATAACCTTTCTTAGCTTCTCCGGCACAGGCAGCCCGATGCGCGCAGCATTTTCGGTGATGGAAATGCCCTCGTTGGCGCAATAGAAGAAAATCACGGCCGTCCTGAGCATGCTGCCGCTGCCGATGATCTGTGTATCGAGGAGGTTCGCCATGCCGACGAGGCAGAAGATCATCACTTTCTGGCAGATGCCCTTGAAGCCGGTCTCGCTTGACAGTCGTTTCTCGACGATGGCGCAGAGGACGCCCGTGATGTAGTCAAGTACGACAAAGGCCACGAGGACGGTCAGCAGGCCGTCCATGCCGCCGAAGAAGTCACCGAGAAAAGCGCCGATTCCCGCTGCCCAGCAGCGTATATGTTCCATGTCAGTTATCTCCTTTCATCCATCTTCCGCATTGCCTCGTAGGCCGGAGGCGCGCGTTGAGGCAGGTACTTCCGGTTTCAATTTTTTTCCTGCCGCCTCTCCCGCAGCGGTATAGCTCGCCCTTATGGGAAACAAGCCACATGCCCGGACGCGTCTTGCAGGCGATGAGCCTGTCTCCCGGCTCGCAGCCGTCCAGCTCACAGATTTCCTCACCCCTTATCGTCTTAAGCGTATAGCGGTACGCGTTCGGATTGCGGCTTGAAGATTCCATCTGTGTTTTCTCTCGCCGCTCCATCGCGAGGCGAAAGCCGTCCGGCAGCGGCAGGTCGATGCTGTCGATGACGTCAATAAATCCTTTCTTCACATCATCGTCTTCCACAGAGATACCTGAAATTGATAAGACGCGGCCGCTCGTGTATTTTTCACGCAGAATCGAAATGGCCGAAGGTGCCGCCGCCATCTCAAGCTCATAGACGACCGACAGAAAGTCAAAACTTTTCTCATCTGCCGCCCAACAATAATCCGGCGCGCCAGAGCAGGAAAGGTGATCGCCCGACATGTAAATCGTTCTCCCTATGCCCCGCAGAAACAGGCAGTAGTCCTGCTCCGATTCCTGCCAGCCGCCGATGATCTCGCATTGTTCCAGCTGGAGAACCGTCTTTTCTTCCGGTCTCCCGGAGGGTGCGTCTTTCGCGAGCTGCCGGAGCGCCGCCGCGCCTGCCATCCTTGCACCTTCCCGCAACAGGGGGAGATGGACAATATCCTCTGCTGCGGCGTACCAGTCTCTGATGCCATACCTTTCGTGTACGCCGTTATCAAAATAGATGCCGAACTTGCTGCCTATGTCTTCTCCATAGTCGCGGGAACTGTAACCAACCGTGCCATTCTCCCGGCGATAGGCTTCTCCGAGGAGTTCCCGCGGTTCGCCTGCCGCGCTCAAGGAGACATCCACTACGTCATATTTATTTGAAAAAGCGACCTCGCTACCCCGGTTTACCATCAAACTGTGCATAGCGCCCTTTGCTCCTGTCCGCAGCGTTTTCCCGCGATACAGGCAGTGCGTGCCGTCGCTCAAAAAGATGGGAATCCGCTGTTTGCTGCCGACCGTGACGAGTGCCGCCTCCCCGCCTTCCGCGAGATTTCCGTAGACGCAGCGGCCGTCCGTCCAGACGAGGTCGCCCGTTTCGATGGTTTGATTTCCGATGGCCCGCAGCCATCTGCCGCCAGCGAGCACATTGCCGCCGCTGACGGCTGTCACTCTTTCCTGGTGCATCCTCTCACGCTCCTATAATGACGGCCGTTCCATCCCGCGCGATCAGCACCCAGACGCGGCTGCCGTCGCTCGTATCCGCATCGACGGCGGCTTTCATCGGATAGCTGCGCTCACCGATGCGGACTCTGCCGTCCTCGATGATGCCGCGCTGCGCTTTCTGCTCCGCGTTTTCCCGCATGCGCTTCCTGCCTGTCCGCAGGGCTTCCGCGAGTCCGTCGATTCCGTTCATCAATACCACCTCGCAATCGTGATGCTTTGCCGCAGACTGCGCGGCGTGAGCGTTACCTGGTTGGACACGAGGAAATACTCGCAGCCCTCGAACCTGACGCGCTCCGTGAAGTCCAAGATATGCTTTACCTCCGGCACGCCGTTTCTGACGCGCGAGACAATCTCCATAGTCACGGTTTCCTTCGTCCTGCGGTTGAGCCACTCGATTTCCTCCGTGAGCAGCGCGAGATAGTCGTCGCCTTTGACGGGGAACTCCGTGTCGATGAGCGACGCGGCGGACGGCTCGCCTTTGCCCTCGACGCGCACATAGTGCGAGCCGAGAGCGAGGTTCGACTGATTGATGGTGTAGCGGCTCGCCTTGCCGCCGGGCTTTCCCTGCGAGAGGGTGCTGCCTGTGTTCTCTCCATCAACGTAGACGGTCGTTGCGTACCAGCCCATGCCGAGCGGCGCGTGGTAAGTGACGCGTTCGCTTACCGGATTGTTCCAGTCCTGCCAGTCGTATTCGCTGTGCTCCCTGCCGTCATCGACGGCCTCCGTCGTGCGCTCCGTTTCCCTGAAGAGGTAGATGTCGCGGCCTGTTTTCGCGTAGGCGTATTCCGTGAGGCTGGTCGAGCCATCCTTGTTGTGCGTGCGCTTGCGCGTGAGATAGCCGTCCGTGTAGGTGTAGTCCGTCGCGCCGTTCTCGTTGGTCTCACGCACGAGGAAGCCGTTTTCATAGGTACGGCTGATCTCCCCGAGCGAGATGGTGCCGGTAAAGGGAATCGGCGCGTCCTCCGCATCGCTGTGCGCCTGATCGCTTTCGTTCTCCCGGCCGCTATGCCAGAGGGAACGGACGAGCTTGCGGTCGATGGTCGGCCGGGTGTGCGGCCAGTCCGTGATGTCGGTCACGGCGTTCTCCTGCCCGCGCTGGATGATGTGGAGCGTATCGCCCCGGATGAACACGTTGACCTGCCGGTGCGGCAGCTTCGCCGTCCAGCCGAAAAGCGCCGCGATGAAGTCCTGATACGTCATGCCGCTCTCCTCGAAATTCTGCGAGGGGATGAAGTCATCACAGCGGAAATCGAGCGCGAGGCCCAGTGCGTCCGCGATGCCCTCGGCATAATACGAGACGTTCGCCTCATCCACGCACACGTTGATGGCCGTATAGAGCAGCTTGTCCCGGCTGTACGTCCCCTTCGCCGTCTGGAGCAAGTCCTGCTGGCTCGTCTCCTCCACGAGGAAACGGAAGGGATAGTCGAGGAGCTTTCCCGCAACCTCCGCCTCGATGGTGAGCGGCCGCACCGTTTCCAAGCGATAGGTGTCCGATAGCGTCAGCTCGCCAAGCGTCATGGAGAAAGAGCGGATACCTTGGGCGTGAAAGCTCGTCAGAAGTTCCGACTGGTATTCCGGCTCGTAGCGCAGGACATGCGGCACACGTCTTGAGGTATCTGCGTTTTCCCGCTCCGATTTTTTGAGCTGCCGCCTGCTGTCCGCGTGTTGCCGCGCCGATGCCCGCAGGCAGCGCCTCAGGTCTGCCTCTGCCCGTATTGCCAGCACCTTGACCATGCGAAGCGGAGCCGTCGCCTTCTGCGCCTCTCCCACCTTCCGGCAAAGCTCTCCCCGCTGCACCGCATGGTTCCGTGAAAGGATGCGGGAGGTATCAACCCTGCGGACACAGTACGTTCCACCCACGCAGCGGGCCAAATCCGCTTTCGCTATCTGCGAGTTTTGGATGCACCGCGCCAGGCGCGCTTCGGTAAAGGCCAGCAGGGAGGAGCGCACCTCGCGCAGGGTATCCGCCGCCGTGAGATTGGCCGCTGTCACTTCGCGCCTGGTATCGGCAGACGCTTTGCTCCCGGTTCCTACCACGCGACGCAAATCGATGCTGCGCTTCTCCAGATGAGACGTCTCCGGCACGAGGCACAGCCAGACGGACGGCTTCAAGGCCGCGTGTCCGAAGAACGCACCTTCAAGAAACGTCTGCGGCATCACGGACGCCCTGCCGAAAAAGCTTCCCTCGAGATATGCCTGCGGCTTCAGTGAGATCTTCATGTCAGACTCCTGTCTTCCATCCGACGGCCAATCCGTTCAGTCCGTCTACCGTACCCTCGAGCGGATGGTAATCGCAGATAACCCCCGCTGCGTCGCTCTGGAGCGGCTGTGTGCTATATTCCGTCAGGGTGCCGCTCATGCTCTGGATTCCCGTGAGCGTACCGCCGCCGGATTCCATCTGATACGCCGGATTCCCAATGACTGCCACGCCCGTCACCCGGGAACTGCCGCCACAGGAATCCGCGAGCGCTTCCATATCAAGATACTGAAGCAGTGTCTGCCCTGCGTCCGTTGCGATATAGGAGCCGTCTCCCATCTGCGTCATGTCAGACTCAATGCCGACGGCGGGTACCGATACGAGCTGCGTCCTCTTGTCAAACGCCGTGTCCGAAATGATGATATCGGATATCAGCAAGAGCTCCGAATTGCTCATAACCGTGACATAGCTGTCGCTCCAGTTGTAGCATTTGATTGCGCCATTTATATATTGCACCCCATTGAACCATAGCTCGAATGCTCCGTCCTGCTCGTTCCCTGTCCCGCGCTTGACATGCATATAGACGGAGTTGACTTTTCCCGCGAAAAGATGGCACTCCGCTTTCAGTTCCTCCATTTCGGACTTGTACACCGGCATTTTTTTAGGGTCAAGCCCGGTTCCAGAGCAATAAGGTTCCACGAAGAATTGATTCGTGGCTTCATACGTGTAAAATCGAAGGCCGAATCCGTTATAGAGCACCTTCGCCTCAAATGCCTTGGGAACTTCCTTGCTTGTCGGCAAATAGACATCGAACCTGATCCAGAGTTCCTTCAGAACGGCCTCCAGCTTCACCCCGCATCTATCCTTTGGCTGCAGAATTCCATATCCCGTCCTGCTGCGCTCGCTCGTTGCCACCGTCGCTCCTCCCGCCACGTCGAGGAGTCCGGCAAAGCCGGGATTGACGTAATGAAAGCTCATGATCATGCCCCCTCATCCGCTGCGACGAGTCCCTCCGCCTGGAGCGACACACTCGTGTCATTCGACGGCTTCTCGTCCTTGGAGCTCATCGCCTTCACCCAGAAGGCTCTGTTATAGCTCCCCACCTGCTCGAGCGTGATGGATTCCTCCCAGGCGCCGTTCGCGTCGGCGTCCTCGGGACTGCCAAAATCCCCGTCCGGCGCGAGCTTCCATTTCGCGGCGTTCGCGCCGACGAGTTTCAGTGTGGTATTGCCCTCGATGTGATAGCCTTCATCGCAGCGCACGGCGCACATGATGACCTTCGACTCCTCCTTCGCCGCGTCGAGCGTGACGGAGATGGGCGAAAGCCCCGTTCCCGCGCTGGCCTCCGTGCCGTCCGTCCCTTCCTTCGAGATGTTCCCGTAATAGATGTGCAGCTGATTCGCCATATTCATACCCTCCAAAATTCCAGCGTAACTTTATAGACCCGGGGAAAGCGGTCGACGTAGGCGTAGCTTTTGACCACGACGCGCAGATCCCGCCAGAGGTTTCCCGCCTCATCCTCGACCGTGACAAGTTTCCTCTGTTCCCAGAACTCGCAGATACTTTTCCAGCCGTCCTCGAGCACGGTCACGGTGCAGGAAATCTTATCACCCTCCGGCACGCGGCCGAAGTCCTGCACGACGCTCCCGCCGATGATCTCGACCTGCTGCTGGCGGTCGTCCGGGATGATCTGCCAGTTCTCCGTGTCGAGCGTTGTGACCTCACCAATTCGAATATGTATTTCCGCCACCTCCCAGCGCGTTCTCCACAGCCGGACGGATGCGGTCGGCCACCTGATCGGCGAGGAGCCGCATGCCCTCGTTATCCTGCGTCACGGCGTTCTCAATGTTGACGGCGATCTGCACCTGCGGCACCGCTGCCATATTTGGTGCCTGCGGGATGCGATTCTCAGTTCCCTGCTGCGGCACGAGCTGCCGCATCTTTTCGTCAAACTGCTCAGAAAGGCTGCCGAGGATTTCATCGTAGCTGTATGTCCTGCCGTCGATCTCCGCCGAGAAACTCTGCCGCGCGGCCTCTTTTTCCCGCGCCATTTCCTCCGGATTGCGGAAGTTCGGCAGGAGATTCTCGAGCATGTGCTTCTGCGCTTTCTGAAAACCTGCGAGCTGCTCCGGCGTCATGGCGAGGTCGTCCATGGTGAAGCCGTGCGTTTCCTTGTAGTAGTCGGCCAGGCCGCGCTCGCCGCCAGTGAGATACGCCCGGAATTCCTCCTTCTGCGACTGGAGCACTTCGAGCGCCGCGCTGCGCCTGGCATCGAGCTTTTCCTTCTCGGCCCACTTCGTCGCGCGGACTTCCTCGAGGCCTTTCTCTATCCAGGCTTTCTTCTCGCGCTCGATTTCCGCGAGGCGGTTCTCAAGCGTCGTATGATAGATGCTGTCGATCTTGGCGGCGGCTTCCTCCTCGAACGCCTCGCGGATCTGCGCCTTGCGCTCCTCGGCCCAGGAGGCCGCCTGCGCTTCATCGAGTCCCTTCCTGCGGTAGGCCGCCGCCTCACGGTCGATGTCCGCGAGCTGGTTTTCAAGCGCCGTATGGCGGACGGCGGCGACCTTCGCGAGCACGTTCGTCTCGAAATCCTCGTAGATGCGCGCCCGCTTCTGCTGCAGGTAGGCGTCGGCGAATGCGGCGTCCGCGCCGGACTTCCGGTACTTTTCCGCCTGCCGCTCCGCCTCATGCAGAGAAGTTTCAAGCTCGCTGTGCGTGAGGGAAAAGAGGCTTTCCTTGAGCTCTTCACTGGCTTTAGCAGCCGCCTTGACCGCGGCGGCATTCGCCCGGGCCGTCCGGGCGTTCTCCTCCTGGGCGCGGCTGTTCCTCCGCAGGGCCTCCTCCGCCTCACGCGCGGCCTTCTTTTCCCGCTCGAGCGCCTCATCGGCTTTCTTCCAGTCCTGGAATTTTTCCGTACTCGTGCCAAACTCATAGGTGCCGAGCGCGCCGACGATGGCGCCGCCTGCCGCGCCGACCCCAGTACCAATAACCGGCGCGAAGCTCCCCGCCACAGCGCCAGCGCCCGCGCCGACAAGCGCGCCGCTCAGGACGTCTTTCATGCCGCCGTGACGCGAAAGCGTCCCGATGTCAGAGAGCGTTTCTTTGACGGACTCCGAGTTGACGCCGAGGTCGCGCATGGCGTCCGCCACGCCCCGGATGACATCCACAGAGGTTTGCGCGAAGGTTCCCATCACGCCCGCGAGTTCCCCGATGGACGCCTTGTTCTCACGGATGCTCCCGATGAGGTCCTGGAAACCGCCGATGACCGAGGGCATGAGGTCCTCCGCCACGGGCATCAGCGCCGAGCCGAGCGCGAGCCTGAGCTGGCCCGCCTCCATCTCCATCTCGCGCCACTTGAGATATGTCTGATGCGCCTCCTCCGGATTCAGCAGGCCCGTGGTCTTGATATGCGAGGAAATCTCCATGAGATCGTCGTACTGCTCGAGTACGGGGATGAGCGCGGCTCCGCGTGCGCTGAGCACCTCGGCGGTGAAGGCCTCTTCCTCTCCGGCCGCCGCGGCGTTCTTGTAGCCCTGCGCCAGCTGCGCGAGCTGCTCGTTGAGCGGCAGGAGATGCCCGGTTTCGTCCGTCAGCGTGATGCCGAAACGCGTGAGCGCCTCGGTCATATTGTTTCCGTCCTCCCCGGCGGCCGCCACCTGCTTGTCGAGGCGCGCGAAGAGCGGAATAACGCCGTCGATGCTCGTGCCCGCGAGAGAAAAGACGCGGCTGAGCTGCGCGGCCTCCGCGCTCGTCGTGTGGAGCCGCTGCGTCAGGCGATAGATGTTCTCCCCAGCCTGCATCGCGTCGTGCGTGATGTTAAAAAGCCCCGCGCCCGTCGTACAGACAGCGAGAAACGCCGCCGTCTTGGCCGAAAGCAGGGAGAAGCCGCTGGAAAGGCGCGAGACGCCGCTCTTGGCGGCATCAAGTCCAACCGTGATTTTCTCGCCCATCGAGCGGCCCGTCATGCCAGCTGTTTTCATCTGCGCTGTGAGCTTCCGCAGCTCCGCCTCGAGCTGCGCGACTTCCTTCTGCTGCCGCAGGAGGTTCGACGCCGCGTAGCGCGTGTGCGAGCTGTCGGGATCTGTCTTCTGCGCCGCCTTGAGGACATTCGCGAGGATTTCCTCTTTCCGGCGCTGGATGTCGAGCTGCCGGTTGACGGCCTCGTACTTCACCTTCAACCGGTCGAGCTCTCTGCCCGCGCCCTCGAGCTTCGCGAGGTCGATGTCGGTTTTGAGCTTCAGCTGGTAGTTCTGCGAGTTGAGCCGGGAGACAGTCTCTGAGACTGTCTTTCCCGCCGTGTCGAAATCGAGCTGCAGCCGGGCGATGTCGAGTCCGAGGCTGATGTAGAGCTCGTCGATTTTCTGTCCTTTTGCCATGTCACATCACATCGTCGATGAATTTCTCCCGCCCCGCCGTTTCCACGCGCCGCAATACGGCCAGCTGGCCGAGCAGGAACGCGATCTCATGAGCGTCGACCTCCTGCATCGTCCAGCCGTAGATGCTCTGCAGGCGCTCGTAGTAGCGCAGGAGATTCTCGTAGGGAGAAAGGTTCAGCCCTTCTCCCCCTCGGCGTTTGGGATTTTTTCAAGGTGCGCGAACGCCTGCGACTGGATCCAGAGGAAGAGCTCGCGCACGAGCGGCACGATGTCCGCCACGCCGAGGTTCTCATCAACGGCCTCCCGCGTGACTTCTTTTCGGTCGAAGGCGAGGAGGATGAGCTCCACCTGCGCGTCGAGGAACTCCTCGACTGTGAGCTTTGTCTTGTCCTCGTCGTAAAACGCGAGGAATTTGCGCCAGACTTTCATCTTCGGCTCACGCGGCGTATATGTCTTTCCGTAAAGGGTAATCTTCGGCTTTTCCATCTCACACCTCCTGGAACCACTTCGCGGCGGTGTCCGCCGTGAAGCCCTCGGCTTCCTCATCCGCCTTGGCATACGAGCAGCCGTCCGAAAGCCGGTAGATAGCCTTGGCCGTCATAGTCGGCGTGTCGTACTTGACGCTTTCCTCTTTTGTGTTGCCCGTCTCCGACGGCTCCGTGAACTGCACCTTGTAGAATTTCGTGTAGCGCTTCCTGCCGCTGCGCTTGTCCGACTGGAACATGACGGCGAAGTACGGCGGCGTATCGTCTTTCTCGGCCTTCATCACGCCGTTTTCCATCTTGTGGCCGAAAAGATAGGCCGCGTACTCCAGGGGCAGCGCCGTCGTGTCGAAGGTCAGGTCGAACGAGGCCGTGCTCGTCGCCGTATCGATGCTCTGCCCGTCGGCGAAAAGTTCCGCCTGGCTCGTCTTGGGCTTGATGTCGATCTTGCGGAGCACCTTGCCGAGACTGACGGGCTTGTCATAGACCGCCGTGCCGCCGACGGGATCCTCGAGCAGCTTCGCCACATGAAATTTCTGGATGTTGATGAACTGTCCGCTCACGAGATTGGAGCGCGGCGCCGTATTCACGGCGGGCGTCGTTCCTGTTTCTGCCATTATGCTTCCACTCCTGTTCCGATACGAAAATCTATCGCCTTCACAAACATATTCTTCTCCGCGAATTCCACCGACTGGGCGCG
>NZ_KB908412.1 GCF_000381005.1 Selenomonas bovis DSM 23594
GGTTCTTATGGGCCTGAGAGAATGTCTGGTAAAGTGCGGATAAATCCATTTCATCCACAAAGTGGCGTAGCAGACGGACCGGGTCATCCTTTGGAATTTGAAATTCAAAATTTAAGGGAAGGCAGAGTTGAAAACTTCCGCCGAGGGATGTATAATCTCCTTGTAAAATTTGATTTTGCATATCTATATTTTACGCCTGTTGCCAAGGATTTTTAAGTCCTTGGCAACATTTTTTTGCAAACTAAAAGGGGCTGCTACACGTTGTTGATACGTGCAACAGCCCCTTTTTCTTTGTCCGGGGCGCGTCCTTGTACCGTTGCCCCGCAGGAAAACGTGTCTGTTTGTGCGCTCGTTACGTGCGCGGTGGGAAAATATTGAAGCCGATGCCTTGCAGAACCAGGTGTTTTTTTATACAATTAAGGAAGCGCTTAAGAAAGCGCTGGTGAAATGAGGTGCGCCGGACTTTTCTGGGCACAGCATGCATCAGCGCTGCGCAAGGCGTAACAGTAGAGGAAGAGGGGCGTTTTCATGTTTGTTGGCACGATGGAGGCCGCGGAACAGGGGTATGTGGAGTTTCCGCCCATTCTGCGCGAGGCGCTGGCATTTTTGCGGGCGCATGATTTCAAGAAGATGGCCGATGGCCATTATCCCATTCGCGGTGAGCAGTGCTATGCGAATCTCGATCGCTACACGACGCGGGAGGCAGATGCTTGTTTTCCTGAGACGCACCAGCGTTTCGTCGATATCCAGTATCTCGTCGAGGGGGAGGAGTATCTTGGCTGGTGTCCGCTGAGTCCTGAGCTCTCGGTGCGCACGCCCTATGATGCGGCGCGCGACGTCACGTTTTATGAGCGGCTCGTCCCGGAGAGCAATCTCGTGCTGCTGCCCGGGAGTTTCGCCGTGCTCTTCCCGGAGGATGTGCATCGTCCTCAGGTGGCGACGGAGGACGGGCCTGCGCCAGTGACAAAGGTCGTTGTCAAGATTTCCACGGAGCTGCTCTGACACGCTTGCGGGCGTTTTGCCCGCTGCGCCAATGACAACCCGGTCGGAGTTTCATGGAGAGATAGAGCTATACGAGGCAGGAGGAATTATTACCCATGACGGTGAGAAGACTTTTCGTAGAAAAAAGACAGGGATTCTTCGACATCCCCGCGCAGCAGCTTTGCGACGATCTGACGGAGACGTTCCGCCTCACAGGCCTCAAGGCCGTGCGCATCATCAACCGTTACGATATCGAGGGACTCAGCGACGAGGAGTACGAAAAGGTGAAATCCGTCGTATTCTCCGAGCCGCCCGTCGACGTCGTCTATGAGGAGAAGCTGCCGCATTTCCCCAATTCGCGCGTGTTCGCGATGGAGTACCTGCCCGGCCAGTACGATGTGACGGCGGACTCGGCGGCGCAGTGCGTGCAGCTTGTGACGGCGAAGGAGCGCCCCGAGATCCGCACGGCGCGCGTCATCGTTATCGTCGGCGACGTGGATCGCGAGACCTTTGGCGAGATCAAGGCGTACTGCATCAACAAGGTCGAGAGCCGTGAGGCCTCTCTCGAGAAGCCCGCGTCCCTCGAGATGAAGATGACGCCGCCCGCGGATGTCAAGGTGCTCGAGCAGTTCAACAGCCTCGATGACGCGGGGCTGCAGGCGTTCATGGACGAGATGGGCTTCGCCATGAGCTTCGAGGATCTGAAGTTCTGCCAGACGTATTTCCGCGACACGGAGCACCGCGCGCCGACGGTCACGGAGCTGCGAGTCATCGATACGTACTGGTCCGACCACTGCCGCCACACGACGTTCACGACGGCTGTCGACATGGTGGATATCGAGGATGGCTATTTCAGCCCGGCACTGCAGGCCGCGTACAATCAGTACCTCAAGGATCGCGACAGTGTCTACGGCGAGACGACGACGCGCGAGGTCACGCTCATGGATCTCGCCGTCATCGGCATGAAGGAGCTCCGCAAGGAGGGGCTGCTCGAGGATCTCGATAAATCGGAGGAGATCAACGCCTGCAGCATCCAGATTAAGGCGGACATCGGCGGCAAGCAGGAAGACTGGCTCGTGATGTTCAAGAACGAGACGCACAACCATCCGACGGAGATCGAGCCGTTCGGCGGCGCGGCGACCTGCCTCGGCGGCGCGATCCGCGACCCGCTCTCCGGTCGTTCCTACGTCTATCAGGCCATGCGCGTGACGGGCGCGGCTGACCCGCGCCGCCCGCTCTCTGAGACGCTGCCCGGCAAACTGCCGCAGAAGAAGATCACGCTCGGTGCGGCCGCTGGCTACAGCTCCTACGGCAACCAGATCGGCCTCGCGACGGGACAGGTGCAGGAGGTCTACCACGAGGGCTACATGGCGAAGCGCATGGAGATCGGCGCCGTCATCGCCGCCGCGCCGAAGGAGAACGTCGTGCGCGAGCGTCCGGCCGCCGGTGACATCATCGTGCTTGTCGGCGGGCGTACGGGCCGTGACGGCTGCGGCGGCGCGACGGGCTCGTCAAAGGAGCACACGGAGGAGTCCCTCACGAGCTGCGGCGCGGAGGTCCAGAAGGGCAACCCGCCGACGGAGCGCAAGATCCAGCGACTGTTCCGTAACCCCGCTGTCTCGCGCATGATTAAGCGCTGCAACGACTTCGGTGCGGGCGGCGTCTCCGTCGCCATCGGCGAGCTCGCTGACGGTCTTGTCATCGACCTCGATGCCGTGAAGAAAAAATACGAGGGCCTCGATGGCACGGAGCTCGCCATCTCCGAGTCGCAGGAGCGTATGGCCGTCGTGCTCGATCCGAAGGATCTCGCGGCATTCGTCAAATACGCGGATGAAGAGAACCTCGAGGCGACGCAGGTCGCCGTCGTGACGGAGGAGCCGCGCCTCATCATGAAATGGCGCGGCACGCCCATCGTGCAGATGAACCGCGCGTTCCTCGATACGAACGGTGTGCGTCAGCATGTCACGGCGAAGATTGCCGCGCCGGATGAAGGCAAGCGCTACCTCGCGTCCATGACGCCGGAGGCGGCAGCGCAGGGCGGCGACATCGAGAAGGCATGGCTTGCGAACCTCACGAACCTCAACGTCTGCAGCCAGAAGGGGCTCGCGGAACGGTTCGACTCGACGATCGGCGGCAATACCGTGCTCATGCCGTTCGGCGGCAAGACGCAGCTCGCGCCGCAGGAGGGCATGGTGGCGAAGCTGCCAGTGCTCGGCGCGGAGACGACGACGGCGACGGCGATGACGTTCGGCCTCAATCCGTATTTCACGGAGTGGAGTCCGTTCCACGGCTCCGTCTATTCCGTCGTTGAGGCAGCGGCGAAGATGGTCGCGCTCGGCGGCCGCGCGGACAAGATCCGCCTGACGTTCCAGGAGTACTTCGAGAGCCTCGGCAAGGATCCCGAGAAGTGGGGCAACCCGTTCGCTGCGCTGCTCGGCGCGCTCTGGGCGCAGCACCAGCTGAAGATCCCCGCCATCGGCGGCAAAGACTCGATGTCTGGCACGTTCGAGCATATCCACGTCCCGCCGACGCTCGCGGCGTTCGCCGTCGACGTGCTGCCGGCGGATCGCGCCGTCTCGGCGGAGTTCAAGTACGCGGACAACAAGGTCTACGCGGTGCCCTGCCGCAAGGACAAGATGGATCTGCCGGTCTTCGACCAGCTCAATAAGAACTTCGCGAAGATCAGCGCGCTCACGGCAGCGAAGAAGGTCTTCTCGGCGCGCAGCGTCGGCATGGGCGGCATCGCGGCCGCTGTCACGAAGCTCTGCCTCGGCAACATGATCGGCTTCAAGTTTACGAAGCTGGTCACGCGCGAGGAACTGTTCTGCCCGGACTACGGCACGATCCTCCTCGAGGTCGCGGCGGGCTCTGATATCGAGCAGCAGCTCGCGGGCACGGGCTGCTATGAGCTCGGTGTCACGACGGCCGTGCCGAGCATCATCTGCGGCAACGTTGTCGTGAGTCTCAAGGAGGCCGTCGAGGCCTATACGAAGCCGCTCGAGAAGATCTTCCCGACGCAGGTGAGCCGCAAGGCGAAGGATGCGGCGGTCTGGCGGCCCTATGAGGCGGGCAACGCCGTCAAGGGAACGAAGAAGCTCGCGCGACCGCGAGTCTTCATCCCCGTGTTCCCGGGCACGAACTGCGAGTACGACTCCGCGCGCGCTTGGGAGCGCGCGGGCGCAGAGACGGAGACGCTTATCGTGCGCAACCTCACGCCGCAGGCTGTCGAGGAGACGGTTGAAGCCATCGTCAAGGGCATCCAGCAGGCCCAGATCATCATGCTGCCGGGCGGCTTCTCCGGCGGCGACGAGCCGGACGGCTCCGGCAAGTTCATCGCGGCGATGTTCCGCCATCCGCGCATCGCGGAGGAGGTCATGCGCCTGCTCAATCAGCGCGACGGCCTCATGCTCGGCATCTGCAACGGGTTCCAGGCGCTCATCAAGCTCGGTCTCGTGCCGTACGGCGAGATCCGCGACCTCACGGATAGCTCGCCGACGCTCACGCACAACACGCTCGGCCGCCACGTCTCCTGCATGGTCTCGACGCGCGTCGCGTCGAACCTCTCGCCGTGGTTCAACAACGTCAAGGTCGGCGATGTCCATCGCATCGCCGTCTCGCACGGCGAGGGCCGCTTCGTCGCGGATCAGGAAATCATCGCGAAGCTCCGCATGCGCGGCCAGATCGCGACGCAGTACGTCGACGATGACGGCAAGCCGTCGATGCAGATTCCGTTCAACCCGAACGGCTCCGTCAACGCCATCGAGGGCATCACGAGCCCGGATGGCCGCGTGCTCGGCAAGATGGGCCATTCGGAGCGCATCGGCGAGGATATCGCCAAAAATGTCCCGGGCGATAAAGATCAGCAGCTCTTCGAGGCTGGCGTCGCCTACTATAAATAAGCATCAGGAAGAGAGAAGGCTCTGCACGGCAGTCCGTGCGGGGCTTTTTCTCAACAGAGATTTCATGTCGAAGCGGCCGCTTTTCTGATGGCGCGCCGCTCATGCAGCAGCTTCGTCCAGGCGTGCTGCGGCCCGCTGGAAGAAATGCGTAAGGAACCGCTGATTAAATGAGGTGCTCTGAATTTGCGTAGATGCGCTGTATCTCTCTAGGAGACAAACCGGAGGCGTAGCAGAGCTACGCTGAGGATTGTAGGGCGACGAGAGGACAGTGCAGATATGCAAAGGCAGGGTACCGAATTAATCAGTGATTCCTAAAGAGGAGGAGAGTTCCTATGAAAAAACTGACCATGATCGTCATGCAGGGCTGCCCCTACTGCGCGGCAGCGAGGAGGGCCATCAAAGAGCTCAAGGCAGAGCAGGCGGCATACGCGCCGCTCACGGTGGAAGAGATTGAGGACGGCAGTGCGGCGGCGCAGGCGTATGGGAAAGATTACTACTATGTGCCGAGCGTCTTCATCGAGGGGGAGAAGTGCTTCGAGGCCCAGCCCGGCCAGTCAGATGAGAGTATCAAGCAGGCAGTGGCCCGTGCGTTTGACCGGGCGCTGGAGGCGTGAATCGGCAACGGTTGAAAAAATCAAGATTTTTCTTTTTGACCTATTGACATTTTGACTAATATGAGTACAATAGAAGATGTAGAGAGGAAAGGGGAACGGCCAAGGGGGCCAGGCCTCCGGACGAACCTCTGAACCCTCGAGTATCGAATGGTTTGAAGTTCCGGTTCCTGCAGCAAGGAATCGGCAAGACTCAGAAAGGGGATCTTGATGATGTTTGGTTTGGTTCCATTTGTCTCGCACAAAGATCTTGAGAAAGAAGATAACCTCTTCAATCGCTTCCTGAATGTCTTTGACGAACCGTTTATGGACAACTTCCGTATGCCGGAGTTCAAGGTGGATGTCAAGGACAATAAGGACAGCTACGACCTGACGGCTGAGCTGCCGGGGCTCAAGAAGGAAGATATCTCCCTCACGTATGACAATAACTATCTGACCATCGCGACGAAGCACGCAGACAGCAAGGACGAGAAGGATGAGAAGGGCAACTTCGTTCGCCGTGAGCGCAGCACGAGCAGCATGAGCCGCAGCTTCTACATCGACAATATTGATGAAGCGGGCTGCACGGCCGACTACAAGGACGGCATCCTCTCGGTGCACATGCCGAAGAAGGCCGTGACGGAGCAGACGGGTCATACCATCGCCATCGGCGCGTGAGTCGTTAGGGCTTGACAAACCAAACACCGGCTGGCCGCCCCTCGGGCGGCTGCCGGCCTGGCTACCTATAAGAAGCGCTTCCAGGCAGGGGCGGCATCAGAGGATGCCGCCCCTGCTTTGTGCGTTCGGGGAAGCATCGATTCTTGACTTTTGTAGAGGGAACGCCTACGATAAATGCAATGAAGGTTTCATGGTGGCGCGCGAGGAAGAGAAGCGCGAGAGAATCAGGTATTCTGGAAAGGAAGGCGTGGCAATGAGCAAGGAATTTGCACAGAAAGAGGCATGCGTCGTACCGGAAGGCGTCTTTATCATCGGTACGTATGACGCGGCAGGCGTGCCGAACGCGATGAATGCCGCCTGGGGCAGCCAGTCGGATTACGGCGAGGTGACGTTCTACCTCGCGAAGCACAAGACGACGGAGAACATCAAGGCGACGGGCGCGTTCACTGTGGCCTTCGCGACGAAGGATACGGTGGAGATTGCGGACTATTTCGGCGTGGAGACTGGCAGCCGTGTCAACAAGATGGAAAAGGCCGGCTGCCATGTGCATAGAAGCGCTCATGTCAACGCGCCGATCATTGAGGAGTTTCCCGTGACGCTGGAGTGCGAGGTCAAGAGCTATGACGATGAGACCGGCATCCTCGTCGGGAGGATCGTCGCGGAGCAGGCGGACGAGGCCGTGCTCACGAACGGCAGCGTGGACTACGATAAGCTGCAGCCTATCATCTTTGATATCAGCACGAAGACGTACCGCGTCATCGGTCCAGTCGTCGGCAGAGCGTTTCACGATGGACTAAAGCTGAAAAAATAATTCATAGGCGCAGATGTCTTGGCTGATGTCTGTTTCACAGGCGGCGGGAAAGCGAGATGAGTGATATGGAGCGATACCTGGTCATCGGTGATCTGCATGGCGAGTTTTCGAGATTTCAGACGCTTTGGCGGAAGGTCGGTTTTCGCGCGGGGCAGGATTGCGCACTCTTCTTGGGCGATTATCTGGACCGCGGCTCGGGCAACGTGCAGGTGATGGATTGGGTGCTCGGGCATTTCGGCAGAGACGATATGGTGTTCCTGCGGGGGAACCATGACCAGATGCTGCTCGATGCTTGCCGCGCGGAATCGACGGCGCAGGAGGGCGATGATTGGTTTGATTCGCCAAAAGCGCTCTGGCTGGAAAACGGCGGCAGCGAAACCGATCATCAGCTTTATGCGAGCGGCAGGCGGGAGGAGCTTCTGCCCGCATGGCTGGAGGCCGTACGGAAGATGCCGCTCTGCTGGCAGGAGACGCTTGGAGGCAGGCGGTACATATTCGCTCATGCGAGTGTCAGCCGCGATCCAGCCGTGCCGCTGACGGCGATGGCGCCGGAGGACTTCCTCTGGAGCAGGGATCTCGCGTTCCACCGCGAGGAATATCAGAGGGAGGAGATCGCTGTCATCGGTCATACACCGCTGCCCGCGCTGGGCCTCCCCGCGCGGCCGCAGGCTTTCTCCGGCGGCAAGGTGCTCATGATGGATACGGGTTCCTATCTGCCGGGAGGCTGTATCTCCTGTCTCGATTTGTTGAGCGGCGAGGTCTGGCAGTCGGATGGCACAACAGGTACCGGCGGCGCGGGCGGCAGGCTCAGGCGCGGCCTTTGTGGATTCTTTACGAAGCGGCATTGAGGGAATGGGTAGTTCCTATGAGTTTGCCTCACGTCTCGTATTGCTGGTTTGATGCCTGGTGCTGCGGCCAGATGTGTCGTTTGGCTGTAGTTGTTGACGCAGGCTTGGACTGTTTGCTATAATAGAGAAGTTCCTGCGGACTCTCTGAGGCGGCAGGACGAGACATGCGGATGTGGCGGAACTGGCAGACGCGCTGGATTTAGGATCCAGTGCCGCAAGGCGTATGGGTTCGACCCCCTTCATCCGCACCAGTCGAATGTGTGACGGCAGCGTCTGCGGACGGTGCCGTTTCTTGTTTGCCCGCGGGCGGTGCGCCTCTGCGGTGCGAAAGGGGAGGTTCCTTTGCGCGTTCCTTTCACAGGGCGGCAGTTTTCGTCGTTCCAGGTCATCGGACTTAGCTTTCTCGCGCTCATCGCGGCCGGGACGCTCCTGCTCATGCTGCCGTTTGCCACGCAAAGCGGCGAGGGCGCGCCGTTTTTGACGGCGCTCTTCACGACGGTGTCCGCGAGCTGCGTCACGGGGCTCACGGTGGAGAACACGGCGCTCTACTGGTCGATGTTCGGCCAGCTCGTGCTGCTCCTCCTCATCCAGGTCGGCGGCCTCGGCGTCGTGACGATGGCGGTGGCCGTGACGGTGGCCTCGGGGCGCAAGGTCGGTTTTATGCAGCGCAGTACGATGCAGGAGGCTGTGGCGGCGCCGCAGCTCGGCGGCATTGTGTTGCAGCTGCGGTTCATCCTGCTCTTCACGTTCGGCTGCGAGCTCCTCGGGGCGCTCCTGCTGCTGCCGGTGTTCGTGCGGGACTACGGCTGGTGCGAGGGTGGCTGGCTCGCGCTCTTCCACGCGGTCTCGGCGTTCTGCAACGCGGGCTTTGACCTCCTCGGGGAGCGGGCGGGCGGCTCGCTCATGGCGTACGCGGCGGATCCGCTCGTGAATCTCGTCGTCGTCGCGCTCATCCTCGCGGGCGGCCTCGGCTTCATTACCTGGGGGGATCTGCGTCTGCATGGCCGCCATCTCAGCCGCTGCCGCTTGCAGACGAAGATCATCCTCCTCATGACCGCCGTGCTCGTCATCGTGCCGACGGCGATTTTCTACATGCTGGAGTTTCCCGAGCTGCAGGGGGCGGCGCGGTTCTGGGCCTCGCTCTTCCAGGCGGTGACGCCGCGCACGGCGGGGTTCAATACCGTCGATATCGAGGCGATGAGCGAGACGGGGCGGCTGCTGCTCGTCACGCTCATGTTCACGGGCGGCGCGCCGGGATCGACGGCGGGCGGCATCAAGACGACGACGCTCTTCGTGCTGCTCGCGACGATGGCCTCCTCTCTGCGTCTGAAAAAGGATGTGGAGCTCACGCATCTCGGGCGGCGCATCTCCCTCGAGACCGTGCGGCGCGCGCTGACGATCTTCCTCGTCTACCTCGTGCTGTTGCTTTTGGTGACGGTCTTTATTTCTTATCATGACAGCGTTCCGCTCATGGACGCGATGGTCGAGACGGCCTCGGCGCTCGGCACGGTCGGGCTTTCCATCGGTCTCACGGAGCATCTGAGTTCCGTCTCACAGCTCTTGCTCTGCGGACTCATGTATTTCGGCCGCATGGGCGCGCTCACGCTGATCTATGCCATGCACACGCGGCGCGAGCCGGTGCCGCGTCGCCTGCCGGAGGGCGCGGTTACAGTTGGTTGAGGTGTTAGTATGAAGAAATCTGTCCTGATCGTCGGGCTTGGGCGCTATGGGCGCTATGTCGCGAAAAAGATGAACGAGCTCGACCATGAAATCCTCGCCGTGGACAAGGATGAGGAGAAAGTCAATCTCGCACTGCCCTTCGTGACGAATGCGCTTGTCGCGGATACGACGGATCCGCGCTTCCTCGAGTCGCTCGGTGTGCGCAATTTCGATCTCTGCATCGTCGCAATCGGCGACGATTTCCAGAGCTCGCTCGAGACGACGCTGCGGCTCAAGGAGCTCGGCGCGCAGTATGTCGTTTCGCGCGCCTCGCGCGGCATCCATGAGAAATTCCTGCTCAGGAACGGTGCTGACGAGGTCGTCTACCCGGAGAAGCAGCTCGCGAACTGGACGGCCATCCGCTATGGCTACGACCATATTCTCGATTACTTCCAGCTCGGCGACGACTATGCAGTCTATGAGCTGCCGATGCCGGAAGCGTGGGCCGGGCACACGATCGGCGAGCTCGACATCCGCCGACGCTACCATGTCAACGTGCTTGGCATCAAGGAGAAGGGACGCCTGACGGTGGAGATCACGCCCGCGACGCAGTGCGCAGCGGGCGATACGGTGCTCGTCGTCGGGCACCGCAAGGATCTGACGAAGTTCTTCCATATCTAAGCGGGAGGTGGGGTCATGACGGACATCGTGCGGGAAAAGCTGAAACTCCTGCCGGAGAATCCCGGTGTCTATATCATGAAGGACGCGGCGGGGAAGATCATCTACGTCGGCAAGGCCGTCGTGCTCAAGAACCGTGTGCGGCAGTATTTCCAGAGCAGCCGCAACCATACGCCGAAGGTGCGCGCGATGGTCGCGAAGGTCGCGGATTTCGAGTTCATCATGACGGCGAGCGAGGTCGAGGCGCTGATCCTCGAGTGCAACCTCATCAAGAAGCATCGGCCTCGCTACAATATCAGCCTCAAGGATGACAAGTCGTATCCGTATGTCAAGGTCACGGTACAGGAGGAGTTCCCGCGCGTCTTCATCACGCGGCGCGTCGTCAAGGACGGCGCGCGCTATTTCGGCCCCTATACGAACGCGACGGCGGTGCATGAGAGCCTGAAGCTCCTGCGCCGCCTGTTTCCGCTGCGCACCTGCCGGACGCTGCAGGACCGCCCGTGTCTCGAGTACCATATCAAGCGCTGCCTTGCGCCGTGCGTCGGCAAGATCTCACGGGAGGACTACGCGGTCTTCATCCGCGCCGTGCTGCTCTTTCTCGAGGGGCGCACGGAGGATGTGGAGCGCGAGCTGACGTTCCGCATGAAACGCGCGGCGGCGGCGTACCATTTCGAGATCGCGGCGCGCCTGCGCGACCAGCTGGCCGCCGTGAAGAAGATCGCGGAAAAGCAGAATATCGTGACGGGAGCGGGCGATCAGGACGCCATCGGCATGGCGCGCTCGGCGCTCGGCGTCTGCGTGCAGGTCTTCTTCATCCGCAGCGGCAAGATGATCGGGCGCGAGCATTTCCTTTTGCAGGGCAGCGAGGATGAGTCAGACGCCGCGCTGCTCGCGGCGTTCCTGCAGCAGTATTACCACCGGGCGACGTTCCTGCCGCACGAGATCCTGCTGCCGCTCGCCGTGGCGGAGGCGCCGCTCATCGAGGACTGGCTCGCGGCGCGCAAGCAGGCGCGCGTGCATCTCGTCGTGCCGCAGCGCGGCACGAAGCATGACCTCGTGCTGATGGCGGCGAGCAACGCGGAGAAGTTTCTCGCGGACGAGGAGACGCGGCGCGCACAGACGGATGCGCAGACGCTCGGGGCCGTCGAGGAGCTCGGCCGCTACCTCGGCCTCGAGAAGCCGCCGTACCGCATGGAGTGTTTCGATATCTCGCATATCCAGGGCGCGGAGACCGTCGCCTCGATGGTCGTTTTCGAGGGCGGCATGCCGAAAAAATCGGACTACCGCCGCTTCAAGATCAGGAGCACGGAAGGGAAGCCGGACGATTTCCTTTCCATGCGCGAGGTCACGCAGCGCCGCTACGGCGACCTGCCCGAGGAGGATCTGCCGGACCTCATCGTCATCGACGGCGGCAAAGGGCAGCTTTCCTCGGCGCTCGAGATCATCCGCGGCGCGGGCCATGCGGACGTTCCCGTCGTCGGCCTCGCCAAACAGTTCGAGCTCGTGTTCCGCGAGGGTGAGAGCGAGCCCGTCGTGCTGCCGCGTCACAGCCAGGCGCTCTATCTCATCGAGCGCATCCGCGATGAGGCGCACCGCTTTGCCATCACTTACCACCGCAAGCTGCGCGGCAAGCGCAACCTCGTCTCCATCCTCGATCATATCGTCGGCATCGGCCCCGCGCGTCGCAAGGCGCTCTGGAGCGCGTTCGGCAGCATCGCGAAAATCAAGGCGGCCAGTGTCGAGGAGCTCGCGGCTGTTTCCGGCATGAACCAGCCGGCGGCGGAGGCCGTCTATCATTTCTTCGCTGCCCAGAGGGAGTGGAAAGGAGAAACGTCACATGAAATACGTTGATTTGCACGTGCATTCGCTCGTCACGGACGGCAGCATGAGGCCGGAGGAGCTTGCGGCGCACGCGGCGGAGCGGGGACTCGCGGCCTTCGCGCTTACGGATCACGACAACATCGCGGGCGACGCGGCGGCCTGGCAGGCAGCCGCGCGTCTCGGCCTCGGTTTCCTGCCGGGCATGGAGCTTTCCGTCCGGTTCCGCGGGCGCAAGCTCCATATCGTCTGCCTCGGCTTCGCGGCGGATAGCCCGGAATTCCTGAAGCTCTACCGGAAGGTGCGCGCGGGCAAAGAGGCGAAGATCCCCGAAATCATTGCCTATATCGCGGCGAAGGGCGTCCCCATCCGCGAGGAGGATGTCGAGGCGTTCGCCTACGGGCCGCTCGACCGCTACGCCATCATGCGCTATCTTGTCTCGCTCCATCTCTACGATCATGCGCAGCCGCTCTGGGACAACTACCTCGATCCCGCAGTCAAGGCGCTCGGGCTCGCCTCAGCCGTGGAGGCGGAGGAGGCGCTGCCGCTCATCCATGCGGCGGGCGGCGTGACGTCGCTCGCGCATTTCCACAAGCGCATCGGCCTCAAGGGACTGACGCGCGCAGAGCAGGAGCGTGCCGTGTGCGACCTCCAAGCGCTCGGGCTCGACGGCATGGAGGCGTGGTATCCGAATTACAGCGAGGAGGATCGCGCGTTCGCCGTGCACCTCATCGGGAAATATCACCTGCTGCCGACGGCGGGCACGGACTACCACGGCGCCAACCGCCCGGAGATCGCGCTCGGCAGCGGTCTCGCGGCAGAGAACGCGATCTCCTATGATATCTTTGGCGGCGTGGCGGCGCGCGTGCGCCGCGTGCTGCTGCCCGCATGCGATGCCTGACGTCTTGCCATCATAATTGCGGTTAATGGAAAAACAAGCGGTGAACCCCGTGATTACTAGGCGGGGTTCACCGCTTGTCGTCATTTTGTCTGCATTTCGTGTTTGTCTGCAGGGTTTTTGTGAAAATTTTGAGCGCATCTCGTTGCATCTTTTCCGTGGGATGCGTATAGAGCTCTTCTGTGATGGTAGGCGTTGCGTGGCCAAGGCGGGCGGCAATGCTCTTCGCGCTTGCGCCGTTCTCGTAGAGAAGTGTGGCATGCGTATGGCGGAACGAGTGGGCGTTGAGACCACATTGTCCGAAATGATACCGGAGAAACGCGTATTGGCAGGGGCGACCATTGTCGAGCGTGCAGACGAGATGAATTTCTGTCGTGTCGTCAGGTTGATGACCCCGCGAGCATGTTGTGATTTGTCTGTGACAGTCGACATAGTTTGCAAGAATACTCCCCTTCCTCGCACGGACGACACGCTGACGTTTCCGCCAAGCGTAGAGATAGATGGCCAACGTGTCGTCGATCGGGATGTCTCTCAGACCTGCAGCTGATTTCGGAGATCCAAAGCGTAAGGGTCGTTGGGTTCTGATAATCTGACGTCTGACATGGATGACCCGTCCTGGTAGGTCTATATCCTCCCATACGAGCCCTAATACCTCTGAGACGCGCATGCCGGTATGATAAAGGAGCAGAATGACAAGCGCGACACAAGGGGACGAGATAAGAAACTGATGGAAGAGGGTGAGTGCTTGTTCCTGCGGGATGATCTTGCGCTCTATGACCTTCGCAGGCGCACTTTTTGGTATCTTGATATAGTGAGTTGGATTGCTGGCGATAAGCTCCGCAGGATAGACGGCGTAGCTGAGAGCGACCCCCAGGATGGCGAGATTCAGGCGCAGTGTTCCCCGGGAGAGACCTTCTTTTGCAAGCCCCCGCATCCAGGCGTCGAGGCGCGCAGGTGTGAGGTCTGTAAGGGGAAGGCCGCCGAGTGCGGGGATGATATGCGTGTGGATCTGGCTTCTGTAAGAGGCCAAGGTGCCGGTCTTAACATTCGTTGCGCAGACGTTAGCCAACCAGTCCTCAAGAAAGACCTTCAAGGTGACACGTTCGTTTGTGATGCCGATGTTGCCATGCTTCCAGTCAGTGAAGGCCTTCACACCGGCCTCATAGGCTTCATCACGCGAGGAGAAGCCACCTCGTTCAACGACCTTCCTCCTGCCATCATCCGTCCTGCCCGCTTCGAAGGCGTAGCTCCACGTTTTCCCGCGCTTGCGGGTGCGAACTTTGCTCATACATGTCATCTCCTGTGAATTTTACTATATCCTGCTCTCCGAGGACAACACCGTTATAGGTGAGGTTCGGCTCGGCATTGAAATACACGCTCTGCGTGTATTTGTATTGACATATACACGCAGAGCGTATATAATGGAATCATAGAGGAGGAAGAAAATGAAACGGTCGGAACTGTTGAGAATCCTGAAGAAACATGGATGCAAGTTTATGGCGCACGGTGGAAATCATGACATATTCTATAGCCCTATGACACAGAAGTGTTTTCCGGTATGGCGCCATGCAAAGGACATACCGCCGGGAACCGCAAAGGCAATCTTCAAGCAAGCAGGAATTGAATGAGGTGAGGGGCAGTAGCCCCTTCCTGTCAAACATAGAGGAGGAATCATCATGAAATACGCATATCCAGCCCTTATCTCGTGGAGCGAAGAGGATAAAACGTACTATGTCACATTTCCAGATCTGGAAAACTGTTTTACAGATGGAGCGACGCTGCCGGAAGCCCTTGAAAATGCGGCGGATGTCCTGAACCTGATGCTTTGGTCTGCGGAACACGAGGGCGAGGCGATTCCCGCGGCATCGACGATGGACGCTGTCAAGAAAGGAAAGCCTGACGATATCGTCACATTGGTGGCCGCTGATACCGTGGCATATCAGGAGGTGATGGATCGGGAAAACAACCCCATCAAGTATGCTAGGGAAAGGGCAAGTCTTAACATCAAGAAACTCGCTGAAATCCTCGGCGCTCCGTACCGCACGGTTCAAGATTGGAATGCGGGCCGCCGCATGCCGCCGGAATGGGTGCAACGTCTGATTGTCGAAAAAATAGAATCCGTGTCGTGATTGTGTTACGAACTTTATGCCGCCTGTGGGCGGCTATTTTTGTTTGCGTTTTGGCGGCGCCGCCAAAACGTTGTCACTGCTTGCAGTGCTTGATCGCGGGGATCTCGCGCTCGAAAGCCACAGGCTTCTTGGAATTATCAATGTGCAAAAAATGCACATTGTTCTTTTCATCCAGCTCGCCCTCGGCAAAGATGTTCTTGATATGCTTTGAGATGGTCGAGCGGTCTTTTTGGAAAAGAGCCGCGATTTCCGCGCGGGCGAGTCAGACTGTACCGTCATCGGCGTAGAGTTTGACGCTAGTTGCGCCGCCACCCGTGTTATAGATGATGATGTTGTCCATGTGATATTCATTTCACGGCCGCCTGCAGGGCGGTCTTTTTTGTTGCCAGCAGCGGGCGGCTTAGTCTACATTCAGTTCACGATAGATGAGTAATGGGATGATGGTAGCTTTACTCTCATCTGTCAGAAAGAGCTGGGACATGTCGAACATGACCTTTGAGAGGGCGCTCAGAGGGTTTTCTTGATTTACCTGATTCTGGTGAGAGCTTTCGTCGACAATCCCGAGAACGTTCCAAACGCCAGGTAGGCACTCGTTGTAGTTCAGGAAAATACTTTCCTCTGTATCAATCAGATACTCTGATTTTAAATTGCCATTGACGATATCGCCGTTCTCCATCTTCAGTTCGAGCCCGACTCCCTGCGGCAGGAACGGCATGATGAACTGCATCTGCTTTTGTGTCATCTCTGCGGGAATAGAGCTGAGTTTCAGGTCTAGAAGCTGCTTTTCTAGTCGTTGCAACGTTTCACGTGTATCCTTTGTCTTGTGGCCGGGCTCCTTGAGGTAGGCAATCTGGAGCTGGATGATCTGCTTTTTCTGTGCAGTGTCGTCCATGAGGTCGCCGTAGTCATCGAGCATCGGGATGATGGAGGAAATCATCTTGTAATTCTTGAGGGATATCGTGCCTTGCAAAATGGACAGCTGCGCGATAGTGCCTTTGCTGACGTTTCCCTGTGGGGATAGCTCGAGCTGGGCGAGCAATTCCAAGATGACATCATCGTAGGAAGATTTTGTTTTCTGGATGCTCTGCTTTAGGCTTTGAGACTGTGCGTTGTCGCTACCTATACCGAGTGCTTTTGGGATACCGATGCCGGCCTTTGTCGAATGAATAGAGCCTTGCGAGTCGTCCAACGTGGTTGTGACGCTCTGCAAGGCTCCTTGGTTGATCTGTGAAACAAGTGAGTTGAGTCGATAGGTATCTTTGTAGAAAATATCAATCAGCGGTTCTTCCGGGGTGTCCGTTTGAATTTTCGTGGCTTGTTCCATTTGTCCCACTCCTTATGAAATTCTTCAATGTTCTGTTGCAAACGGGCAGAAAGCTCGCGCTGCTTCTCTTTGGCCGTGAGAATCTGCTCGTCTATATCGTTTCTCATTTTCTTGAAAGGCATATCGCTCACCGTCCTTCAAGATTATTATACCAAAATGGAGCCATGTCGCTATGAATTTTTCAGGGTTCATTGCCGCCTGTTGGAGGTCTTTTGCGTGCTCAGAATTTGCTGATGCTCTGAATCACTCTGCCAATGATGCGGACAGGGAGCTTCTCGACTTCCTCGCGGCTGTAGAAATGCGGGGCGTAGACGGCGACGTTATGGCCGATGAGCGTCAGGCCGCTATCCGTTTCCTTTATTTCCTTGACGGTGGCCTCGTCGCCGTTGACCATAACGATGGCGATGTTGCCGCTGTCCACGTCTTCTCGCGCTTGCGGGTGCGTACAGTTGCCATGATGTGCTCCTTTCTCCGTGGCGCGTCCCACGGGAATATGTTATACTGAAACCACAAGCCTCGGCACGCCTACGGGCGTCCGGCGCGGGGTGGCCGACAACCACCTTCTTATCCAGCTGCCTCGTACGAGGCAACTCAGGGCCGTCTTGTCAACGGCTGCTGCAAATCGTGCCGCCTGCGGGCGGCTATTTTTGTTTGCATTTTGGCGGCGCCGCCAAAATGGCTACTTTTGAGCATGTCGCTGACTTAATATCTCATGATAGCATCTATGAGAGAGGACGAGTTCCAGCCCACCATCTCCGTGGCGGCTTGTTGGACTTTCAAGGGAATGCGCTGCTGTCCCCAGGGACGGATGCCGATGATGGTCTTTCCCATGCGATTAGCTTCGTCAATCTCATAGTCAATCCACTTACTGTAGGCATCGTACATCCCCGCGATGATGATAACGATACTGGCGGGCCTTATCTGATTGGTCAACGCATTCTCTAGTCCTGCATTTGTCCTTACATCAAGTGGATCGTGCTGAGGTACACTGTAATTCCGATAGTCCAGAGAGCTTTGTGATAGCCACCTTACAACTGTAGAGTAGTCATCGTTGTATTGCCAAGCATGGCTGATGAAAAGATTATAAGTACGAGGCATATCTATCATCCTTTCCCTTGTGATACAATATATACATGAAATAGCAAGAAGTGGCATTTTATCGCGACTTAGCACGGTGAAAGAGGTGGGGCGAGATGAAAGTAAGGAAATACCGGAAGAAGCCTGTTGTGGTTGAGGCCTATCAGACAGACCGAGAGATGATTATCCACACACTGGAAGGCGACCATCATGCGTCGGTGGGGGATTACATTATAACCGGCGTAAAAGGAGAGCAGTATCCTTGCAAGCCGGATATTTTTGCCAAGACCTACGAACCTGTCGATGAATGAGGTGTCGGAGGTTCGTCTTGCTTGATCTGGATCCAATCTCCATTGACGGAAGCAATGATGCTCTCGACGCGCATCACTAAAACAGTGTCCCTGTCATCTCCTCTGTAAACTCCTGTGCGCGTTTCGTACAGGAGTTTTTCACGCTTCAAGGCCTCGCTGGCTGCCCGATACTGCAACCATAAGTCGTGACATGAGTCCAGGCCAGCAAAGAAACGGAGATAGGATGCTATGGCACTGAGTAACACGAGTATAATGTCGCGCCAAGGATCTGCAATCGGCAGCATTCCGAGAACCGGAAGCAGGAGGACGCATGCGGTTTCTAAGCGCCGCAAACGCTTATATTCGCGCTGGTTTTCCGTACTTTTGCAGCTGAACCATTTTTGCTGTTCGTCCAAGCGATTTCTGATATATTCGTCAGGTGACATTTAGGCTTCCTTTCCTGGCCGCCTGCGGGCGGCTTTTTTGTACCACGTCGTACCACGTCGTACCATTCCGCCTCACGCGATCCCCTTGAGC
>NZ_KB908413.1 GCF_000381005.1 Selenomonas bovis DSM 23594
CATTTCAGGACGCGTTCTGAGGCAAAGTCTGCAATTTTCGAGTATATCTGGATTTTCTACAATCGCCAGCGAATCCATTCGGCTAATGGCTACCGTACACCAGAGGCATACTACAATGAACACCGAGTCGCCTAGAACATCTTCTCAAGGAGATTAGCCGTTATCTAGTCGCTACAGTTGCAACCCATAAGGATCCGGAAAGGTATGTAAAACCAAGCAATTTTAAGATTTAAAGAGCTTCCTTTCGTTTAAAGATTCTAATCGTCGGGGGACAGGCCAATGCGCCTATCCTCGCGCATCTGTTCGACCTGTTTCATGGCCTTCATGTCTCCCGGCGGATAGATCGCAAAAGTCGCGCCGCCGTGATGATTGACAACGGAAAACGCAGGAATATCGCTTGGCCCGTCTGCAATATAGGCCATGTTGATAAAGTGCACCCGGCGGTTCTCTTCCGGGAGAGACGTGTTGACGGATACGCCCGGCGTCTTGCCGACACCCTTATTGATCTCAAACAGGGCCCGCGTCTTGGTGGTGTTGTCAATCGTGTAACCCACCTCGTCTATCACGCGTTCGCCGTCTTCCTTCCTCTTCTCGATGAACTCGCAGCCCCATATGCCATCAACGTAATCAGCGACACGTGAGCCGCGAATGATTTCTGTCAGGCCAGTGCTGACGATATAGTGTTCCACCTTGATATCGTATTCCTGATAAATATCATTCTGCTCAATCAGATTCTTCGTGCGCTGGAAGATGTCCGGGACGCCAGGATAGAATTTCATGCGTTTGCCATAATCCCGAAGGCGCTCATTGTTCAGCCCCTTAATCTTCCCTGCCCGCACGTAATTGATCAGGTGGTTCATGTACACAGTATCAGGATTCACCTTGACATTCTGCTCTTCCAGATATTTCTTCGGCAGGTCATTGACCTCTCCCCAAAACTGATGCTCATCGATGCCATTATCTTCAAAGATCGGTGTCTCCATGTAACCATCAATCAAGGTTTTGTCAAAATCCCAAACCACAGCAATGATATTGGCCATTCACCGCTCACCCCCTTTCAGCTCTGCCATCATCCGCTCCGCCCGCTCCGGATCGTGCTTCAGCACGCGGGCGAAGTCCTTGATGATTTCCCATTCGCTGTCCGATGCTCTCAGCGTCCGGCCTTTCCTCAAGGTTCCCTCCGGCGACGTCCGTTTTCTTCCAGCGCCTTCACGCGCGCCACCGCGCCCGTCTTTCTTTACGCCGTCATTCATCTGCATCACCTACCATCTTCCAGATGAGGTAACCGCCGATGACGATTCCACTGACGACTGTAAGCCATGTCACAGGTTCGCCGATAGACGTGACCGCCCACAGGAAGGCGATCCCCCAGTAGCTTTTACTTACACGCTTGATTCTTTCGCTCATGTCATTTACATATGTGGGCAGGGATCGCGCCCGCGCATGAGGTCGATGTAGGTCATGTGCCGCTCACTCCGGCAGCGCCGCCCGACGCAGTACATGTCCGCCCGCGTGCACAGCTGATCCTCGTTGTACTTGCATTTGTCATTGTCGCAATGTATCACCGTCACTACCCCGCCTCCTCTCCGTTCCTCTTCTCTGTGTACACGAAAGCCCCGACGCGAAATAGTGCCGGGGCTTTCGTAGAGGCTGTTCTCAATGAAACCATGATGGATATTGCCAGCGGGCATCTCTTTCTGACCGCTCTGCTGACACTATCATTATACCACGGAAAAACGGAAAAAACGGCCAAAAAGCGGCCAAAAAACGGCCAAAAAGCGGCCAACCTCCTATTTTTACTTGAGAAACATCACCTTCTCCTTCGTCCGGATGCCAAAGATGAGCAGGGCGATTTTCTGTGTTACATCATGAACCCGACGCCGGCAGGTCCGTTCGCTTGCGTGGATGCGCGTTGCCATGACCGCATAGCCCAGGCGCTGGAAGTAAAACATCTCGACGATCGTCATCTCTTCGCCTTCCAGCGCTGCGAGAGCGAAGCCTATACGCTGCACTTGCATCTTTAATCGCTCTAATTCCTGTTCAAGGGCTGCGAGTCTGTCTTCGTCATAGATGCGGGTCTCTGCTGCCTGCTCGACGCTGTTGAGCCCTGCACCACCACCTCCTCCGGGAACATCATCATATCTCACCGTCTTGATGGTCTGACCTGCAAGCCCTCTCCGCAGGTCGCAAACCGCCTGTGTGATGGCCTTAACGGCTGCCTTGTAGGTCTCATACTCACGCAAGTAGTCTTTTGTGAGCTTCAGATAGTCGTTATGTGAAAACATATTCTCCCTCCCTCAGTCGTTGTTATGGTCGAAGTACCCGCGCATCCTGTTCTTGCAGTTGACAAGCTGGACAGCGTCTACGATGAGATCAGGACAAGCAGCCGCGAGGAACGTCGCAACACAAGTCATGAGATCGACGGCTTCTTCTGCGAGATGCGCGCGATGTTTCCCTGTAGACATTGTCTGATAAAGACAAAATGCCTTCTGGAACTCCTCATACTCGCTTGCGACATGCTCGGCTTGTGCTGCGAGGTCAATGTTTCCGTTGTCGTCCATGCAAGGCATGACAGGTTTGATACCCGCAAACAAGTTCGCTCTACTCATAGTCTTTCCCCTCCGAATTCTTTGATTCTCGCCTTCACGGCCTCCATCATGCTGTCCTGCCCCCGTCGCTTGTCCACGAGGGAACGCATGACATCCTCATCGATAGTTCCCTGCGCGACGAGGTGGTGAATGATGACTGTGTGTGTCTGCCCGCTCCGATGCAGACGCTTGTTCGCCTGCTCATAGAGCTCGAGGCTCCAGGGGAGCGAGTACCAAACGATGATGCTTCCTCCATGCTGCAGATTCAGCCCGTGCCCGGCTGACGCTGGATGCACAAAGAGGAGCGGTATCTTTCCCGCATTCCAGTCACGGATGTCCTGCGAACCATCAAGTGTCCTTGCCTGCGGAAATTCCGCCTTCAGGCGGTCAAGCTCGTGGCGGAACCAGTAGAAGACCATGACCGGCTTCCCGGCGTTTGCGTCGATGACATCCTGCAGGGCATCCAACTTGGCCCTGTGAATCTTCCGAGTCTTCCCATCTGCATCGTAGATCGCCCCGGAGGTGAACTGCAGGAGCTTATTCGACAGGACTGCCGCGGATGATGCCGCGATTTCCTCGTCAGCCAGAGAGAGGATCTGTTCCCGCTCAAACTTTTTATAAGCTCTCATCTTCGCCTCGCTCAGTCTCACCTTGACAACGTTCGGGAGCACGGGCGGCAGATCGATGTAGTCCTTTGCCTTCATGCTGACACAGATGTCGCCGATTGCGTTGGAAATCTCTTTACGGGCTCCCTTCTTCTCGTTCCAGGTATAGGTGACATAGCCCGCCCCGGCTCCCGGTGTGAACCATCTGCGCCGATACTCGCCAATGGTATGGCCGAGACGTTTTCCGAGGTCGAGGAGATAAATCTGACTCCAGAGATCCATCATGCCGTTCGGTGCTGGCGTGCCGGTCAGCTCTACAATGCGATGCATCAAAGGGCGCACACGACGCAGCTCCTTAAAGCGCCGCGCCTTCGGAGACTTGAACGAAGAGCTCTCATCAATGACGACCATATCGAACGGCCAGCGCCTGCCGTAGTACTGGACGAGCCAGGGGATATTTTCGCGGTTGATCGTATAGATGTCAGCCCGCTGCCGGAGAGCCGCCCTGCGCTGCCCCTCTGTCCCGAGACACGACACGATAGAGAGGTCCGACAAGCCTTCCCACTCCTGCGCTTCGTCCTGCCAGGTAGACGCTGCCACCCGCAGCGGTGCGATGACCAGCACGCGCTTGACGTCGTAGCTGTCATACATGAGACTACGGATGGCGAACAAGGTGATGGCGGTCTTCCCCATTCCCATATCCAGGAAAAGCGCACAGGCCGGATGCTCCTCTATGAAGCGGATCGCGTAGCGCTGATACCCTCGCGGGACAAACTCCTTCACGATTTCCCCTCCCATTCCTGCATCATGTGCTCGATCTGTCGTGCGCAAGCCTCGACTTCTTCTGTCGTTGAAACGACAAAGCAGGGGAACCCCAGTTCCCGCAGACGATGAATTGCGTGCATCTGCAGCGGCCGAGGCTTCCCTCCTGGCCGTTTCAGCTCTATAAAGACGGTACGACCGCCAGGACATAAGACGATCCTGTCCGGTACGCCACTTTTCCCCGGTGACACGAACTTCAACGCTGCGCAACCCAGTTTCGCGACTGCCTGACACATCTTGCGCTCAATTTGTCTCTCCTGCATGGCGTCAACTCCTCTCTTGTTGGTAAAAAATGTCGGATTTCGGATTTTCAAACTCCGAAAAATCATAAAGTCCGACATAAGAATCCGACATCCATGAGCCCAGTAATATCAAGGGTTCAAGGGCTCTATGTCGTACTTATATCTATAAAATACGCGTAAAAAGTTTTATGTAGTATATAGGTAATACCCCTATATAGAGATACCCACCTATATACCCGTATATGTGTGAGGGTGATTTTTCGACGAAAACTCCGACATTTTTCCGTGAACCCTTGATATATAAGGTCTCAGCGTGTCGGATTCTTATGTCGGATTCTTATGTCGGATCCTCATTCATACCTTCTTCTTTTTTCACCCATGCCGCTTGTTTACCATAGGTCTTTCCAAAATAAAGTTCTTGTTTTCTAGTATGGTGCCTCTCCCACCCTTCCAGTTGGTCAAGTGCCGCCCGGATTTCCTTCCGGTCGTATGAATTCAGCCGCCGGACGTCACCTCCCAACATCTCGCACCATACCTCGAGGATGCAGATGCGTGTCCGCTTGAAGCTCCGACCCATCTCGATTTCAAAACCGTCTCCCCGCAGATAGTCGCGGCGGGTGTCGAGGTCGAGCTTGTACCAGTTTTCCGGCAGCTCCCTTTCCAGGAACTCCTCGATCATGCCGACATAAGGATTCTCCTCCGTGTGCTCCCTCTGCACCTCACGCGCCTGGCGCTCCATCTCTTCACCAATCCATACCTTTTCACCTTTCTCCCAAGCGTCCACGGCCTCCGCCCAGACCTGGCGGATCTCTTCGTCGACATCTTCTGCCCACAGACTCTTCTTCGCCTTCTTCAGCCCGCACTTTACCGGCCAAAACCGGCGGTTGCCAGTGTGGTCGCGCAGGAACGTCGCCTCGTTCGTCGTGCCAATGAAGACACACTGACGAGGGAACTCGGAAAGACGCTTGCCGTAAGCGACGCGGTAGGTGTCTACCTGCTTGCTGATGAACTGCTTGATCGGCTCGATATCACTCTTCTTCAGGGCGGCGAGCTCGCCCATCTCGATGAGCCAGCAGCCCCTCAGCTGCTCATACGCCTCCTTCCCCTGCACTGTTGTGAGGGAGTCGCTGAACCACTTGCCGCCGAGCAGCTTGAGGATGTAGCTCTTGCCAATGCCCTGCCGTCCCTCGAGGACGACCATGTTGTCGAACTTGAGCCCCGGCTTCTCGACACGACCGACAGCGGCGATGAGCATCTTCCTCGTGACCGTCCGTGTGTAGGCTGTGTCCTCTGCCCCCAGATAGTCGATAAATAGCGTGTCCATGCGCTTCACACCGTCCCACTTGAGACTATGCAGGAACTCGCGCACCCGGTGGAAACTGCGCCGGTTCGCAGCGTTCAGCGTCTCGTCCTCGATCTTCTGTCTACTGTCGATACCGTAGTAGGTCTCAAGCAGATACCGCAGCTCACTGTCGTCGCCATCGTTCCAGTACGGATCCTTCTCGTTCTCTGTGCGCCATGCCGGGGGCTTGATGATGGCGATGCGCTGCGAGAAGGCGTCCCAGCCGAACGTGCCTGCAATTCGCTTGTCGTTCTGCAGGATGACGCGGATATTCGCGCGTGTCGAGAGAATCTTGCCGGTCTTCTCGCTGACCTTGAGCTTGCCCGCCCAGCTGAAATCCTGCTCCTCTACATCCTCCTCATCACCCAGATCATGGAATTCGGTCTGCACCTCCTCCATCTTCTCCTTCATCATGGAAGCCCTGACGTGCTCATCCTTCGTGACAAGCTCCATCATCTTCTGATAGCTCGGCAGCTTCGATATGTCTTGCGTCGTCTTGCCTTCATCGAGATCGCCGAACTTGTGGATGCGCACGAGGTCGAACGCGTTGCAGAGCTTCATCGTCGCAGGGTCGGTCGCGTGATGAGAGAACAGCCACTTGTCTCCGTAGACGATGGCACCGCCCGCGCTGGAGCCGGGCTTGTAGGTGTAGCGGTCTTCATGCCCCTCGAACGGCTCATAAACCTCCGGCAGAAACTTCTCGATGGCCTCGCCGATGTTGTACGCCCTGCAGAACGCTCCGATGAGACCATGTTTCTCCAGCGGATCCTCCTGCTTCTTCATGGCGCGGCTTACGAGCTCTCCCTGTCTGCTTGAGACGGGCCACTCCGTCTGGTCTTCCCAGTCATCATACGCCGCGAGCACCTTGTCAGGATCAAGCCAGGGCCCGTCCTGCCACTCGAAGAAGAACTCCCCGTCGCGCGACGTCGACGGCCAGTACATCAAGCGATGCGGCTGATACGTTGTGTCGTCAAAGAGGTCGATGCCGATGCCCTCGGCAATCTTCCGGCTGACCGCCTGGTATTCATCCGGCGTCACAGGGCGCTTCAGCGGCACGACAAGCCGCAGGCGTGGCTTCTCCTGCGTGTGCTTATGCGTCGAGTAGACGCAGCAGGCGTAGTCGCCGAACAGGAACTCCAGCGAGTCCCAGAAATCCGCACCCGCGAAATCCGCATCGAGCGTCACGAGCTGGCGCTTGCCGCAGGTCGCGGCTGTGCGCCGCCCGTTCTCGAGCTCGCCGCCGACAAAACCACCGACGTCCTTCACCTCGTCCTGTGACGCCTTGTTCATGCGGGCGAATTCCTTCTGTGTCTCGCTCGTGCGTTTTGTCTCGGAGAGCCGTTTGACAAGCGCGCTCCATGCGACGCGCTTCTCCTTCCATACCTTCGTCCGCCGACGGCTTCCCGTCGATATCGTCAGAAGCCCGTCGTGCTCGAAGCATATGCGACGGGTCTTCTTCTCTTCTTCGTTCATGCTGTCACCTTCTCAGGATTTTCACCAATTACCATGGGCAGTCGCAGCTCACGGACATCATGTGTCGCAATCTCGATACCCGCGGCCCTGCACCAGTCGATGACCGCACCGTTTGCCCTGGCATCCTTCGAGACTGGACGATTGAACTTGAGCTTTGCCTGTATGAGGCAGCCGTTCGCCACCTCGAGGCAGGCAAGCAGTTTCCCGCTGTCATCCGTCATGAACACGACGTTGCACCTATTCTGCAGGATGCGTTTGCCATAGCCTCCCACACAGTTGTGCAGTTCCTCGCCTGCCGCTCTCAGTTCGCGTGTATGCGCCGGTAAGTAAAAACGCATACAATCATTTGTGATTTGCATCTGAAGGCGCCTACGGACGCTCTCAGGCGGTTTGAGCGGGTATCCCTTTTCATCAAGCTCCTTCTTTTTCCATGTCAGCCAGTCATGCAGATCCCTCAGCCTCACCTTCGCAGCCTCTTGATGAATCTCTGTAGGCATGCTGGTCAGCATATACCTGATGTCGCGGAAATCGACTATCTTCCCCGCCTTCGCCTGCTGTCCGGCCTCCAGAAGACGTAGCACCTTGCTTTCTGTCCAGCCTGCTTTGAGCAGCATGTCCGCATAGTCGTAAATTACCTGACCTTCATGTGTAGGCTTTGCATTGTAGTACCCGTACTCCAACCGACGGCCCGCACCGTTTGTCGCAAACTGGTAGAGCCTGCGAGCATGGTTCTCATCGTGCATGAGCTCATAGGCCTTCTTCAGCATCACCGCGTTGAAAATGTCATCTACGAGCACCCGGCGCACGCTCGGGAGGTCTGGCAGCTTGAAGAGCTTGATGACAGCCTCCGTCGTGTTCCTCGCCCGGCGAAAGGCTCCGAAGTCGGCGTACTTCTTTTTGTCGTCTTTTGTGATGGCATAGCTCCTTGCAAAGCCATCGGCCTCGTAGGCCCCCTCCCGCAGTTCGCGCGGCAGGTTCTTCGCGTCCGGGCAGATCAGGCGGTAGGCGAGATTCAGGAGCGGGAAGAGCAACACTCCCTGACTCATCCCGCAGGATACAAAGAGACTGCCGATGTCATAGCCGTGAAGCTTCTTCCACTTGCGCCGGATGCCATCACGCAGCACCCGCAGGACTGTCGTGACCTCCGACCGGACGCCTGCGTGTGGCCGCGTGCTGTTCGTGTATTCGTTGCGCTCCTTAAACGCGAGGTTGTCACTATTGAGCGCCCGCAGGGCTGTCACTTCGTAGATTCTCAGATCGAACGGCGCACCGAGCTCGAACTGCACCGGCTTGTAGGTGCGCCGGTTGCTCGCATAGCTGATTGCGTAAGTCGTCCGGCGGCGCTTCACATCAAAGCGGAACACCTCGGAACGGTTCTCATGGTAGAAGCCGTTATCCGTGGTCATTCGGGTCACTTTTTCCCTGGCCTCGAGAATGAATCCCTCCCGGATTTCCCTCACGATGAGTGTCACTTCACGGGGAATGCATTCGCTCGTCCGGGTCATCCCTGCCGGGCGGAACAGGTAAACCTCAGAAAAGTTGGCCGTGCTAAAGAAATGCGCACCGCAATGCGGACAAGTGAAATAGCTGTCGTCGCAGATTGCGGGACCATAGAAACCGCCCTTCCTGTACGGATGTTCAATCGTGAACTCAGCGTCGCATTTCATGCAGTGGTAGTGGATCGTGCGTACGGTTTTTGACTCCCCGGTCTCTGTCGAAGAGGTGCTCCTCCCATCTTCAATCACCCGCCCGCAGACGGAGTAAAAGCGCTTGAGTGTTGCCTGTGCTAGGATGTCCATTTGCTACCCCTCACTCCAAAAAGCTCAGATCATCAGTGGTTTCGGTTTTGTCCGCCGCTTTCTTCGTCTCGGTCTTCTTCGGCTGTTCCGCCGGCTTTTTCGGCTTGTCTTTTTCCTGATTCTCTGCAAGCTTCGTGAGCGCGTTGACGAGTTTCCCTGCGGTATCACAGGCGAGCAGCATATCCTCCGTGTACTCCTTGAGGTGCTGGATCTCTGCATCGCTTGCAACTCCCTTGAGCTTCGCTTCCTCAAAGTCTGCTACAAGGTTGACCAGGGAACGGCACATCCTCATCTGCATGTCCATCCCACGCGTAATTTTTTCAAGATTCTTTACATCCATCATGTCAAATTCAGCCTGCCTTTCAGTCTAAAAAATCCAGATCGTCTTTTTTCTCATCTGCCACCTGTAAATCATCCTTTTCGATGAAATCAACAAGCTTTCTCGTAAGTTCGGAGTTGGTGTCGTTGATCTTGATAGAAGTGATCGTCACCCGCATCTCCTCTGTACGGAGCTCCATACGTCCGAGAAGACTTTTCGTGTACTGCTGCATCAAGGGAGATTTTTTCTCGAACACCCAATCAACGGATTCAGCCTCTGTATCTTTGATGAAGCTCAGTGCGGCCAGGATATACCGGGCGTTCACGAACACCTTGAAATGCTCGCCGTCATCCGGTAGGTCTGACAACATCTCGACCTTCACCGGGGCATGGCAACCTGTCATGATGAAATAGAGAAAGAGGTCTGTGCCCCGTCGGTCAAGACAAATGATGTGTATCTGATACGCAGCCTTGGCCCCTTTCTCTTTCGTCATCTGCAGGACGAATTTCAGCAGACGGATCCAGTCGGAAAGATGTTCCAGTGTCTTCTTCTGCAATGTGATTTTTGCTTTGTCTCCGTCTTCCTTGAGCACGACTTTCTTCCAGTCCGGGTACTGTGCAGGAAGCTCTACCTTCGTACCATCTGTCGTCTCAAAGTGAGGCTCCGATTTATATTTGACCGCACAAAGAACATGCGTGTTCGTCGCGATCCCGTACTCCCCGTCAAACCAGATATGTTGGAATACCGGTCTGGAAGCGTCAGCAAGCACGAAGTCCTTCATGTGCTTGTAGAATATTGTTGGTTCCACTTCGGTCAATCCTTTCTGTAATATTCTGTCTCATACCCGTCAGCACGCAGAAGCAACCCCGGCGCCCAGTCGATTGGCTGCCCCATGATGCTTGTGGCTTCCTCGAGGCTGCCTTTTTCATAGGGCATCTCGAGAATGACCTCATCATGAACGTGCATGACGATCTTGTAGCCCGCCTTGTCAAGTCGAAGCATACTTTCTGCGAGGCAATCCCTTGCAGTAGCCTGCACGATGTTTTCGACGAGCTTTCCACCCCAGGTGTAACATCTGCCCCAGCTGCCGACCGGTGTTACTCCCTCATAGGTGAGATTGTCCTTCCTGTAACTGCCGGGCTCACGCTGAACAGAGGGCTTCAGGTAGGCAATGGCCCGCCCGCTTGGCAGCTCGATGAAGAGAAGCCCGGATCTCGTGTAAAATGACAGACCATGATGCCACTTGATGCGGGTATGCTTGTTCTTGATGGCGAGCCGAGCGCAGCGTTCGACTTCTCCCCACATCCTGACGATGTGCGGGCTCGACGCGCGCCATTTCTTGATGATTTCTCCCATGTGTTCCTCTGAGAGCCCCATCTTATCAGCACCGAAAGCCTTGAGAGCTGAGATACCGCCACCATAGCCACAGGCCAATTCTGCAATTTTCCCCTTCTGCCTGAGCTCACCGTTGACGCCATGCTTCACGACCGGGACGCCGAACATCTGTGATGCTGACGCGCAATAGATGTCCTCCCCATTCGCAAAGGCTTTCTGACGCCAGGCTTCGTCTGCGTACCAGGCGATGACGCGAGCCTCGATGGCTGAGAAGTCGGCGACGATGAAGCGCTTGCCCTCACCTGCGACGAACGCTGTGCGGATGAGCTGACTGAGAACGTCGGACGGATTGTCGTAGAACATCTCCAGCGCATCGAGGCTGCCCTCCCGGGCGAAGCTGCGTGCGGTATCAAGATCCTCGAGGTGATTCTGCGGGAGGTTGTGCAGCTGAACGAGCCTGCCTGCCCAGCGGCCTGTCCTGGCCGCCCCGTAGAACTGGAGCATCCCGTGCACACGGCCGTCCCTGCACATCGCGTTTCTCATAGCGATGTACTTCCTGACCGAGGTCTTTGCAAGTAAGTCCTTCAGCTCCAGCACCCTGCGCGTTGTCTTTGAGATAGTGTTCCCTGCCAAAAGCTCCGCCCGCGCCCTCTTGTCAAGCGTTCCGGGCCTATGCCCTTCCTGCCCCTCGAACCAGGCAATCAGCTGATCACGGCTGTTCGGATTGGGTAGGCAGGTGAGTCTCTGCGCTTCCCCCAGAGCTCTTGTCTTGATTTTCTCGTCAAGGGCGATGGCATTGTCTACGAGCTGCGTATCGATGAGTACACCTGCGTCGTTGATTTTCTGGTCAAGGCACCAGAGCGCCCGCTCGCGCTGGATTGGGAAGAACCTCTCAATGCGCTTGCGGATAGCTCTCTCCGCCTCGACATCCTGGCCGTTGTAGGTCTTGAAGAGCTCCCACTTCTTGGGATCATCCTGCGGCAGATTCCGCGTGCGCCCGCCGTTTGCCTTGGTTGGTTTGCACGGCTTGCAGAAATATTGGATGAGCCGCTTGCCTGTTGCGAGCTTCTTCTTATCCTCTGCAAGGTTCAGCACCTCGCCGACTGCTGCCAGGCTCCCGGGCAGCCCCAGCGTGTAGCTCTGCACCATCGTGCAGAACCATTCCGCCGGGTCAAGGCGTCGCCCCAGATGATGCCCGAGGACATGCATCTCAAAAGCGGCATTGAATGCCGTTTTGAGTACATCAGGGTTTTCGAGGTCATGAAGCACCTTCGCGGGGATTGCTTCCCCTTGCGTGAGGTCTATTACCTCGACCGGCTCGTCGTCATAAGCGTATGCGAAGAGCAGGATCTCACTATTCTCTGCGTACTTGTAAAGCCCGCCCTTGCGAATGTCTACCTCGCTATATGTCTCGAGGTCAATACTCAAAATATGTTTATCCATCATGAAAGCATAGCGTCAAGATGACGCCCCTCCTCATCCCGGAGAAACTTCTCCATGTCGATTTTCTGGATCCCCCAGGCCTTGGCCATCGGGGATGCCCGCTTGGTGCGGATCACCTGCGCGATGGCGACGTGTTCGACGTCTGCGCAAGCGGCATCCCCGGTGCCCAGGTCTCCGGTAGGTACCGCCACCGGATCCCCACGCACGAGGTCAAGGTCTGTCAGGTAATCGTAGCTTTTGCCCCGATAGCCTCGGAAGATTACGCTGACAACCATTTTGTTCTCCTTTCTCAGCCGAAAATATCGTCGTCCGCTTCATCATCGTCCGGCAGCGCCTCGAAGTCATCTTCCGCGCTCGGCCCGCCTGCGAAGCGCTCGCCGTCCTTGACCTTCTGGATGTTGTTGAGCCCTGCGGCGATGCCACGGTTCGGGCCGACATTGAACGCGTAGAAATTGACGGAAACATTGCAGTAGCAGCCGCTGTAAATCTCCTCCGGATCTGTGATTGGCTGCACCTTGCGGTCGACGATCTGTGGACGCGTCCTGCTGGTGGCATTGATGAACATCATGCCCTCGTAAGACGGGTCTTCCATGCCCTCCTCATCTGCATCGCGAAGCGGCTGCTTGAGGTTCTTCGGGATGCCGCCGCCGGCCTTCGCAAGCTTGCTTTTGCCCTCCTCGATGGCGGCTTTGATGGCCGTCTTGATCTTCTCGATGGTCTTCGTGTCCGTCTTCGGGATGAGCAGCGTCATGCTGTACTTCTCCGGCGTGTTGGCGTCAAACGAGTACGGCTTGATGACGTGCATGTAGGAACCACGGCAGGGAATGACGACCTGTGTTGCAGAGTGCTTTTTCATAGTTGTTTCTTCCTTTCTCAATCAGGGATAACATCAAAATCATTGGCAGCGGAGTTGAAAACCGGGCGCGGATCTCTGTCCGGGACAAGTGCCGGCTTGCCTGGCGGCTTCACGATGACATCGTCCAGGAGCTTCGCGAGTTTCTTCTTACCGACGAGCTTTTCGAGCTTCGAGATGGTGAGAAGTTCTGTCTTGAGGATGTCAGCTTTCTTGTAGCCGGCTTCCTCGAGCAAGGCTTCCGCCTTTACGGCGTCCTCGATCCTGCGCACGCTCCGCCCTGCGACGAGCTTATACCCGGGGAATACGCGGCCGTTATCCACGGCTTCTTCCTGTGCGTAGGCCTTCACCCTGTTCGCCCAGGCGGTCAACGTCTCAATGCGTGAGAGTACATCTGCGACTTCTTTGTCAGACAGGAGCTTCGGATCAGCGTCTACATCGTAGTCCGCAGCGAGCTGCAGATTGTGCTCCTTCAGTGCCCTGCAGCGGGGGGACGCCCGGCAGAACCGGCAGTGATCGCCTGGACTCAGCTCACCCTCGCCCTTGTATGCCTGCGTGGCGATGGGCTTGATGGTCTCTCCCCAGGACAGGAGCTCCTTCGTCGTAATGGTCTCCGACTTCTCGCCGCCGTTGCGCGGCTGGAAAATGGTCATCTGTACGCAATCGATGTCGTAGAGCCAGCCGTAGGTGCTATATGCACCGAGCGCGTAGAGCCGCATCTGCGGATTGTTTTTCGCCGCGACGCTGACGGTTGCACCGTACTTGAAGTCTATGACTTCCATGACGCCATCCGCGATGATGATAGCATCCCCGCGTCCGAAGCCATACGGCACCCATGAAGAGAAATCCAGCTTTTCCTCATGAAGAAGGATGGCGTTCTTATCGGCCTTGAGTGCCTGCTGATACTTTGCATCCAGGAGGTCAACATACGCCTCAACGTTCTCTTCCATGTCCAGGCTGTAGAAATCCCCGTACTCTGTCGTACCGGCTTTGAGGCGGCTGATCCGAGGATTAACCGGCAATCCCTGCCGCCTGGAAAGATACAGATCGGCAAGCTCATGAGCGAACGTGCCCTCCTTCGCCGACTCCCCCGAGCGGTCAGGGAACTTTGCTTCAAGTTGGGCAGACGGTGTGCACACGAGCCAGCGATGCGCGTTGCTTCCCCCTAGCAGGGCATGCGCACTCATTTCAGCGCCTCGACTTCCTTGTAGAACACCGGGATGTCTTCTTTCTTGATTTCATGGAGCTTCTTGATGCCAAACTTGATCATGAGCTCCTTGAGCTTCGGTACGATCTCTTTGTTCGCCTTGGCGCGCTGCTTGCACAGGTCCTGCAGCTCCTCGAGGGTGATTGCCTTCTCGGCGGGTTCTTCCGGCTCTTCCTCCGGGTCCTTGCTCTCGGGTTCTTCCGGCTCTTCCCTGGAATCCTTTGTCGGCTCTCCTGCTTCTTCGGGTTCAGACTTCACTGGTGCCGCCTTGTGCTCCTCTGCCGGTTCTTCAGGCTCCGGCTCGTCCTTGTGCTCCTCTGCCGGCTTCTCGGCCTCCTCAATCTTCGGCTTTCCCTGCTTCTTAGATGCCTTCTTCGGTGCCGACTTCTTCGTCTCGGTGCTCTTCCCTTCGTTTACGGGTTCAATGGCTTTCTCCTCGGACTCGATGCCCTTTTCTTCGTGTCCGGTCAGGCACGATGCGTACTGTTCGCGCATCTCGTTTTCTTCTTTGATGCGTCCGTCCGCGATGCTCTTTGCCACCTGCGCGAAGGCTGCCATATGCTCCGCCGATGCATGCGCGATGTCGTAAACGTCCAGTTCCACAGTGATTCTCATGATTCATTACCTCCATTGAAAAATGTGATGGGATATGCTATATTGAAAAGAGCTAAGATGTCCATCAAGTTTGATGGTTGACCGTCTAGGTAATGAAACCCTGGACGGTCTTTTTTGCTCTCATCAATCCTCATGGTGCCGCCTCTCGATGAGGATGAGCTCCAGGCGGCACCGCCTTTTCCCGTCCTTCGATGGTTCGTTGACGCGGCGGTGGTATGCTGCCGTGAGCATGTGCCGCACGGTGTTTCGTTTGATATGCCGGGCACGGGCGATCTCGTCGAGCGTCCCGTCCATGATGTTTTCTTCACCCTTGTAGAGGGCGTAGATGTTTTCATTCCGGCAGGCTCTTCCCCCTGCGTTCATATTGTATTCCTCCCTTTTCCCTGCTATAATGCAGGGGATCACTTTGTGTTTCTTTTTATCATTGCCGCCCGGAAGGCGGCTTTTTTCTTTGCCCGCTCTTTGGCCTCCGCCGCCTCCCGCGCCGGATTGCGCGGCACGCGAAAACGCGGCTCCCGGAGCGCGTAGATTCCCTTCGCACCGCCGTTCGGCGCAAGAATACTCTTGTCGACCGGGCCAAGGAGCTTGTCGAGCTCGTCGAGTTCTTCTTTTGTTGCTTGCCGCACGTGGCACTTCCCCGGCGCGACGGTGCCCGCGTGGTTTGTGACCACGATGAGGCGCGAGGGGTCGACGTTTGCTGTGTAATATTTCGTCATGGCCGCACCGCCCCGATCTGCATCGCCGCCAGGCCGAGCAGGCCGATGGTCACGAGCACGCGCCCGACGATCTCCCAGCCGTAGGGCGTCAGCAACGGCAGGCCATATTTCTTGATCCGCTCCATCCTTTTCCCTCCTACATCGTGATTTCCAGATCGCACTCACCCTTGAGCGCCTTGATGATGCCCTTCTCACCAAGCAACTTAACGTTCATCGCGTCGGCCAGCGCATTCATCTCATCCATCAACCGCATGAGCCGCTTATTGCCAAAGCCGAACTTATCATGCAGCACCCAAAGCACCATGAGCAGGCGCGTATTTACGGCTTTCTCCGCGGCGTCGCGAGCGCCTTTCCGGTACATCTCCTGCGCGAAGTACTCCACATCGCCCAGCGTCCGCAGTACCGGCGTGTGGCGCTGGATGTTGCGCAGAGCCTCTGGCATTGGTTTCCGTCCCATCTACTCAACTCCTTCCAACAACAAGCACTCCAGCACACCCTCGAGCATGTCGCGCCACTCGTTGACAGTCTGCGGAGTAGCACAGCGCTTCAGCTCCATATCCGCCATGACATCCCGAACTTTGAGCACTGCACGCTTCCGCGCCCAGTCACTCTTTTCCAGGGCGTGGAGTAGTTCCAGGAACATCCGCGCCTGCGCCTGTCTTTCTGTCATGCGCCGCTCAAAGCGCCGCTCGCGCTTCGTCTTGTGCTCCATCGCTTTCATCACTTGAACACCTCTTTCGCGAATGCGTACCC
>NZ_KB908414.1 GCF_000381005.1 Selenomonas bovis DSM 23594
TTCGGCAGGGCAGGAGGGCGGCAAGTCTGCCGATGAAAGCCCCAAGGCCGATGAGGCGGCGGTGCAGCGCCGGATTGATGAGGCGCTGGCGTCGGCCAAGGTGAAGTGGGAGAAAGATTACAAGAGGAAGGCCGAAGCCGCGAAGAAGGAGGCGGAACGCCTCTCGAAGCTCTCTGACGACGAGCGCGCGAAGGCCGAGCTCGAAAGTTCCCGCAAGGAGCTCGAGGCAAAGGAGCAGGAGCTCAAGAAGAAAGAGCTCAAGCTCGAGATGGTGAAGGTGCTCTCCGACAGGAAGATTCCGGTCGAGTTCATGGACTACCTCATCGCGGAGGACAGCGAGAGCACGATGAGCCGCATCACCACATTTGAGAAAGCATACAAGAAAGCCATCGAGAACGGCGTGAACGAAAAGCTCAAGGGCAAGGCCCCCAAGGCCGGAACACAGAAAGCAGGAGCAGCGTCCGCGTCGGTCAAGAATGGCTTTTTTGATGCCATTTATAAGAATCAGGTCAAGCGTTGAGCAGAAAGGAAGTAAAAGAACATGGCAGATACGACTTACTTGAAAGATAATCTCCAGGGCTTCGTCCCTACCCCTACCGCGTCGGATATTATTTCCGATGTCGTGCGCGGCTCCTCGGTACTGCGTCTCTCGAAGGTGCAGCCGATGACGAGTGAGACACAGAAGTTCCCGGTCATGACGGGTGGCCCTGGTGCGTACTGGGTCGGTGAGACCGAGCGAATCCAGACGTCGGTAGCGACGTGGATTTTCCCCGAGCTTGTCGCGAAGAAAATCGGCGTCATCGTCCCGTGCTCGAAAGAGAAGCTGGAGGATTCAACGGTCGATGTGTTCAGCGCCATTCGCCCGTACATCGCCGAGGCGTTCTATAAGGCCATCGATGCGGCGTGCCTCTTCGGCACGAATTCGCCGTTTGCCAAGAGCATCTACGGTGTGGCCAAGGATGCCGGCCGGGCAGTTGCCGAGGGAACAAACGACAAGCTTGACCTCGATATCTCTGACGTCATGGCGCTCGTTGAAAACGAGGGCATGGACGTCAACGGTTTCGCAGCGGGCTACGACCTCAAGAACAGCCTGCGCAAGCTCCGCGACGGCAACGGCAATCAGCTCTTTGTCTCTGGCGTCGACCAGAACACACTCTACTCGCAGCCGATTGAGTTCAGCCGCAACGGTGCCTGGGATAAGACGAAGGCGCGCGCCATCGCCGGTGCGTGGAACTATGCCATCGTCGGGATCCGCGACCAGATCCAGTACGAGACGCTGCGCGAGGCAACGCTCCAGTCCGTCACGATGGGCGACAACAAGCCGCTCTCGCTTGCGGAAAACGACATGATCGCCATCAAGGCGACCATGCGCCTCGGCTTCCTGCCGGTCAAAGAGAATGCGTTCGCCATCCTCACGCCGAAAGCCGCGGGCGCATCCTCTGCTGGCAAGTAAGGAGGCGGCAGCATGGATTTCCATGAGTATGTGAAGGGAGACCGGGTCATCCGTGCGACGGAAACGGCTTACCACGCCATCTACCAGGCGCAGGGGTTCTCCCTTCGGGAAAGCGAGGCGGGAAAGGATGGAAAGACAGGAAGCGGTAAAGCGGGTGAGCGAAAAAGTTCTCCTGCTCACCGGCGAACAAAAGCCGAATAGCGACACGCTCGCGTTCTACATCGAGAAGTTGGTGACCGACATCCTCGACTACTGCCACCGCGACGATTTCCCGGACGCGCTCGTCTACACGGTCGTGGAGCTCGTGCAGAAGCGTCTCGCTGACGCGGCCAGCGCTGCGGCAGGGATGGCCGGGGGCACGCATGGTCCTCTCCAGTCGGTCAAGATGGACGATACGGAGTTCCATTTCGCCGTGTCGAGCGTCGACCCTGCTGCCTGTCTCTCGGAGCTGAGTTTTGATGCCATCAAGCCGAAGCTCAAGCTCTACCGGAGGGTGGTGAGCTGGGCATGACGGAGTTCGAGAGCATCCTGCAATCGGTCATGTATCACGACCGCGCGAGCATCTACCGGCTCGTGCCGGGGAATGCCGCAGACGGCTCGGACGACTACGAGGATGAGGAAACGCTTGTCGCAGAGGATGTGCCCTGCAAGCTCTCGCAGTATGGCAAAGAGCTTCTCGCGAGCAAGACAGAGCGGGCGCTGTCCGTAAAGATTGATTTGCGCCTCTGCTGTGCGCGTGCTATCGACATCCGCGAGGGTGATCGCGTCGTCGTGTCGCATCAGAGGCAGACGTTCGAGCTTTTTGCAGGCACGCGGTTCGTGTACCCGACGCATGCCGAGGTTTCTGTCAGGCGGTCGGAGGAGGCGGGAAATGATGGGGATTGAGTTTCAGGGCTTTGACGAGCTGGAAAAGAAGCTTGCCGAGGCGGAAAAGAAGCTGCCGGGCGCGCGCGACAAGTTCCTCATGCAGGAGGGGGAGCTGCTGCGCGGCAAGGCGGCGGAGCTCTCGCCGGTGGATACCGGTCGGCTGCGCATGGGATGGAAACGCTCTGACGTTCATGGCGGGCGTGTTGAGGTCTACGACAATGTCAGCTATGCCGCGCATCAGGAGTACGGCCACCGCGTCAAGGTGCATGGAAAGTTTACCGGGCGATTCCTCCCCGGCCGCCACATGCTGCGTGATGCGCTCGATGAGCAGCAGAAGAGCTTCCAGGAGGACGCGCGTGACATACTGGAGGGGATGTTCTCATGATCCCATCAAGCACCATCCGGAGTGTTCTCGTTGCGCTCTTGAAGAGGCATTTCCCGACATGCGAAGTTCATTTCAGCACGAATTTCAAGGCGAAAGCGGACTATTTCTATATTGAGCTGCTAGAGAAGCAGATCTTCATCGACAAGGTGTATAGAGACCGCGACATTGATGTTTCGATACATTTTGTGCCGATTCCCGATGCACGCGGCCGTATATGCCGGTCGAAGCTCTATGAAGCGGAGGAAAAGCTCGATGAGATATTCCTTTCTGTGGTTCAGATTGGCGACCGTTTTATTACGGTGCAGGATACCTCGTCGCGCATCGTCAGCGAGGTGCTGCATTTTGATTTTCACATGCAGTTCGCGGACAATGTGGAGCTTGCGCCGCTTGACCGCATGGGAGAGCTCAAGGTCAATGGCATTTCTCTTGATTTATCAGAGGAGGAAGAATAAATGGCAAATGAAGCAGAGAAGTTCGGCTTGCCGCAGGTCGTTATCGACTTCAAGACGAAGTCGGTGTCGGCCATCGCGCGCAGTGCCCGGGGCATCGGCGTCATGATCCTCAACAATGAGACGACGAACACCTCGAATTTCTACAAAATCAACGACGTGACGGATATCCCTGATACAGGGCTCACGGAGCGCAACGTCATGCTCATCAAGAAAGCGCTCCTCGGCACGCCGCTGCGGCTGCTGGTCTACACGCTGCCGAACAAGGACGTCAAGGTGTCCGGTGCGACGAGCACGATGACCACCACAGAGAGTGGCGCGTCGTCCAGCACGACGGAGACGCTGCTCAACCAGGCGGATATCCTCAAGAAACTCGTCACGGTCAAGTGGAACTACATCTGTCATCCGACCGGCACAACGCAGGATCAGGAAGACCTCGCAACCTGGGTGAAGGAGCAGCGCAGCCTCAAGCGCAAGACGTTCAAGGCGGTTGTCGCGAATTTCGATGCCGACGACAAGGGCGTCATCAACTTCACGACCGGCGGCATCAAGTGCGTCAATCCGGCTTATACGGACGCGCTCAGTGCAGTGGGCGGCGATGCCTCGAAGGTTGACACGAAGACGACGCCTGAGTACCTGACCTTCACGGCGGCGGAGTATACGGCGCGCATCATGGGCATCCTCGCCGGTCTCGCGCTTGACCGCTCGGCGACGTACTACCAGCTCACCGAGGTCGAGTCTTGCGACACGTATGACGACATCGACGATGCCATTAGCAAGGGGCAGCTCGTGCTCATCGACGAGCAGGACGGCGACGGCGTCAAGATCGGCCGTGCGTGCAACTCGCTCCACACGTTCACGACGGACGTCGGCGAAGATTTCCGCTACATCAAGATCGTCGAGGCCGTCGACATGATCACGGACGACATCCGCGACACGTTCAAGCATTCCTATGTCGGCAAGGTCATCAACGACTACGATCACAAGATGCTCCTCATCTCGGCCATCCTCGTCTATTTCCGCGGGCTCGAGGGCAATGTGCTCGACGCTTCGGAATCGGCGGTCAACACGGTCGACATCGACGAGGACGCGCAGAAGGATTACATCACGCTCCATGGGCTCGATAAGCCGGAAAACCTCTCCGTGCAGCAGATTCGCGAATACAACACGGGTACGCACGTCTACCTCACGGGTCGCGTGACACCGGTCAACGCGATGGAAGACCTCAAGGTCACGTTCCTCATGTAAGAAAGGATGAAGCAGAATGGCAAGAGATGCAGAAGACATTAAGTACCGCGGCCGTCGCCGCTGGACAGGCAATCATGGCCGTGTCTGGTTCGACGGCGCGCTGATTTTCGAGATTGTGAAATTCGAGGCGAAGGTCACGGCTGACCGTGAGGACGTCATCATCGGCGAGTCGAAGGACAGCAAGATCACCTCGCTCACAGGCGAGGGCACAATGACGGTCAAGCCGGTCTTTAACCGCTCGTGCAAACGCTTCCTCGAGGAGTGGAGCGCCGGGCACGATCCACGCACGATGGTTGTTGCAACGCTCGAGGATCCGGATATGATTGACGCGCAGCGCGAGAGCATCGTCATCGACAATGTGTGGATCAAGGAAATCGGGCTCATGCAGTTCGAGAAGGGCAAAGTCGTCGAGAAGGAGTTTCCGTTCGGCTTCACACCACAGGACGCAAGGTTCACGGAGAGCGTCGCGCAGTAAGGAGGAGATAACATGGCAGCAGTCAGCATTGAAGAACTTATCAACGAGAAAGAAGCTATCGAGGCGCGCAAGAAACGTCAGTACGACGTCGAGACGAGCGCGGGCACGTTCACGATGAGGCCGCCTTCGAAGTCGTTTGTCGCGGAGGCGATGGGGTTATCCGAGGGTTCGGACGAGTATCTTGTCTACCATTGCACGGTCTCTCCTGACCTCTCGGACAAGAAGCTGCAGGACGCCTACGGCTGTGTCGAGCCGACGGACATTGTCGATCGTCTGCTCGATCCGGGCGAGATTTCTGCGGTCGCGAAGAAAATCATGCAGTGCGCAGGCTACGGCAAGGATGTCCGTGCGGAGCTTCATGAAGAAGTAAAAAACTAATCAAGGAGGATTGGAGGGCACAGACTTGTGCCTTCCTCCTCACACGGGGGTTGCCCCTTGACTATTTCTTCTCCCTCTCGGAGGCGGGAAAGATTTTCGCCCATGCGGCGATCAGTGTCTATCAGGAGGAAGAGATGGAACGGCTCAAGGCGCAGCTGAGTATTCTGGCGGCAGGAAAGGGGATGAAGATTCGTGGCCAATCGTGATTACGTGCTCTCTGCAACGCTCGAGCTCAAGGACAAACTGACCGGCAAGCTCAATGACGCGAGGAAAGGCCTCGAAGGCGTGAAAGGCTCCGCTGCTGCTGCGTCCGGTGCTCTTGACGGGGTGGGAACGTCGGCGGTCAAGGCGGCCACCGACACGGGAAGGCTCAAGAGCGCGCTCTCGGGCGTCAAGGGAACCTATCGGGCAACAGTCGGCGTCAAAGATGAGGCGTCCGGCAAGCTCGGCGCCATCAAGAGTAGCGTCAGGGAGCTCGCGGGACGCGCGTCTGCTTTCACGGTGCGGGCGCGCGATGAGGCGTCCAGTAAGCTCACGCGCATCAAAGAAGAGCTCGCGGGGCTGGCTGGCAAGACCTACACTGCGATGGTGAACGTCAAGCGGAACACTGGTGGCATTACTGGGATGGCTGAGAAGGCTGGCAACGCCGCTTCTGGCGTAGCCAGCGGCATGCTGATGGGCCTGCCCTTGCAGGTGGCTGGCATGGCCGGTTTAGGCTATGGCGTGATGGATACCATCAACACCTACAAGAATTTTGAAAAGCAGATGGCCACAGTAAAGGCTATTGCTACCAGTGGAATGGGCGTAAATGAGGCTAACGCTGCCATGGAGCGCATGACCGCCAAGGCCAGAGAAATGGGCGCTGTGACTCAGTTCTCCGCTGAGCAGGTCGGCAAAGCGTTAGAATACATGGCAATGGCAGGCTGGAAGGAGCAGCAAATGATGGCAGGCATAAAGCCGGTGCTTGATCTGGCTCTTGCAGCAGGTGAGGATTTGGGCACTGTATCTGATATCGTCACCGACTCCATGACCGCCCTCAAGATTGATACCAGGGGAGCGAATGCCAACGCCAATATTAAGGAATTCACCGACATATTGGCAGCCACGGCTACCAATTCCAATACAACAGTGGGTATGATGGGCGAGGCGTTCAAATACGCTGCGGCTCCTGCAGGGCTTTTTGCCAGTGCCTACGGCAGTGATGAAGTTGGTGTTGCCAAGGATGTGGCTCTTGCTCTGGGCTTGATGGCTGATAGCGGTATTAAGGCAAGTATGGCCGGTACTGCTCTGAGGTCAACACTCACCCGAATGACCGCTGACACAATCCCCACGGCAAACGCGATGAAGATGCTGGGCATCAACATCATGCAGATGGGGGCTGATGGTACACAGCAGTTGAAACCCTTGCGGGCCATCTTCGATGATTTGCGCAAGAAATTCAAGGAAGGCGTTTCTGCTGAGGAATTGGTCAATTATGCCGAGACCTTGAGCGGAACCAAAACCAGAAACAAAGAGAAAATGGTTACCTTTGCCAAACAGCTTGCGGCCCAGGGCGGCAAAATGAATGACAAGGATAAAGCCAAGTTTGCCAAAATGTTTGCAGGTGAGGAAGCGCTTTCCGGCTGGTTAGCTATCATCACGGCCAGCGACGAAGATTACCAAAAGAAGATTGCCGCGATTGATAATTCTCGCGGGGCTGCAGATGAAATGTCCAAAAAGCGTGCTGATACTTTAGCAGGTGATTTGGAAATCTTGAAATCCGCATGGCATGACTTCCAGATTGAGCTTATGAGCGGCAAAGGCGCGAGCGGCCTACGTGATTTTGTCCAAGGCTTATCGAAAGATGTTACCCAGTTCAAAACATCCCTGAAAGATGGCCTTGACGTTGGTGATATTGGCAGCCTTGCTCTTAATGTGCTCAAACAGTTAAAGGATAAATTCCTTGAGTTTGACGGCGTCGGCTCTATCCTTGCCGGTGGCGCTCTAGCCGCAGGGCTCTACAAGATTGTCGGCCTCACACGGAAAGCCGTGGATGCCGTCAAGGGGCTCGCGGGCATGCGCAAAGGCGGGGCCATCCCTGGCCAGTCGGGCGCATCGTCTGCCAGGGAAATGGTGGTCAATGCCGCAACCGTCATCGTAAACGGCAAAAGCATCGCCGGTGGTGGTGCCAGCCCCGGTAAAAACTCCGGCGGCGTTATCTTTGGCCCTGACGGCAGACCTATCCAGAGCGGTGGCCGCACACAAGCACCTGCGCCGCAGCCAGGGAGAGCCGCAGTTCTCCGTGCCAATGCCAAGGCTTTGGGCGGCGCGGGAGCGCTTGCGGCCATTTTCGGTGCGATGGATGTCTATAGCGCGCACTCGCAAAACAGCACGCTCATGGAGGAAGCCGTCTGGGGCGTCAAGCAGGCAAGCGACAACATCGAAGAGCTCACCAAGAATGGCGGCTCGCAGGAGCAATGGCAGTCGGCGCTTGATGAGTACACGAAGGCGAACGATTACCGGGCGCAGGTGGAGCACGACAACCGCATGCGCGAGGGTGATGCCATCGGCGGAGCACTCGGCTCTACGGTCGGTACAGTGCTCGGCGGTGCCATCGGCAGTTTCGCGGGTCCTGCAGGGACGGTCATCGGCATGACGGCCGGCGGCATCCTCGGCGAGATCGCAGGCAAGCGCATCGGTTCCTGGCTTTCTGACTACAACATCCAGAACACCGTGAGCTTCGAGAAAATCGCGCAGTGGCTCAACCCGAAGGAAAAGGATCCAATCGGCTTTGACTTGAACGGCAAGACGGTTCCCGTAGACATTGTCGGCGATTCCATCGGCATCAAGGATACGACAAAGGACACGAGCGGCCCTTTCGGGCTCCAGACAGACCTTTCGGCCATCGGCCCGCACGCGTTCGATACACCGCGGGACACGTCGCAGGATTTCGGCATCACGGAGATGCAGAACATGTACACGACTGGGATGTTCAGCGGCGTGCAGGAGGAGGCGCAGGAGGCTGCGAGCGCTTCGGCAGACGCTTTTTCCGCAGCGAGCGCGTCCATCTCTACGGATTTCGAGAACGCAGGCGCACAGGCGACCGCTACGGCGGATAATATCCAGATGGATATGCTCGGCTCGGCGCAGGGCTCACAGGATGCATGGAACTCCTTCCCGTCCTGGTATGATGCCAGCGTGGCCGTGCCTACATCGAACGCGGCGGCTGAATGCGGTGCGGATGTCTCCGACAGCTTCGAGACGTCGGCCTCGGATACGCAGGGAGCGTGGAGCGGCGTCGGCGGCTTCTTCTCGGGTCTGTTTGCCTCCATCAAGTCCGGGGCTGCAAGCTGCGCGGCATCTGTTGCGCAGTCGATGGCCGGCGCGGCGGCATCCGCGCGCGCTGGCGGTCATACGAACATCGCCGCTGGCCTTGATTGGATAGGTAACAATGCCGCATGGCTCGGCGGTGTCAGCTATCCGCACAAGGCTATCGGCACGAGCTTCGCGCCCGGGGGCTGGACGGAGATCAACGAGCACGGCGGTGAGATCGTAGACCTGCCGACCGGCTCGCGCGTCTACCCGCACGCCACGACGCTCTCGATGCTCAAAGACACGTTCGAGAACAATCTGCCTACGGCGATTCCTGTGTCTGCACCAAGTGTATCGGTGGATTTGCCGCGCACGCGGTCTGACGCGGAAGCGACGCAGGTCGTCATCACAGGCAACAGCTTCATCGTGCGCGAGGAGGCCGACATCGACAAGATCGCCTACAAGCTGCTCACGCTCATGCAGGAGAGCCGGGCGAATATGAATCCGGTCGAGGGGGTGTTTGCATGAAGAATCTATTCCACATCTGGAACGAGGTCAACAACCTCGGTTCCTACATCCTCGGCGGCAATGTCGCGGATCGGCGGCAGATCGTTCTCTCTTGCGATGGAGACCGCTTCATCATCCCTGTCACGCCGAAGACCTACAAGGTACAGACCGAGCAGAACAACCGCGTGGTCGATATCATCGACACGGGTGAAGCGCAGCTTTTCGGTAATCCGAAGCTCACGCGCCTCTCGTTCGCCTGCTTTTTCCCGCAGCCGGAGCATGAGTATCCGTTCGTCGTCGGTGACAGCAGCGCGCCATCTGAGTGCGTCGAGAAAATCATCAAGTGGAAGGAATCGAAGCGCCCCGTCCGCGTCATCATCACGAACAGCCCGGTAAATCTCATGATGGCCATCAAGTCATTTGCGTACCGGGAGCAGGATGGCTCGCGTGACATCTACTACGAGCTGTCCTTCGTCGAGTGGCGGGCGCTCAACGTCCCCTCCGCGAACAACGACAAGCAGGTCGATGAGAAGACGGGCCTCAAGCAGCGCCCAACAGAACGTACGGCAAGCAAGGCGGCAAACGCCATCAAGAAAAGCCGCGACATCCTCGAAGCATCGAAACGCGCCTACGGGAAAGTGCAGTACTGGCGCAGCATTGCGAACGCGAACAGTCTCAAAAACCTCGCGCTCAAGAATCTCCGGGATGTCGTCGTGAAGGAAAGGCAGCGGACAGGCGTATGAGAATCAAGATAAAAGACACCGACGTGACACCTCTCGTCATCGCCTGTACCTGGTCAGGCAGTCGTCTCACCGTAGCGCGGACGCTGGATTTTACCATCGTCCAGGATGACCGCGACATGAATATCCCTGTTGTCAAGGCAGATACTGGCATGACCGTCTACGGCTATAAAGAGGCCGATATCGAGACACAGACAGGTACACTTTTCGCGCAGACGGAGACGACAAACGACGATAAGCAGAAAGAAGCGCAGCCGGTCTTTGTCGGCAACATCTACAAGATCGAGCGTGACAGGGCGAAAGGAACACTCCATATCGTAGCGCATGACCATGCCTTTGTCCTCGCGCACAGCAAGACGACGAGGAAGTTTACGAGCATCACACCGGAGGAAATTACGAAGCAGATTTGCGCGGAACTCGGCGTGCTGCCGGGGAAAATCGTTGAGACAGGAACGCCCGTCTCCTTCATCGCAAATCGGAAAACGGGCTACCGGATCATCATGGGCGCCTACAATGAAGCCGCGAAAATCATCAAACAGAAGGCGGGAAAGGATGAAAACGGCAAGGACAAAGAAGATCCGAAATATCAGCTGCTCATGGATGGCGCGAAGCTCAACGTCGTCAAGAAAGGCGAGATCATCAAGGACTTCGTGCTTGACGCGGCGACCAATATGACAGAAAGCACCTACGCGGAGAGTATCGAGAACATCATCAATCAGGTCATGATCGTCGACAAGGAAGGGAACCGTCAGAGCTATGTCAAAGATGACGACGACATCAAGAAACATTCCATGTTTCAGGATGTCTACAAGGAAGATCCGAACAAAGACACGCAGACTGAGGCAAAAGCGCTGCTCAAAAAGCCTGACCGCACAGGGACAGTCGTCGCGCTTGGTGATTACCGCGTCATCTCGTCCTACTCCGTCGAGGTGCGCGACAGCCTCCAGAACAGCCAGTCGGCGCAGTTCTGGGTGAAATCCGACACGCATACTTTCCGCGATGGGGAACATGAGATGAAGCTCGTGCTCGAGTACGAGAACATGATGGAAGATGAAAAGGTCGAGAAAGAGAAAGATAAGAAATGAGGTGAGCAAATGGAAAAGACAGGGGACGAAAAGGTCATCCCGAGCGCGGAGCACTCCGTAAATGAAATGGTGGCCATCCAGCACGACATCGCCGAGGAACACGTGCCGCTCCTGCCGAGTGTGGGGAGGGTGCTTTCGCCGCCGCCGGATATACGGGTAAAGTGGAACGACATCACGCTCAGCAAAGAACAGATTTACCTCAACGAGTACTGGCTGCCCGGTCACACGCGCCACATCGTCGGTGCGACATCATACGCAGGCGGTGGCTCTGGCGATGCAGCCTATGAGAGCCACAACCACCCCATCGACAACGATGAAACCTGGACAGACACGCTGAAACCCGGCGATCTCGTCTCTGTCTATCCGCAGGCAGGCGGGCAACTTTTCCTTATCGAGAACAGGGTGGTGAAGCTATGAGCGAGGAATATCCTTTCATTTCAGCCACGACGGAAACCGCCGATGACCTGCCGCTCTTCAAGGAGTATGCCTGGGATTTTGAAACCGATAAATTCCGCTATGATGGCAACGGCAATCACATCCTGCTCACGGGCAACGATGCTCTCGAAGTGTGGATCTACAAAGCGCTCAAGACCGAGCGCTTTTCCTATCTCGCTTATTCCTGGGGCTACGGCATCGAGCTCAAGCCTTTCATCGGCAAGGTCATGAGCGTGCAGGAGCGATACAGCGAGCTCAAACGTGTCATCACGGAGTGCCTGATGGTCAACCCTTATATCAAGAGTATTGACTCCTTTTCCTTTGCGGCGGAAAAGCACGGCGAAACCGTGCATCTGACGATCCGGCTGACGACGATTTACGGGGAGATGAATATCCATGTATGAGGCAAGGGAACAGGAGGACATTCTGCAGGAACTGCAGGCCGCGAGCGGTACGCCGACCAGCAAGATCGAGGGCACGTTTGAAAACGATATGCTCGCGGCCAACTCTCTGGAATTTGCCAAGGTCGAGGTCGAACTGGAGCAGGCGTACAAGGCAGCATTCGCGGAGACGAGCTGGGGCGATTATCTCACGATGATCGCCGCACAGTTTGGCGTCGACCGCAAGCGAGCGGGGAAGGCGAAGGGAACTGTCACAGTCACCGGCACAGGCAGCGTCAGCAAGGGCAGCCGCTTCGCGACAGCTGCGGGGACGCTGTTTGTCGCGACGCAGAATGTCGATGCCGTCGGCAGCGCAGATATTCCGGTCGAAGCCGTCCTCGAGGGCGCTGCAGGGAATGTGGCCGCGGGAACGGTGAATGTCATCCCGATGAGCATCCCCGGTATCAGCGCTGTCACGAACAAGGCACCGATGGCAGACGGCTACGATGAGGAGAGCGACGAGGCCCTGCTCAAGCGCTACTACATCGCCGTGCGCACACCCGCGACAAGCGGGAACGTCTACCATTATTTTAATTGGGCGATGAGCGTCAAGGGCGTTGGCAACTGCAAGATTCTGCCGCTCTGGAATGGCCCCGGCACAGTCAAAGTGCTCATCATCGACAGCAACGGGCAGACGGCTTCGCAGGAGCTCATCAAGAGCGTCGCGGATTACATCGAGACCGCTCGCCCCATCGGCGCGACGGTCACCGTTGCCAGCCCCGTACCGCTGGGTATCACGGTTTCCGTAGCCGTCAAGGGGGTGCTGGATAAAGAGGCCTGCAAAAAGGCAATCAACGCGCGCCTCGCAAAAACAGCGCTCTCCGCGACATATCTTTCCGCCGCTCAGGTCATCGACATCATCATGGATCAGTCATCTGTCGAGGATTGCGACAATGTAATGCTGAACGGCAAGACACGTCTCAGCATCGGCGCCGACTTGTTACCAGTTGTTGAGGAGGTGGACGTGCGTGCTTTATCTACGTAACCAGCCGCCGAACCTTGCGCGGTATCTGCCGCAGTTCCTGCAAGAGGATGAGCACTTCAAGGCGGCGCTTGCGGCGTGCAGTACGGAGCACGAGAAATATCGGCTGCTCATTGATGAAATCACAAATCAGTTTTACATCAAGGCTGCTACATGGGGCCTCGCAGATTGGGAGCGCATCCTCGACCTCAGGCCGGACGCAAGCGACAACTACGAGCAGCGGCGCAACAGGATTTTGCTCAAGCTTCAAGGGCGGCAGGTCAGCACGCTTGACTTTATGGCGGCGGTCGCTAGTAGATACATCGACAATAAAAGAGCAAAGATAGAAGAGCATAACAATCTATATTATTTTGATGTGTCAACGGATGGAACGATTACAGATGAGAAAGGTTTTATTGATGCGATTAATCTTTATAAACCTGCTCACTTGTCCTTCGGCTTGCATTTTCAACGTAGTGAGACAGGTATTTTACATATTGGCGCGGCGGCAGATAATTCGACGCGTTATAATATGTTTCCTGCAGTCGCGAAAGACAGCAATATAAAGACATCGCTATGTATCGTTTCTTCTCACGGGAGCTATATTGTAAACAGTATTTCCCCCGTGGCAGGTAGCGGCAGTATTAATAAAACTTGCAATATATACGGTGTTGCGCCGTATATCATGCAATCATATGAGATAAAACAGGAGGTTAATTAAATATGGCAAATTGGACAGGCGGCATTTTAACAGACCTCGGCAGGGAGTTGCAGGCGAAAGTAGAATCAGGGACTCCGCTTAAAGTAACCTGCTTCAAACTTGGCGACGGCACAGAAACGGCCTCGGACGCGCAGGGCATGTCGAACCTTCTCGCGCCGAAAGTTAAATTTGGTATTACAGGGATCGAGAGAAAAGGAACTCTTTGTACTTTTACAGGCGTGATCACGTCCTCGAAGGTGTCTGCGGGATTCAGAGCGCGCGAATGGGGACTTTTTGCCGAAGATCCTGACCGCGGCGAGATCCTTTACATGGTTGCTCTTGACGATCGGCCTGATTACATCGCCGCGCAAGATTCGACGCTTAACAGTACGATTACTTATGCCCTCAACATTGATATTTCAAGCACGGCAGAAATTACACCGGTTATTGATGCGGCGGGCTTGGTATCTGTTGATACGCTCGAAAAGGCCGCGGGGCTTGTCAGACGTTCGACGGCCTATGCATTAAAGGATATTGCCTACGATATTCAGCTTTCTAACCATCCATCTTGGCGGCTCGTGTGTACCAAGGCAGGTACGACGGGCGAAACAATTCTTAATCTCGACGGCGCGAAACTCGGCAGCGTATATACAGACGGTACGGCGGAATGGACGGTACAGGATGTATATAGCGCCGTCATCGACGACCACGACAAGAATAAGGACGCACACTCCGCCCTCCAATCCGTCATCGATGATACTCTTACGCCGACCGCTGACGAGAATACCATCCGCAGTCTGCTCAGTAACATTGCGAACCGCGTCAAGGCAGGAGCAGGGACGTCTGGCTGGAAAGATGCCCCCGCGACGACCCTTGCAAGCCTCGCAACGCTTGCAAGTAATCTCGCGAGCGGGTCTGACGTGACTTGGGACGGGAGCAAATTCACGAATAAGAAGCTCGGTATCACGGGGCTCATGGGGTCAAACGGGTATATCTGTTTCGGGCCGAACTTCGGCGGCTTAATTCTACAGTGGGGA
>NZ_KB908415.1 GCF_000381005.1 Selenomonas bovis DSM 23594
GGAAGTACATCCATGAGCCCATCATCTGGGGCTGGCGTAAGGACGGCAAGCACGAGTGGTACGGCGACCAGAAGCAGGTGACGGTCTTCGAGTTTGACCGCATTAAGGACTCGAAGAAAGACGGCTGCGGCCATCCGTCCTCGAAGCCCGTGCCGCTCATCGCCTATCTCATCCGGCAGTGCACGCAGACGAACGGACTCGTGCTGGACGGCTTCCTCGGCTCGGCCTCGACGCTCATCGCCTGCGAGCAGCTCGGCCGCATCTGCTATGGCGTGGAGCTCGAGCCGAAGTTCGTCGATGTCGCTGTGAAGCGTTATCTCGAGTTCCACAACGGAGACGCAGCGGATGTGTATGTCGAGCGCGAGGGGGAAAAGATTCCCTATGAGCGTGTGAAGAAAGCGGAGGAGGACAAGGCATGAGAGTATTCCTGAACCCCGGGCACGATCCGGAGTACGATAGCGGCGCTGTGAATCAGGGTATGGGACTTCGCGAATGTGATGTAGCGCACGATGTCGGCGTGCTTGTCGCGGCATACCTGGAAAAGGCTGGCTGCGAGGTGTGGATGCTGCAGAGCGATAATTTGAGCGGCGAGAGCAATTACGCAGACCGCCAGGACGCGACCGTCTGCGGTGCGGCCAATGACTGGCCCGCGGATATCTTCGTGAGCCTGCACTGCAATGCGGCGAACGCGATCGCCCGCGGCACGGAAATCTGCGTATATCGCATCGGCGGTGAAGCGGAGCGGCTCGCGGTCTGCATCCTGCACCAGATCGTAAACGCCGTCGGCACGAAGAACCGTGGTCTCAAGGAGCGCCCGGACCTCTGCGTGCTGCGCCGCACGGACATGCCGGCGGTGCTCGTCGAGATGGCGTTCATCGACAATGACAGCGACGCCCGGATACTGAGAGACAGACAGGACGATCTCGCGCGCGCCATCGCGCGGGGCGTCACGGACTATGAATCGGAGGGATGATCATGAAAATCGAAGCAGTAAAGAACGAGATGATGGAACACATCGGAGACTTCGTCCGCACCGAGGCCAAGGAAAACTTCGTGCTCTGGCTGAAGGACAAAGCGCTTCCCGCCGCCCGCGAGGTCGCGTCCGCCTACATCGCCGCCCTCGGCAAATCCGCTGAAAGCGAGACGGGCTGGTGCCGTTTCCGCGACCGCGTGTTTCTGCCGTGCGCGGTCGACGGTTTCCTGTGGCTCTGCGGCAAGTCGCTCGAGTGTATGGCGGAGAAGCAGGGGGATGGCCATGGCAATGACGCGTGAGCTTACGCTCGGCAGCCTTTTTGACGGCAGCGGCGGCTTTCCGCTCGGCGGCCTGCTCGCGGGCATCCGTCCCGTGTGGGCGTCGGAGATCGAACCGTTCCCCATCCGCGTGACGACGAGAAGATTCCCATCCGTCAGGCATTACGGGGATATCAGTGAAATGAACGGCGGCGGCATCGAGCCGGTGGACATCATCACATTCGGCTCTCCCTGCACGGATATGTCGCTCGCGGGGAAGCGGGCAGGACTGAATGGAAAGCAGTCCTGCCTTTTCTATGAGGCCGTGCGCATCGTGAAGGAAATGAGGGAGGCAACAGATGGCAGGTATCCGGGATTCATCGTATGGGAGAACGTCACAGGCGCGTTTTCCTCGAACAAGGGCGCGGATTTCCAGTCCGTGCTCGAGGCGGTCTGCTCGGTCAAAGGATACACGATTGATTCTCCTCGACCTGAGAAATGGCCGAACGCCGGAGAAATCGTGGCGGACGATTTCAGTCTCGCATGGCGGGTACTTGACGCTCAGTACTGGGGCGTTCCCCAGAGAAGAAAACGCATCTACCTTGTCGCAGATTTTACAGGACAAGGTGCCGGAAAGATACTATTTAAGTCCGAAGGCTTGCCAGGGTATTCTGGCGAGAGCTTCAAATCGTGGCAAAGAGCTGCCGGAAGTCCTGAGAATCGCTCTGGAACGTCAGGCCTGTGTCTGAACGACCAGGGCGGCAGCTGGATGGAGGTTTCAAAGGATGTAGCCGGCACGCTCCGTGCGCAGGATCACGGTCATCCTCCCGTGGCATTGCAGTCGGCGGGATTCTGTACGGAACACTCAGCCAAAGCGAGGAGCATCGGCTGCGAGGAAGAGAAAGCCCCGACCTTGAGAGCGGGCGTCGTTCCCGCGACAGTCTACGAGAATCACAGCCAGGACAGCCGCTGCGGAGGGCCGCTGTCCGTCGCGCCCGCGATAACGAGGACGTATGGAGCAGGCGGCAACAATCAGCCGCTTGTGGTTGAGGACACGAAAACATACGATGTGAGATTCACTTCCGAAGGCACGAGAAATTCCCGTCAGAATTGCTACGAAACCGACACTGCAAGAACGATAGACACCGGCGGCAACGCTCCTGATTCCAACCAAGGCGGCGTGGCGGTCGTGAACATGAAGGCTTTCGGCATCAGCTCGGATTCGAGTCACGCGATGCTGTCGGACAATCCTCATGCCGGGATATATGAAGCTGATACTTCGAGAACGCTGGATACCAGAGGCGGCGATCCTGCCTGTAATCAGGGCGGCATTGCCGTTGTGGCGATCGAGGGCAACGGAACCCGCCCATCGCACAAAGGCAGCGGCTATTCCGAGGACGGCGTCAGTTTCACATGGAACGCGACCGAGCAGCACGCTGTGGCGTTCGCCGAGAAATCCGCAGCGCTGTCGACGAATGACAGACCGAAAGGGCCGTCCAGTCAGCAGCTCGGCAATCCCGAGAACTTTGTGGCGGTCTATCATTCGAGCAAGAACTCCTATCATACGAGATTCTCGGATGAGGACGCGACGGACACGCTTGTCGCTACGGATTACAAAGATCCGCCGACCGTAACAGCCGAGCCGGAGTACATCGTCCGCAGGCTGACGCCGCTTGAATGCGCGAGACTGCAGGGCTTTCCGGACTGGTGGTGCGCGGGGCTTGAGACGGAGAATCCCTCGGAGGAGGAAATCGCGTTCTGGCGGGAGGTGTTCGAGACGCACCGCCGGATCGTGACCGGCGCGAAGAAGCCGAAGACGGACAAGCAGATCCGGAAATGGCTGCGGAACCCTCATACGGACGGCGCGGAATACAAGATGTGGGGCAACGGCGTGGCGCTTCCCTGCGTCTATTACGTCATGGCGGGCATCGCTCATTTCGCGCAGGAAACGTGATTGTATACAACACAAAGCCCTTGCTATTTCCTGCACTTTACGGGAATATGTGACTGCCAGAAGAAAAGGAGGTTTTGAAAATGGAAGTGAAATACAACGTCTGCGGCCCGCGCCGCAAGGAGATGGTCCAGGCAGTCAGCGAGGCGCTGGGTGGCTGGAGCAAGCAGTATCTGGGCGTCCCCAGCTGTTCCTATCAGGTGGGAGACTTCGAGATCACCAGGAACGGCACCCTGGTTTTTGCGGACCGTACGGATGCCGGGATGGTGGAGCAGGTTCTCGAAGCCCTGGCACAGGCGGGCTTTGCATGTGAAGAAGCAGGAAAGCCCGCGGAGCCGGAGGCGCCGGGCGAAGCGGAGCAGCCTGACGAGACAGCCGCGGCAGGAAGCGGAACAGAGGCAGAGGACAGGTCCGATGCAGCGACACTCGACGGGCTGACCGTCAGCCTGCCGAAAGAGAGCTTCACGGAGGCGGCGCTCGACAACCTCGACCGCCTGCTCGAGAGCAAGGGCAGTCTCATCCGGAAAGCCTTCGGCATCGAGGAGGCGGTCTACACGCTTACGGATGACTGCCTCACCTTTGCCTGGCTGACTGGAGACATCACGCCGGAAAAGGCGAAGGCTTGCCGGGACTTCATCGGCAGGCTCTGCGAGATGGCGAAGCGGCAGAAACGCGTCACTGCGAGGGTCAGGGCCGTTACCAATGAGAAGTACGCGTTCCGCTGCTTCCTCCTGCGGCTCGGCCTGATTGGCGCGGAGTACAAGACCACGCGGAAGATTCTCCTGCGGAACCTTTCCGGCAGCGCCGCGTGGCGCGACGGTCACGGGAAGGAGGTGCCGGGCGATGAAGTTTCCGGGTGAAGCAGGCCTCGAACGCCTGCGCCGTACCTATCCGAAAGGCACCAAGGTGCGCCTGCTCGCGATGGACGACATCCAGGCGCCGCCCGTCGGCACGAAGGGCGAGGTGCGGGGCGTGGATGACGCGGGCAGCATCCTTGTCCGCTGGGAGAGCGGCTCCTCGCTGAGTCTCATCCCCGGTGTGGATGCGTTCGAGATTTTGAAAGAAGAATAGCCGCTTTCCCCATCGGCTGCGGTCAAGTATACACGAGAATGTACTTGATAATCGTTCCCGTCAGAGTGATATATACACTAGCGAAAGGAACACACCGCAGACCGAAAGGAGAAAGCAAAATGAACGCAGCAACGGCAAGACGCATCGAGGAAATGAAGAAGCAGACCATCGGAGTGGAGGTCGAGATGTACGGCATCACCCGGGAGAAGGCGGCGAAGATTGCCGCCGGATTCTTCGGCACGGGACGCTCAGGGAATACCGCCGCCCGCAACGGCTACTGCGCCTGGAGCGCCTGGGACGGGGAGGGACGCGAATGGAAATTCCAGCGGGACGTCAGCATCAACGCCGACAGCAGCCAGCAGACGGAGCTCGTGACGCCCATCCTTCGCTACGAGGACATCCCAAAATTCCAGGAGCTCCTGCGGAAGCTCCGCCGCGCCGGGGCGAAAAGCAACCCCGCGCACACCTGCGGCATCCACATCCACATCGGCAAGGAAGGACACACGCCGCAGACCATCCGCAACCTCGCGAACCTCATGGCGGGCCACGAAAGCCTCCTGATTGCCGCGATGCGGGTAGACAGGAGCCGCATCGGCCGCTACTGCCGGACGGTGAACCGGGACTTCCTTCGCCGCCTGAACCGCGAAAAGCCGCGGACCATGCGTCGGCTCGAGGACATCTGGTACGAGGGGAACCACGCGGACAGCGGACGGCATGCCCATTACAACGAAAGCCGCTACCATTGCCTGAACCTCCACGCGGCCTTCACGAAAGGCACCATTGAGTTCCGCCTTTTCCAGTTCGCGAACCCCTCGGAAGGACGCCGCGGCGGCATCCACGGCGGAGAGATCAAGAGCTACATCCAGCTCTGCCTCGCCCTTTCCCAGGTGGCGAAGGAACTTAGGAGCGCGAGCCCCAAGGAGCCGCAGCGCGAGAATCCGAAATTCGCGATGCGCACCTGGCTGATGCGCCTCGGCTTCATCGGGGAAGAATTCGCCACGGCAAGGGAAATCCTCACGAGGAACCTTGCGGGAGACGCCGCTTTCCGCTTCGGCAGGAGCACCCCTTCCGCCTGACCGGCGCAAGGAAAAGCCCCGCCCGCCACGATGGCGGGCTTGGGGCAGTAGAAGGGATGTTCCTTCGGAAGCAGAAAGGACGGCGAAGAAGATGGAAACGAAAATCTACCTGGCTTACGGCAGCAACATGGATCTCACGCAGATGAAGGCGCGCTGCCCGGGAGCGCGGCTCCTCGGCGCGGGAAGGCTCGACGGCTGGCGGCTTCTTTTCAAGGGTTCGCTTACAGGCGCCTACGCTACCATCGAGCGGGAGGCGGGAAAGCATGTGCCTGTGCTCCTCTGGCGCGTCACGGCGGAGGACGAGAAGAGCCTCGACCGCTACGAGGGCTTTCCGGACTTCTACTACAAGCGGCAAATCCAGACCGTCACGGTGAACGCGGCGGGCAGGGACTGCGGCCGGACGCGCAGCATGGCCTACGTCATGCACGAGGAGCGGCGTTTCGGCTTGCCGCAAGAATGGTACGCCGCGCTCCTCGAACGGGCCTATGAGAACTTCGGCTTCGAGAAAGAGATCCTCCGGGAGGCCCTGGCATACACGGCGAAACACTGCTGAAAAAACAGCGGTTGTATACACGAAATTTATCGCACAGACCGCTTGCTATTATCTCCGTTTAGAGTGATATATATACACAACGAAGGGAAACACCTTCGGAGGAGAAAAAGAACCGAAACGGAGGAACCGAAAATGAAAGACTTAGCAAGAACCTACCGTCTGCCGCAGACCACGACGCCGGAAAACCTCGGGGAAGGATGGAGATGCCTTCTGACCTTCGGGAACCAGGTGCTCCTCGCGGGACACTTTTACAATAAGGGCGACCGGTGGTACGGCGCGGCCTACGAATTCACGACCGACGACCACAGCTGCGAAGGCGAGATCAGGCTGACGGCGGTCAGCGAGGCGGCCTTCGAGGATGACGGCCATGCGATCGCCTGGGCGATGAACAGCTAAGCAAGCCAAAAAAAAAAACAAACGAGCCGCCGCCCCGGAAAGGGCGGTGGCGATCGTAGTGAAATTTTCAGGAAGGAGGAGACGCTATGCGGAAACTCAGGAATTACAAGCCGACGCGGTTCATGGCGGAGGATTCCCATTACAGCAAAGAGGCGGCGGATTATGCGGTTGCCTTTATCGAGTGCCTGCACCACACGAAAGGGACGTGGGCAGGAAAGCCCTTCGAGCTCATCGACTGGCAGGAGCGCATCATCCGTGACTTGTTTGGTGTACTGAAGCCGGACGGCTGGCGGCAGTTCAACCAGGCGTACATCGAGATTCCAAAGAAGAACGGCAAGTCCGAGCTTGCCGCGGCGGTGGCGCTTCTCCTCACCTGCGGGGACGGGGAGCAGCGCGCGGAGGTCTACGGCTGCGCCTCCGACCGCCAGCAGGCGAGCATCGTGTTCGATGTCGCGGCGGACATGGTGCGTATGTGTCCGGCTCTCAGCAAGCGCGTCAAGATCCTAGGCTCGCAGAAGCGCATCATCTTCGAGCCGACGAACAGCTTCTATCAGGTGCTTTCCTCCGAAGCCTACTCGAAGCACGGATTCAACGTACACGGCGTGGTCTTTGACGAGCTGCACGCGATGCCGGACCGGAAGCTCTTCGACGTCATGACGAAAGGCTCCGGCGACGCGCGAACGCAGCCACTCTACTTTCTCATCACGACGGCCGGGACGGACACGCATTCCATCTGTTACGAGGTACACCAGAAAGCGGAGGACATTCTCTGCGGGCGCAAGCACGACAAGACGTTCTATCCCGTCATTTTCGGCGCGGGGCGCGATGAGGACTGGACGAGCGAGGAAGTCTGGAGAAAAGCCAATCCGAGCCTCGGCGAGACTATCTCCGTGGAAAAGGTCAGGGACGCCTGCGAATCGGCGCGGCAAAATCCCGGTGAGGAGAACGCCTTCCGGCAGCTCCGCCTCGACCAGTGGGTGAAGCAGTCCGTGCGCTGGATGCCGATGGAGAAATGGGATGCCTGCGCCTTTCCTGTCAATGAAAAGACACTAGAAGGACGAGCGTGCTACGGCGGGCTTGACCTTTCGTCCACGACGGACATCACGGCGTTCGTGCTCGTGTTCCCGCCGGAGGATGAGGCAGATAAATACCAGGTGCTGCCGTATTTCTGGATTCCCGAGGAAAATGTGGATCTGCGCGTAAAAAGGGACCACGTTCCCTACGACGTCTGGCGGAGGCAGGGCTTCCTGCAGACGACCGAGGGGAACGTGGTCCATTACGGTTTCATCGAGAAATTCATCGGGCAGCTCGGGGAAAGGTACAACATCCGCGAGATCGCTTTCGACCGCTGGGGTGCGGTGCAGATGACACAAAACCTCGAGGACATGGGCTTCACCGTCGTACCGTTCGGACAGGGCTACAAAGACATGAGCCCGCCGACCAAGGAACTCATGAAGCTCACGCTCGAGCAGAAAATCGCGCACGGCGGCCATCCCGTCCTGAGATGGATGATGGACAACATCTTCATCCGCACCGACCCCGCTGGGAACATCAAGGCGGACAAGGAGAAGTCGACCGAGAAAATCGACGGCGTCATCGCGACAATTATGGCGCTCGACCGGGCAATCCGGTGCGGCGGTGGCAGCGGCAACTCCGTCTACGACGAGCGCGGGCTGCTCGTACTCTAAAGGAACCACTAATTAATTCGGCACCCTGCCTTTGCGTATCTGCACTGTCCTCTCGTCGTCGACAAATCCTCAGCGTAGCTCTGCTACGCCTCCGGTTTGTCTCCTAGAGAGATACAGCGCATCTACGCAAATTCAGGGCACCTCATTTAATCAGCGGTTCCTAAAGTGTATACTTCGTGTATCGCTTGCTATTCTCTCCGTTCAGAGTGATATATGTACAGGAAGAAGGGAACCACACGAAACGGAGGAATGCAGGATGAACGAAGAAATCAAAAACGAGATTCTGGCGGTCAGAGAAACGGGAGCCACGAACATGTTCGACGTAGGAACGGTCAGGGAAATCGCGATACAGCTTGCCTTCGATGAGCTGGCGGATTTCCTCAGCGACAGGAAGAACCACAAAGCCTACTGCAATTTCATTTTGACAGGGAAATAAACGAAGCAAGCCCTTCTTCCCAGGGGAGCCGCAAGGCTCCTTTTGGTCATCTTATTTCCGGGTAACGCTTGTGGAGCCAGTTCATGAATTTCCTCCAGCCGCGGGGATGGCGGTTGCTGCCGCCGCTCTCGCGGCGCACGCCGTTTTCCTCGTACTCCAGCGACCACTGCGTGCCGTCGAGACAGTGGGAATTTTCATAGCGTTCCTTCCACGAGGAAACGTTCAGCTCGTTCCATTCAGACAGCCAGGCAGCAAGGGACAGGCCGGGGGATGGAAAGAGCGGCTGCGGCGGCACTTCTTTGCGGTAGTAAGCGCGGTCATACAGCAGGGCTTTTTCCTGCCACTTGCCGTCAGACAGAGAAAGTTCCAGAGAGTAAGATGGACCGCCGTAGCCGCCGATGTAGAAAGAAAGCTTGGAAAGCATCATGCATCACTCCTATTTTTCGTTCTTCAAGGTATAGCAAAAAGATTGTTGCATAGACGCCGCTCGTAGGGAATCTGTAGTTCTTGCAATGATTCCCTGGAAATAATCATTCACAATAAAATAAGAGGAAGCTATTGCAGCTCCCTCAGCAGTGGCGGTGAATTTTCCTACCTTCACCGACGGTCGATACCGTTGCATCTTTATTGTCCCCAGCGGAAGGGATGGCTGCAGCCACTAGTAGCAACCATATCTTTTCTTGATTTCATTATAAAGCACCCAAGTGAGTTTTTTCAAGGATTTGAGCATATTTTCTATGAATAGGGAGCGATGACAGTCCCATCGAATTCTCTATTATCGCATAGGATGGTAAAAAGCACAGGAGGTGCGCATGAATATTTTTTCCAGATTCTTTTCTCGCGACAAGCCGAGAAACTCGACAGCGGGTGCGGCTTATCAGTTCTTCTTTGGCGGGACGTCCGCGGGGCAGAATGTCAACGAGCGCACGGCGATGCAGATGACGGCGGTCTATGCCTGCGTGCGGGTGCTCGCGGAGGCGGTGGCGGGGCTGCCGCTCCATGTGTATCGGTACGGCAAAGACGGCGGCAGGGAGCGGGCGACGGAACATCCGCTGTATTTCCTGCTCCACGATGAGCCAAACCCGGAGATGACTTCGTTCATTTTCCGCGAAACGCTCATGACACATCTCTTGCTCTGGGGCAATGCCTACGCGCAGATCATCCGTAGCGGCAGGAACGATGTCGTGGCGCTCTATCCCCTGATGCCGAACCGCATGCGTGTCGACCGCGATGCGCGGGGGCGTCTCTTCTACGAGTATACGGTCATCGGGGATGAGGCGAAGACGATGAAAGGCGCGACCGTGCGGCTTTCCGCCGCCGATGTGCTCCATATCCCGGGGCTCGGCTATGACGGCATCGTCGGCTACAGTCCGATTGCCATGGCGCGGAACGCCATCGGCATGGGGCTTGCGTGCGAGTCCTATGGCGCGGCGTTCTTCGCGAACGGTGCGGCGCCCGGCGGCGTACTCGAACATCCGGGGACGCTCAAGGATCCCTCGCGGGTGCGGGCGAGCTGGGAGGCCGTCTACGGAGGCACGCATCACGCGCATCGCATCGCCGTGCTCGAGGAGGGGATGAAGTACACGCCCATCGGTATCGCGCCGAACGAGGCACAGTTCCTCGAGACGAGAAAATTCCAGATTGACGAGATTGCCCGCATTTTCCGCGTGCCGCCGCACATGGTGGGCGATCTCGAGAAATCGACATTCTCGAACATCGAGCAGCAGTCGCTCGAGTTCGTGAAATACACGCTCGCACCGTGGCTTTCCCGCTGGGAACAGGCCATGGCGCGGGCTCTTTTATTGCCGGAGGAGAAGAAGAAATGTTTCATCAAGTTCAACGTGGAGGGGCTGCTCCGGGGCGACTACCAGAGCCGCATGAACGGCTACGCGGTCGCGCGGCAGAACGGCTGGATGAGCGCCAACGATATCCGCGCGCTCGAGAACCTCGACCGCATTCCCGCGGAGGAAGGCGGCGACCTCTACCTCATCAACGGCAACATGACGAAGCTCAAGGACGCGGGACTCTTCGCGGGAAAGGAGCAGGATAGTGATGAAGAAGTTCTGGATGTGGAACCGGACGGAGGAGCAGGCGGAAACGCTGGAGCGGACGCTCGTGCTGCGCGGTGTCATCGCGGAGGACAGCTGGCTCGATGACAAAGTGACGCCGGGGCTTTTCAAGGAAGAGCTCGACGCGGGCGAGGGAAACGTCACGGTCTGGATCAACAGCCCCGGCGGCGACTGCTTCGCGGCCGCGCAGATTTACAACATGCTCGCGGCCTACAAGGGCAAGGTCACGGTCAAGGTGGACGCCGTCGCGGCTTCAGCGGCGACGGTCGTGGCGATGGCGGGCGACGAGGTGCAGATGTCTCCCGTGGCGATGATGATGATCCACAATCCCGCCATGATGGCGGCAGGCGACCATAACGATATGGCCAAGGCCATCGAGGTGTTGCGGGAGACGAAGGAAAGTATCATCAACGCCTACGCGAGCCGCACACATCTCTCGCGGGCCAAGCTCTCGAAGCTCATGGAGGACGAGACCTGGATGGACGCGAGGAAAGCAGTCGAGCTCGGCTTTGCCGACCGGATCATCGAGCCTAGGACTAGCGGCGAGAGCCTGCCGGGGGAGACGCCTGCCGCCTCGCTCTACTCGGAGCGCGAGTGCAGCCGCCGCATCATCGGCAGGCTGACGGAAAAGTACAAGCCGCCGGAAGATACAGTGAAACCTACGGAAAAAGAACACGCGCCAACCGGGCGCAGCGTAGCGGAGCTCGCGAACCGGCTCCGGCTCATCAGGCAGTTTATCTGAACAGGAGGAATCTTTATGACCATCAACGAACTTCGCGCAAAACGCGCTCAGGCCTGGGAAGGCGCCAAGGCATTTCTCGACGCCCGCCGCAATGAGAAGGGCGTTCTCTCGGCGGAGGACGACGCCGCTTACACGGCCATGGAAAAAGACATCGAGGATCTCGGAAAGGAAATCCGCCGCCTCGAGCGCCAGCGGGAAATCGAAAACGAGCTCAGCCGTCCGACGGCCGCGCCGCTCGTTCAGCCGCCGCAGTCCGCGCCCGCAGCGGAGGCGGCAATGCCCCGGGCGACGGATGAGTACAAAAAAGCGTTTTGGAACGCCATGCGCAGCCGCCAGGTCACGCCCGCGGTGAGCAACGTGCTCCAGATCGGCGCGGACGGGGACGGCGGTTATCTCGTGCCGGACGAGTTCGAGCACACGCTTGTCGACGCGCTGCAGGAGGAGAACATCTTCCGTCAGCTCGCCAAGACCATCCAGACCTCGAGCGGCGACCGCGCTATCCCTGTGGTGGCAAGCCACGGCACGGCAGAATGGATGGATGAGAACGCCCTCGTGCCGGAGAGCGACGACAAGTTCAGCCAGCTCACCATCTCGGCCTACAAGCTCGGCACGTTCATCAAGGTGTCGGACGAGCTTCTGAGCGACAGTATTTTCGACATCCCGGGCTACATTGCGTCCGAGTTCGCGCGCCGCATGGGAGCGAAGGAGGAAGAGGCGTTCTTCGTGGGCGACGGGCAGAAAAAGCCGACAGGCGTGCTCGCGGAGAAAGGCGGCGCCGAGGTCGGCGTGACGGCGGGCGCAGCCCTCAAGACGGACGACCTCATCGACCTCTTCTACGCGCTCCGCGCACCGTACCGCCGCAAGGCCGTCTGGGTGATGAACGACAGCACGGTCAAGGCCATCCGCAAGCTCAAGGACGCGAACGGGCAGTACCTCTGGCAGGCCGCCATCACGACAGGAACGCCGGACACCATCCTCAACCGTCCCGTCTACACCTCGTCCTTCGTGCCGGAAATCGCGGCGGGGAGCAAGTCCGTCCTCTTCGGCGACCTTAGCTACTACTGGATCGCCGACCGTCAGGGCCGCAGTTTCAAGCGCCTCAACGAGCTCTTCGCGACCACGGGCCAGGTCGGCTTCATGACCACCCAGCGCGTCGACGGCAAGCTCGTATTGCCGGAGGCCGTCAAGGTGCTGCAGATGGCGGCGAAATAAATGAAAGCGGCAGCTGTCACTTGCAAAGGACAGCTGCCGATGAAATTATGGATCAGCTCATTCGAGCTCGATGTCCTCCTTCGGTAATGCGGTAAGATAGATGCCGTTCTTAGCGGCGACCTTCTCGAAGGGGATCGTGTTTGCAGGATTGTAGTTTTTCAGTCGCTCCGCAGCGGCGTGAAGAAGTTCATCATCGCACACACGTTCAGTATTATCGGAAAGCGTTGGAGGATAGCACACCATGTGGGAAGCTCCTTTCCTTTGACAGTTCATTTGTATTTTTTTGACATTGTCATTGCGAAGTTCATCTTTGCTTTCATTTTAGAGGTTTCTCTTTGTAAACGCAAGGAAAGAGAATAGTTTGAGGAGGTATGCCCATGCTGGTATCCCTGGATGACGCGCGGGAGTTCCTGCGCATGGACGGCCGGGAGGATGACGGCGTCATAGCGTCCCTGCTCGCCGCGGCCGAGGCGCTTTGTCTGGATGTCCTGCGGCTTTGGGTTGCGGAGGTGCCGGAAACCGCCCTGCCTGTCCTGCGCACGGGCATCCTCTATGCGACGGCGTATCTTTACGAGCACCGCGAGGAGGCGGATCACGCGCGGCTCTTGCTGACGCTTCGCGCGCTACTCGCGGGGGAAAGGAAGGAGGAATTCTAGTGTATGTGAATATCGGAGAACTGCGGCACCGCGTCACGGTGCTGCGGCCGAGAGCCGAGCCGGACGCGTCCGGCAACCTCGTTGCGGGAGACTGTGACGAGGTTTTTTCGTGCTGGGCGAAGGTGCTGCCCTTCGCGGCGAAGATTTCGGACGGAACGGCGGAGATGGTGCGCGAGGTGGACTACCGCGTCGTGCTGCGCTACCGCGATCCGTCCAACATCCGCACGGAGGACGTCATCCTCTGGCAGGGCAGGAAGCTCTTGCCTGCCGCGCCGCCGTACCCGCTCGACGGCAAGCGGCGCTGGCTGGTTATCGAGTGCAGGGAGATGGTGGAAGATGCGTAAATATGTGTCGACGGAGAATCTCCTGCGCGGCATGGGAGAAAATGTCCTGCAGGCGGCCAAGGCGGCGCTTGCAAAAGGCGCGGAGGAAGTCGTCGCGGAGGCGAAAAGCCGCTGCCCAGTCTACAAAGGGAAAGACAGGCGCATAACGCCAGGCGCCCTGCGGGATTCCATCCATGCCGAGAAGAAAAGGAGCGGCACGCTCTACCGTATCTCCGCGGGGGCGAAGGCGCAGGACGGCACGGCCTACGGCAAGCTCGTGGAGTTCAGCCCAAAGATCAACAAGCCGTTCCTCTATCCTGCGCTCGATGCCAGACGGGACGGCGTCCGGCGCGGCATCGTGGAAGCGGTGAAGGCCGCCTTGAGGAGGAATCATTCGTGAACGTACAGGAACGCGTCTACCAGGCGCTCAGAAAGGACGCCGCGCTTGCCGGGCTGCTCGCCCGCGATCGCCGCGGCCCGTGCATCTATCACGGGAAGAGCCCGGACGCCGGGAGCTATCCCGTCCTCGTCTACTCGGTCGTCTCGGATGTACCCGCGCTCTCGGCGGACGGCGAAGAGGTCGAGCGGCGCGTGACCGTGCGCGTCCATATCCTCACGAAGGACGGCGCGGCGGATGCCATCGAGGACTGCGTGATGAAGCGGATGAAGGACATCGGTTTCCGTCGCGCCCAGTCGGTGGAATTCGCGGAGAAGAATATGTTTGTGAAGGCGATAGATTTTCGTATCGGAACAGGAGTGGAAGCATAATGGCAGAAACAGGAACGACGCCCGCCGTGAATACGGCGCCGCGCTCCAATCTCGTGAGCGGACAGTTCATCAACATCCAGAAATTTCATGTGGCGAAGCTGCTCGAGGATCCCGTCGGCGGCACGGCGGTCTATGACAAGCCCGTCAGTCTCGGCAAGGTGCTCCGCAAGATCGACATCAAGCCCAAGACGAGCCAGGCG
>NZ_KB908416.1 GCF_000381005.1 Selenomonas bovis DSM 23594
GCCATCCGGCGGAACTGTGCTTCTCGTAGCCGAGAAATCCTGCCAGTTCAGCTTTGAGGACGGCATTGACGCCTTCTTCGATTTTGCTGCGAAGAAATTCATTGGCGGCAGTACCCCCCCCCCGGAGTAGAGATGTAAGAAGTTCTGTGGTAAGATAAGACATAAAGGAACCTTCTTTCTTTGTGTTTGGTTTGGTCACTTAACACTATAAAGAAAAGTGGTTCCTTTTTCTATATCCACTTTGAGTTTACACAAATGATTTTACACTATCTATCAAATATACAATTTTGTTCTTTTTATAGAAAAGTATATCATCATGAATTTATCTAATGAATAGTTTTACATGGCATTGGAACGGTTGGCAAGAGTTTGGAGCGACTGGCTGCTGCTGGAAAAATCCGTCGCGTGATGCGCGGCGTGTATGACCGGCCGCGTTATAGCGAGCTCTTGCAAGAATACGAAGCGCCCTCCCCTGTCGGCATCGCCGAGGCGTTGGCACGGAATTACCATTGGACGATCGTGCCGAGCGGGCAGATCGTCCTCAACCAGCTCGGCCTCTCCACACAAGTGCCGGCGGCCTGGACGTTCGTTAGCGATGGCCCGTACAAATCATATCAGATGGGCGGCATCACGCTCCGCTTCAAGCACAGCACCAACAAAAACATTTCGGGGATGTCGCTCAAGTCCGCGATGGTAATCCGCGCATTGAAGGAGCTCGGACAAGACGAGGTGCAGGAGGACGTCATCGCGAAACTGCGCAGCCAGCTCACGCATGACGAGAAGCAACGGTTGTATTGTGAGAGCCAGCGCGCGACGGCGTGGATGCGCCCGGTCATCAAGAAAATCTGCGAGGAGTGAAATCTTCGATTGTTTTTCATGATTTATTTTTATGCTTACTCGCGATATAATACAAAGCATAAAAATAAAATTGGAGGTGATTCGAACGTCTGCATCCGAAAGCATCTTAGCGCTGGCGGAAGAAAACTGCGGAATCCTCACAGCTTCGGAAGCGAGAGCCGCTGGGTATCATGGCGGGAGCTTAAAATATCTCGTGGAGCAAGGCCGCTTGTGCCGTGCGTCGCGCGGGGTCTATACGTTGCCGGAGGTTTGGGATGATGAGTTCGTCAACCTGCAGAGCCGGTACAAGCGTGGCGTCTTCTCCCTTGATACGGCTCTGTTCCTCTGCGACCTTACGGATCGCACGCCGCATCATTTCCACATGACGTTTCCGCAAGGCTACAATGTGACGCGACCGAAGGCCGATGGCGTTCGTTGCAACGTCGCAAGTGCGTCGATCTATCCGATGGGAATCGTCGAGCTCAAAACGCCGTCCGGCATCCGCGTCCGTTCCTATGGCGCGGAGCGGACGCTCTGTGACATCCTGCGTCCGCGCAACCATACGGACATCCAACTGGTCGCGGAGGCGTTCAAGCAATATGCAAAGCTGCCGACGAAAAACATCCTACTGCTTTCCGCGTATGCGGATCGCCTACACGTCCAAGGGAAAGTCCGCTCGTATCTGGAAGTTTTGCTGTAACGACGAAGCCCCTCATGCCTGCAAGTCAGCATGAGGGGCTTCGCTATATCCGCAATATTTTCAATTTCGTATCGCGTGGACGGAGTGGTGCTTCGCAATCGCATCCTGCAAAAAATCGCAAATGCGCGCGCGCACGGCCTCCGATTCCGCAAACTCGAACGAACGCCCGGCATAGCCGCGCAGATCATCCAGATACTCCTGCGCATCCAGCGCGACAGGCTCTGCGGCATCGTCATCGTACGTCCGCACACATTCCTCATAATCGCGCGTGAACCCGCGCCACGGCGCTGCGCATGGAGGATTCAAGATGTCAGAAAGATACCCTTCCCAGATATGCAGCGATGCGCTATCCTCACATTCCAACACGTATTCCGGATCTCCTTCGTAGCCGTCATAAAATTCCGTGTCATGAAGTGCTTCCCATTCTTTGCGAAACGCCTCATCCTTCATTTGTTCGCCTAGATATTTTTCGAAATCGTCCATTTCGATTACGCCTCGCATTGTATGGTGTACATAAAACGACAAATTTCGCAAAAAAGTGTAAAAATATGTCAGCCGCACGGCAACGGCAGTCGTCCATCAACCCTTGTCATTGTATGGATTCTACGAGTTTTTCTTGATGGGCGCGCTGGAGGTCTTCACGGTAGCCGGCCTCTAGGCCGTTCCAGAAGCTTGTCGGTGCTCCAAGCACAGTTTCGAGACGTAGAGCCGTTTTCGGCGTGATCGCAGTTTCTCCATCAATCAGCTTGCAGATATGCTTCTCCGTGCAGTTCATACAATCTGCAAATTCTTTCTGCGTCATACCCTTGTCTTCGAGCATTTCCCTGATCGTTTCTCCCGGCGGGATGGCAATCGTATCGACTCCGATTTCCACCATGCGTTACACCTCCGATGCTGCCAATCACTGCAATGCGAATGATGTCGTGACCGTGACATTGTGGTTGTCCAATAGCTCCAGCAAGCGGCGTGATGGCCCGTTCGGCTTGTTTCTGCCAGATTCCCATGCTTCGACGGTTTTCTTGCTCACGCAGAGAAATTTCGCAAGCAGCGATTGCGTCAAATGGTTTCGTGCGCGGATGTCTTTGACATCCTCCGCAGAGAACTCTTTCGCTGGCTCCAATTCGATGCGGAACGTATCATGCGCGAGATTTTTTCCTCCTGTCGTTTCGTAGTCATCGATGAGTTCTTGCAAAGAGCCTGCAATCATATCATACGTCTTGCTCATACGGGGTCACTCCTTTGCTCTGTTCATGGATTTTTCCAGACGGTCGATGAATTGCTTGATGCTGTTCCGCTCGGCCTTGCTCAGATTTTCCATTTCATTCTTGGCGAAGACCATGACGAGAAACGTTTTGCCGTGAATCTCGAAATCGACATAGCAGACACGCGCACAATGCGACTTTCCACGGTTTCCGTAGGAGAACCGCATCTTTCGTAAGCGTCCGGTGCCTTGCATAACAGGGCCGAGCTTAGGATTTTCCAGCAGCATATTTTCGAGATCGCGCAAATCTTCATCCGTCAAACCGAGATCGCTCCATTGAGCATCAAATTTCTTGCCATGGATGAACTCGCGTGATGTCACCATAAAAAATCCCCTTCTTTTTGTATAGTAGTATTATACCCTATTGAATAGGATGAAGTCAATTAACATCGTCAAAACTTGAAAATATAGACTATTGTTTTTCCATAGCGCATCGTTTACGATAGACGATGTGATAGTTTACATACATCTTTTTGAAGGGGACGATAAATGGGAAGTAGAACATTTTTCGCGGCAGCCGTCTTGGCGGGCTGGCTCGTTTCATCGACTGGCTACGCACAAGAACTGCCGGACGACACGCGCTTTGACAGCATGTATGGTGCTGTCGAACTGGCGCAGGAGGAAGACGGCGGAGATTTGATTTTCACAGAACCCGCTGTCGATGGGGGATCACAGGAGGCGCTGCCATCTGCTGCGATATGCGGATATATTGGCGATGTCAGCGGCCTCGGTGATGCGTATGGAGCGACGGTCGCGGCGCACGTTTTTGCGAATTGTGCGCGCTACGATGTCGATCCCGTTTTGGCTTTGAGTTTGTTCCAGCAGGAGAGCCAATTTCGGATGGACGCCTGTTCGCCCGCGGGTGCAATCGGTCTCACACAGTTGATGCCGGACACCGCAGCGGGGCTTGGCGGAGACCCGATGGAGCTCGAAGACAACATCCGCTGCGGCGTCGAATACCTCAGCGGACAGCTTGCTCGTTTTTCAGATGCCGGAGACCTCCAAGCGACGTATGCCGTTGCGGCCTACAACGCAGGCCCGCAGCGGGTGTTGGACTACGGCGACGTTCCGCCATATAGGGAAACGCGGAATCACGTCAACGCCGTAGCAGAGAACTATCGGACGATTTACGCCATCTTGCAGAATGAGGCGTGACACACACAGAAAGAGAAAGAATGCAACAGGGGGTAGCACTTTTGAAGGAACTCCGAGACAACATGATCGGCTTCGCCGACCAGTGCATCGAAAAGATTTCCGTTGATGTCGCGAAACACCACACGGAAACAGAGAAAATGTTGGAGGACGTCAGCAAGCTCATGGAGGAACACGGGATGCTCGACGAGTACAATCGCTTGTACAGCAAGCTGATGTTGTACTTCCAGCACTTCGGGAGAAACTGCTATATGCAGGGCTTCCGCGACCACGCCGAAATCAAAAAGATCCACGATCTGGGAGTAGATGCGCCCATGTGACGCACCACACGACAACAAGCCGGGGGCAGCACCCAATGGATGCTGCCCCCGGCTTGTTTGGTCCCGTGATCGGTTGCAGGACTGATGACGCGGTCGCGATCAGGCGGCGCCGTTGATCGCGATCGTATGGCTCGCATCTTCTGCCTTTTCCGTCTTCGGCAGATGGACGCTCAGGACGCCGTCTTTGTAATCGGCCGTCGCCTGACCTTCATCGATGTTGTCGATGTAGAACGAACGGCTCATGCTGCTCTGGCTGCGCTCGCGGCGGACGTAGTTGCCCTTTTCATCCTTCTCATCTTTCGACTGCTCGTTCTTCGTGGCGATCGTCAGGTAGTTGTTCTCGTAGGTCAGGGAGATATCTTCCTTCTTGAGCCCCGGCAGCTCCGCCGTGAGGTCGTAGCTCTCGCCGTTGTCTTTGACATCGACCTTGAAGTCGGGCATATGGAAGCTCTGCATGAACGGTTCGTCAAAGACATTCATCAGGCGATCGAACACGTTTTCGTCCTTCGAGAGTTCACTCTTCGATGCAAATGGAATCAAACCAAACATGATCAAAATCCCCTTTCAATGTCTCGCCAGTGCTCGCGCGCTGGTTGGTATCTGTTGGTGGCGTCAAGCGGGAGGATGCTTCGGAATCCAAGCGCTTGCGCGGCGTCCCGGTTCCTTTCCTTGTCCCCTTTCCCTCTTGACATCTATAGGATAACTCATAAAAGTCAAAAAGTCAATAGGTCAAATAATTTTTTTGACTTTTATAAGCGTGTCGTTACTTGCAGAAGTAACCGCGCATCACTCGCAAGGTGTCATCACGAAGGCGCTCGACTACGGCATCGACGTCACAGAGTTCGTCCGAAGAGAGAACCATACGAACGCGAAGCACGTCGCCGCCAAAATGGTGGTTACAGATTCCCGCGCTGCTCGGCATAGACTTCTGGCAGGACGGCGGCCATGTTCGTCATTTCCCGGATGCTGTGGCTGTAAAGGAGCTTCGCGATCTGGACGGCGGGAGCAGGCAGGCGGCTTTGGTCGGTCTTGCGGATCGTGTATGCAGCGTCGCAGCCATAGCCGACCCAGAAATAGGAATCGACCATCAAGCCGCCGTCGCACGCATAGAACTTATGCGAGAGGACGCAAGGACCTCCGCCACCGCAGACGATGCTCTGGCATTTGTCCGTTCCGACGAGGGAAGTGTCATAGCCGAACTGCGCGGGGCTCATGAAATGGATGTCCGAGGCGAGCAGCTGGCCGCCCCCGATGTCTTCCAGCACGGTGTTGGTCGTGCCCCAGAGGCGCTCGTTCATCGGGATACGGTCGTCCGTCAGGCGTGCGATGTCGTGCGACCGCGTGAAGAAGTGGTCTTCGGGATCCCAGATTTTGAAGCGCAGGTCGCTGCCCACGCCGCACCAAGGAATCCACCAGTCCATCATTTCGACCGTGCCGCCGGGTACGAACGTGTGATTTGCCGCGAAGGCTGTCCCGTCAGAGTTTTCGCCATAGCCTGCATGGGCATCGTCGCCATTTTCAATGAGGAAGCGATCCTTTTCCGCGAACGGGATGCCGGCCTCCGGCCCGAGTGGCGCACCGTTGGCGATGTCAAGTTTTTCCTGCGGGATGGGGGCGAGGCCGCGCGCGAAAAATTTGTAATACGAGAGCTCGCGCTCTTCCTTGCAGACGGCGACATTCTTGTTCGTGCTCATGATGATTCCTCCTGTGGTTTCTTGTCATCATCCGACATCTGTTGTATGATTTCAGTATAGTGTCAGATGCGGCGGTCATCAACCAACAATCCTGCTGGAAGTGTCGGAAAGAGGGATGCGCATGAACAAGAATCCCGTGCAGACGGAGGCAACGAAGCGGGCGTTTGCTGATGCCCTTTGCCAGCTGGCAGAGAAAAAGCCCGCCACGCGGATTTCCGTCAAGGAGATCGTCGAACGGGCGGGCTACAACCGCAGCACGTTTTACCAATATTTTCACGATGCTTACGACCTGTTGGAGTACGTCGCTGCCATTGTTCTCAGGGATATCAAAGCAAACATCGCGGAAAATGTCCAAGAACAGCAGGCAGGGGACACGTTCATTCGTGCATTCACGGCGTTTCATGCAACAGACGCCCACTATTTTGATACGCTGTTCCAGCCGGAGGCGCAGCCCTTCTTCCTGCGCTGCGCCAAGCGGGAGCTAGCTCCGCTCCTCATAGAAAAATTTGGCTTGCCGGAACACGAGCCACAGACAATGTATCGACTGGAAACCCAGATGGCGGTCGTTGTTTCTCTGCTCGGCCTATGGATTTCTCGTGGGCGCGACCTGCCTGCTGCAGAACTTGCGGACTGGATGAGCAGGATCTCCCAGGCCGTCTTGCGCACATCATGACATGGTGCATGAATATGATGATGGATTTCCGTGCCGCTTCCAGAAGCAGTGAATTTGTGAATGGTTCGCTTATTATGGACACATCCGTCTGATTTGTGCTAAGATGAACGGATAGGAGAGCAACGAAAATTTGTTCGGATGCAGCACCGCAGGAGGATGAGCACTTCTGCGGTGCTGCTATTTTTTCGGGAAAAATTCAAAAAACACTATTGATAATCATTTTCAAGTATGGCATATTGTACTTGGCTTTCGTTGAGGGGTGCGAGGATGCACCTCGTAAAGCTCTCCTACTAATACACAGCAAGAAGACCTCGTGCACCGCTCATGCACGAGGTCTTCTTGTCGTTACAGGATGATCTGAAATTCCGGAAGAAAAACACTCTCAAAAAGAATTGACAGGAATCGTGGATGTTGATATAGTGTATATGCAACAAAAACGGGACGGCTTTGAGCCGTCCCGTAGTAAAATCACATAATGATGTATATACACTAAATAATTTTGCAGGAAAGGAAACATTCGCATGGCTACTTTGACAGGTAAACAAATTCAAGAGGCGGCGCTGGCATGCGGTTTTGATGGCTGCGGCGTCATCCCGTTGTCGGACCTCGCGGGCTACGAGGACCGCATCGCCGAGCGCGAGGAAAAGATTCCGATGAGCGCGATGGTCTATGACCATCTGAAACGGTTCGCCCATCCGGAGCAGGAACATCCTTGGGCGAAAGCGGCCGTCGTCATGATTACATGGGTCGGGAAGTATAAATTCCCGGACGCTTTGAAAGGGCGTTATGCCAAGGAGTTCCTGCTTTCGCCAGAAACGCTGCCAGAGAGCAACCGCGGGAAAAGGCGCTTTGAGGACTGGATGACGGAGCAGGGCATCCGCTGGGCCGGTGGCGCGCAGGATGCAGGGAGCGTGATCCCCTTGCGCTATGCAGCAGTGCAGGCGGGGCTCGGGATTTTCCGCCAGAACAATTTCTTTTACGGCCCGAAAGGCTCGTGGTATGAGATCGACGGTTATATCATCAATCAGGATGTCATTTACAAAGAAAAAAGCGAGCTGAAGCCTTGCTCGCCGAAATGCATGATCTGCCGAAAAGCTTGCCCGACGGGCGCGCTCTGCGATGTCTATACCATGAATCCGCTGCACTGCGTGTCGTTCATGAACACGTTCGGCGACGGACATCCCGTCCCGCCGACGACGCTCGCGCAGGCGGGCGAATGGATTTGCGGCTGCGATGCCTGCCAGGACGCCTGCCCGCACAACCGGCGGCATGATTGGTCGGAGGGCGAGGATTTCCCCGGCCTCGATAACATTACGGAGCTATTGAACCCAGAACAGCTCCTCACGGCTTCGGACGAAGAACTGCGCGAAAAGATCATCCCGAAAACGGCAAACCACCTGCGGGATGACCAGACCGACCTGCTTCGCCGCATGGCAAGGAACTGCTTGGAGCAGCAGGAAAAGGAGATGGCGTGACACGATGTGGCAGGAAAAAGATTGTTTCTGCCTGCGGCTCAAACGCGCTGCGGAAGAATTGATGAAGACGTATCAAGAAGCCTTGGCGCCGAGCGGCGTGACCCCCGTGCAGCACATCATCTTGGGGCGAATCCATGATTGCAAAGGAGCGTCCTTGTGCGAGGTTGCGGAGGCCGTTGGCGTCGAGCGTTCCACGTTGGCTCGGACGATCAAGCCCCTCGTCAAAGAAGGATACGTGGCGGATGTCAAGCCGGCACGAGCCCGCAACAGCAGGCTCGTGCTGACGGAAAAAGGCGAAGAAGTTTTCCAAGAAGCGCATCGGCTGTGGGTGCAGGAGCAGGACAAGGTGGCATCCGAACTGGGACCGGTAGGAGAAAAAACATTTTCGGATTTCCTGCAGATGATGGGACGTGTATCTGCTTAAGAAAAATATGTGCTGTTCGGTTCATACTTGGACGACCTCGAGGCCGAGGCGTTGCGCTTTGCGCACAAATTCGACATCAGCCTCCTTGTCCGTCACGATCTTGTCCATGGCCGTGATGGGGCAGAGCTGGGCGAAGGAGGGGCGGTCGATCTTCGCGTGGTCTGTGACGAGAATTTTCGTGTAGCTGCGTTCGAGCAGCGCGTTTTTGACGGCGACATCCTCTAGGTCGGGGAGCATGATGCCGTCTTCGATGCTGACGCCATGCGTGCCGAAGAAGCAGAGGTCGATGCGGAAGCGCAGAATCTGCTGGCGCGTCATTTCGCCGAAGAAGCCGAATTTCTCGTCGTTGTAGATGCCGGAGAGCGAGAAGAGCTGGATGCCCTTTGCGTGGGACAGGATGTTCATGATGGGGAGCGAGTGCGTCATGACCGCAATGTTCTGGCGGCTGGCGAGCGCTTCTGCGATCTGGATGTTCGTCGAGCCGGCGTCGAGATAGACGGCGTTGCCCTCGCGGACGAGGCCGGCGCAGTAGTTCGCGATGTCGCTTTTCTGTGCGTCCATGTCATGCGCGCGGGCGCGGACGGACGGGAGGGAGATCGTGCCCTCGTTGTAGACGGCGCCGCCGTGGATGCGCGTGATGATGTGTTCATCCTCGAGCTGCCGGAGGTCGCGGCGGATCGTCATGCCGGACGACTGCGTGAGCGCGATGAGCTCCGGCACCATGACGCGCTTCTGTTGCCGGAGCGTTTCGAGGATGAGCTGCTTCCGTTCGCGTGTTTTCATGGGCTGCCTCCTGAAATTTGTTCATTTCGTGATTAGTGTTCACTTCTACCAGTTATAATAACCAAATCACGTGAATTTCTCCTGATTTTTGAGCAAAACAAACAAATTTTGCTTGTGCCAATCGCGCCTTCGTCGTATGATAAGGCCAACAAAGAGATGAGGCAGCCGCGGAGCCCATCCGATCCGAGAAACGAAATGGAAAAATCAGGAGGAACTCAAAATGAAAATGATGCTCGTATCGAATGATGATTTCGCCGTGTTCACGAAGAACAGCCTGCTGTGCTGCAGCATGGCCGAGGCTGTGGACCGCGTCTGCTTCACCGACCCCGATTACAAGGCAGGGACGCGCGAGCTCGCCGCCAAGCTCTTCAATGCGCTGACGGAAAACGCCGAGGAGCGCTTCCTCATCGTGGCCGACCGCTTCGGCAGCACGGCCTACAATGAAACGGCCCTGCTCCTCGCCTGTGCCGGTCTCACGGAGCGCGCGCATCTCGTGACGGCGGATGCCATGATGCCGATGCCGGTGGCTGATACGGAATCGCTTGCGTATGCGGCATGACCGATGAAAAACGAAATATGGGTGCATCCAACAAGAGAAACTATGTGGACGCGGCCGCTGAAAAAGCACGGCTTTTGACAGCTGAAGTTATTCAATGGAAAAGAAAGGACGATATTCGAGCCAATCGGTTTGAACATCGTCCTTTTTGCTTGTGACAGGCATATACCAATGAAAATTCCCGTTGCGTGTCTCAAGGGGATTGACAAGGAGGTGTGTCTGCGCTATGATATGCATATACAAATGAGAAGGGAGTGTAGTGATGGAAGCCAATGAGACGACGCTCCGCAGATGTCTCTTTTTTACCGCCAACCGCCTGTCGAATGTTCTTCGGCGTATCGTCAACGAGGAATATGCAGACACAGGGATCTCTGCGCCGCATATTTATATTCTGATTGTGGTGAACCAATATCCGGGCATTACGATTTCGGAACTGAGTGAGAAAATGGATATCGCCCCCTCCACCTGCACCCGTTTTGTGAATGCCTTAGTGAAACAGGGCATGGTAAAAAAAGAGCAGGAATGGAAAACCGTTCATGTGAGCCTTACCGACCTGGGCAGGGAAAAGACCAAGAGAATTGACGAGTGCCTCATGCGACTCCACGAACGCTGTGCGGCAGTCATCGGCGAGGAAGCGTACCGGCGTTTGGCGGCGGCCATGTGGCAAGCGGCGGATAAGCTCGATGATGCATAAGATTTTTGATTTTCATGTGTATATACAGGCTAAGGAGGACAAGATGATGACCAAAGAGGAATTTATGAAGCATTTGCCCGTCGACGCTTACGGCATTATGGCAACGGTGCGTGATGACGGAATGCCGGAGGCTCGGTGCATCGAATTCCAGTTCGAGGAGAATGGGAAGTTTTATTTCGCCACGGCCAGCGACAAAGAGATCTACAGCCAGCTTGTCCATCACCCGCAAACGGCGTACACCTACATGGAGCCGAGCGGCAAGACCACGGCGCGGATCACCGGCATCATGAAGTTTGTGGAGGACGAGGCGGAACGAAAACGCATCTGGGACAGGCTCGACAACATCGTCCACAAGATTCATAAGACGGTGGACAGCCCCACCCTCGTGCTGATGTATATGGACGAGTGCACCTGCAAACTGGCCTACGGCCTGGGCAAGCCCCGGCTGGTTGATATGTAAAGAGGTGGAAGCGAAATCACCATGGATGTTTATGAAGCCATCAAAACGCGCCGTTCTACCCGCAAATTCAAAAAAGAGCCAGTTGCCCGCGATGCTTTGGAAAAGATTGTAGAGGCGGGGCGCCTGGCGCCCTGCGGCGGTAACAGCCAAAGCACGCGCTTTATCCTCATTCAAAACGGGGAGGCGCTGCGGGAGATTGCCGAACTTGCCTGCAACGCATTTGCCCGGATGGAAATCACGGACAATATGTATAAATCCATGTTGTCGATCGTCAAGGCCTGTAAGAAGGGATTTTTCGCCTTCCACTACGATGCGCCCGTTCTCATCGTACTGGCTAATAAAATCGGATACGGCAACGCTATGGCCGATTCCGTTTGCGCCGCCATGAACATGATGCTGGAAGCAAACGAGCTTGACCTGGGCAGTTGCTATATCAATTCCCTCCACTGGCTGACGGAGGAACCGACCGTCAGAGAATATCTGACGAAACTCGGTCTTGGGGAAGATGAAACGGTTTGCGCCTCGGTTGTGTTGGGAACAGCTGACACGACGGACGGACTGCCCAACCGCAACCAGCGCAAAATCACCGGCAATCCCGTGAACTACATGGATTGACAGACCATGAAACAGGAGGAGTTTTATCGTGGAGAATTATAGCAAGACGAACGTCGCCGCAGGCGGGAGCAGGATGGAGCTGCATGATGTTTTGGGGCTTACAGGTGCGGAAATCAGCATCAACACCCTTCCTGCCGGAGAAAAAGTACCGTTTGTCCACTATCACAAGCAGAACGAGGAAATCTACGCCGTATTGACCGGGAAGGGGACAGCCGTAGTCGATGGAGACGAACTGCCGCTTACAGCCGGAGACTGGCTTCGCATCGCGCCATCTGCAAAACGACAATTTTTCGCAGCGGCAGACAGTGATTTGACCTATGTCTGCATTCAGGTAAAAGCTGGATCGCTCGAAGGATATACGGCGACGGACGGTGTGCCGGCTTAACATCAGGAAGGAGCAGGAGATGCTAAAAGAAAAGATGGAACTCGGGAGAGTGACCCTGAAAAACCGCTTGGTTATGGCACCGGTGGATTTGGAGAAATCAGACCACGGCACCGTGACAGACGAGCAGCTTTCCTATTATGAAGAACGTACAAGGGGAGGATGTTTCGGGCTTGTTGTCATCGAACACAGCTTTGTAAAGCCCAACGGACGCGCCACCGAACATCAGCTTTCCGTCGCCAAAGACGAGAATATTGCAGGACTTGCCAAATTGGCCGAGGTCATTCATAAGAGTGGCTCCAAAACGGTCATGCAGCTTTCTCATGCGGGATCAGCAATCAAGAAGGCGCAGGTGGCAGAGGAAGGCATTAGTCCCGGCGGGCTTGCCAGTCCCGCCTTGGCCTCGGACAGAACGCTTCAACGGACACATGCCATGACGCACGCGGAGATTGGTGATCTGGTGGAGCATTTTGCCCTTGCGGCTGAACGCGCGAAACGGGCAGGTTTTGACGGCGTGGAAATTCACAGCGCACACGGTTACCTGCTCAATCAGTTTTACTCGCCGCTCACGAACAAGCGGACGGACGCTTACGGAGAAACCATCGTAGGACGATTGAAAATCCATCAAGAGATCATCACCGCCGTAAGAGATGTAATCGGCGAGGATATGATTTTGGGCCTGCGGCTTGGAGCTGCGGACTACATGGAAGGCGGAAACACCATAGCGGACGGGGTCGCCGCCGCAAAAAATCTCGCCGGAGCGGGGCTGCAATACATCAGCGTTTCCGGCGGTCTGTGCGGATCAAGGCCAAAGGATAAAACAGGCGCGGGCTATTTCGGCGATGCCTCCGAGGCAATCAAGAAAGCCGTAGATACCCCGATCATTCTCACTGGCGGAGTGCAAACATCAAAAGATGCCGAAATGCTCCTGCGGGAGAAAAAAGCAGATATGATCGGGGTTGCCAGAGCGATTGTTGCCGATCCTGATTGGGCAAGGAAAGCATTGGCAGAATTGTGCTGATTTATTTGAAATATTATGATGGAAGCCGAACTTGTGAAACACGAGGAGGCAAAATCATCGCCATGGGGCTGTCTCACGAAAGCATTTTCGTGCGGATAGCCCCGTTTTCTTTGACCTCAATCACGGTCATCTGACACTGGCGATAATCATGGCATAAAAAACAGTACAAGAAACAGGCGGTCACC
>NZ_KB908417.1 GCF_000381005.1 Selenomonas bovis DSM 23594
GGGCACACGGATATACTTCCCGCTCTCATCCCTCGCCGCCCGCGTTCCCTTTGGCTTGCTGTCGCCCTTGATGCTGCCGACTATGGTCGAGCGGCAGCGCGGATGCAGCGGCGGCGCGTTGGTGCCGGGGCTGTAATCGTCGACAGGGTAGATATGCCCGTCATGGTCACGACAGGTCGCCGAGGTGCGCCGGTCAAGCGTTGCGACGAAGCGATAGTACTCCATACCGCTTTCCTTGATGCCGTCGAGGATGGCGCGGTTCTGGACGTAGTTCAGCTCCGTGCGGACGAGCCGGACGGCCTGCGAGTAGCCGACGTTCATGCGCTGCTCGACGTAGCGAGCGAGCTCGTCAGCGGAGCAGCCGCGGTGCATCCCTGCGGTGACTGTCCGCTGTATCGTCTCAGCCAGCTTCTCGCCATTCTTCCAGATGCGGGCGGAGTAGTTCTTCCCGCTCCATGGCGTCCGGATCACGTTCTCCAATGTCTCCGCATCGACGCGGCTGACCGGATGGATGAGCCCGCGTTTCTGGCCGATGTCATAGAGGTCATGATAGTAGAAATCCTTATAGGCCGACGGCAGGAACTTGTCCATGGCAGCCCGCACGTCTTTTGAGAGCTTGCCAATCTCGACGAGCGTGTCCGCGTAGAGCTTGTCAAGCCGTGTGATGCGGCTGCGCATGGCAAGCGTGTTCAGCTCGCGCAGGAGCTCGTTGTCGCCGGTCGTCTGGATTTCCTTGACATAATCCTCGATGTCCATGCGCCATGTCCGGTATTCCTGCCCCATGAGGAGGCGCTGCGCTTCGACCATGTCAAGGCCGTTGTCGTTTGCAAACCGCGCATAGAGCACGCGGATGTCGCTCTCGATGTGATACAGGGAGCGCGCGTAGAGGTCAAGCAGCTCTTTCTCAATCTCCCGTCGGCTTTTCCGGTGCCATGCTGCTTCCAGCTCCGTGTTCCGCTTCGCCCAGTATTCCTCGTTCGTCACTTGCCTCACCGCCTGTCATGCTCTCCTGCTCTTTCTGCAGCTCCTCCATTTCCTCGGCCGGATCCGTGACAAACGGCAGCAGAGAGAGGAGGCGCTTCTGCGAGACGAGGCCGTAGAGCTCTTTGACGATCTGCGCCTGCTCCGCATCGTTCGACGGCAGGTTCGCCGTGAAGGTAATCTCGATATCGCGGGAATCGATGTCTGCCGCATTCTTGAGCTTGAGCATCCCCGCGATGAGCTCGATGCGGCGCTGCAGCCCCTGCTTGAAGCCACGCTCCTTGCGGCTCCGTACCTGTTCGAGGCCGATGAGCTTGTACTTGATGGCGACGCCGGTCGCATTGCCTGCAAAGGCCTCATCGCTCATATCCGGCACGCTGGAGAACTTGTGGATGTCCTTCTGCAGGCGTGTCTTGATATTCTCGATGTAGGTATCGTTGAGGTTCTTGATGAGCCATTCCGCACCACCACCCTCATCGAGAGAAAGAACCTTGTTGCGCCGCAGCTCGGCGATGTCGTCACCTGTCGTGCCACCCATGCCCTTGAGCACGAGGTAGGCGTCCGTGAAGTCCTCCATATCATCGAGCGTCAAGGACTGCGCTTTGTTGTAGGCATCGACGAGCGTGATGACGCTCTCGAAGTCGCCGCGGCGCTCTTTGTTATTCTCATACTCCACGACGGGCACATCGTCAAAATAGTGTGGGCGAGCGTCCGCAATCACGCGCAGTGATCCGCTGTCGTAGGCGTAGCTTGTCACGTCGCGCTTGTCGTAGACATCGACGTACTCCTGATAGGTCACGCCGTCGAGATTGTAGACACGGAAATGCCGGATGGCGCAGATCACATTTTCCTCCAAGGACGCCTCACAGACGAGAATGACCTCCTCGGATGGCACCACCTGGAAACGGATTTTCGCGTCCGAGTCCATGTAGAGAAGTTCATAAGCAGCGCCTGTGATGGCTGCCTCCTCTGCCAGTCGGAGATTATGCGCGGCCTCGTCGTTGTAGCTCAGCACGTCTTGCAGCGCGTCGAGCTCGTCTTGATTCTCGGAAATGGACGAGTATGCTACCGGCTTGCCCATGAAGAAACCCGTGCTCATGTTGACGATGTACTCGCAGTAGTTCGCGACGATCTTGTTGTTCGGCGCGTTGTTTGCCCGCTGTTGTTTGTGTAGGATGTCATGCTCACCGAGGTAATAGCGCTTCAAGCGTAGTTCACGCCCTTTTGCCGTATCATGCCGGAGGCATATCGTGGCGATGTCCTGCAGGGACAATTCTGTTTTTGTCGTGAAAATCTTCATAGCCCGAATGCTCCTTTGCTGAATTGGCTGATATTGTGCAGGCGCATGACCTCAGACAGGCTATAGCGCAGGCTGTCGACTGCGTGATTGTCTTTGTCCGGGTAGGCGCTCACGAACTGCCCCTGACGGTTCTTTTCGTATTCGTAGGTGATGAACTCACGGTAGGTATTCGGCGCCCTCCGCTTGTCTATATAGATGTGCCCCCGGTCCTGCAGCCATTTGATGCCATGCTCTACGCTGTCAGGGCCTTTCTTTGCCCCGCTGATGCGCAAGCCGTAGCTCTGCATCTCGGCAATTGACTTCGGTTCTGCGGAATCGGCGAGGATACGATGCCGTCCGGCCTTAGCAGCAATTTTCTCTGCTGCCTGCTTGTTGAGTAATTTCTGCTGGTAAATTTCATCGAAGATGTAGATGTCCTCATGCTTTGCGTCGTAGTGGCAGGCGACAAATGCCAGCGGATCCACAGCAAAACCGAAGTCAAGACCGAAGTAAAGGCGGTCAAAATTCCCAATGAGCTCGTCGCTCATCCGCATGTCGCTGACGTTCTCAAACACAGCCCCGCCCGTGCCCGTGACCTTGCCGAGGTATTCATGCTCATAGGCGCGTTCATTCTTCTCCTTGAGCTTTTCCGCATCGTCAAAGAATCGTTCGCCGAGCCATTCCCGCGGCACGCCGAGATAGGTGGAGTGATGCACGAACCTGTCTGAATCCTCAAAGAGCTTTTCCTCATTCACCCAGTTGTTCTGACTTTTGGGCGGGTTGAAGGAGCAGAACTCCCAGTATTTGGGGCCGCCGCGCAATAGCGACTGATTGAGGTTGCGGATTTCCTCCATGCCGCTGAACTGGTCAAGCTCCTCGAACCACACAACGCCGATGTAGCCAAAAGGCAGCTTGATGGACTTGATTTTCTGCGGATCGTCGACACCGAAGAACAGGATTTTCTGGCCTGTCTTCTTGTACGTGATTTCATGTGGGCTTGTCTTGAAACGGAATTTGTTCGTGAGCCCCAGCGCATTGATACCCCACTGCATCTGCGGGTAGACACTTGTCTTGATGGTGTTGCCGACTTTGCGCAGGACAACTGCATGGCAATCGGGGTTCTTGATGAGTAGCTGCGGGATCTCGAGGCTTATCTCTGACGATTTCGTCGAGCCGCGGCCGCCCTCCAGCCAGTAGTAAGTATGGCCATGACGCACGATGTCACGGTGCAACGCATAGAAATGCGGCGCTACCACATCACTGAGCCTTACTGTTTTCGTCGTCGTCATCTCCTAAATCATCCACAATCGTCACGGCATCGTCGTCCACCTGCTCGGCCGCCCGAATCTCGGCCTCAAGCTTCTGCAGCTGTAGTTTCTGTTCTTTGGCATCGAGCTGCATCGGGTAGCGCTTGAGCAGGCTCTTCGCCGCATCGAGACGGTCTCGGGCAGATACTTGCACCGTGATGATGCGAGCGCCGCTCCTTCCTTCGCCTGTCCCTTCGACGACGACGCGCTCCTCTTTGACTTCGCCGCGCAGTGTCGATGTGAGGAACTGCAAGACCTCGTCAGCCTTGGCGATGCGCTTATCCTCGAGGTCCTTGAGCCTGGCATCGATGGCGGCCTTGACGCTAAGTTTTCCTAAGGTTTGTGCTCCTTGGGTTTGCGGTTGCTTATACCCTGCCCGTCTTGCGGCCTCGGTCTGATTTCCTGTTTCGATGTAATAATCAACAAAGCGTTTTTGCTTCTCTGTCAGCTTCATCTCACATGTTCACCACACTCCCTAAAAATTCCCACAAGAAAAGGCCACCGCCTGCGCAGTGACCTTCTCTTTATTCCGTTTTCATCATTCGCGCTGCACCGCTCCCCCAGTCGTCCCAATGCATCGCGAAAATGTCTCCTGTGCGCACTACGAATTACGCTTTTTATGAGGGCATGGCTCGCGGCCGCGCATGAGGTCGATGTAGGTCATGTGCTGCTCGCTCCGGCAGCGCCGCCCGACGCAGTACATATCCGCCCGGATGCAGAGACGATCCTCGTTGTACTTGCATTTGTCATTGTCGCAATGTATCGCCGTCATACGTCATACCTCATGGCCCGCCGGTTGACTCGATACAGCGCATCTTGTGTCATGCCTTCCCGTTTCATCTTCATTGCCTCGATTCCGCGCACGGAAAAGCCTCGGCACGATCTGCGCCGAGGCTCTTCGGTATCTATGTGTAAGGGGATTTCCTGCATCCCGGTCGCCCGGGTTTGCTCTTTTACTATCGTACTACGATTTTCCGGCTCTGAACTACAGTAGTTCAAAAAAACCTACATCCGCGCTTGTAGGCAATGAGCCGCGTGAGATCCAGTATCTCATCCCACCATGTATAGAGCGTCGTATCGCTCGGGCAGAAACGTTCCTCCGTCCCGCCGTATCTTGCGGCCATCGCCCGCGCGTACCGGTGTCGGACGTAGTTCGCCCAGTTGATGACATTCGGTTTCCTGTGCGCCTCCCTCCTGAGTGAGAGGAACAGGAGCTTTTTCTCTGATAAGGTGCTTTGCATTGCCTCGACGGCCAGCAGCCACTTCTCGGATGCGTCCAGATCCTCCATCCGGACGACTTTCCACTCCGTCTGCGATCCATTCCCCGCCGACCGTCCCAGCCCCGCCGGCCCAGGCAGTTGATCGCGGAGGTACTTGATGTTCTCGTAGTATTCTTTCTTCCTGCTCGCGTAGTTGAGAACCCAGAGCTTTGCCGTCTCTTTGTCCCGCGCGAGCTCTGCGCAAATGTCTTCGTCCTTCTCCGCCATGCGTGCGCCTCCCGCCTTCTCTTTCAGTCTATTCCTTCCTGCCCATCTGCTTCCTCCGCCCAGCGGAACGTCCGGCGCATATCGCTCTCATCCCGCTGGTGGTTGCAATAGTCTCTCACGATGTCACTTTCACAGAGATTCATCGCCGCCGCATTTTCCTTGCTGTACTCATTTCACTCTCCACCTATACCCTTATATGCGTTTTGCTATAGATGCCTGTTCTAGCGCGTCTCAGGCACTCAGAACGGCACTTCCTCATCTGGGATATACTGCCCGTTCGGCTTGGAATCGGCGAACAGGTCTAGCTGCTTGCCGATGTCATCCGCGATCAGGCGATGCTTGTAGTATTTCTTGCCGTCCTTTTCCCACTTGTCCTGCGTGATATGCCCGGTCACGATGACCTTGTCTTTGTTCTGCAGCTGGCCATCCCACGCCTGCGCCAGCCGATCGAATGCGGTCACGTCTATGCCGCCATACGTCGCCTTGCCGTCCTTGCCCTTGCCCTGGTAGTACGACAGGCGAAACGTCAGCACCGCCATGCCGCTCTTCGCCACACGGCTCTCCAGCTGGAAGACCGTGCCTGTCAAAGTCACATGATTCATGATCCCTTACTCCTTCCTGCTTCCTCGATAATCACCTTTTCGAGGTTCTCCTTGATTCCGTCAAAAAAACATCCTTCACTAGAATCATAGGCGCACTCCTCACAATCGTCATCTGTTACTCCACAAGCCATAAATGCGGCTTTGTCCACTTTGTTATAAATTTCCTTCAGGGCTTTAATCATACTCATCCATTTCTCCCTCTTCCTGCTTCCCACTCTCTGTAAATCTCAAACCAATCGGCTGCATCCATCGTGATCTTCCAGCGCGTGTTGTTGCGCCGGTGGGCCACAATGGGCAGGCTGCCGTCCGCTTTCATCCCGGCATCGCGCCGCGCCTGATCGAGCGCATCATCGATGTTCAAATGCTCGACGCGCTTGACCTCGATGTGGATGCCAGGCAGGCCGACACAGTCCGCCGCATCGCCCGTCTTGCCGCAATACTGCGCCGTCCGGCGTACCTCGTAGCCCATCGACCGGCAAAGGCGGGCAAACTCCAGCTCGCCGGCCTTGCCCTTGGCCCTGCTGTTTGTCATGTTCTCACCTTCCTAGAACAAAGAAATTTCTGCGCTGGCAATCTGCACATGCTGCCCCGTCTGTTCGAAGCGATCGCACCGCACTCTGAACCACTTCCCACCCGGAATCATCAGGCCGTTTGCAACCTTCGGCGGAATATACTCGCCGGACGTATCCTCGCCGAGATCACGCAAGCCGCTCAAAGCGGCAATGATATGGTTTCGGGCGAGGTTGAGGTTACAGCCGTCCGGCCATGCCGGGTCGCTGCATCCATTCTCGAACATATCTTGCCAGTGCTCCAGCTCTCTCCGCGCATATTCGCGCCTTGCCGCTATGGCATCCTCGTTGCCGAGCGGCTTCATCTGGAGGTACTTCTGTACGAGCTTGTCCAGATTTTTCTCTTTCATCGCCGCCCACTCCTTAATGTTCTTCCAGTAGTACGAGGTGAATCCAGCCCTTGCTCCGCCTTTTTGGGTTTGCCTCGGTCTTCTCAACGCGCTTCCTGGCGGCCGGGTACCTTGCCCATACGAGGGTCTGGCGCTTCACTTTGAGGAGCTTGGCCAGCTCGGAGAGCGTCCCTTCGCCGACATAACGGTCGCCGCGGTAAGCGGCATAGATGCTCGTGTTCACGCCCGTCCCTCCCCTCTGGCTTTCTCCGTCACGTAGGCCATCATGCAGCGCATGGCAGCGTTGATGAGATGCGTGTCCTTGCGATTACCAGCGCGGTAGAGATTCAGGTGGCGCATGGCGCGGGCGGCGTGTTCCTCGGGCGGGATTTGCCGCCATGTCTCACCCGGGTGCTTCTTGGCGCCTGCCGTGAGGCCGCGCGCGACAGCCTCCAGCCAGTTGGCGTCGATGTAGCGATATTCGTCCTCCTCGGTGTCTTGTGGATACGCCGGAGCAGCATCAGCGCGCTGATGATCTTTAGCGCACTGATTATCTTTTATCCCCGCATCGCGTTTCCATTTGTCTTCAAGCGCAAATCTACAGCCCATTGTGCCGGGATTGTGCTTACACGAGTCCCTACAATTGCATTTGCTACAATCAGTCTTAGTCATTGAGTAATCACACGCCGCATAATAGAGCGCCCACTTGTATTTCGTGATCATCTGCTTTTCTTTCTCACCCATGCGCGCGGCCTTATACTCATCTGGTTTCATGTTCATTCCTCCCCAGTACCCATCCGGTACCGGATTCTGTACCTACGGTACCTGATCCAGTACCTGATTCGGGTTGACCGGTACCTGATTCACGCCTCATCTTCCTCAGCTCGCCGGCCTTGCCCTTCACCTTACCGTTTGTCATGCTCTCACCTTCCTTTGGCTGGCTCCGCTAAATATCAAACACTGCGAGGTGTTGCGCAGCCGGTCCATGATGCGGCCGGAGTATGTTCCGGCCAACTCCTCCTTGCTGAGGTTCGTCGTCACGATGATCGGCAACATCTTGTTGTACCGCTCGGTGATGATGCTGTCGACTTTGCTGAGTACCCAGCCTTGGTCGGTATTCTCACTGCCGAGGTCATCGATGACCAGTAGCGGCGTCGAGCGGATGCGACGCTCATACCGTGCCCACTCCTCTTTGTTGAGAGCCCGCATCGTAAAGAGGTTATCGATGAGCGAGCACATCGGCACCATGAGGCAGCCGCCTTCCTTCACGCTCATCCAGTGCCGCATCACAGCCACAGCCATCGTCGTCTTGAGCGTGCCATAATTACCAGCGAGGATGAGGCCATAGCCACGCTTGACATTCTGCTGGATGTCATCAGCATAGGCCTTCACGGCCTTGTAGTTCTGCCGGATATCCCAGTCGGGCGGCAGGCCACGGCGCTCGATGCTCTCGAACGTGACACCCTGAAAGCGCTTGCCGATGCCAGCGAACTCGAGCGCCTTGATGTGCTTCTCCTGCTCGCGTGCATCAATCCCAGCCGGACTTCTCGTTGGCCCACTTGCGTCGCTCGGCTTCTGGATCAAAGTGGAGCGCTTTCTTGCGATTTTGAGCAGTATCCCTTGCAGGTCTGCGTCCATCTGCTTTTCCATGTCCATGTTCCTCCTCTGGATCGTCATATCCATTCTGCTCCCAGCTCTTCAGGATGCCCTCGATGTAGCCCATGCTGCGGCGGCCTCGATAGTCCGCCCGGTCAATGGCCTTGAGCAGAGCATCCTCGCCGTAGTGGTCCAGACAGTCGGAGAGACGTTCCAGATCTGCCGGGCTCGGTACAGGCCGGATGCTCTTCTCGTAGACCTCGACCACCTGCCGGAAGATCTCGTCTTGGGGTGGTGCTGTAGTAGAAGAGATATGTTTACTGTTTATACTGTTTATGTAGGGTTCGTTTTTCGAACCCTTGGGGGGTGCTATGGGTTCGTTTTTCGAACCCTTAGGGTTAGATTTTCGAACCCTTGGCTCTGTTAAGGGTTCGTTTTTCGAACCCTTGGGGGTGGTTATGGGTTCGTTTTTCGAACCCTTGGATGCATCATCATACAGCTGTATGAGATGGTATCGCGTCTTCATCTTGTGGCCCGGGTCGACGGATCGGATGAATCCCTTCTTCTCGAGCTCTCGTCTGGCGTCAATGATGGTCTTTTTCCATCCCATCCCCAGCTCACGCATCAGCTGTGAATTGGCTACCTCAAACCATTCGGGCCACTTCAGCTGATTGGCAATCAGGAACAACCGCAGGTACATAGCCTGTTCCCTGGCATTGAGCACGCCGATGCTCTTCTCGCCGAACGCATTCAGTTGTCTGACGTAGTTCATTGACGTGCCTCCTCAGCTTACAGATTCAGGTTGCCTTCCTCATTCAGGATCTCGCCGGTCTCTGGGTCAACGCGCTTCTCTCCCTCCGACTGCTCCTTGTCATAGTCGGCATCGATGGTCTCATACTCCGTCTCGTTCGGCGTGTCGAGGATGTCCGCCGTCTTCTCGGTGTAGTGCTTGATGGACTCGTCGGCGGCCACGGCTCGGACGAAGTCGGTCGCCATCGGCGCGTACTTGAGCACCTTCTTGATGACGGTCTTCTTGGCCATCTCATCGAAATTGGTCGACCACGGCGAGAACCCCTTGCCGGCCGCCTTGCTGAACTGGTGCATGTGTGCCTTGATGTCGTCCATGCTCATCACAGCAAAGCCGCTGCCGCCGTCTTTCGTGTGGTAAACGGCGTAGTAGAGGATGACCGGCCCGCGATCCGTGAGCGCCGGCACATGGCGGAGCTTCGGCTCGAGGCCGAGCTCATACTCGAATGTGTCGTTCTCGTGCACCTCATGCGCCTGCAGGTCCTTGCCGCCCGAGCGATAGAAGAGCGCCAGCAGGCCCTTATAGCCGATCTGGAACTGGCACTCGAGGACGCCGTGGTTGCGATACGGGATGAGATACGCCTGCCCGAGTGGGGTATTCGGCTCGAGACCGAGCTGCGCCGCCTGCATCATCGCGGCGAGGAAAGACGGCGGCGTGCACTCCTGCAACTGGTGATTTGACGAGAGCGCCGTCAGCACGATGCGCGTGAAGCGCTCCGGCGTCAGCACCGTCGGCAGGGCCTTGCCAATCTGCGGGAGCATGCTCATAACAAGGGACTGCAGCCCCTTCTTGCTCTCCGCCTGCTGGACCTCATTCTTCTTTGCGGCGATGATGCCGCCCTTGGTGGATGCCATAATAATCAACCCTTTCTGAATCATGCAATGCGGAAAACGCGGATCGGCTTGCCGACCTTGCTGTAAGCATCAAAAATGTCGGGATGGTCGGCCTTCAGGCGCTTGCTGTCGATAGACGTGCGCCCCTTCTGTGTTTTCCATGTGATGCGGCCGCCCCCATCCTCCGTGCCCCAGACAGCCGTCTCGTGGTCGCCCATGAACTCTTTCAGCCGGTTCTTGCTCGCCGTGATCTTCGCATCGAGCTCCTTCTTCTGCGCCTCGAGCTGACGGATAGCCTCGACCTCGGCCACCGCCCAGGACGGCAGCTCGATGCTCTCCGCTACACCGCCACAGAAGCGCTCGGCCAACGCCTCGGTGCAGGATGCCGAGCCGTCCACCTCGGGCGGCACACGGTCGGTGACGCATTTCCAAAAGGCCTGCTCCATCTCGAGCAGCGTCTGGATATCCTCCTCGTTGCGCTGAATCGTCTTCCATACGTAGTGCTGCCCGCCCACCAAGCAGGCGATGTACCAGACCGGCAAGCCCGTCACGAGCATGTAGTGCTGGCACTGGCAGTAATAGCTTGCCGGCACCTCGTCGCCTTCCCAGAGGGACGCCTTGAAGCCGTTGGCCGTCTTGCACTCAAGACCTGCCTTCTCACCTGCCACCATACGATCGACATTCGCGAAAAGGAACGGATGCTCCTCATCCTGCACCATGCCATGGCGGCGGACCTTCTTGCCCGTCTGGCGCGTGAACTCCTGCGCCACGACATCCTCGAGGCGGTTCCCCCAGTAGACCGGCTCACGGTCCGAGATATCCTCCGGCACGACCTGCCCCGTCTTCTCCAGCCAGAGCTCGTACTTACTCTTCCAAGGATTCAGCCCCACGATCGTGCCGGCATCACTGCCGCCGATGCCCTGCGTGCGCATCTTGAGCCATGCAGCACGATCCTGCATCTCATTGACCGTCATTATCATCTTTGTTGACATGATCTTTCCCCCTTACCGCAAAACCTCTTTCCATCTCAACCCTCCCACTCCTTCTCGATCTCGATGTCTACGTCACGGTCGTGCGGCATGCGGTTCTCCAGCAATACCGTCTCCGCCTCTACCTGCCGACGCGGCCCCGTGATACAGAGCGTCACGTAGCGGATCGCGTAGTCCTCGCGCTCATCGCGCGCATCCGCGGCGGCCTCCGCCTCCCAGTCGATCTCCTCTAGCGTCATTTTCTTGCCCTCCTGCCTGACTCCCGGATACCTTCCCGCCATGCTTCCATAGCTTCCGGATCGTCGCGAACTTCCAAGGCCCATCGAAGAATTTCTTCTCGTGGCAACGGATGCATAGCCCACGGGATTGTTTCCTCGCCCTGTTTCCTGGAACCAAACATGTATACCATATCATCGAAAGTGTTATTCCCGAGCAGCATCTCAACATGCCGCTCGCCATTTTCCTGTCGCTCTTCCACGCCGAGAAGCGTGTAGTTTTGCCGCTCACAGAAAATAGCGATCCTCTTTCTGATGATTTCATCATGTATCTCAGTACGCATCGCGCATCACCTCGCTGGTGTAATATTCGTCCTCCTCATCGCACTCGACACTCTCGACATCCGGCTCATAGTCATACATCACGACGGCCAGCCCCTCGCGCGCCGCATCTTCCGCCTTTTCAATGGCTTCCTCCTCCGAGTCTGCCGTGACACATGCGCGCACCGCGCGGAGCATCGTCAGGTCTATCGTGTATCTCCTTGCCATTGTGCTTACCTCCTGATCCGTGTTCGAAGCTGTCCTTCTTTCCTGTTGTTCTTGCGCTTTTTATGGTGCCGCCTCTCGATGAGGACGAGCTCCAGGCGGCACCGCCTTTTCCCGTCCTTCGATGGTTCGTTGACGCGGCGGCGGTATGCTGCCGTGAGCATGTACTGCACGGTGTCTCGTTTGATATGCCGGGCACGGGCGATCTCGTCGAGCGTCCCGTCCATGATGTTTTCTTCGCCCTTGTAGAGGGCGTAGATGTTTTCATTCCGGCAGGCTCTTCCCCCTGCGTTCATATTGTATTCCTCCCTTTTCCCTGCTATAATGCAGGGGATCACTTTGTGTTTCTTTTTATCATGGCCGCCCGAAAGGCGGCTTTTTTCTTTGCCCGCTCTTTGGCCTCCTCCGCTTCCCGCGCGGGGTTGCGCGGCACGCGGAGGCGCGGCTCCTGGAGCGCGTAGATTCCCTTCGCACCGCCGTTCGGCGCGAGAATGCTCTTGTCGACCGGGCCGAGGAGCTTGTCGAGCTCGTCGAGTTCTTCTTTTGTCGCTTGCCGCACGCGGCACTTCCCCGGCGCGACGGTGCCCGCGCGGTTTGTGACCACGATGAGGCGCGAGGGGTCGACGTTTGCTGTGTAATATTTCGTCATGGCCGCACCGCCCCGATCTGCATCGCCGCCAGGCCGAGCAGGCCGATGGTCACGAGCACGCGCCCGACGATCTCCCAGCCGTAGGGCGTCAGCAACGGCAGGCCATATTTCTTGATCCGCTCCATCCTTTTCCCTCCTACATCGTGATTTCCAGATCGCACTCACCCTTGAGCGCCTTGATGATGCCCTTCTCACCAAGCAACTTAACGTTCATCGCGTCGGCCAGCGCATTCATCTCATCCATCAACCGCATGAGCCGCTTATTGCCAAAGCCGAACTTATCATGCAGCACCCAAAGCACCATGAGCAGGCGCGTATTTACGGCTTTCTCCGCGGCGTCGCGAGCGCCTTTCCGGTACATCTCCTGCGCGAAGTACTCCACATCGCCCAGCGTCCGCAGTACCGGCGTGTGGCGCTGGATATTGCGCAGGGCCTCCGGCATTGGTTTCCGTCCCATCTACTCAACTCCTTCCAACAACAAGCACTCCAGCACACCCTCGAGCATGTCGCGCCACTCGTTGACAGTCTGCGGAGTAGCACAGCGCTTCAGCTCCATATCCGCCATGACATCCCGAACTTTGAGCACTGCACGCTTCCGCGCCCAGTCACCCTTTTCCAGGGCATGGAGTAGCTCCAAGAATATCTTCGCCTCCGCTTGTCTTTCCGTCATGCGCCGTTCAAAGCGCCGCCCGCGCTTCGTCTTGTGTT
>NZ_KB908418.1 GCF_000381005.1 Selenomonas bovis DSM 23594
TTTTTTGCAAACTAAAAGGGGCTGCTACACGTTGTTGATACGTGCAACAGCCCCTTTTTGCGTGGTGTTTGCGTATGTACTTATCAGAGCCCGAGCTCCTCCGCGTGCGCCTGCATGCCCTGGATGCAGCAGGCCATGACGTCGCCGAGTTCCATGCCGAGCATGGCGCAACCCTGCTTGATGAGCGCACGGTTGCATTTCGCGGCGAAGCGCTTGTCCTTGAATTTCTTCTTGAGGGACTTGACCTCCATGCCGTCCAGGCGCTCCGGGCGCATGCGCGCGTAGGCCTGGATGATGCCCGTGAGCTCATCGACGGTGTAGAGGCTCTTCATGAGCGGCGTCGTCGGCTCCGGCTCGTCGACGGTGATGCCCCAGCCATGCGAGATGATGGCCTCGATGTCCGCGTCATCCACATCCTCGCCCGCGAGGAGCTCCCGCACATGGTGGCAGTGCTCGTCAGGATATTCCTCGTAGTCGACGTCGTGGAGATAGCCGACGCCTTCCCAGTGATCTTTGTCCTCGCCGAAGTGCTCCGCCATCGCGCCCATCGCGGCGCTGACCGCCGCGGCATGTGTGAAGAGATGCTCTTCCGTCGTATGCTTCCGGAGGAGTTCCTCCGCCCGTTTCCTTGTCAGTTTCGCCATTTTCCTTTCCTCTCTTTCTGCTCGCGAAGCAGCGCCGGATGCGATGCTTCCGCGCGTGTCACTCTTCCTCCTGGAAGAGGCCGAGCACGTAGAACGTGCCATGTCCCTTGGCGTAGAGTTTCCCATCCTCCCCCCGGATCTCGCTCTCACAGGTCATCGTGCGCCGCCCGTCGTGGAGGACCCGTCCCGTCGCGATGATGTGCGTCGTGAGCGGGATGGAGTGCATGAATTCCATGCCGAGATTGATGGTCACGACTTTCTTGTTGAGCGCGAGACAGGCGGCGCCCGCCGCCGTATCCGCGAGCGTCATGAGGACGCCACCGTGCACAATGCCGTAGAGGTTCGTATGCTCCTCCTCGACCGTGAGCTCGAGCCGCACACCACCGCCCTGTGTTGGCACGACCTGCGCGTGCAGGTATTCGATGAAGGGGTTCTGATGGTAAAAATGGATGATGGCCTGTTGCAGGTCGGTAAGTTCTGCCATGCCGGTTCCTTCTTTCTCTCTGTCCGGCTTTCCAGCCTTCTATTTCACTGCGAAATACCAAACGCTATGCCGCATGAGCCGTCAGCCGAGCGCCTGGAAATTCACCGTCTCGATGGCGTGCGCCGCAAAGGCGCGCCGCGTCTCAGGCGCGACGAGCGCGTCGTACTCCGCGCGGAAGTCGTGCTGCCAGCCCGTGATGGACGCAAGCGTCTCGCTCTCCATCCCCGGATGCAGCATGACCTCTGTCGTGCCGTCGCGTCCCGCCGCAAGCTCTGCCGCGAGACGCGCGAGATAGCCGCTCGTCACGGCCGCGCCCGCCACGAGCCCGGCGAAGAAGTCCGGCGCAGCGAAGCCGCGCCGCTGTGCCTGCCTGCGGGCGAGACCCGCGAGGGCGTAGAGGCCGAGCCGGCCGATGATGTCGCCCAGCCCGCCCGATAGGAAGCCGTTGCCCTCGCCGACGCAGACCTTTGGGATGCGCACGGCACGAATGCCCGCGGCCGCCGCGAGGTCGAGCACGAGCGGGAAAATGCCCGGCAGGACGTGCAGATGCTGATGGCTGTCCACATGATCCGGCACGATGCCCGCGGCACGCACCCTCGCGATCTGCGCCGCGAGCTCCCGCCGGATGTCCGCCCGCCGCACGCGCCCCGCGAGATAGTCCCGAGCGAAGGCGGTATGATCGGGGCGGAAACGGCCCGTGTCATCGACGAGACTTGGGATCTCCTCCGGCGGCAGTACGGGACGGCCGTCGATGAGCGTGAGGTGAACGCCGACGCCGAGCGCGGGCGTCACCTTCGCGATGGCGACGGCCTCAGCAAATGCCGGCTCCCCCGCCATGAGGCTCGCCGAGCGCAGTAGGCCGTCCGCGGCCGCGCGCCGCACGGCCTCATTGATGAGCGCGTGGCGGCCGAAATCGTCGGCATTCAGGATGATTTGCCTCATGGATGGATGGTTCCTTTCCTTCTGTTCTTTGACAAGGAGCCACGGATTGCTCCGTGGCTCCAGCGATCATCGCCGCCCTGCTGCGGCCTCCGGCTCGTAGGTGACGAAGTCGCCTTGCGGGCCGCGTTCCTTGGCGACGGCGAGCATGAGTTTCAGCCGGTTGAGCTGATTGACCTCCGAGGATCCGGCATCGCAGTCAATGGCCGTGATGTTCGCACCCTTGTAGCTCGTGCGCAGCTCGTGCATGACGCCCTTGCCCGTGATGTGATTCGGCAGACAGCCAAAGGGCTGGAGGCAGACGACGTTTGGTACGCCCTCGTCGATGAGCTTCACCATCTCACCCGTGAGGAACCAGCCCTCGCCCGCCATGTTGCCGAGGCTCACATGGCGCTCCGCGAGGCGCGCCGTCTCGTCGATCTTGTGTGGCGCGCGGAAATGGCGGCTCGCTTTCATCGCCTTGCGCATCGGTGCGCGATAGAAATTGATGATGTTGATGAACATGCGGCCGAAGAAGCTCGCCTTCTTCGATCCGTCAAGCAGCTGATGCTTGACGATGGGATCGTAGGCCGAGTAGAGGAAGAAATCGACGAAGTCCGGCATGACGACCTCCGCGCCCTCCTGCAGGAGTTCCCGCTCGATGTGGTTGTTCGCGACGGGATGGTATTTCGCGAGGATTTCTCCGACGATGCCGACCTTCGGCTTCCAGAGATGCTCGTCGATGGGGATATGGTCGAACTCCTTGATCATCTGCTTGACCGTGCGCTGGTACCGGAAATAGCCACCGTCCTTCAGCACTTCCTTGCAGCGCGCCATCCATTTGTCGAAGAGGCGCTGCGTCTCTCCCTGCTGACGCTCGTACGGCAGCATGCGGTTGCGGACGTTTTGCAGGATGTCGCCGAAGATGGCCGCCTTGACGGCCGAGATGAGCATCTGCCGCGTGAGATGGAATGCATCCGTCTCCTCGGGAAGCCCGTGCACAGCGAAGACCGGCACCTGACCGAAGCCCGCGTAGCGCAGCGCCTGGCGCAGCACGCTCATGTAGTTCGTTGCGCGGCAGGCGCCGCAGGTCTGGAACATCGCGATGCTCGTATGGTCGGGATCGTATTTCCCGGACTTCAGCGCCGCGAGCAGCTGGCCGATGACGACGATGGACGGATAGCACATGTCGTTGTTGACGTACCGCAGACCGAGGTCGATGGCTGCCTTGTCCGGCATCGGCGGCACGACGACCTCGTAGCCGTAGTCGCGCATGACCGCCTGGATGAGCTCGAAGTGGATCGGCGCCATCTGCGGCGCGAGAATCGTGTGCGTCTTCTTGCACTCCGCCGTGAAATGCGGGCGCTCGATGACGGGCACCTCGTGATAGGCGACGGGCTTCCTGCGCGCGAGCGCCGCCATGAGCGAGCGCAGGCGGATGCGCGCCGCGCCGAGGTTCGAGACCTCGTCGAGCTTGATCATCGTGTAGATGCGCTGATGTGCCTCGAGGATATCGCGCACCTGACCCGTCGTGATCGCGTCGAGGCCGCAGCCGAACGAGCTGAACTGGATGAGCGTGAGGTTCGGATGCTCGCAGGCGACCTGTGCCGCATGGTAGAGGCGTGCGTGATAGCTCCACTGGTTCACGATGGAGAGGCGCGCCCCCTTGACGGGCAGGTGGTAGACGGCGTCCTCGGAAAGAATGGGCAGATGGTAGCTCTGGATCATCTCCGGGATGCCGTGATTGATTTCCGGATCGATGTGATACGGGCGGCCGACGAGCAGAATGGCCTGCTCGCCCGTGCGCTCAAGGCGCTCGAGGATGCGCGCGCCGTAGTCGCGCACATCCTGACGGTAGTGCGCGAGCTCCTCATAGGCCGCGGCAGTCGCCGCCTCGATTTCCTCCCGCGTGAGATACTCGCCCTTGAGCTCCTCGGCGAGGCGCTCCGCCATGCGCTTCTCGTCGTTGATCGGGAGGAACGGCTGGAGGAACGTGATATGCTTTTCCCGCAAAACGTCCATGTTGCCGCGGATGTTCTCCGCGTACGACGCGACGATCGGGCAGTTGTAGTGGTTCTCCGACGGGTGCTGCTCATCGACCATGTTATACGGCTCGCACGGGTAGAAAATCTTCGTGACGCCCTTTTCGATGAGATCCATGATATGACCGTGCACGAGCTTTGCCGGATAACAGAGCGAGTCGGAGGGCACGGTCGCCATGCCCTTGTAGTACATCTTCGCGCTCGATTTGCCGGAGATCTGCACGCGGTAGCCGAGGAACGTGAAGAACGTGAACCAGAACGGATAATCCTCATACATATTGAGCACGCGCGGGATGCCGATGGTGCCGCGCGTCGGATGCTCGAGAGGCCGATAGTAGCGGAACAGCCGCTCGTATTTATAACGGTAGATATTCGGCGTCTCCGACTCGTCCGGCCTCTCGCCGCCGATCCCGCGCTCGCAGCGGTTGCCCGTGAAGTATTTGCCGCCATCGGGGAATCTCTGCATCGTGATGAGACATTTATTCCCGCAGCCGCCGCAGCGGTACGAGCTCGTCTTGACATCGAAATGGCTCAGTTCCTCCGCCGAGAGCAGGGAGGATTTCTCATAGCCTGCCTCGAGCGCGAGGATGGCTGCGCCGTACGCGCCCATGATGCCCGCGATGTCGGGGCGGATGACGTCGCGGTCGAGGAGCTTCTCCATGCAGCGCAGCACGGCGTCGTTGTAGAACGTGCCGCCCTGCACGACGATATGGTCGCCGAGCTCGCGCACATCCTTGAGCTGCATGACCTTGAAGAGCGCGTTCTTGATGACGGAGAACGCGATGCCCGCCGAGATGTCCGCGACCTCCGCGCCCTCCTTCTGCGCCTGCTTGACCTTCGAATTCATAAAGACCGTGCAGCGCGTGCCGAGGTCGACAGGCGCCTTGGACTTCACGGCGAGCGCCGCGAACTCCGCCGGCGTCATGTGCAGCCCCTCGGCGAAGTTCTGGATGAACGAGCCGCAGCCCGCCGAGCACGCCTCGTTGAGCGTGATGTTGCCGATGTTGCCGTCCTTGACGAAGAAGCATTTCATATCCTGGCCGCCGATGTCGAGCACGAACGTGACCTCAGGGCAGAACTCCTGCGCCGCGCGCAGGTGCGCGAACGTCTCGACCTCGCCGCCGTCCGCGTGCACGCCGGCCTTCACGATGGCCTCGCCGTAGCCCGTCGTCATGCATCCGGCGACGTATGCTTTCTCCGGCAGCGCCTGGTAGAAATCCTGCAGCTCCTTGACGACGCTCTTGAGCGGCGAGCCGTGATTGCTGCCGTAGGCCGTATAGAGGAGCTCCTTATCGCGGCCGACAGCAGCGAGCTTCGTCGTCGTCGAGCCGGCGTCAATGCCGACATAGACAGGCCCCTCGTAGGCGGCGAAATCGCCGCGCGGCACCTTGTCGCGGTCGTGGCGCGCCTTGAACGCCTCGTAGTCCGCCGCGTCCGCAAAGAGTGTGAAATCCGCCTTGCGCGTCTCGCCGGCAGCCGCCTGCTCCGCGCGCGCGATGGACTGCTCGAGCCGCGCGGCATCAATGGTCTCCGTCTCATCTGAGAGCGCCGCCCCCATCGCGACGAAGTAATTGCCGTAATCCACATCGACCGTATGCTCCGCATCGAGCCCGAGCGTCTCGATGAAACGCTTCTTGAGATCGGGCAGGAAATGCAGCGGACCGCCGAGGAACGCGACGTGGCCGCCGATAGGCCGCCCCTGCGCGAGGTTGCCGATGGTCTGGTTCACGACCGCCTGAAAAATTGAAAGCGCGATATCCGCTTTCGCCGCGCCGTCGTTCATGAGCGCCTGGATATCCGTCTTGGCAAAGACGCCGCAGCGCGACGCGATCGTATAAATCTGCTTTCCCTTGGCCGCGAGGTCGTTGAGCCCTTTCGCGTCCGTCGAGAGCAGCGACGCCATGTGATCGATGAACGATCCCGTGCCGCCCGCGCAGACGCCGTTCATGCGCTGCTCCGGCGCGTCGCCGAAATACGTGATCTTCGCGTCCTCGCCGCCAAGCTCCACGACTGTATCCGTCTGAGGAATGAGCTCCTTCACGGCCGCCGCGCAGGCAATGACCTCCTGCACGAACGGCAGGCCGATGCGCTGGGCGATGCCCATGCCCGCAGAGCCTGTGAGCGCGAAGGAGAACTTCTGCTCCCCGACGATTCTCTTTAGTGAGGCGAGATTTTCATGCAGCGCATGGCCGATCTCCGAGAAATGACGCTCGTAGTTCTTGTAGACGATCTGCTTCGCCTTGTCGAGCACGACGAGCTTGATGGTCGTCGAGCCGACATCTATCCCCACATTGAAAAGTGAATCCATATTCCCACCACCTAAACCGGGTTCCGTACTATGGCACGGACAGCCTTGTGCCCGAACCAGAGGGGGCCGCATCACCTGCGGCGTACCCCTGGGGAAGCACTGATTCACTCAACGCTTCCCCTGAAAAATCATTACATGAAATTGAGAGCCTTTTACAGGCTCTTTTCATATTCTACCCTATCGTACAAAGCGGTGCAAGTGATTTCCTCACAGTGCCGCCCCTCCGCAAGCACTTCAGGGCAGTACGCACAATGCCCGCGAAACGGACGTTTGTGCGTTAAGTTACTATGTAAATCCCCAAGGGCGCAACGCGATCGGCTGATTTCATGTAAGGGCGGGCGCACAATGTCCACGAAGTGGACGTTTGTGCGTTGAGTTTGCTATGAAATCCCAAGAACGCAAGCCCGCAGGGCGCAGCGCGATTGGCCGATTTCATGTAAGGGCGGGCGCACAATGTCCACGAAGTGGACGTTTGTGCGTTGAGTTTGCTATAATGGTGCATGAAAATCAGCTAAACGGAGGCATCATCATGGAAATCGCCATCATCACAGGCGCATCAAGCGGCCTCGGCACCTGGTATGCGCGTCTGCTAGACAGCGAAGGGCTCGACGAAATCTGGCTCGTTGCCCGCCGCGAAAAACGCCTCGCGACCATCGCGCAGCTGCTCACGACGCGCACGCGCATCCTTGCCTGCGATCTGACGGACCCCTCCTCCATCGCGGGTCTTGCCCACCTCCTCGCCGAAACAGAACAGCCGGAAGTCCGCTGGCTCATCAACGCTGCTGGCTTTGGCCGCATCAGCAGCTGCGCCGAGCTTCCGGCAGATGACGCCGCGCGCATGGTCGACCTCAACTGCCGCGCTGCTGTCCTGCTCACAGGGGCCGCCCTCCCCTTCATGGGCGCGGGCAGCCACATCATGAACATCTGCTCCTGCGCCGCATTCCAGCCGCTGCCCTCGCTCGCACTCTACGCGGCGACGAAGGCTTTCCTGCTCTCCTACACTCGCGCTCTCTCCTCTGAGCTCGCGCCGCAGGGCATCCTCGTGACCGCCGTCTGTCCCTACTGGATCCGCGACACGGAGTTCATCACGCACGCCGAGCAGACGGACACCGCACGCGCCCTGCGCCATTTCCCCTTCGCCTGCGCGGCGGAGACTGTCGCGCGCCGCTCCCTCCGCGCAGCGAAAAACGGCATCGGCGTCGTGACGCCGGATGCCGTTTCGCTCCTGCACCGCGTGGCTGCCAAATGCCTGCCGCAGGGACTGCTCATGCATCTCGTCGGCCTGTGGCACAGATTATGAGGCGGCAAACGTGCCGCGCATACCTCCGATGCCCAATATTTCCGTTCAAAAAAGCTGCTGCACGGATGTTCACACACCCATGCAGCAGCCTTTTCTATGCAATCACGGCAGCGTCTTGAACTGGCTGAACGGCCAGAACACGAGCATCGCCTTGCCCTTGATGAGACTGTACGGCACGAAACCGACATCGGCAAAGCGGCTATCCTCCGAATTGTTGCGGTTATCCCCCATGACGAAAACCGTGCCCGCCGGCACCGTCGCCTTTGGATATTCACTGCGCGTCTTCTCGAGGATATAGTCCTCATTCAGCATCTGGTCATTGACGTAGACACGCCCGTCCTTGATCTCGATCGTATCCCCCTCCGTCGCGATGACGCGCTTGATGAAATCGCGTTTCTGATCGCGCGGATATTTGAACACGAGGATCTCACCCTTCTGCGGGTGACGCATGCTGTAAATGAACTTATTAACGACAAGACGTTCCTGCGACTGCAAGGTCGGGCGCATCGACGGACCATCCACGATGTAAAGCTCGACGATGAACTGGCGGATGAAGAATGCCAGCACCACGGCAACGACGATAGAAATGATCCAGTCTTTTGCTTCCTCTCCTAAAGAACTCATGCGTGAAACCTCCCTGCATAAAAAAAATAGGAACTGCGACAGCAGTCCCTACCGTGCGCAATGTCAGCGCTTCTCTTTGATACGAGCAGCCTTGCCCGTAAGGTTGCGCAGATAATAGAGCTTCGCGCGACGCACAATGCCCTTGCGCAGCACATCGATCTTCTCAATGCGCGGGGAATGAACCGGGAACATACGCTCCACGCCGATACCGTAAGAGATACGGCGAACCGTGAACGTCTCACGAACGCCCGTGCCCTGACGGGAGATGACGACGCCCTCAAACATCTGGATACGTTCGCGGGAACCCTCGACGATCTTCGCGTGCACGCGAACTGTATCGCCAGGCGCAAAATCCGGAATGTCGCTGCGGAGCTGCTCTTTTTCCAAAGCTTCGATGATGTTCATGTTTTCTTTTCCTCCTCATTCAGACGTTCATGGCAAGGCACAACTTCAAAGCCCTGCCCAGAGGACCGTCCAGATACTCCGTTAGTTTAACATAAACGCAAATACCATGCAACAAAAATTTCAAAAACGCGGCTCATTTCTCCGATGCATCCTTCTTCTTGAAAAATGGCTGCATTTTCATCTGCGGAATATCCTCCGTGCGCACCTCCGACCATTTCTGCGCCTGCCGCAGGCAGAAATAAGCACCGGCGAGGCCCACGAGTCCCACCAGGATGCCGATAGCGAGATGATCATTGGCGCAGAGATACACGCCGCCGAAGAAGACGAGCGCAAAAAATATCGTATTCCACGTCTGTACCAGCATATTGAATAATTTCGGCAGATTCTGCATCTGATTCCCCTCCTGTTCTTCCATAGCCGCCTGCACGCTGCTTCATGCGACGGACAGCCTCTTTCATTATATCACAACAATACCTGGTGTAGGCAAGGAGGTCTATGGAACCGATATCCCTCTTTCCATGCGAACAGATGGGCTCTGCGTCTATGACGCAGGGCCCATCCGAAACTTTCTCTATCCTACCGCTCGACAATGATTCTGCCGAGACGCGCGTTATTGAAATAATTCAGCACCCACTTGAGCGCCACCGTCACGTTCGCGTACGTTCCTGCCAGGCGCAGCAGATGCACCCAGAGCCACACAGACCATGCGAGGAAGCCCTCCGCATGAATCTTGCCGACGGAAAGGACTGCAGAACTGCGGCCGATGGTCGCCATCGCCCCCATATCCTTATAGGCAAACGGCTCCGTCTCCTCGCCGCGCACCTCGCGCAAGATATTCCGCGCACAACAGATGCCCTCCTTCATCGCGACAGGCGCCACCGTCGCGAGCGGCCTCGCGCCTGGCTCCATCTCGAAGGAGGCATTGTCACCGATTGCATAGACACGCGGCACCCCACGGACGGAAAGGTCGCGATTAACCACGATGCGCCCCGCGCGGTCATAGTCCGCGTCGAGTGCCGCTGCCACAGGCGCTGCCTTGACGCCCGCTGCCCAGATAACCGTCTGCGTCTTGATCTCGCCGCCATCCTTGAGCATCAGCGTATGACCGTCATAACCTGTCACCATCGTCTCGAGGCGGACATCCACCTTTTTCTTTGCCAGCGTTGCCGCCGCATCGCGGCTCAGGCGCTCCGGCATCATCGCAAGCAGGCGCCCCGTGCCCTCAAGAAGTTTGATATCGACCTCAGAGAAATCGAGGTGATGATAATCCTTGCGCATGGACTGATAGATGAGCTCCGAAATAGCGCCCGCCTCCTCTACGCCTGTCGGCCCGCCACCGACGCAGACAAACGTCAGCAGCTCCTTGCGCCGCGCCGCGTCTGTCTCCTGCTCGGCGAGCTCCAGGCAGCGGATCAGCTGGTTCCGGATGGCCAGCGCCTCCTCCATCGTCTTCATCGGGAACGCATGGCGCGCGACCTCCTCATTGCCGAAGAAATTCGTCGTCGATCCCGCCGCAAGCACGAGGTAATCATACGGCACGCGGCCATGCTCTGTCACGACCTCGCGCGCCTTCACATCAACGCCCGTGACCTCGCCGAGAAGGAAATCCACGTTCCTGCAGGAGCGGAAGAACTCCCGCACCGGATAAGCGATTTCCCCCGTCGCGAGCGTCGCCGTCGACACCTGGTAGAGTAGCGGCGGGAATAGCTGATAGTTGTTGCGATCGAGCAGCGTCACATGCACGTTTCGCTTTCCTGCCAGTTCCTGCGCCGCCCGAACGCCGCCGATGCCAGCCCCGACGATCACCACATTTGCTTTCTCCATATCGAGCCCCTCCTATGACGTGAAATATAAGTTACCTTATTCACTTATTTATTGTATTATTTATATCCAATAAATACAAATTATTATTTAAAATAAATCATAGCTATTTTCTATACCCATGGACAAAAAAAAAGAGCCTCGTCATACGACGAGACCCTCGCTGCGTTTCTCAACAAAACCGGACAAATGAAGCTTGCTTGCGCAGCCGCCAATGCTGCAGATACGCCGCGTCAGAGCGCTCGTAGGAAACGCAGACCGCCTGCCCGGAACCCCATGGCTCGCTCTTCAAACGCTCCTGCAGCGCCTCCATGAAATCGCGCGTTGCCTGCGGACTCGCGCCATCGGAGAGGCACTCCAGCTGCATCTCTCCCGTGCGGCAGTCGTAGGAAATCCTGCCATCAAGGGACATATCCTGTCCCAGGCTGTACTGAATCTCCCGGCGTCCTTTCTTTTCATCCGAGATCTCTACCCATGCAAACATAGCGCTCAACCTCCTCTATCTCAGACAAACAGGCGCGACACATCACGCGTCCTGTCATTTTCCTTATCTGCTTTCCATTATAGGTGATGCGGGCCGCTTTGTATACATGATACAGAAATTTCATGTTACAACATTACGCTGATGGGATTCCCTTTCAGGCGGCGCCATGTCCCGCCTCTGTCGCCTCGCGCGACTGCCCGCCTGCGCGCACCATGCGGCAGCGCTCCCTCACCTCGCGCATCGTTGCCGCGTAGCAGCGGAAGAAATTCTCCAGTACGGAAAGCTCAGGACGCAGCTTCGTCGCGAAAAAATCAGATACCTGCTGCCGCGCTGCCATATCATCATCATCGTAAATAGCGAGCAACATCTCCTCTGCCACCCGGTGCTGCGGGCTCCGCTCCTCGCGCATCGGCTGCAGCAGGAAATCATAGAGCTCTGTCATCCGCAGCGTGAACTCCGCCAGACGCATCGGCCGGAACCGCTTCATATAGATGGAGACAATCTGCCCTGTCAGAAGCTTCGCATCCATCTCATGCGGCATGAGCTGATGGAAATGAAACAAGCGACAACCGCGCTCCGTCAGATCGGACGCGATCATATCGTATGCCTTGAGTCGCTCCGGCCAAAACCTAGAGAATAAACGGCGGTACAGCCGCGCCTGCGGAATCTTTTTCTGGTTCATTGTCATCCCTCTTTCCAAAAATGCAATTCCCCAAAGTGCTCCCTACCCCACGGCACAAAATTCTTCATTCCTATTTTTTACTTTCGTTTCTATTTCATTATATTCGCCATACGCCTTGCAAATTCCTTTCTGGAAGCACTGAAACAAAAAAATGCCTTGGTGAGCGGCACGCATCTTTCCATGCTTGCTGCTCACCAAGGCATATAACGCAATACATCATGCGCAAGACTGTATCCTCTCCCCTATGCCTGCGTCTTCGGCGCATGGCGCGGGTGCTGACTGACAATCTCGATGGCCTTCGCGATCTGCTGAATGACCTCCACCTCGTACTCCAGCGACATCGCCTGCACGCGGTTGAAAATCTCACCCTTCTCTGTTGACGAATACCGCGCCGGCAGATGATTGAGCGCCAAAATCGCAATATCCCGCCGGCACTGGTCACAGCGACAGCAATTCGGATACTGATCCAGTACCATATCGAGTTTGCTCAAGACAATATCTTCCATGAAATTTTTTAGTTCCATCTAAAACACCCCATCCCACCTCTAGCAACTTCTACTCACCTAAATTATAATATTATTAATGAAAAAATACAAGTTAGACAAACAAGTTTTCCTGTGCTATAATATATAGCGTTCTGAAACGCGCTCGTAGTCCAGTGGATAGGACGTTGGCCTCCGGAGCCGAAAGCGGCAGTTCGACTCTGCCCGAGCGCACCAGCAAGACACGGATCAGCATCGTGCGCGAAAATTTGCGATGCCTGATTGTTTCTATTATAGAAGGGGCTGTTGCACGTATCAACAACGTGTAGCAGCCCCTTTTAGTTTGCAAAAAAATGTTGCCAAGGACTTAAAAATCCTTGGCAACAGGCGTAAAATATAGATATGCAAAATCAAATTTTACAAGGAGATTATACATCCCTCGGCGGAAGTTTTCAACTCTGCCTTCCCTTAAATTTTGAATTTCAAATTCCAAAGGATGACCCGGTCCGTCTGCTACGCCACTTTGTGGATGAAATGGATTTATCCGCACTTTACCAGACATTCTCTCAGGCCCATAAGAACCGAGTG
>NZ_KB908419.1 GCF_000381005.1 Selenomonas bovis DSM 23594
GTAAGACCCCTTGAAGAATACGAGGTAGATAGGGCAGGAGTGGAAGTGCCGCGAGGCATGAAGCGGACTGCTACTAATAGGTCGAGGGCTTATCTTTTAAGCAGAGAGCTAATACTAAGATGTCAGGGAGTTTCTTCTGTATAGTTTTGAGAGAACATGTCTCTCAATAAGATATCCGGTGATGATGCCTGGATGGATCCACCTGTTCCCATACCGAACACAGTAGTTAAGCATCCAGAGGCCGAAAGTACTTGCCTGGTGACGGGCTGGGAGGATAGGAAGTTGCCGGTTCGCTGCGGAGCTCGTCTACGGACGGGCTCTTTTGTTTTGCTTTCAGGGCGTTCGTACGAACGTCACGCGGTGAACGTCTGTGCGTTTTGTTTGCTCTAGAGAACCTTGGCTGCCGCTTCTTGCATCTCTGCTCGGAGGAGCAGGCGGATCTGGCACTTCCTGCAAATTTTCTTTTACCGATAGAAGGTTTTTCGCGGTGCGTGTTGAATAGTATGAAATAGAGATGATTGCAGAGATGAAGGTCATTATATAGAGGAGGAGTTTTCATGGCAGAAGAACTTATGGCTGGACAGGATTCTAAGGAGAAAGAGGAAATCATTACGAAGCTGACTTCGTCCATTGAAGAGGTCGCTTCTTCGACGCAGACGGTCTACGAGGCGGTCGAGCAGGTCGCAAAGAGTGCGAGTGCTCTTGCGAAGGCTGGCCAGGAGTCTGTAGAGCAGGCGCGTTTCCTGCAGGAGAAGAATGCCGATACGATCAAGGTCATCGATTTCATCACGAATATCGCGGGTCAGACGAATCTGCTCGGCCTCAACGCTGCCATCGAGGCTGCGCGTGCGGGCGAGCAGGGCCGCGGCTTTGCTGTTGTCGCCGAGGAGGTCCGCAAGCTCGCTGAACAGTCCCGTGAGGCGACGGAGAAGATCCAGTCGACGCTCAATGAGATGAACAAGGCGGTCGAGGGCATCTCCAAGTCCATCGAGACGACTGGCGCGATCAGCGAGGAGCAGGCGGCTTCGACGGAGGAGATCACGGCGAATCTTTCGCGCGTGACGAAGGCCGCGGAGGATCTCAAGCAGTACGTCGAGCGTCTGCACTGATTCGGAATATTTGCGTATCCCTGCTGGCGATACGTCAGGTGCTTCCTTGTGTGATGCCCTAAAAAACTGCCGCATGCAGATTGCATGCGGCAGTTTTTTTAGGTAAATCCCCAAGCACGCAAGCCGCAGGCGCAGCGCGATTGGTTGGATTTACTGTAAGGGCGATGCACAATGTCCACAAAGTGGATGTTTGTGCATGTAGCCTTGTATTTACGGAGGTGATGCAAATTCATGGAGCGCCCCATTCTCGGGACGATTGCTCATAGATGATTATGTTTCATCCTGCAGCGCGTCATAGCCTCGTTCCCCGGTGCGGATCTTAACGACGTCATCGATTTTGTTGATGAAGATCTTGCCATCGCCAAATTTTCCTGTTTGAAGCACCTTTGTCGCGGTCTCCACAACTTTCTCTGGTGGAATTTTTGAAACGACGATTTCGACCTCGAGCTTTGGCAGGAGATTCGAGGAAATTTCTGGATTGTGGAACGCGTGCGCATGTCCTTTTTCATGACCATAGCCGAGGACGCGGCGCACCGTCATACCGGTGATACCGATTTCCTCGAGGGCGACTTTCAATGCTTCGAAACGATTTTCACTGGTGATGATACGGACAGATGTTAAGATTGCTTCACTAACCATAATAGATTCTCCTTTTATTTCGTTCAGATGAGCGCTAGGCTTTTGAGGGCTATCTTGCCAGTTTCGTTGTTTTAGGGAGCCTGATGTCATGAGGTGCTCTGAATTTTCGTGGATGTGCAGTATCTCTCCAGGAGACAATCGGAAACTGCAGTGGCAAACTGCTCCCACAAGTCTTGTGCTGAAAATTATTAATCGACGATGAGAGGATAGTGCAGACGCGTGAAGACGGAGTGTCGAATTCTTCAGTGCTTCCTCAAGAAAGAGCTGACCGCTCGATGGCCGCTTTGCCCTCTTCTCCCGTGCGGATGCGGATCACATTGTCGATGCCGGAAATCAGGATTTTGCCGTCCCCGATGTGGCCGGTGTAGAGCTCGACTTTCACGGCATCAACGATTGCTTTGACCTGTTCTTTTTCGCAGATCACCAGCAGAAGCACTTTGGGGAGGAGGCGTATCTCCTTGTTTTCTTCCGGTTCATATTCAAACGTCCCCTTCTGGATCCCGGAGCCGAGTGCCTGGAATTTTGTGATGCCGCCTACGCCGAGTTTTTCCAGGCAGTTGATGACAGCGGTGCTCTTGTTTTGTGCGGCAATGATTTCAATACGTACTAGTTCAGATGACATGATGCATAACTCCTTTGTACTAAAACAGGCGGTTTTCAAACAAAAAGCCGCATACGGTAGCGGACGTGCACGAGTGTGCATGTATCCGGTATCGTATGCGGCACCATTGTCGCAAAACAGCCTTGATGGCCTGGGTTTTGATTGTCATGATAAGGAATGGATCCTTCCCTTGATGTACTTTTCTATTTTATCATCATGGCGCCACAAAGTCTATTTCTTTTCTCCTGTAGACAGCCTGTTCCCGGTAGGTATACAGGATGTTCCTTCTCCTCTCTCGGTATCGGCTGCTTTCAGAAATTCCCTTGCCAGTGCGCGGATCAATTGCTCCTGGTCATGAAGGCTGAAAAAGGTGATGCCGAATGGGTGATCGTGGTCTTCGTGGTTTTCCGGAATCGCGATTGCTGCGAGGTCGAGGAGATTGCAGTGATTCGTATAGAGGCCCATCTGGCTGTTCGTTTCGATGGGATTTTCCCGCACCTCGTCTCGCGTAAACGAACCACCAGCGGTCGGGAGTACGAGGACGGCGTTTTCAAGCTGCTGCTTTGCCTGCTTGCGGTAGATGCTCAGCTGATGGAAGTCCTTGAACAGTCTTGCGGCGGTCAGCTCTTTGCGCCCGCCGCTCTTGAGAATCTCCTTCGTGACGGGGAAGATGTCATCTTCGCAAGCTGTGACGAATTCGCCAAGGTCGGCCCAGCGTTCTGCGACATAGGCACCATCGTAAAGAAGACTTGCGGCTTTCGAGAAGAAGCTGGTATCGATGTACTCGATCTTGCTTCCGGACTGCGCGAAAAGATGAAGTACATGCATCCACTTCCTCTGGTAGTTCTCCGCCCAAGGTCCGTAGAATGTCGGCGTATCCTTCGGGAGCAGGATTTTTCCCGGCAGGCGCTCCGCCTTGAGCGGCAGGGCTCTTGACCAAGTACAGTCCGGATCGACGGCACGCGCTACCTGGTCGACGAGTTCTACTTCCTCAAGCGAGTGGGCAAAGACAGTCACGCAATCGAGACTCTGGCAGGCTGGTACGACGCCGGCACTTGACCATGCACCGATTGGCGGCTTGTAGCCGATGAGGGTATTCAGCATTGCCGGCACGCGCCCCGAGCCTGCAGTATCGGTACCCAGGGAGAACGCTGCCTGTCCGAGTGCGACGCTGACAGCACTACCGGAGCTCGATCCGCCGCTGATGCATTCCGGCTGCCAGGCGTTTTTCACCTCGCCATACGGACTGCGCATTCCGACGAGGCCGGTTGCGAACTGATCGAGGTTGGTCTTCCCAAGCGGAATCGCGCCGGCTGTTATCAGACGCTCGACAACGAAGGCGCTTTTTTCTGGCATATAGGAATATGCTGGGCAGGCGGCGGTCGTCGGGAGCCCTTCGATGTCGATATTATCCTTGATCGCAAATGGGATGCCCCACAGCGGATATTTCGAAAAGTTCATTGGTGGGAGCTTCCGAAGATAGGTCGTAAGCCATTTTTCCTCTGGTGGTGCGATCCAGATTGGATTGTCTTTATGCGCCTTTACGCGGGAAAGGATGGCGGAAAGGACCTCTTCTGGCGTAAAGGCCTTGCGTTCATATCCTGCTTTCAGCGCAGGGATCGTTAGTAGTTCTGGTACATGGTTCTTCATCGGATACCTCCTTCAGTGCGCAGCGTTCATCTCATCCTGCTTCGTAAGCAGCGAGGAAATCACCTGCGTTGACAGGACTGCCGGGATCAACGAAGACGCGAGATATCACGCCATCTCCTGAGGCTGTAATCGGGATCTCCATCTTCATGCTTTCGAGTACGAAGAGCGTGTCGCCTTTTGTGATTTTTTGGCCGGCCTTTACCTCTACCTTCCAGACACTGCCTGGGACATTGGCGGGGATGCCGTCTTCGCTGTCCTTGAGCTCGACGTCTGTCTGCACTGGCTCTGGGACGTCGGAGACGAAGGTGTCGAGGCCTAGCTCATGCCATCTCTGACGCTCTGCTTCAAATGCGGCTTCCTGGTGTGCCTTGAAGGCTTTCGCGCTTTCCTCGATCGATGCGAGATATTCCTTGTATTTGCCGAGGCTGAACGTCGTCTCTTCGACACGGATATCGTATTTGCCGCGCAAGAAGTCCTCGCGATACTTTAGGATCTCATCCGCGGAGCATGGGAAGAAGCGGATCTGATCGAAAAAATTGAGGAGCCATGGCTTATCTTTGGAGAAATATTTCGTCGTCTGCAGCGGGTTCCACATCTGGATCGTGCGGCCGACGAACTGATAGCCGCCAGGACCCTCCATGCCATAGACGCAGAGGTAGGCACCGCCGATGCCGACGGCATTTTCCGGTGTCCATGGACGCGCCGGATTGTACTTCGTCGTGACGAGGCGCTGGCGCGGATCGACTGGTGTCGCGACCGGTGCGCCGAGATAGACATCGCCGAGACCGAGCACGAGATAGTCAGCCTTGAAGACGATGTCTCGGACGTCGTCGATACTTTTGAGGCCATTGATGCGGCGGATGAATTCAGGGTTGCTGGGACACCACGGCGCATCGGGCCGCGTGGTCTCTTGATAGCGCTTTGCGGCAAGCTGCGTCTGCGGATCATCCCAGGAAAGTGGGAGATAGACAATGCGTGACGGGACTTCGATATCGTCAAGATCGCCGAGACTTAAGAGGAGCTTTTCGACGTTTTCTGCCATCTTGCGTGCCGTGATTCTGCTGCAGTCAAAATGCACTTGCAGCGAACGGATGCCTGGCGTCATGTCGATGATGGGGAGGTCTTTTGTCTCCAGCGCCTCCATCAGGATATGGACGCGGAAGCGGAGGGCGATATCGAGCTCCATCTTGCCGATCTCGACGAGGATGTTTTCCTCGCCATCGCGACGGATATCATACGGGAAACCATCGGCAGTGCCTTGTGCGAGGATCGCATCTATCGCAGCGACCTTTACCGGCGCTGGCAGCGTGACGGCCGTATATTCAAAGGCGATATTTTTTTCTTGCGCTTCGCGGAGCTCTGCTGCCTGTGTTTCATTTAGCAGCTGGAAATGGACCTTGTCACCTGGATGAAGCTGGCCGATCTTCCAAAGCTCAGCTTTGGCGAGTGTTACCGGGCAGACAAAGCCGCCAAGACTCGGTCCGTCCGGGCCGAGCAGGATCGACTGATCGCCGGTGAGATCAAGTGTGCCGATGGCGTAGGCATTATCGTGGATGTTTGACGGATGGAGGCCTGCCTCGCCGCCATCCTCTCGTGTCCACTCCGGCACGGGGCCGTTCAGACGGACGCCGGTGCGGGCACTGTCGAAATTTACGGTGTATTCCGCACTTGTGAGGGTGGTCAGATAAGAAGAGGAGAGATATTCCTCAGTCGGCTGCGGTCCAGGCAGTACACCAAGCGTCCAATGGTTCGTGATCTTTGGTGCATACTCCTCGGGGAAGGAGTCAATCGAACACGTCAGACATTTGTCGGTAAGTTCCAGGACATCGCCGGTGCGGAGCGCGCGGCCATTGTGCCCGCCGAACTTTCCATCGATGAATGTCGACGTACTGTCCATGACTTTCGGAATGTCGAGGCCGCCTGCGACGAGGAGATACGTGCGCATACCCTGCTTTGCCGTGCCGAGCTTCAGCACGCTGCCGGGCGATGCGTTCATTGCCTGATAAAGCGGTACGTTCTCTCCGTCGAGCGTGGCATGCATTTCAGCACCCGTCAGGCAGAATGTCGTCGTCGTACGGAAGCGATAGCTGCCGCCGCGCAGTGTCATCTCGATACCGGCCGCATTCTCGTCATTGCCGAGAAGCCGGTTACCGATGCGGAAGCTGTAGGCATCCATCGCGCCGCAGGGCGGCACGCCAACCGTCCAGAAGCCGAGCATTCCTCTGGCATCCTGCACCGTGCTCTGGATACCGCCGTCGAGTACCTCGAGAGCATGTTCCTCTGGGTGGAAGGCATCGAGCATCTTTGTGAAGAGTTTCCCTTCCCGATATGATTTCTCCTGAAAGAGTGAGGAAAGATATTCAAGGTTCGTCGTAACGCCGTAAAGTTTCGTCGCTTTTATGACGCGCTGCATCTCTGTTACGGCTGCCTCGCGCGAAGGCTCGTGGACGATGATCTTCGCAAGCATTGGATCGTAGAGCGGTGAAACCGTGATATGCGGCTTCACCCAGGTCTCGACACGCGCCTTCGGGTCGAAGTGGCAGTCGTCAAGACGTCCGCTGCTCGGGCGGAAATCATTACTGCAGTCCTCGGCATAGACACGGATCTCGATGGCATGACCATTCGGTTTGCCCACTTTGCTCGCTAAGTCCCGGAGCTCGCCAGCTGCCTCGCGGACCATCCACTCGACGAGGTCGATGCCCATGACTTCCTCGGTGATGCCGTGTTCGACTTGCAGACGCGTATTGACCTCAAGAAAATAAAAACTTTCGCTCGCTTCATCGTAGAGAAACTCTACCGTTCCGGCATTCCGATAAGATGCTGCATGCGCAAGGTCTACGGCTGCTTGATACATCTTCTGGCGTACGTCGTCACTGAGATTCGGCGCAGGCGATTCCTCCACAACCTTCTGGCTGCGGCGCTGCACGGAGCAGTCACGCTCACCGATGGCGACGGCCTCGCCCTCTGCGTTGCCGAAAATCTGGACTTCGACATGGCGGGCACGGCGGATGTATTTTTCAAGAAAGACACCGCTGTCCTTGAAGTTCACGGCGGCAAGATGCTTTACCGCATCGTAGTCGCGCCGCAGGTCTTCCTCGCTTTCACAAATACGGATCCCGATACCGCCGCCGCCCGCCGTGCTTTTCAGCATGACCGGATAGCCGATTCGCTTCGCTTCCTTCACGGCCTCATCAAGATCGTTCAAAAGGCCTGTGCCCGGCAGGAGTGGGACATTCGCGGACTCTGCCAGGGCGCGCGCCGAATGTTTCAGACCAAAGCGCTGAATCTCCTCGGCGGTCGGTCCGATGAAACGGATGCCAGCATCTTCGCAGGCCTTTGCGAAGTCAGTATTCTCGCTGAGAAAACCATAGCCAGGATGAATGGCTTCAGCATGTGTCTCCTTTGCAATCTTCAGGATTTTTTCCGCATCGAGATACGTCTCTTTGACCGTACCGTCACCGAGTGAAACGGCTTCATCGGCTTCGCTGACATGCAGGCTGTCACGATCAGCCGTCGCGTAGATGGCGACAGACTTCACTCCCATCTTCCGAAGTGTGCGTTCGATGCGCGTTGCAATAGCGCCGCGGTTTGCAATCAGAACCTTGGTAAACATTCGGACGCCCCCTTCTTATTCATCCCAGATCAGCAGTCGTACTGGTGTCGGGTTGTACGCATTGCATGGATTGTTGAGCTGCGGGCAGTTGCTGATCAGTATGACGACATCCGCCAGCGCTTTCATCTCGACGTATTTGCCCGGCGACGATACACCATCATCAAACTTCAGTCCGCCAGCCTCGGTGACAGGGACATTCATGAAAAAATTGATATTCGGGGCGAGGTCGCGTTTCTTGATGCCGAAGCGCTCATTTTCTGCAAGCTGCAGCATGAAATCATCGCGGCAGCTCTGCATGTAGCGCTTATCACGTGAGTAGCGTACGGTGTTGCTCTGCGACGAGCACGCACCGCCCAGGGTATCGTGACGGCCTGTCATATCCGCTGTAATCTCGAGCAGCGGCTTTCCCGACTCTGCACGGAGGATGCTGCCCGTTGTCAAGTAGATATTTTTCTGCGCCGTGATGGTCGGGATGGCTCCGTAGTGGTCTTCGATATTGTGTGCATCGTAGAACGTAGTATCGACGGCCTGATTGCCCTCGAGGTCGACGATGCGGAACGATTGTCCCTTTTTCAGCTCATGAATCCAGCCAAGACCCGCGCCGATGCACTCATCATAGATGGCATCTTCTGCTTTCAAATCGCTTTCTTTTTCAATGAGTCCGTACATGTTGCTCCTCCTTTATCTTTCCGCATGTTATTTCAATCCCATCAGATGGATGTAGTCCCAGGTGTTTTCAAAGGCACGATAGTTTTCCTGACGATGCTGTACGCAGGGATCCATCAGATCTGCTGGCGGCGCCTCGAACACATCGAGCTCGATGGGGACCGATGGATACGTTTCTGTCGGGTCGAGCGGATTCGGCGTATTCGACGCGATCAAGAGGACATCCATCTCCGTGCGGAGCGTTACCGTCGCATCCTTCGGGCACCATTCGGTATCGTAGTGCATGCTGCCATCTTCCTTGACAAAGACTTTGGAAAAGAGGTTGACGCATGGAACGAGGTCGCGTGTCGAAAGACCATTGCGTATGAGCTCAACCTTGAAGTTCTCATCGCCGGCGCGATAGTAGTCATTGCGGTTTTCCTGATAGCTCGTCTTGCCGTATTTCTCATCTGTCATCATGCGTGTCGTCCAGCCGGAAATCGAGTCGTGCCAACCGAGACTGTCCTGCGTGATGCTTGCGAGCACGCGCCCGTTATCGCTCATCAGGACATTTCCTGTCGTGAGATGCGCGGTAAACTGTGCTTTCAGCGTATCCGGCATGTTGTAGCGCTCTGTCAGATCATGCAGGTTATATAAAAGGAGCGAGACATTCGCGTTTGGGCCAAGTGCCTTGAAATGAAGGTAGCGGTTGCGGCCAATCGGACCGGACCATTTTTCACCAGGATGAAAGGTTTTGGAAAAAATCTTCTGCATAATAAAAGGCCTCCCTTTCGGATGATCAGGCTGGAGTAGGAGCAAAAGCCGTCGGGCTTTCTTCCTTCCCATTGCATACCTAGACTATAATCCGTTTGGGAGACCCTTCCTATGGTCCGAAAAGGGGATTTAGATTGCTTCCTTTGCCGCGAAAGTAGCACCGTCTTCTACTTTCGTACACCTGCCCTGCATCAAAAGATGCAAGAGCTGCGTACGGCTGTTGACCTTAGTCTTGCTGAAAAGATTGTAGATATGTTTCTTGATCGTCGAGAGACTGACGACGAGTGTCTGACAGATCTCCTGGTTCGAGAGGCCTTTCGTCATCAGAGTGAGTACCTCTCTCTCGCGTTTCGTCAGATGATAGGCCTCTGCGAAAGAAGCGACCTGTATCTCGAAATCCTGCGCTCTTGCGGGGGCCATCGCGCGGCTCAGCATATTTTCAATATGTTTCCGCAGGACAGAGAGGACCTCGATATTCTGCTGCGTAAAGTTGCCGAGCTGTGTTTTCCGGAAAAGGCTGAAGGCTGCGATTTTCTTTCCGCCATGCTGGATCATCAGTCCGCAGCCATAGGGGATATCCGCCTGCTTCAAGAAGCTCTGGTAAAACTCAGTCTTCTGTCGGATGTTGTTGTCGATGATGTCTGTATCCCGGTAGACTGTTGTCTCCTGTGCCATATCACCGACATAGCGCATGTAGTCCTTTTCGTAAAAAGTATGCAGGTATCGGCGGATTTCCTCGTCCGACATTCCGAAGAAGACGCTGTTTTCCCGGTCGACATGTTCCTCTGCATCAAGCAACAGGAGAAATCCTTTTGTATACGGGATTAATATGCGGATGATGCGCATCAGCTTGTTTGTCAGCTGCTCGAGGTTTTCCTGGGCATAAAGCTCTAGCAAGACATTGTTTATCGTCAGCCACTCAGATTCTTTCAGCATTGCAAACCCTCCTGATAAATTGTTGCTCCGATACACATGAGGAACCACTGCTTCACAGCCCTATATCGGATATACACCCATTACGATATATGGCGGCCCGATCATCGAACGTTCTCCTTTAGGGAAAATTGATTCATTCAGTACCTTGTCTTCACGCGTCTACGCTGTCCTCTCGCCCTCGACAATCCTCAGCACAAAACGCGATGGAGCGTTTTGCCGCTGCGCCTCCGGTTGGTCTCCGAAGAGTACAGCGCATCCGCGCAAATCCAGGGCACTTCATTTCATCAGCGCTTCCTTTATTGTCGTGCTGGACGCGGCGCGACAGCCTCTTTGCATTCATCAGTCGTTCCATGAAAATCGAAATAAAAACGCCGCACAGGGGACAGCTGCAGCATATCACTGCAGCCATCCCTTATGCGGCACCATTGCCGGACGCTTTCACGCCAGATCCTGCGCTGTTTCATTGTGGAAGAATGGTATTTCTACTATATGGGGACATCATAGCACAATCTACTACGAAAGTCTACTTTTGGCAACACTCTGTGCAATCTTTCTGCGTATCTTCTTTCGCATGAGAACAAGGTGTACTTTAGTACGAGAAAAGTATGCTTTGGTGGCAGTATATCGCATCTTTTTCCCCATTGTGAAACAGGAGAGGATGTGGAATAATCTCTTTGTAACGAAGCAGGGGATTTGCTCCTGTCAGAGCCCGTCAATGGAGGAGGAAACGCGCATGCAGAACAAAATCAGCTTATTTGGTGCGGTGTCAACCGGTATCGGGATGATTATCGCGACGAGTTGTTTCATCCCGCTCGCCTCAGGAGCGAGTACGGTCGGTATCACATTCATCATTGCTCTCATTCTCGTGTGCATGGTGAATATGATGGCCGCAGGCTCCATCGCAGAGCTCAATGCCTTGATGCCGAACCTCACCGGCGGTCTCGCCCAGTACACGCTCGTTGGGCTTGGTCCGTTCGTGACGATCGTCGTTATGGTCGGCGGCTACATCATCAGCAACGTCTTTGCGGCACCCGCCGAGGGCGCGATGTTTGCAAACGTCATGGCAAACTTCATCGGTGGCGATATCCCGACCTCGGTTTACAGCGTCGCGCTGACGATGGTGCTGATCTTCGTCAATCTGCGCGGTATGACGATGTCGGCTCTCGTGCAGACCGCCATCGCATCCTTCATGGTGATATCCCTCTTCCTGCTCGGATTGATCGGCGCTCTCGGACTCGGTACCGGCATCGAGGTAGAGCAGGCGCCGGTTCTCTCTTTTTCTCCAGGCGATATCTTCCCGCTGATGACAACCGCATTCTGGCTTTTCATCGGCTCTGAGTTCATCGTACCGCTGGGAAAGGATATGAAAAACCCGAAGCGCAATGTCCCCCGCGCGATGATCCTTTCCCTCGCGATCATGGGCATCATCCAATGCGTCATGGTCCTCGGCTTCTCGCACTATACCCCTTGGGCTGCCGTCGGTGCAGACGACTCTCCGCACCTTCTCTATGCGACAGCGCTTCTCGGTGAGCCCGGCCGCTGGTGGATGATCTTTGCGGCTCTCTTTGCCGCCGTCAGCACGCAGAATTCGATTATCTGTTCTGTTGCGGAGATATGCTGCGGCATGGCAAAGATCCGCCTTCTGCCTGCAATCTTCCAGAAAAAGAACAAGTATGGCGCGCCGTACCTCATCATCTGGCTGCTCGGCATCGCGACAATCCTGATCGAGACGACCGATATCAGCAGTGGTGAAGCAATCACGTTCCTCATACTCTGCTCATCCCTCTTCTGGATGGTCACCTATATCATCTGCCACGTGAATGTCATCATTCTCCGCAGGAAAATGGCACAGGCACCGCGCAGCTTCAAGATGCCGCTCTTCCCGCTTTTCCAGGCAATCGGCATCGTTGCGACGATGTATATGATCTACTACATTTCGACCGATCCCGATGAGCGGATGCTGATCTTCAAGCTCACATTCGCCCTCTTCCTTGGCATCGGCATCTGGGCACTTTATTGGGTTCGCTATCATCTGCATCTGCCAATCTTCCGCCACATCCCGCTTCCTCAGGTCATGGCGATGGAAAATCCAGCCTATTACCTGACGCGCCACCCGGAAGAGATTCACCCGAAGAATTGACACCGAGGACACGCAGCTGTTTTGTCAGTCGGGCTGGCAGCCACAAACGTTGCACGCCTGGCTGATGGATAGAGCTTATCGATTTTGAGCGGCTCGCTGCGGTGGCGCTCCGCTCTATCTGCAAGATGCGGCAGATAGAGCCGGTTGTCTGCGAACTACATATACCGTTTGTTTGAGGGGCTGTCTCACGAAAGCATTTTCGTGCGGATAGCCCCGTTTTCTTTGACCTCAATCACGGTCATCTGACACTGG
>NZ_KB908420.1 GCF_000381005.1 Selenomonas bovis DSM 23594
TCTTCGTCTTCTTTATGGAGTTTCCCGCTGCCGACAAAAGGCTGCTCGGGATGCTTCATGTACCGCTGCTTCCAGGTATAAAGCGAATTTACATTTATATCCAGCTCACGAGCTACTTGACTGGCAGGAATGCCACTCATTACACGCTTGACTGCTTCTTCCTTAAATTCATTGCTATAGGTCTTTTGTTTCGTGGACACTATCTCATCACCTCATGGTCTTATTTTACCATTCGTTTATAGTGTCCATCAAACGGGGTATAGGCCAGTTTGGTGTCCATGTGTTTCTCTTCCATCGTGAGGAGCATCAGGTTGAGCACGTCATCAGCATTTTCAAGCGCCTCTTCCATCGTGGCTCCATCTGCCCGCGCTCCCTCTACGTCCGGAAAGGATACGATGATTCCGTCGTCTTCCTACGTTAAAATGGCCGGATATACGTATTTCATAACCGCATCCTCCTCTGTCTTTACTTATGGGAAAACGATCAAGTGGACTGCTCCCCCTGCTGTGTTACTTCATCATATTCAATCAGAGAGACGAAATTGCGGCCCTCCGTCTTGATGTCTGCCGAATCGGACGGCTCGGGATAAGGTTCCTTATCTTCTTTCAAAGAGTACTGGTAGATGCCCAGCGCATCCTCAGCCATATCGATAGCCTCAGAGAGCGTATCACTCTCCGTCACACAGCCGAGCAGATCCGGAAAATCTACCGAATAGCCGCCGTCCGCCTCAGGATGGAACACCGCCGGATAAATCAATTTTGTCGCCATGATAATCTCCTTCTCACAGGAAACAGGGCTCACCTGTGCCCTGTCTACTTCATCATCTCTCCCCCCCTTACAGGAATATTATAACACGTGTTAATGCATGCCAAAAGTATTACCAAGTGCATTATTTTTCTTTTGTGCCGCCTTGACGCACGCATCGGCGTGCGCGCGGCCGCCCGCGGCGCTGCTACAATGAGCATAGATACATCTGCCAGTCTCCGAGAGGAGGCAGCTCTATGCCAAGAGCACAGAAGGCGGCGATTTACTGCCGCGTGTCCACACTTCACCAGGTGGACAGGGATTCCCTGCCAATGCAGCGGTAGGATATGATAAACTACGCGAAGTACGTCCTCGGTATCGAGGAGTATGAGGTGTTCGAGGATGCCGGGTATTCCGGCAAGAATACCGACCGCCCGGCGTTCCAGGCGATGATGGAGCGCATCGAGTCCGGCGAGTTCTTGCATGTGCTGGTCTGGAAGATCGACCGCATCAGCCGCAATCTGCTGGATTTCGCGACGATGTACGCGCGGTGCAAGAAGCTCGGCGTGACGTTCGTCAGCAAGAACGAGCAGTTCGATACGTCCACGGCGATGGGCGAGGCCATGCTCAAGATCATCCTCGTCTTTGCCGAGCTGGAGCGCAATATGACGAGCGAGCGCGTTATGGCAACGATGATTGCGCGCGCCACGGATAAGCAGTGGAACGGCGGCCGCGTGAATGGCTGGCTACTGCCCTTCTGTTTATATCTGTGGGAGCAAGCGACACCACAAAGGCTGCCACAATAAGTTCACCTATGATCCAGAGGTTGGCGGCTTTGTTTTTCGCTACATCGCCAATATGATGCGTCTCAAGGAGGTCTTTAAGCCGTCTATGCGCGATCAGCAGATTGCGCGCATCCTGACGGACGGCCTCCCCGGCGTCCGTATCCAAGACGCTTCTTCCATCGCAGTGCTACGCCGTATGCTCCTCACGCAGTCCGGCGCGCGTATCTATACCCGCGTTCATGATGGCACGCAGAAGCAGGGGAAGAAGTTGGCGCGGGAAAGGGCGGACTTGATTGCCGAGATGCGGAAGCAGGAGTGCGCGCTCGGCCGTCTCGACGAGCTGTTTCTTTTCGCTGACAGCCCTATGCCGCAAAAAGACTACCTACTCAAGAAACAGCAGATATCTGATAAGATTGCTTCCTGCCAGCAGCAGTTGCACCGCCTTGAGCAGAAATCTCTCTTTACTTCTACGCTATCAGATGAACAGTTCGTGTTCCGCGCCTCGTCTCTGCTCCTGCAAAAAACGCTTCGCGAGCGGCGCATCGATGTTCAGCAGCTCACCACTGACGTAGGCCGCCCGGCGCTCAAGGACTTCATTCGTTCCATTATCGAGAGTATCGTCAGTAAAGACGGCAAGGTGATAGAGCTCACTTTCCGCAACGGCATGACGCACTCCTTCCGCTATGACGCATGAAAAGGCGCCCGCCTCCTTCCTGGAAGCGGGCGTTTGTGCACTTGCAATTTATTCGTTTTCGTGGTCGTGCATGTGCTCGAGCTCGTAGAGTTCCCTTTCCCGTTCCTCCTCCGGCTGTTGAGCTCCGATATACATTGCATCCCCGAATGAGAAAAACCGATATCTCATATCAACAGCGGTCTTATAAGCCTGCAAGACAAATTTCCTGCCCGCAAAGGCGCTGATAAGCATAATGAGCGTAGACTTTGGCAGATGGAAGTTGGTAATCAAAGCGTCGACAATTTTAAATTGGTAGCCAGGGTAGATGAAGATTCCTGTCCACCCGCTTTTCCCCGCAATCTGGCCCGGCGCTGTTGCAGCAGACTCTAATGTCCGGATGGAGGTGGTGCCGACTGCGATGACACGGTGCCCCGCTTTTTTTGTGTCCATGATGAGCTTCGCTGTTTCATCTGAGATATGGTAGAATTCCTTATGCATTTCATGGTCTTCGATATTCTCGACATTGACCGGACGGAACGTGCCAAGACCGACATGCAGGGTTACAAAGCCAAGATGAACACCCATATCCTCGAGTTCCTGCATCTGCTCTTTGGTGAAGTGGAGTCCTGCCGTCGGTGCGGCGGCAGATCCTTCCTCCCTATTATATACCGTCTGGTATCGCTCCTTGTCCTCCAGTTTTTCGTGAATGTACGGCGGCAAGGGGGTCTCACCGAGACGATCGAGGATTTCCTCAAAAATACCTTCATAATGGAATTCCACCACACGACCACCGAAGTCTGTATGTTCCGTTACGATACAGGAAAGTTCATCACTGAAATTGATGACATTGCCGACCTGCGCTTTTTTGCCGGGTTTTACGAGTGTCTCCCAATGGTCGGCGTCCAGGCGGCGCAACAGGAAAATTTCCACCTTGCCACCTGTCTTATCGCGGTGGCCAATCAGGCGCGCCGGCATGACGCGCGTATCGTTGAAAATCAAGGTATCCCCTGGCACAATATATTTTTTTAGATTGTAAAAATGATCATGAGAGATTGTCTTTTCGACGGGATTGAGTACCATGAGGCGCGAAGCATTACGCGGTTCCATCGGTGTCTGCGCGATGCGCTCCTCTGGTAGATCGTAATCAAAGTCTTCTAATAGCATCTGAAATCTCCTACCTTATTTTTTATATAGGTCTTTGATTTGTATATCACGATAATAATGTACAAGAATATCTTTCGCAGAGGCGCCTTGTTCCGCATATGACTTAGCGCCCCATTGCGAGAGTCCTAGTCCATGCCCATAGCCGTACCCTGTCGCGATGACACGATTACCACTGATCCGCAGATCGAACAAGGTGCTCTTGAGACCGAACAAGTTGCGCATTTCATTGCCGCTTAGGCGCAAAGTTCCGCGATCACCAACCAGTGCAACGGTTTTCACGCGCCCTGAAACGGAGCGATCTATCGTAGCTTTGCCGATTTGCAGCGGCGACAGTTGAATGCGCTTCAGTGTCCCCACGTCGCTTTTCGCATGGAGTTTGGCAGAAAATACGGAAAGTGCCCATTCCTTCTGCCAAGGCTGTGTTGCCCTTCGCACTTCTGATGCGGCACGTAAGTAAGGGATTTTCGTCCCCCAGACATCTTCACTGTTTTCCGTCATGCCTCCGGAATCTGTATGGAAAACGGCATCGATCAAGCGCCCCTGATACATTGCCACCTGCCCGAACGTAGCATCAACGGCTGCGGTACTAGCATTTCTTTCGCCTTGAATTCCTGAATAGGACTGACAATGCGTTGTCGTACACAGATCATATCCCTCGCTTTTGTGCCGACCGCGGTTTGCAAGGGCAAAAGTACGTGCGGCAACGGCCTGTGCCTTTTTCGCCTCCAGCGGCCACTCCGGCGGCATCTCGCTTGGCAGCACCCCTCGCAGATAGTCCTCCGTCTGCACATCGTTGATAACCTGGATGGTATTGCCGCGGCGAAGGAGGCGGAGACTTCCACGGTACAACTTGCCATTGACAGCAAGGACGGCCTTGCCTACAGGCTTGACGACGAAGGTGCTGCCAGGAATTTTCCGGCCATTGACGAGGAAACTGTCTGTTCTCAGGGAAATACGCAGCGTCGCGCCGTCGGGCACACTGCCTGCTGCCTTCCCGTCTGCAAAAAGATTTGCCGTTCCTTGCCGCACAGAAAGGGAAACTTCTGTCTGCCCTTTCAGCAGACCAACAGCCAGCATAGGTTGCCAAGCCGCACTTGCCGGAATCGCAGGCCTGGCGACGAAGCACGCACAGCAAAGGAGTACGGCGCAAGCGAAGCGCCACAAGCGGATCGAATGCTCAGTCATCTTTCTTCTCCTCCTGTGCAGACAGGGACGCCAGCCGCGCACGTTTTTTCGCGCGGTTCTCCTTTCGCTTGCGTTTCAAGTATTCCTTGCTGTAGCGCTCTTCCTCTGAAAACACGCAGCCGCAGTAAGGCTGGCGGTAAAGCTCCAAGGCCAAGCTGAGATCGATGCCCTCCTGCCAGCCCGGCCGGAAATCTTCATAATGAAAGGAAATGCCGTATTGTTCAGCGAAACGAGCCGCCGTTTTCTTCATGAGCTCATGCTGCTGATAAATACTGTAAAACAGAGTGGACGTGAATGCATCGAAACCATTTTCCCTTGCATAACGCGCCGTCTGTTCCAAGCGCCATGTATAACACATCGTACAGCGGCCGTTGGGACGTGACTCCGCAGGCAACGCACGGCGCAGGAATTCGTGCAGTGCATAATGCTCATCCGTATGAATCTCCATGCCGACCTTCTTCGCAAATTCCTTTGCCGTATCGAGTCGATGCTTCCATTCCCGATAGGGATGGATATTCGGATTGAAAAAATAGCCGACAGGCTCAATCCCCGCTTCCCGCAAATGTTTGACGGGATAACAGGAACATGGCCCGCAGCACATGTGTAACAACAGCTTCATGCGTCAGCCTCTCCCCTCGCTCGGCAGAGGTATGCCGAGGTGATGATACGCCGCTGGCGTCGCCACACGTCCGCGCGGCGTGCGGTTCAAGAATCCCAGCTGGATGAGGAATGGCTCGTAGACATCCTCGATCGTATCTGTCGTTTCGCTGATGGCAGCCGCCAGCGTGTCCAATCCGACCGGCCCGCCGGCAAACTTCTGGATCATCGTCATGAGCAGGCGACGATCCGTATGGTCCAGTCCGCAGCTGTCGATTTCAAGCATCTTGAGCGCCTTGTCCGCCATTTTATCCGTGATGATGCCATCGCCCGCAATCTGCGCCACATCGCGTACGCGCTTGAGCAGGCGATTCGCTATGCGCGGCGTGCCGCGCGATCGCTTGGCAATCTCGAGTGCCCCCTGCGGCTCCAGTGGGATCTTTAGGATCTCTGCCGCACGCGTGATGATAGTGACAAGGGCATCAGGCGTATAATATTCCAGACGGGAAATCACACCAAAACGATCGCGCAGCGGCGGTGCCAGCGCTCCTGCCTTTGTCGTCGCACCGATCAAAGTGAACGGCGCAATGTCCAAGCGGATAGAACGCGCACTTGGCCCTTTGCCGATGATGATGTCGAGTGCGAAATCTTCCATCGCAGAATAAAGAACCTCTTCTACGCTGCGCGGCAGGCGATGGATTTCATCGATGAAGAGGACGTCGCGCTCTTCTAGATTCGTGAGCAACGCCGCGAGGTCTCCCTGGCGTTCGATGGCCGGTCCCGACGTCTGGCGAAAATTCACGCCCAGTTCGTTGGCGATGATGCCGGCGAGCGTCGTCTTTCCTAGACCAGGCGGCCCATAGAGAAGCACATGATCTAGCGCCTCGCCGCGCGACAGTGCGGCCTGAATGAAAATCGAGAGATTCTCCTTGGCTTTCTCCTGACCGATATACTCTGCCAGACGATGCGGCCGCAAGCTGTACTGCCAATCATCGGCTGGCTGCTCATCCTGTGAAATCACTCTGCCCTCAGGTTCATCGAATGGAAACTGATCTGCCACGTCGTTCCTCCTTCTCTTTTTCCACTTACGACCGACTCAGCTTCTTGAGTGCCAGACGAATGGCCTCCTCCGTCGTCTGGCAGGTACCAAGCTGCTTGAGTACTGGTGCAGTCTCTGCCGGTGTATAGCCGAGAGATGCCAGCGCTGCCGCGGCCTCGTCAAGGATTCCGTCGCCAAGGGGCGCAGCCTCAACAAACGCCTCCTCACCGTCTCCTATTCCTACGAACGCCAGTTTATCCTTCAGCTCGAGTATGAGCCGTTCCGCTGATTTCTTCCCGATTCCCGGCAACTTCGTGAGTAGCGACGCTTGTTTGTTGGCAATGGCGCTGCACAGACCAGAGACAGTCGTAGAGGAAAGGATGCCGAGCGCTACCTTCGGACCAATGCCGGAAACGCCTATGAGCTGCAGGAACACATCGTATTCTTCCTGTGTTGCGAATCCATAAAGCTGCAAGGCATCTTCGCGTACAGAGAGATAGGTGAACAACATGGCCTGCTCTCCCTGACGAAGCTTAGAGCGCGTCATACCTGACACCGTGACACGATAACCGACACCGCCGACATCGAGCAGGCAATCATCTGCGAGGAGATACGCCACCTTGCCACGCAAAAAACCAATCATAGCTGATTCCTCCAAGCGATGCTATGCATACAATACGTCGTGCAAATGGCAATGGCAAGTGCATCTGCCGTATCATCCGGCTTTGGCGGTTTCTCTAGATGCAGGAGTTTTGTCACCATATAAATGACCTGCTGCTTCGTCGCTTTGCCGTACCCTGTCACATCCAGCTTGATCTGCATCGGCGTCCGCTCTACGAGACGCAAGCCATTCTTTGCTGCAGCCAGCAGAACGACGCCGCGCGCCTGCCCGACAGGAATCGCCGTTGTGACATTTCTATTAAAAAACAGCTTTTCCACGCCCATGACATCCGGATGATATTCCTTGATGAGCCCATCAAGTTCGTCAAAAATCTTCATGAGCCGGTCTTCCATCCTCATCTCCGGCGTCGTAAAAATCGAGCCATAGGCATGCGGAATCAGGCGGTTCCCCCTTGTCTCCACAAAGCCATAACCGCAAATCGCCGTACCAGGGTCAATCCCCAATGCTAACATGATATAAAACCTTTCTGATATAGGAAAATGGGCTCAACAAAATGAGCCCATCACCATGCGAAGGAAATGCTGGTTCTGAAAGAAGATCATTCTTCGTCAATATCGTAGTTGCTGTAAACGTTCTGGACGTCATCATTCTCTTCCAACGCATCGACGAGCTGCTGCATCTTGTCAGCATCTTTGCCCTCGAGATGCACCGTCGTGTCAGGAACCATCGTGACTTCTGCGGAAGCCGTCTCGATGCCCTTCTCTCCGAGTGCCTGCTCGATGGCGTCGAATGCCTCTGGCTCTGCGGTAATCTCGAAGACCTCATCTTCGGCCTTCATATCCTCAGCACCAGCCTCAAGCACGATTTCCATAAGGGCATCTTCATCATCAAAAACTTCCTTCTCGACGATAAAGACCGCCTTCTTCTTAAACATCCAGGCCACACAGCCATCCTGGCCGAGATTGCCGCCATATTTGGAAAAGAGATGGCGCACATCCGCCGCCGTACGATTGCGGTTATCGGTGAGAATATCAAGCATGACAGCCGTGCCTGCCGGACCATAACCCTCATACATAAGCTCTTCGTAGTTACCGCCCTCGCTATTGCCAAGGCCTTTCTCGATGGCACGTTTGATATTATCCTTTGGGATATTGTTTGACTTTGCCTTAGAAAGGGCAAGTTTCAGGCGCATATTACCCGTGGGATCCGCGCCGCCCATGCGGACGGCAATCGTGATTTCACGACCGATCTTCGTCGTGATCTTGCCGCGGATGGCATCATTTGCACCCTTCTTGCGTTTGATATTTGCCCATTTAGAATGTCCTGACATAAAAGAAACACCGCTCCTTCAATCAACATTAACTTGTATATTTTAGCACACTTTTGTGCCTTTTTCCAGCTTGTAGAATTTCTTCTTCCCCTTTTTGACAATCGCTGTGCCATCGTGAAAATCACTCTCTTGCAAGATGTAATCCACGTCCTGCACCTTCTCATCATTCAAGGAAAGTCCGTTCTGTGCGATGAGACGCCGTCCCTCTCCCTTAGAAGCAAACACTTTGCCAACTGCTAGCACATCGAGCAGTTTCTGACCACATGCCACCGGCACGGTCGGCATATTCTCTGCTGCGCCAGCACCGCCAAAGACCTGCTGCGCACCAGCACGCGCCTTCTTTGCTTCTTCCTCGCCGTGGACGATTTTCGTCACTTCATAGGCGAGGATTGTCTTAGCGTCGTTGATTTTCGCGCCTTCGAGAGATGCGAGACAATGTACTTCCTCCATCGGCAAGAAGGTGAGCAGCGACAGGCATTTCTCCACGTCCGCATCATCCACATTACGCCAATACTGATAGAACTCATATGGGCTCGTCTTATCGGCATCGAGCCAGAGAGCACCGCCAGCCGTCTTCCCCATCTTCTTGCCGTCGCTCTTTGTCAGCAGCTTGTTTGTGAGACCGTAGACGGCTGTACCATTCTTACGGCGGTTGAGCTCGACCCCAGCAATGATATTCGACCACTGGTCATCACCGCCCATCTCCAGACGGCAACCATAACGGCGATTGAGTTCGAGGAAATCATACGCCTGCATTACCATGTAGTTGAACTCCAGGAACGTGAGCCCCTTTTCCCACCGCTGCTTGTAGCACTCCGCTGCCAGCATGCGGTTGACGGTGAAACATGCACCGACATCACGCAGGAGGTCGATATAATTGAGCTTTCTAAGCCAATCCCCGTTGTTCACCATGATCGCCTTGTCATCGCTGAAATCAATGAAACGGGCAATCTGCTTCTTGAAGCACTCGCAGTTGTGCTCGATGTCCTCATCTGTCAGCATCTTGCGCATATCTGTTCTTCCCGAAGGGTCGCCTACCGTCCCCGTACCGCCGCCAACAAGGCAGATAGGGCGATGCCCCGCCTTCTGGAGATGCGCCATTGCCATGAGAGCAATGAAATGGCCTGCATGAAGGCTGTCTGCCGTCGGATCGAAACCAATATAAAAGGAAACACGCTCCGTCGCCAAAAGCTCTCGCAGTTCTTTTTCATTTGTGCACTGCGCGACAAAACCGCGCTCTACCAGCGTATCAAATACATTTGCCAACAAACTCTCTCCTTTATCACATATCTATCGCATCGCATACTTGCGGGCATGTCGATATGCTCGTTAAATAGCAACACTCCCAGAAAAATGAATGAAAACACTTTCCTCGGACAATGGTGCTCCAGATGCGATTTCACAAGAAATCAATTCCGGCTCTTCGAGACGCCGCCGCCAGGCTCAGGCACACTTGCTGCTGGTGCTGTTGGTTGTTGGGACGGTGCCGGAACGGTTGGCTGCTGCCCCTCCTGTTGTAGTGGTGCCTGCTGCTTTGTCTTATCATTCCCCGCGCTCTGCTTGTTGTTCTTCGTGTCCTTTTTAAGCTCGGACTTCTTGTCATTCTCCAACTCGCCAATCGAGTCGCCCTTGCTGCCTGCTGCAGAGCCATCGAAATTCTTCGCAGGCGTAGACTTGAGCGCACTCGACATGAACGCCTTCCAGATCATCGCCGGTGTCAGACCGCCACTCATCCCATTAAGTGCCGTATTGCTGTCATTGCCGACCCATACGCCGGCAACGAGATCCGGCGTATAGCCGACGAACCAGGCGTCATGGTAATCACTCGTCGTACCCGTTTTGCCTGCGGCGGGACGACCTATCTTGGCACGCGTGCCAGTACCGTGATTGATGACGCCCTCCAGCATGTCTGTTAGTTCAGCAGCACTCGCCTCGCTGATGACACTGCGCTGTTTCGGCTCGGCTTGCTCCAACACCTTACCATTGCGGTCGAGTACCTTGACCACAGCGACGGGATCCACATGAACGCCCTTGTTCGCAAACGTCCCATAAGCACTCGTGAGCTCCAGCGGCGTGACCCCCTTCGTAAGGCCGCCCAATGCTGTCGCGAGGTTGCGGTCATTCTGCGGACCGTCTAACACAAAGGAAGTAATTCCCATCTCCTGCGCGTAGTAGATGGGTTTATCGATACCCAATTTCTCCGCAATCTTGACCGTCGGTACATTGAGCGATTGTTCTGCGACCTTGCGCAGCGTCACCTTACCGCGGAAGGTACGATCATAATTCTGCGGCTGCCAATCGCCGATTTTCACAGGACTATCGTCAATGACTGTCGACGGCGTGAACTTATTCTCAAGCGCCGCCGCGAACACAAATGGCTTGAAAGCCGAACCGGGCTGACGTTCTGCCATCGTTGCGCGGTTGAACTGATCCGTGCCACGTCCGCCCACCATCGCCTTGATATAACCGTTATGCGGATCGATAGCGACAAGAGCTCCCTGCGGTTGCTGAATGCCATTGCCATCGACGGAACCGTTCGGCAGGTTCTTCATCGCTGCCTCAGCGGCTTTCTGCATATCCATATCAATGGTCGTATAGATTTTCAAACCTTCCTTGTAGACTGCATCCGCACCATACTTGTCAATCATGAGCTGCGTCACATAATCGACAAAGTAAGAAGCCTCCTTCGTGTGCTCCTTTGGCTTCGGCTTCACGAGAGCCAGCTGTTCCTTCTTTGTTTTTGCAGCCTCAGAGGGGGTAATGTAGCCATATTTCGCCATCTGATCCAGGACTGTTGCCTTGCGTTCCTGCGCCGCCTGAAGATTGTTAAGCGGCGAATAATAATTCGGACTCTTGGGGATGCCAGCAAGCATCGCACACTCATTCAATGTAAGATCTTCGACATTCTTGCCGAAATATGTCTGCGCCGCCGCCTGGACGCCATAAGCCCCCTGGCCAAAATAAATCTGGTTCAAATAAAGTTCCAGAATCTCCTGTTTCGTATACTGCCGTTCGAGTTGCAGTGCGAGGAATACCTCCTGAATCTTCCTTTTGAACGTGCGATCTTGCGTCAGATAAGCGTTCTTTGCAAGTTGCTGGGTAATCGTCGAGCCACCTTCTGTGACAGTACGCCCGCGAAGATTTGCCCAGACCGCGCGCAAAATACCGCGTGGATCAATCCCCATATGCTCATAGAATCGATTATCCTCGACTGCCACGAATGCATTCTGCAAATTTTTCGGCACTTGCGCGATTTTCACTGGCTCACGATTTTCATCCGCATGGATGTTCGCAATCTCGTTTCCATTGATATCATAGATATGCGACGAAGCCGGCGGCAAGATATCATGCGCCAGATCCGGCTTTGTATTCATGCTGGCAGTCAGAAAACCGCAACCGATGCCAAGTAGCATCACCAAGAGAATGATGAAAAAACCGAGTACGATGCGTCTGCCATTCCCGCCGCTTTTTCGTTGTGGACTAGACGGGCCACGCCTTGCATTGGAACGTTTCTCCATGAGTTGCCTCCTTGAACCAGTCGTGAAAACATATATCCCGTTCCCACGGCTCCCCTGCCGATGTCCTGCTCGACAGCCTGCTTCTCCTAGTATATCAGCTTTATACTTCCACTGCAACGTCCTCGGCCTATACGTACGTGCTAAGGCCTAGCCCATTGATTCTCTCGGCCTACATCCCCCCTGCACATAAAAAGCCCCACCTACTGATGCCGATAGGGCTCATCGATCATAGCAAACTCAACGGGACTGTCTCACGAAAGCATTTTCGTGCGGATAGCCCCGTTTTCTTTGACCTCAATCACGGTCATCTGACACTGGTGATAATCATTGCATAAAAAACAGTGCAAGAAACAGGCGGTCACCGATCGCCTCGTTTTTTGCACTGTTCTGTTTCAGGCTGCTGCCACAACTTGGATGAGGTGCACGCCTAATCGCTGTGCCTGTATTTTGCAATGCAATTTAAAAATGTTATGTGCCATTGCCAGCAGGATGGTTTCTGCCTCTACGTTGACATGCCCTTTTGTCAGGAAGCGGCGGTAGTTCCTGTCTGCCTTGACGTCAGCAAAAGCGCCCTCTGCTTGGATGCTGCGGTTGACACGCAGCTCAATGCCATGTTCGCTCGTGATACGCGCCAGGT
>NZ_KB908421.1 GCF_000381005.1 Selenomonas bovis DSM 23594
TTCTTTATGGAGTTTCCCGCTGCCGACAAAAGGCTGCTCGGGATGCTTCATGTACCGCTGCTTCCAGGTATAAAGCGAATTTACATTTATATCCAGCTCACGAGCTACTTGACTGGCAGGAATGCCACTCATTACACGCTTGACTGCTTCTTCCTTAAATTCATTGCTATAGGTCTTTTGTTTCGTGGACACTATCTCATCACCTCATGGTCTTATTTTACCATTCGTTTATAGTGTCCATCAAACGGGGTATAGGCCACTCCCCTGCCGCATCAAGGATTGGCGGAGGCAGAAATCCCTCTGTTACCACACGCTCAAATCTTGCGCTGGCGTCACGACATAGCGCTTTGTAGATGGACAATAATGGAAAACCTCTTTTATGTGCAGCCGTAAAACGAAGGAGGACTGACAATGGGCAAGAAGATGTTCGATTATGTGATCGGGAATCCGCCGTATCAAAAAGAGTCATTGGAAAGTGTTTCAAAAACAAATGGACAGAAACCAATGACGAATATATTTCAGTATTTTCAAGAGGCCGCAGATAGAATTACGGATAAGGCTGCTGTTTTGATTTATCCCGGAGGGAGATGGATTCATCAATCCGGAAAAGGAATGAAAACGTTTGGAAAGGAACAAATCAATAGCAAGAGCCTTTCAACAGTTGTGTTTTATCCTGACGCAAGTGAATTGTTTGGAAATGCGGCAAGCCTTTCAGATGGTATTACCATTGTGACAAAGAATTATCGCAAGAAAGGTGAAGGATTTACGTATATCTATTCTCAAAATGGAGAGCAGACAAGTGTTCATGTAGATAATCCAGGTGATAAATTACTACCTCTTGATCCACGTGATTTACCGATAGAACAAAAGATAGACAAGATAATGAGAAAGAATGGCTGGCGGTATCTTCATGAGAGTATATTGCCGCGTTCCTTATTTCCAATAGAAAGTGATTTCGTTGAGAAACATCCTGATAAGGTAAGAACGTATGAAAAAGAGGATCCGGTAGATTATGCTGCTGAAATAAAACTGTTTACGAATGATAAAGCGGGAAAAGCAGGGCGCGCAAAATGGTTCGTTGCCAATAAGGAAGTAATAACTAAAAATGCGAAGTATATATCAGAGTGGCAGGTAGTAGTTTCAAGCGCCAATGCAGGCGGACAAAAGAGAGACAACCAGCTAGAGATCATAGATAATCATTCGGCATTTGGACGCTCGAGATTGGCATTGCGCTCTTTTGCTACAAGGAACGAAGCGAAAAATTTTTTTGCGTATGTGAGTTCATATTTCATTCGCTATACATTTTTGTTGACAGATGAAGCATTAACCTCGTTAGGGAAAGAGGTTCCGGATATAGAAAATTATCGTTCAGGCGAATCAATCATTGATTTTTCAAAAAGGCTCTGTCACAACAAATGGTTGATTTTTGACGAGAAATAGCGTATAATAATAGTAAGAAACAGTACCACCGAAGGAGGTAATTGGATATGCCTACTATCAAAGACGCATTAGATATTATCGGTAAGTTGACTGTCGCAGAGCAGGAAAGCCTTAAAACAATGCTTTTAAGTCCTGCCTTTGTAAAGTCTTTGAATATTGAAGATTTCGTAGCAAAGGAACGCTTTGCAAATGGTCGTGTATGCCCTCTTTGTGGCTGTATCCATGTGGTTCGCAATGGTCATCGTAAAGATGGCACACAGCGATATGTATGTAAGGATTGTGGCAAGTCCTTCGTGATTGCTACGAACTCCATTGTGTCTGGTACAAGAAAAGACTTGTCCGTGTGGGAGCAGTACATTGATTGTATGATGAATGGCTTATCCATTCGTAAGACTGCTGTTGCTTGTGGGATTCACAGAAACACCGCATTCCTTTGGAGACACAAGATTTTGGATGCACTTCAGAATATGGCAGACGATGTTACCCTTGACGGCATTATTGAGGCTGACGAAACTTTTTTCGCCATCTCGTACAAGGGCAATCATAGCAAGAGTAAGACATTTGCTATGCCACGCAAGGCTCATAAGCGTGGTCATTCTACACATATCAGAGGCTTGTCCCAAGAAAAGGTATGTGTTCCTTGTGCGGTTAATAGGAATGGCTTGTCTATCTCCAAGATTACGAATACTGGTAGAGTTTCTACAAGAGATTTACATCATATTTATGATGGTAGGATTAAGACCAATTCCACTCTTGTTACGGACAAGATGAACTCCTATGTGAGATTTACAAATGCCAATGGCATTGACCTTGTGCAGTTAAAGACTGGCAAAGCCAAGAAAGGCATTTATAATATCCAACATATCAATAGCTACCATAGCCAGCTAAAGAGGTTTATGCGTGGCTTTAACGGTGTTTCTACCAAGTATCTGAACAACTATCTTGTGTGGAATAACCTTGTAAATTACGCCAAAGAAAGCGACATGGAGAAAAGGAACATCTTCTTAACTTTTGTTTTGGCAACATTGAAAACTGCTAAATGCAGAGATTTATCAAACAGACCAGCAGTTCCTCTGGTCGCCTAATTAGAATTTGTGGAGATGATAAGATGGTCAATATAACAGATGTAAAACAGATTCTTCAATTTGCAATAGATGCGGAGATTAAAGTCTTTCTTGATGGTGGATGGGGTGTAGATGCTCTTCTTGGATATCAGTCAAGAGCCCATAATGATATTGACATTTTTGTAGAAAAGAACGATTATCAGAACTTTATAGAAATAATGAAAGCTAATGGCTTTTATGAGATTAAGATGGAATATACAACATTGAACCATACTGTATGGGAAGATTTGAAAAACAGAATTATTGATTTGCATTGTTTTGAATATACGGACGAAGGTGAAATTCTTTATGATGGGGATTGTTTTCCGGTAGAAACTTTTTCGGGTAAAGGAAGAATTGAGGAAATAGAGGTTTCCTGTATTGAACCATATAGTCAAGTAATGTTCCATCTGGGATACGAGTTTGATGAAAATGATGCACATGATGTGAAGTTATTGTGTGAGACACTTCATATCGAAATTCCAAATGAGTATAGATAACTGCAAATAACAGTTTGTAGGGGAGTTCTGATACTCCCCTATAAAAATGGCTATTTATCAACTGTTTGTTGTGACATAGCCTTCAAAAAATATAGATGTTCAGATGTGCCAATTATTTGGAATAACAACGTCTGAATTTGAGTATATGAAAAAACGTGTTGATGGGCTACGAGCAAAAAAGTAGGAGTCATAATACGATAAATTGCTAGATGGATAATGGTTTTTTATAAGAGAGGCGACATATAATATGGCGGCAATCGAGATCAGGACGACGGCGAAGGTCACGCCGCAGTGCTATGCCTATACGCTGCCGGATGTGCCGGCGAATGCGGGTTGGACGAAGATTGGCTTTACAGAGCGCGAGGTAGAGACGCGCATCAAGGAGCAGACGCATACGGCAGGGCTCGTGCCGAAGCTCTGGTGGCATCTGCGCGCGGCGTTCATGACGGAGCCATATGGGAATTTCAAGGATACAGATTTCCATGCGTATCTGAAGAAGCTCGGCGTTGCGCGGCGCGAGGGCACGGAGTGGTTCGAGATCGCGCCGGACGCGGCGAAGAGCGACTATATCGAGTTCGCGCAGAATCATGGCGTGGTGGCGGACGCGGACGCAGATGCGGCGGCGGTCATCCCGTACCGGCTGCGCGAGGAGCAGGAGGCGGCAGTCACGCAGGCGCTCGCGTATTTCCACGCGCATGCGCATGGCGAGTTCCTCTGGAACTGCAAGCCGCGTTTCGGCAAGACACTCTCTGCCTATGACCTCTGTCACAGGATGCAGGCGAGGAATGTCCTCATCGTGACGAATCGCCCCGCCATCGCGAACTCCTGGTATCAGGACTATGAGACGTTCTTCGGCCCGCAGAGCGGGTATCTCTTCGTGAGCAATGTCGATGGCATCCGTGACCGGCGGTATGTCGTGAGCCGCGAGGCGTTCCTCGAGCGGGCTGCGGAGGACGAGGAGGGCGTCAGGGGCTGCATCGAGTTCGTGAGTCTGCAGGACCTCAAGGGATCGCTTTATTTCGGCGGGACGCATGAGAAACTAGCGGAGGTGAGCGCCGAGCATGGGCTCACCTGGGATCTGCTCATCATCGACGAAGCGCATGAGGGCGTCGATACGTACAAGACGGATACGGCGTTCGTGCATATCAACCGGCGCTATACGCTGCATCTATCCGGTACACCTTTTAAGGCACTCGCGAATGACAAGTTCCCGGAGAATGCCATCTATAACTGGACGTACGCGGACGAGCAGCGGAAGAAGCGCGACTGGGACGATGCAAGCGAGCAGGAGAATCCCTATGCGAAGCTGCCGCGTCTCTCGCTCTTCACCTATCAGATGTCGGAGCTGGTGCGCGAGCGGGCGGCGCAGGGCATCACGCTCGCGGATCAGGAGCAGGAGGAGTACGCGTTCGATCTGAATGAGTTCTTCGCGGTGAATGAGTCGGGGAAGTTCGTCCACGACGCGGACGTGGATAAATTCCTCGACGCGCTCACGCATCAGGAGAAGTTCCCGTTCTCTACGCCGGAGCTGCGCGCGGAGCTAAAGCATACGTTCTGGCTGCTGAACCGCGTCGCGAGCGCGAAGGCTCTCGCGAAGAAGCTCCGGCTGCATCCGGTGTTCAGGGACTACGAGATCGTCCTCGCGGCGGGCGACGGCCGGCTCGACGACGAGGACGAGACGGAGAAGTCTTTCGACCGCGTGACGCAGGCCATCCGGCAGCATGAGCGGACTATCACGCTCTCGGTCGGCCAGCTCACGACGGGCGTGACGATACCGGAGTGGACGGCGGTGCTCATGCTCTCGAATATGGCGTCGCCCGCGCTCTACATGCAGGCGGCGTTCCGCGCGCAGAATCCGTGTCTCTTCGTCGATGCGGCGGGGAATAGCTATCGCAAGCAGAACGCCTATGTGTTTGATTTCGATCCCGCGCGGACGCTGACGATTTTCGAGCAGTTCGCGAACGATCTCATCCCCGAGACATCCGGTGAAAAGGGGGACTTCGACCAGCGGCGGAATCATGTGCGCGAGCTGTTGAATTTCTTCCCTGTCTATGGCGAGGATGACGCGGGCGCGATGATCGAGCTGGATGCGGAGTCGGTGCTCACGATTCCGCGCCATATCCACGCGAAGGAGGTCGTGGAGCGCGGCTTCATGTCGAATTTCCTCTTTGCGAATATCTCCGGCATTTTCGGTGCGCCGCGCGAGATCATCGACATCATCAACGGGCTGCAGGCCATCGAGGAGCCGAGTGGGTTGGCTGCGGTGGATATCGACGAGGATACGGCGGATGCGCTGTGCCTGAATGACGAGGGAGAGGTCGAGGTGTCGGAGGCGCAGGTCATCGGCACGGCGGCAGAGATTTTCGGCAAGAAGGTCTATGCGGATGTCAGCGACCAGCTGACGGACGCGGTCGCAGATGTGCAGGCAGATCATGAGAGGCACCCCGACCCGCGCAAGGAGGATCTCGAGTCGCTCAAGAAGCAGCTCAGCCAGCCGCTCGCGGGTACGCTCATGGAGACAGCGCGGCAAGCGTATGGCAAGGATCTCAGGAAGTCCACGCAGAACCGGCTCGAGCGGAAGATCCAGGATACGACGGACAAGGTGGTCAGCAGCGAGTATGCGGATCACGTCATCCGCGATAACCAGCTCGTGCATGAGCGCGATAAAAAGATCGCGGCGGCACAGCAGGCAGGCGCCTCGATGCAGGTGGTCTCCGATATCGATGCGGCGTATGGAGAGAAGCGCGAGGAGAGCTATCAGCGGATGGTGGCGAATATCCAGCAGCGGCTCGGCAGCGAGGAGACGGTAAAGGAGGCGGCGGAGCAGATTGTCGAGACGGTCGAGACAGAGAAGCTCGAGCGCGAGAAGGACAGTATCGAGGGGAATGTCCGCGATCATCTGCGCGGTTTCTCCCGGACGATTCCCGCATTTCTCATGGCGTACGGCGACGAAGATACGACGCTGGAGAATTTCGATGCGCTCGTCCCCGCGGAGGTGTTCTGGGAGGTCACGGTGAACCCGCAGAGCGGTCAGGGCGTCACGCTCGATACGTTCCGCATGCTGCGCGACGGCGGCGACTACTACGAGAAGGATGAACGCGGGCGGGAGATCCGCGATGAGGCACATAAAAGGCATTTCGACGGCCATCTCTTCGATCCTGTGGTGTTCGATGATGCAGTCCAGGAGTTTATGAGGAAGCGCCGGGAGCTCGCGAACTATTTCTCTCCGGATACGAAAGGGGATATCTTCGACTACATCCCGCCGCAGAAGACGAATCAGATTTTCACGCCGAAGCGCGTGGTGCGGGATATGGTGGATCGGCTCGAGAGGGAGAACCCGGGCTGCTTCGACAATCCGGAGGCGACGTTCGCCGACCTCTATATGAAATCTGGCATGTATGTGACCGAGATCGTAAGACGCCTCTACCAGAGTCCGCGCCTCAAGGCGCTCTATCCTGACGAGCGTGTGCGGCTGAATCATATCTTCTCTCGTCAGGTCTACGGCTGCGCGCCGACGGAGATCATCTACCGCATCTGCCTGCGCTATATCCTCGGCTTCAGCGAGGAGATCGAGATAGAGAAGCATCATATCCGCCTCTTCGATACCCTGCCCGCGGCGAAGGAGGGGACGCTGGAGGAGGTGCTTGGGCAATTGTTTTGCTTTGCGGATGAGGAGGCCTAGGTTGGTGTCCCGGCAGACTCCGGCAACTGGGGAAAGGAAGAGCTGCATGAATGAATCAGCGCTTCCTAAAGTATCGCTTGAAAAGCGGGGATATTTTCGGTACAATAATTGAGTTAATACTTTGCTATACTAAAGCGCCAGGAAAGGCCGCGCAGGCGGCCTCTGGCGCTGGGATTCGGGGCTGCCGCGTGCAGGCCCGCAAGGAGAGATCATGGAAAAACTGATGGATACCGTCGTGCTCATGCTGGAGGGCTCGGAGGTCACGCTGGAAATCTTCTGCGTCACGCTGGTGCTGGCGCTGCCGCTCGGTATTCTCGCGGCGCTCGGACGGCTCTCGCCGCTGCGGCCGCTCTCGCGGTTCATGGAGTTCTATATCTGGCTCATGCGCGGCACGCCGCTGATGCTGCAGCTGCTCTTCGTCTATTTCGCGCTGCCGATGGTGGGTATCCTGCTGCCGGATATCGCGGCGGCGCTGCTCGCGTTCACGCTGAACTACGCGGCGTATTTCGCGGAGATCTTCCGCGCGGGCATCCAGTCTGTGCCGCGAGGTCAGTACGAGGCGGCAAAGACGCTCGGCATGACGTACGGGCAGACGATGCGGCGCATCATCCTGCCGCAGGTGATCCGCATCGTGCTGCCGCCGATCTCGAATGAGACGATCAACCTCGTCAAGGATACGTCGCTCATCTACATCCTCGCGATGAACGACCTGCTGCGCGTCGCGCGCACGATCGTACAGCGCGAGTTCGATATGACGCCGTTCGTCGTGGCGGCGGTGTTCTACCTCGCGATGACGGCTGTGCTGACCTGGGGATTCAAGAAGCTGGAGGCGCATTATGGCAAATACGCAAAATGAGGATGTCATGCTCCGCATGCGCGGCATCAAGAAGTCGTTCGGCAGCGTCGAGGTGCTGCGGGGCATCGATCTCACGGTGCGCCGCGGCGAGGTGCTCGCGATCATCGGCCCGTCCGGCTCGGGCAAGAGCACGCTTCTGCGCTGCATGAACCGCCTCGAGGAGATCAGCGGGGGCTCGGTGGAGATCGAGGGCGAGGTGCTCGCGACGACGACGCCCGCGGGCGCTGTGGAGTATACGGACGCGGCGACGTGCCGCCGCCTGCTCGGCTGCACGGGCATGGTGTTCCAGCAGTTCAACTTGTTCCCGCACATGACGGTGCTCGAGAATTTGCTCGAGGCGCCCGTCCATGTGAAGAAGCGGCCGCGCGAGGAGGTGCTGCCGGAGGCGCGGGAGCTCCTCGCGAAGGTCGGACTCTCCGCGCGGGCGGACTACTACCCCGCGCAGCTCTCGGGCGGCCAGCAGCAGCGCGTGGCCATCGCGCGGGCGCTCTGCATGAAGCCGGACATCCTGCTCTTCGACGAGCCGACGAGCGCGCTCGACCCGGAGCTCACGGGCGAGGTCTTGAAAACGATGCGCGAGCTCGCGGCGGAGCACATGACGATGGTGGTCGTGACGCATGAGATGGCGTTCGCGCGCGAGGCGGCGAGCCAGGTGGTATTCATGGCGGACGGCGTCATCGTCGAGCAGGGCGGGCCGGAGGCGTTCTTCGCCGCGCCGAAGGAGGCGCGGACGCAGGCGTTCCTGCATAATATGCTTTGAGAGAAATGACGGCAGGCGCAGTGGTTTCGAAAAAAGGAGGGCGACGCGCATGGCGGAGAAGATCAAGGCGGAGCTGCTTTCGTTCCTGAAGGGATCGGAGCTGCCGCTCTCTATCCTCGTCGTGGAGAGCGTCGGCTATCTGCCCGCACTGCGGCGGCTCTTTCCGCGCGCCGCGCTCTACGCGGTGACGGCGGGCGGGCAGCCGGAGGAATCGGAGTACGCGGGCCTCTCCGTGCACTGGACGGCGCTCGACTATCTCGCGGCGCCGCTGCCATTCGCGCCGGAGACATTTGACTACATCATCTCCGACTTGTTGCTCGAGCAGGCGGGGAACCCGCAGGATATCGCTGCGGGTTTTTCGCGCTATATCAAGCAGACGGGCGCGCTGCTCACGAGCTTTCGCAACATCCGCCACTGGTCGGTGCTCGAGGAGCTCCGGGACGGCCACTACTACCGCGTCTGCGCGCGGCTCTTCGCGAAGCCGGAGTTTGAAAAGCTCCTCTACGCCTCGTATTATAAGGCGGTGCGCATGCGTGCGCAGCGGCGGGCGGCGCCGCCTGAGGTGATGGCGCGCCTGCAGGCGGCGGCGTTCGAGAATACGCATGACGATCTCGAGACGGAGTTCTGGCTCGTCTATGCGGCGCGTTCGATGCCGGAGCTCTCGCTCCTCAAGTCGTTCTACACAGCCGAGCAGCGAGAGGCGCTCGCGCGCCTGCTCCATCGCATCGAGTACGGCGTCGACACGGCGCGGCAGGTCGCGGCGCTTTGGTCGCTTTACGATGAGGCCGGGCTCTTTCCCGCCTACGTGGCGAATTTCATCAAGGAGAGCGTGTTCCATCCCGCGCGGTTCTACCGCCACCTGCGCGCGTATTCCGCAGGGCGGCGAGAGGAACTCCGAGAGATTCTCGGGGAGGCGGAGGAGGCGGCGACGAGCGCAGAGGAGCGCGTGCTCCTCGCATCCCTGCGGGAGGAGGATGAGACATGATGACGGAGCAGCTGACGCGGCCGCTCGATGCGCACAAGGTCGCGTTCATCACGTGCGTGAACGATGCGCACTGGTACGATGAGTGTCGCCTCTACCTCGAGGCGCTCCACCTGCCGGCGGGCATGACAGCGGAGTACCTGCCCGTCTATGGGGCGGCGTCGATGTGCGCGGGCTACAACGAGGCGATGATGCGCTCGGAGGCGAAGTACAAGGTCTACCTGCACCAGGACACGCTCGTGGTGAACAAGCGGCTCGTCGCGGATCTCCTCGCAATCTTCGCCGATGCCGCCATCGGCGCGGTCGGCGTCATCGGCTGCCGCAGCCTGCCGCGCTCGGGCGTCTGGTGGGACGGCCTGCGCACCTACGGGCGCGTGTTGCACGCCTGCGAGCCGGAGAGCGTCGTCGACTCGCACTGCCGCGAGCCAGAGGGCGCGTATCAGGCGGTCGAGGCGGTCGACGGGCTCTTTATAGCGACGCAGGTCGACCTGCGCTGGCGCGAGGATCTTTTCACGGGCTGGCACCTCTACGATACGTCGGAGTGCATGGAGATGCAGCGCCACGGCTACGAGGTCGTCGTGCCGAATCAGGAAAAGGACTTCTGGTGCATCCACTGTCCGAAGGAAAAGCCGCTCGCCGCGTCGTATAAGGAATATCAGAAGATTTTTTTGCGGGAATACGGCGCGGAGCTCCATCCGGAGGTCTGAGCGGCGGGAAGGAGAGAGCGCATTGTCTGAGGAACTCCTGGACTGGCAGCTCGCGTGCGACCGCTTCGCGCGCGAGGGCGATGTGCGCGGCATGCGCGCCTGCGCGCGCGAGGTGCAGGGCATCGGCGGCGCGGAGGCCGCGTGCGAGGCGCAGGCGATGGAGGCGGACGCGGCGCTCTACGCAGGCGACAGCGCCACGGCAGGCGCGCGGGCCGCGGCCGTGCTCGACGAGGCGCCCGGGCATCTTCGCGCGCGCCTCGTCCTCGCGGGCGCGGACTCGCGCACGTTCGCCATCGCGGGCGCCATGGACCGGCTGCGCGTGCTGCGACAGGACATCGAGCGCGATCTCCTGCCATATACGCGGGGGAAGCCGCGCGGCGCGGCGGCGCGGGAGAAATGGGCGCGCCACCGCCGCGCGCTCCTTTACCGCGCGCTGCTCTTCCTCGCGGATGACGCGTATCTCGCCGCCATGCCCGAGGAGGCGGCCGCCGCCCTCCACAAGGCGGCGGCGCTCGCACCGGACGCGGGCGCGGCGGCGGCGCTTTACAGCAAATACCTTTTCATGCGCAACTACCGCGCGCAGCCGGACGCGGAGAAGCGGCAGGAGGCGGCGCTCTTCGGCGCGTTCCTCAGCGGCGTGCAGCCCTATCGCCAGGAACAGATCCTGCGCGTGCCGGGAAAGCGCCTGCGCATCGGCTATATTTCCCGTGATTTCCGCCTGCACGCGATGGCGTATTTCCTCGCGCCGTTTCTGCGCGACTTCACGCCGGAGGCGTTCTCCGTCTACGTCTACGCGACGGGGCCGGTCGACGAGGTCACGCGCAGGCTCCGCCATTTTCCCGTGCAGTGGCGCGATGTGCGCGGACGTTCCGCGCATACGGCCGCGCGCCTCATCGCGGAGGATCACATCGACATCCTCGTGGATCTCTCGGGCCATACGCAGGACAACGCGCTGCCGACCCTCGCCTACCACGCGGCGCCCGTGCAGCTTTCAGGGCTCGGCTATGTGGCGACGACGGGGCTCGCCGCCGTGGACGGCTTCCTCGTCGACCGCGTGACGCTGCCGCAGGGCGCGAGCGAGGAGGCGTTCACGGAGCGGCCCGTCCGCCTGCCGCACTGCCAGTTCTGCTACGCGCCCGGCGCGGTGCGCGAGATGCCGGAGGTGGCGGCGAACATCCCGTACCAGAGGAACGGCTTCGTGACGTTCGGCAGCTTCAACAACCTCGCGAAGCTCTCCGACGAGACGCTGCTCTGCTGGCGGGCCATCCTCGACGCGCTGCCGGACAGCCGCCTCGTGCTCAAGGGCAAGACGCTCTCGGTGCCGGACGGACGTGCGCTCATGCGCGCTCGGCTCGCGGCGCTCGGCCTGCCGGTCTCCCGCGTCGAGCTGCGCCCCTTCAGCGAGCGCTATCTCGAGGAGTACCGGGACATCGACATCGCGCTCGATCCGACGCCCTATACGGGCGGCCTCACGACCTGTGAGGCGCTCTACATGGGCGTGCCCGTCGTGACGCTGCGGGGGCGCACGCACGGCAGCCGGTTTGGCGCGAGCCTGCTTACGGCGGCGGACCTCCCTGAGCTCATCGCGGAAAATGAGATGGAGTACGTGAAGAAGGCCTGCGCCCTCGCGCGCCACCCTGAATTGCTCGCGAAGAACCACAGGAAGATGCGCGCGCATCTGCAGGCGTCCGGGCTCATGGACGCCAAGGCGTACATGCAGGACGTCGAGCGCACATACCGCGCGCTCTGGGAGGCGTACTGCCAGAGGGGCGACGACGGAGCAGCGCAGTATCCAACAGCCGATTGACAGAGTCCCATCCGTACCAGATAGTTCTCACAGGTGCGGATGGGATTTTACTATTCCTCAAGAACGCAAGCCGCAGGCGCAGCGTGATTGGTTGGATTTACGGTAAGGGAGATGCACAATGTCCACGAAGTGGACGTTTGCGCATGTAGCGTTGTGATGCGCGGGGGGGGGGGGGG
>NZ_KB908422.1 GCF_000381005.1 Selenomonas bovis DSM 23594
CGTTCGTCCTGAGCCAGGATCAAACTCTCCATGAAATATGGAAAGCCGATTGGCTCTCATTTCTCTTTTGGACCGATATATTGCTATATCAGCAAAGAAATTGCCGATTGCTATATGTTCATAGTAATCGATGTTAGATGCTCTCGCATCTCGACATCTGGCTTTACATCATGGTTGCATGATGTTCTGCATTGTTTAGTTTTCAAAGAACACCCGCGATTCCCTCCGGCGCGGTGCGCCTTTCGTGAATCAGCTTCTATATATTACCTCATCCGTTTCAGCTTGTCAAGAACTTTTTGAATTTATTTTCGCAAGCTCTCAGCGCCGTCTGGGATTCGGCTGCCGGCAGCTCCTGCGCTCGTGGCTGTCCGCCGCCGACTTGTAATATATTACACGGTTGTGGCTACGTTGTCAACACTTATTTCGCATTTTTTATAAAAAATTCCCTATCCATTACAGATAGGGAATCCTCTCCTGCTTTGCAAACCATACCCTTCTACTCACGAAGCCACATGCACCAACGTCCACTTCGTTGACATCGGTGCATCGCCCTTACAGGTATAGGTAACTCTTGCCCTCAGTCTTCGATCCGCAGCTTGGGAATAGCGGCATACTCCTGCGCTCTGGCTTCTGCCGCCGCTTGCTGGCGCGCGGCTTCCTCTGCCGCGCGTTTCGCCTTTGCTGCTTCCTGCTTGCGCTGCTTTGCCTCCGCTTTTGCGTTCTTCTTTGCCTTGCCGTCAACGCGTTCCTTGATGGCTTCGATTTCCGCGGCGCTGCGCTTCGTGTGCCGCGCGATCTGGCTTGCCGCGATCTCGTCCTGGAGGCGCTGCTCAGCGGCGCGCTCTTCATCCGTCACCTGGTGCAATCCGCGCGTGTACGTCAGCGCGAGCTCGCGTTTATCGCAGCCGTCGCTGTCGCTGTAAGTCTCGACGACGGTCAGCGTGTCGCCAACGAGCTTCGTCACCTGGTAACTGCGCTGGATGGTACGCGCATGCGTCTCATTGTTTCCCGCGGCATCGGCGTCATCGTAGCGCGAAAGCCACGGCCAGAGCTGATCCTCGAGGTCACTTTTTGCGACAGGACGATCCTCGTAGCTGCGTACCGTGACGGTTTCCGCCGCGGGCGTAAAGGTCAGAACGCCGGCGCTGTCCCGCTTGACCGCGGCTTTCGCGGTAAAGGAGTCCGTGCGATCGCGATTCTTGAGGAACTGGCGCAGGTCGACACTCTCCTTCGGCTCAAATAGAAGCGTACCGTCGACATAGAGGAACGACACGTCCTGGTCCCCGAGCCGCGTGAGCTGCCACGCACCGACGAGATCCTTATACTCGATGGATGCTGCCGTCTGCTGCGCTTCTTTCAGAGCTGCCGCGGCACTCTCCTCCGCTTGCGCAGCCTTCTGCAAAATCTTCTCCGCCGCAGCGTCTGCCTTGCCCTTCGATTGCTGCTTTTCCTCTGCCGACTGCGCTTTTTTGTCCGCTTCCTTCTGTGCGCCATCCTCATTTGCCTGCTGTATCGCCTCGATCGCAGCAGCGGGGAGGAATTCAAACATCCCCTCCTGCGAGGCAAATCCCGTCACGGGCATCATGAGCAAAGCCGCCGAGAGCATCACGCCACTTGCATATTTTTTCTTCATTTTCACGACCTCCTGCGCCGTCCGAATCATTCCCATGTATCGCAATGCAAACACACGATCTTGTACGAGCCTTATCTTTCCTTATCTTTGCTTTATTCTCGTCCTGTCATCTCTTTCCCTGCTTAGAAATATTTCATGATCTGTACCAAGATACATTACTGTGGTAAAAAAACTGCCGCCCGCAGAATGTCTGCAGGCGGCAGCTGCCTAGTGCTTACCAATGATATTTTTCGCCGCGGCTGATCTTGAACGCGCGGTAGATCTGCTCGACGAGGAGCAGCCGCACCATCTGGTGCGTGAAGGTGAGCCGCGAAAAGGAGAGACGATAGTCGGCAGCGGCGCGCACCTCCTCTGAGAGGCCAAACGCACCGCCGATGAGAAAGGCGATGCTGCTCTTCCCCTGCAGCGCGAGTGCGTCGAGACGTGCCGAGAGCTCCTCAGAGCTCAGTTCGCGGCCAAAGACGTCGAGCACGATAAGATAGCTCCCCTGCGGCACCTGGCGGAGCAGGCGCTCGCCCTCCCGCGTGAGGACTTGTTTCTTCTCCGCCGCCGAAGGCTCAGCCGGCATTTTCTCCTCGTGAATCTCGCGGATCTCGAAGCTACAGAAGGGCGTGAGGCGTTTCTGGAACTCCGCGATGCCCTGCGAGAGGTATTTCTCCTTGAGCTTTCCCGCGCAGACGACGGTGATGCGCATCAGTTGTTATCCTGCGGCATTTCCTCGAGCGTGACGTCCGCCGTGTCCTCGCTACCGTTGCGGTCATAGGTGATCTTCACAGTCTCGCCGATCTTGTGCTCGCCGACAGCGGCGCGCAGATCCGAGACGGTGTTGACCTCCTTGCCATCGACCTTGAGGATGATGTCGCCGCGCTGCAGGCCAGCCTTGCCGCAGGGGCCGTTGAGCGTGACCTTGAAGATGAATACGCCCTTGTCGATGTTGAGCTGGTAGCCGTAGCGGGCCGCCGTGTTCGGATCGAAGACGGAGACGCCGAGGTACGGACGCGCGACGTATCCCTTATCCATGATTTCCTCGACGACGGTGCGCACGGTGTTGATGGGGATGGCGAAGCCCATGCCCTCGACGCCTGAGGCTGCGACCTTCGCGCTGTTGATGCCGATGACCTGTCCATCCGCGTTGACGAGCGCGCCGCCCGAGTTGCCCGGGCTGATGGCGGCATCCGTCTGCAGGAGCTTCACGCGGCGGTCGGAGATGTCGAGCGTGCGGTTGAGCGCGCTGATGACGCCTGAGGTCACGCTTCCCTGGAACTCGAGGCCCATCGGGTTGCCGATGGCGATGGCCGGTTCACCGACGACGATCTTGTCCGAGTCGCCGAAGACGGCCTCAGGGAGGTCATTCGCGTTGACCTTCACGACGGCGAGGTCAGTGAGCGCGTCAGCACCGACGACCTTGCCCTTGAGCGAGCGCCCGTCCGCGAGCGAGACGATGAGCTCCTTCGCGCCATCGATGACATGGTTGTTCGTGACAATGTAGCCGTCCTTGCGGAAGATCACGCCGGAGCCGACGCCCTCCGTTTCCACGGGATTGTTGAACCAGTCACGCGCGACAGCCTTGTTCGTGATGCCGACGACCGTCGGGCCGATGGCCTTTGCGGCGCGCACAGCCGGGGTGTTGCGCGCATCGGAGATGCCTTCGGTCTGCGCGGATGAGGCGGGCGCCGCTGCCATGATGCCGGAGCTCGCGCTCGATGACGAGGTTGCATTGCCCGCCGAGCAGCCGGAGAATGAGACGGCCGCGAGCGCGAGCATGACGGCGCCCGCGAGCGCCGCGTGTTTCTTATGCTGGAATAACGATTTCATGACTTTCCCCTCCATATCGTATGTCATGCAGGCCTGCGGCCATCCCGCGCCGGACGCTGATCTACGAGCGCCTCCCCGCGCTGGAGCGCGGGGCTCAATGCAGCCGCACGGGCTGTTCCTGCGATGCGACGGCGAGCGGCACGTCGATGCCCTGCCGCGCGAGGATGGTCGCGACGGTCTCTCGCGCGAGCTCTGGACGGTTGTTCTCCGCCGAAAGGTGCGCGAGGAATACCTGCTGCGGCGGCTTCTGCAGCCGCGCGATGGCCCAGGCGGCATCCGCATTCGCGAGATGGCCGCGCGTGCCGAGGATGCGGCGCTTGAGCGGCCACGGATAGCGCCCCTCCTTGAGCACGGCGGGGTCGTGGTTCGCCTCGAGCACGAGGACGTCCGCGCCGTCGAGCGCCGCCTGCACGCTACTCGTGACAAAGCCGAGATCCGTGCAGGTCGTCACCTGCCGCGTTCCCGTAATGCGGTAGCCGACAGGGTCGGCGGCATCGTGCGGGATGGAAAACGGCATGATCTGCACGCCCGCGATCCGGAACGCGCCCGCCGCCTCGCGGCGCAGCTCTTCCGGAATCTCAGGCGGCAGCTGCGCGAGCGTTGCCCGCCGCGAGTAGATGGGCAGCTGGTACCATTTCGTGAGCGTGCGCAGCCCCGCGATGTGATCGCTGTGCTCGTGCGTGATGAGCACAGCGTCGAGGTCGGCCGCATCGACGCCCTCGGCGGCGAGCGCCTTTTTGATGCGCGTCGCGCTGATGCCCGCGTCGATGAGCAGACGCACGCCGTCCATCGCGACGAAGACCGCGTTGCCCTTGCTGCCGCTCGCGAGTACCGATACCTGCATGTCCTAGCTCCTATCCTATGCCTTGAAGATGTAAAATATATGGAGATGCGTGGCTCAGGCGATCTCCTCCACGCGCGGTTTCTCGTGCGCCGTGATGCACTCCTTCGTGATCGTGACCTTGCGCTTCGCGTCGGACTTCGGGATCTCGTACATGATGTCGAGCATGACGTCCTCGATGATGCCCTTGAGGCTGCGTGCGCCCGTCTTGCGCTCGATGGCCTTCTGCGCGACGGCGCGCAGCGCGTCCTCCTCGAATACGAGCTTGACGCCGTCCATCGCGAGCAGCTTCTCATACTGCTTCACGGGCGCGTTCTTCGGCTCGGTCAGGATGCGCAGCAGCGCGTCCTCGTCGAGCGTCTCGAGCGTGCAGATGACGGGCAGGCGACCGATGATCTCAGGGATGATGCCGTACTCCATGAGATCCTCCGGACGCACCTGATGGATGAGCTCGTCGAACTTCGGCTGCTCGTCCTTGCCCTGCACCTCGGCGCCAAAGCCGATGGAGCTCGCCTTTTGCAGGCGCTTCGCGATGATCTTCTCGATGCCGACGAACGCGCCGCCAACGATGAAGAGCACATTTCTCGTGTCGACCTTGATGGTCGGCGCCTCTGGGTGCTTGCGCTGGCCGCGCGCCGTGAACTCGACGACGCTGCCCTCGAGCATCTTGAGCAGCGCCTGCTGCACGCCCTCATGGCCGGGATCCGCTGTGATGGAGTTGTTCGCACCCGACTTGCGCGCGATCTTGTCGAACTCATCGAGGTAAATGATGCCGTGCTCCGCTTTCTCGATATCCTTGTCCGCCGCGTAGTAGAGATTGCGCACAGCGACCTCGACATCCGCGCCGACGAACCCCGCCTCCGTGAGGCTCGAGGCGTCCGTCACCGCGAACGGGATGTCGAGGAGCTTCGAGAGATGCGAGAGCAGCGCCGTCTTGCCGCAGCCCGACGGGCCGAGCATGATGACGTTCGACTTCTCGATCTCCGTGCCGTCGTCGTTCTGATAGCCGTACTTCATGCGCTTGTAGTGGTTATAGACCGCGACGGAGAGCACCTTCTTCGCGTGATCCTGGTTGATGATATACTCATCGAGATACTGCTTGATGATATGCGGCTTGTTCTTCTCGAGCATCTCATCGAGCTGGTCGGCGAACGCCTTTTTCTCCGACTTCGCCGCCGCGGCATCGTGCTCGTCGAGAAAACGGTTGATCTCCCGCACGCAGTTCTTGCAGATGGCAAAGCCCGTGTTCGGATCGAAAATCGGCATATCGTACTGGTCATGCACATCAATGACGCGCTTGCAGAAGCTGCACTGATGCTGAATTCCTTTTTTCTCTGGCATACGTGTTCCTTTCTCAAAAAAGAGCTTTCCCTCTATTATTGCCCATCAGAGGGATTTTTTCAAGCCTGCTTGCACAGAACTTTTCTCTGTGCTATAATACTTCAGTACTGGACGCTGGGCGTCTGGTTCCAAGGTCGTTGCGACCGGCTATTCCCCAAAACGGGAAGCTAGGTCTAAACCAAGCTTGCGCATAGCTTGCTTGTATCAATTCCCAGTCTTTGGGGAAAAGCGAGGTGTAAAGAGTGAAACAGGGTATCCATCCGAAGTACTACGAGGCTACGGTCACCTGCGGCTGTGGCAACACGTTCAAGACGGGCTCCACGAAGCCGGAGCTCCGCGTCGATGTCTGCTCCAAGTGCCATCCGTTCTTCACGGGGCGTCAGCGCGACGTCGCAGCGGGCGGCCGCATCGAGAAGTTCAACAAGCGCTACGGCAAGAAATAAGCGTCGCCGCTTCAGGGCCGCGCGGGCTACACGTCCGCGCGGCCCTTTTTGTGTGCGACAGGAAACCGCCAGCGAGAGCGCTGCGCACGGGCCGCGCCGAGAGACGCCCGCGCGCCTCATTCCCGGCGCGGCGCTAAAACACGCCGCGCCGCTAGTCTTTTCCCCTGTTTTATGATAGAGTAGAGGCAAATAAAATCTTATCAGGAAGGAGCTTTCCTATGGCAAAACTCAGTGTGGGCGGACAGGCCGTCATCGAGGGCGTGATGATGCGCGGGCCGAAGGACGTCGCGACAGCGGTGCGCGATCCAAACGGCCGCATCCAGGTCGAGACGCATCCCGTCAGCTCGATTGCCGACCGCTATCCGATTCTCAAAAAACCGATGCTCCGCGGCACCGTCTCGCTCGTCGAGTCCCTCGTGCTCGGCCTGCGCTCCCTCTCCTACTCGGCGAAGATGGCGGGCGACGAGGACGAGCAGCTCACGGACAAGGAGATGGCGGGCACGATCATCTTCGCGCTCGTGCTCGCGAGCATCCTCTTCATCGCCATCCCGACGGGTGCGGCGAAGTTCTTCCATTTCATCACGGACGATCCCGTATTCCTCAACCTCATGGAGGGCTTCCTGCGTCTCGCGATCTTCCTCGCCTACATCGGCGGCATCTCGCGCATGAAGGACATCCGCCGCGTGTTCCAGTACCACGGCGCCGAGCACAAGACCATCCACTGTTACGAGGCGGGCCTGCCGCTCACCGTCGCGAACGTGCAAAAATTCAGCCGCCTGCACCCGCGCTGCGGCACGAACTTCCTGCTCATCGTCATGCTCGTCTCCATCTTCGTCTACGCATTCCTCGGCTGGCCGGGCCTCATCGAGCGCATCGTGAGCCGCATCCTGCTGCTGCCCGTCGTCGCCGGCATCTCCTACGAGCTCATCCGCTTCGCGGGGCGCACGACGAACCCCGTCGCGCTGAAGCTCATAAAGCCCGGCCTCTGGCTCCAGTACCTCACGACGCGCCCGCCGCAGGACGACATGGTCGAGGTCGCCATCGAGTCGCTCAAGGCCGTGCTGCCCGCGGAGGAGATCCTCCCCGGCAGCGGCAGCTACCTCGAGGAAGCGGCGAAGGCCGACACCTCTGCAGAGCCGCCCGCCGCAGACCATGTGCCCGCGCTTGAATCGTAGCCTGCCGCCCCGCGGCGCTGACCGCAAGAGACACTACGCTCCCCCGTACTTTCTTTAGAAAGGATGGCATCGTTGCTAGAAAAACTGGAAGCTATCGAAACGAAATACAAGGAACTCGAATCCCTCATCGCCGACCCGTCCGTCATCGCCGACATCGATCGTTGGCAGCACTATAACAAGGAACACGCCGCACTGCTCCCCATCGTCGCCAAGATCCGCGAATACCGCGAGGTCACGCAGGAAATCGAGGACGACAAATCGCTCCTCTCCGACCAGCCCGACGACGAGCTGCGCCACCTCATCGAGGACGAGCTCGCGGAGCTCAAGGAACGAAACGCCGCACTCGAAAAGGAACTCCCGATCCTCCTGCTCCCGAAAGATCCGAACGACGAGAAAAACGTCATCATGGAGATCCGCGGCGGCGTCGGCGGCGACGAGGCAGCGCTCTTCGCGGGCGACCTCTTCCGCATGTACAGCCGCTACGCCGAGCGCCAGGGCTGGCGCGTCGAGATCCTCTCAGCGAACGCGACGGAAATCGGCGGCTTCAAGGAGATCACCTTCCTCATCAACGGCCACGGCGCTTACAGCCGCCTCAAGTACGAGAGCGGCGCGCACCGCGTGCAGCGCGTGCCCGTCACCGAGTCCGGCGGCCGCATCCACACCTCGGCGGCGACCGTCGCCGTACTGCCCGAGGCCGAGGAAGTCGACGTCGCCATCGATCCCAAGGACCTGCGCATCGACACCTACTGCGCCTCCGGCGCGGGCGGCCAGTACGTCAACCGCACGGAGACCGCCATCCGCATCACGCACCTGCCGACGGGCATCGTCGTGCAGTGCCAGGACGAGAAATCCCAGCTCAAGAACAAGGAAAAAGCCATGAAAGTCCTGCGCGCCCGCCTCAAGGACAAAGCCCAGCGCGAGCAGGAAGACGCAACGAACAGCGACCGCCGCAGCCAGGTCGGCTCCGGCGACCGCAGCGAGCGCATCCGCACCTACAACTTTCCGCAGGGACGCGTGACCGACCACCGCATCGGCCTCACCGTCCACCGCATCGACGCCGTGCTCGGCGGCGACCTCGATGAGATTCTCGCTGCGCTCATCACCGCGGATCAGGCACAGCGGCTGAAGCAGGTGGACTGACATGCAGGAACTCTGGACCATCGGCCGCATCCTCAAATGGACCGAACAATATTTCAAGCAAAAGAACATCGAGTCGCCGCGCCTTGACGCTGAAGTCCTCCTCAGCCACATCCTCGGACGCGAACGCATCTACCTCTACGTCCACTTCGACGAGCCACTCGAGCCAGCGGAGCTCGCGCGCTACCGCGAGGCCATCAAACAGCGCGTCCAGCGCGTCCCCGTCGCCTACATCATCGGGGAAAAGGAATTCATGGGGCTCACCTTCAAGGTCACGGCGGACACCCTCGTGCCGCGTCCCGACACGGAAATCCTCGTGCAGGCCGCCGTCGAGCGCCTGCGTGCGCGCGGCGAAACGCCCCGCTTCGCCGACATCGGCACAGGCTCCGGTGCCATCTGTCTTTCCATCCTCCATTTCCTGCCCAAGGCGCAGGCCGACACCGTCGACATCAGCCCGGCCGCGCGCGCCGTCGCTGAGGAAAACGCCGCCGCGCTCGAAGTCGCGGACCGCGTCACCTTCCACACCGGCGACCTGCTCGCGCCGCTCGCGGGCCAATGCTACGACGCCATCCTCTCCAACCCGCCCTACATCCCGGACGGCGACATCGCCGCCCTCGCGCCCGAAGTCCGGCTCAAAGAGCCGCGCACCGCGCTCGCCGGCGGCAAGGACGGCCTCGACTTCTACCGCCGCCTCACGGCAGACGCGCCCGCCCACCTCAAGGACGGCGGCTTCCTCGCCGTCGAAGTCGGCATCCATCAAGCCGCTCCCGTCGCCGCCCTCGCCGCCCCCGCCTTCTCCCGCACGGAGATCCTCAAGGACTACGCAGGCATCGAGCGCGTCGTCATCGCCTGGAAATAAAAGCGTGCCGCGAACAAACAACCGCGAGTACCGCCACCGCCATCCTTGCCGCAACTGTCCGCTCAGGGCGGCGGGTGCAGGACAGCGAACGCAGCGCGGAACCTATTCGGAAGCACGCAGTGTCTACACCTCAAATCCCGATTCCGCCACGGACTATCCCATCTCGCATTCCGCCCAGGGCGGCGGGTGCAGGGCAGCGAACGCAGCGCGGAACTTATTCGGCTGTACGCAGGGCGTACGACCTGCCATCAAAGCTTCTTACAGCCGAGAGTTTCCGCGCGGAGTGAGTCGCCCTGTACCCGCTGCCCGCTCTGCCTCGAACCTCCCGCCTCGAACCATCCCCATTTCCAACCTCTATTTTCAGAAAGAAGCCATTTATGCAAACCGAACTGATCCAAGTCTCCAACCCGGCCGCGGCACAAGCCACCATCGCCCACGCCGGCGACATCCTGCGCCGCGGCGGCCTCGTCGCGTTCCCGACCGAGACCGTCTACGGCCTCGGCGCGAACGGCCTCGACGCCGCTGCCTGCGCGCGCATCTACGAAGCGAAGGGACGCCCCTCGGACAACCCCCTGATTCTCCACGTCGCAGACCGCGCGATGATTGACACCATCGCCGCCGACGTCCCGCCCTGTGCGGAAAAACTCCTCGCGGCCTTCTGCCCCGGCCCCATCACCCTCATCCTGCGGCGGAAAGCCATCGTTCCCGACCGCATCACCGGCGGCCTCGCGACCGTCGGCATCCGCATGCCGGAAAACGCCATCGCCCGCGCCATGATCCGCGCGGCCGGCGTCCCCATCGCCGCTCCTTCCGCCAACATCTCCGGCCGTCCGAGCCCCACGACCGCCGCCTCCGTCCTGCGCGACATGCAGGGGCGCATCCCCCTCATCCTCGACGGCGGCCCCTGCCGCTTCGGCGTCGAATCCACCATCATCGACTGCACCGAGACGCCCGCGACTATCCTGCGCCCCGGCGCCATCACGCGCGAAATGCTCGAGGAACTCCTCGGCGGCGTCCGCCTCGACCCCGCACTCGTCGGCGCACACACTGTCCCCAAGGCCCCCGGCATGAAATACCGCCACTACGCCCCCAAAGCGCCGCTCACCCTCATCGAGGGCGCGGGGGTCCACATGGACGCCGCGTTCCGCCGCCAGGTCCGCATCCTCCAGCAGCAAGGCGAAACCGTCGGCATCCTCGCGAGCCACGAGACCTGCGCCGCCCTCGCGGATCTCATCCCGGAAAACCTCCGCAAAGACTACGGACCGCGCGGCGACCTCCCCGCCATCGCCGCCCGCATCTACGAAGCGCTCATCTCCCTCGACGACACACCGGCCACCGCCCTCCTCGCCGAGGGCACCACAGAGCGCGGCCTCGGCCTCGCCATCATGAACCGCCTGCACAAAGCGAGCGGCTTCCATAGCCTTCACTGCAGAAAATAGCTGCATACCCGATTCTACTAAAAGACGTGAAAGCCATCATCCGCTTTCACGTCTTTTTCTGCCTCACCTGGAGCGCAAGCCATAAGCGCAGCACGTGGGATAAATACTTCAAATAGAAATATTAAATATTACTGATATCTCTCAGAGAAGTAATTGGCAAGAGCCAACTGTACAACATTGGGAATAGAACCGATTTCATTTCCATAACTATCAATTCTACAAGCATAATATCCTTTTCCCCATGCCACACTTACAAGAATCGGATCAAAGCTACCTTCATAACCAAGTCTTCCATACTTGATTTGAGCATTAGCATGACCTACTCTATCATAATAAATAGAGCTGTCATTAATGTAAATGCCAAATCTGTCATCATCAGTGACAACATGACCTGCTTCTGCTGTCGGTGCAACAGATACACCAATAATAGAAGCAATCAAAGCAAATGCTACTACAAGATTCCTAAACAGTTTTTTCATTTTAATCTTCTCCTTTTCTAAGGAACCGCTGATTAAATGAAGTGCTCCGGATTTACGTAGATGCGCTGTATCTCTCTAGGAGACAAACCGCAGGCGTAGCCGAAGCTACGCTGAGGTTTGTCGACGACGAGAGGACAGTGCAGACGCGTGAAGACGGAGTGCTGAATTAATCAGTGGTTCCCTAAAAGCATAAACGTAGATATAAGGCACTCCATCAGAATGTATGGGAAACTAACTCTTCCCATCCCTTATGACCATTGAAAAAATTCCCTCAAAACATTTTCTGATATCCATATTTCTGCGCACAGACATTCGCTACGCGGGCAAAGAGCGGACCGCCTGACTCTGCTCCTCCAATATCCGCAGAACACATATAGCTCCAGTCGATGACACCGATCTGCGTCCAAGGGCCTTGATTCTTGCTCTCCATGATATTATAACGGTCACGGCTTACTTTGTTCAAATGATACGCCACTGTAAAGTATTCGCCGCTGTCATTATCCGTCACCCCTGCGCCGAATGTATCCGAGCCTCTGTCCCACCACGCGGAAGATCTGTCAATCGACCAGTGCCCATACGCGTGCACAACAGAGGCAGATGGCCCGGGGCCTGGGCAAACAGACACCCCCACTACCGTTCCCACAGCAATCAGACAACAAGCCAGCATCTTTCCAAGTTCTACTTGGCCTGCCCCCCGACGATTAGACTGTTTAAACGAAAGGAAGCTTTTAAATCTTAAAATTGCTTGGTTTTACATACCTTTCCGGATCCTTATGGGTTGCAACTGTAGCGACTAGATAACGGCTAATC
>NZ_KB908423.1 GCF_000381005.1 Selenomonas bovis DSM 23594
AAGAAGAACCGTCTCGTGCTTACGCGCACGGACTGGAAGTACATCCATGAGCCGATCATCTGGGGCTGGCGCAAGGACGGCAGGCACGAGTGGTACGGTGACCAGAAGCAGGTGACGGTCTTTGAGTTCGACCGCATCAAGGACTCGAAGAAGGACGGCTGCGGCCATCCGTCCTCGAAGCCTGTGCCGCTCATCGCCTATCTCATCCGGCAGTGCACGCAGACGAACGGACTCGTGCTGGACGGCTTCCTCGGCTCGGCCTCGACGCTCATCGCCTGCGAACAGCTCGGCCGCGTCTGCTATGGCGTGGAGCTCGAGCCGAAGTTCGTCGATGTCGCCGTGAAGCGTTATCTCGAGTTCCGTAATGGGGACGCGGCGGATGTGTATGTCGAGCGCAATGGAGAAAAGATTCCCTATGAGCGTGCGGAGAAAACGGAGGAGGACAAGGCATGAGAGTATTCTTGAACCCCGGCCACGACCCGGAGTACGACAGCGGGGCTGTGAATCAGGGCATGGGACTTCGCGAATGCGACGTGGCGCGTGATGTCGGCGTGCTTGTCGCGGCATACCTGGAAAAGGCCGGCTGCGAGGTGCGGATGCTGCAGAGCGACAACCTGAACGGCGAGAGCGGCTGCCCGGATCGCCAGGACGCGACCGTCTGCGGCGCGGCCAATGACTGGCCCGCGGATATTTTCGTGAGCCTGCACTGCAACGCGGCGAACGCGATCGCCCGCGGCACGGAAATTTGCGTATATCGCATCGGCGGTGAAGCGGAGAAACTTGCGGGCTGCATCCTGCACCAGATCGTAAACGCCGTCGGCACGAAGAACCGTGGCCTCAAGGAACGGCCGGGTCTCTGCGTGCTGCGCCGCACGGACATGCCCGCGGTGCTCGTCGAGATGGCGTTCCTCGACAATGACAGCGACGCCAGAATACTGAGAGACAGACAGGACGATCTCGCGCGCGCCATCGCGCGGGGCGTTACGGACTATGAAATGGAGGAATGAGCATGAAAATCGAAGCAGTAAAGAACGAGATGATGGAACACATCGGGGACTTCGTCCGCACGGAGGCCAAGGAAAACTTCGTGCTCTGGCTGAAGGACAAGGCGCTTCCCGCCGCTCGCGAGGTCGCGGCAGCCTACACCGCCGCCCTCGGCAAATCCGCCGAAAGCGAGACAGGCTGGTGCCGTTTCCGCGACCGCGTGTTCCTTCCGTGCGCGGTCGACGGTTTCCTGTGGCTCTGCGGCAAGTCGCTCGAGAGCATGGCGGAGAAGCAGGAGGACGGCCATGGCAATGACGTGTGAGCTTAAGCTCGGCAGCCTTTTCGACGGCAGCGGCGGCTTTCCGCTCGGCGGCCTGCTCGCGGGCATCCGTCCCGTGTGGGCATCGGAGATTGAGCCGTTCCCCATCCGCGTGACGACGAGAAGATTCCCGTCCGTCAGGCATTACGGGGATATCAGTGAAATGAACGGCGGCGGCATCGAGCCGGTGGACATCATCACATTCGGCTCTCCCTGCACGGATATGTCGCTCGCGGGGAAGCGGGCAGGACTGAATGGAAAGCAGTCCTGCCTTTTCTATGAGGCCGTGCGCATCGTGAAGGAAATGAGGGAGGCAACAGATGGCAGGTATCCGGGATTCATCGTATGGGAGAACGTCACAGGCGCGTTTTCCTCGAACAAGGGCGCGGATTTCCAGTCCGTGCTCGAGGCGGTCTGCTCGGTCAAAGGATACACGATTGATTCTCCTCGACCTGAGAAATGGCCGAACGCCGGAGAAATCGTGGCGGACGATTTCAGTCTCGCATGGCGGGTACTTGACGCTCAGTACTGGGGCGTTCCCCAGAGAAGAAAACGCATCTACCTTGTCGCAGATTTTACAGGACAAGGTGCCGGAAAGATACTATTTAAGTCCGAAGGCTTGCCAGGGTATTCTGGCGAGAGCTTCAAATCGTGGCAAAGAGCTGCCGGAAGTCCTGAGAATCGCTCTGGAACGTCAGGCCTGTGTCTGAACGACCAGGGCGGCAGCTGGATGGAGGTTTCAAAGGATGTAGCCGGCACGCTCCGTGCGCAGGATCACGGTCATCCTCCCGTGGCATTGCAGTCGGCGGGATTCTGTACGGAACACTCAGCCAAAGCGAGGAGCATCGGCTGCGAGGAAGAGAAAGCCCCGACCTTGAGAGCGGGCGTCGTTCCCGCGACAGTCTACGAGAATCACAGCCAGGACAGCCGCTGCGGAGGGCCGCTGTCCGTCGCGCCCGCGATAACGAGGACGTATGGAGCAGGCGGCAACAATCAGCCGCTTGTGGTTGAGGACACGAAAACATACGATGTGAGATTCACTTCCGAAGGCACGAGAAATTCCCGTCAGAATTGCTACGAAACCGACACTGCAAGAACGATAGACACCGGCGGCAACGCTCCTGATTCCAACCAAGGCGGCGTGGCGGTCGTGAACATGAAGGCTTTCGGCATCAGCTCGGATTCGAGTCACGCGATGCTGTCGGACAATCCTCATGCCGGGATATATGAAGCTGATACTTCGAGAACGCTGGATACCAGAGGCGGCGATCCTGCCTGTAATCAGGGCGGCATTGCCGTTGTGGCGATCGAGGGCAACGGAACCCGCCCATCGCACAAAGGCAGCGGCTATTCCGAGGACGGCGTCAGTTTCACATGGAACGCGACCGAGCAGCACGCTGTGGCGTTCGCCGAGAAATCCGCAGCGCTGTCGACGAATGACAGACCGAAAGGGCCGTCCAGTCAGCAGCTCGGCAATCCCGAGAACTTTGTGGCGGTCTATCATTCGAGCAAGAACTCCTATCATACGAGATTCTCGGATGAGGACGCGACGGACACGCTTGTCGCTACGGATTACAAAGATCCGCCGACCGTAACAGCCGAGCCGGAGTACATCGTCCGCAGGCTGACGCCGCTTGAATGCGCGAGACTGCAGGGCTTTCCGGACTGGTGGTGCGCGGGGCTTGAGACGGAGAATCCCTCGGAGGAGGAAATCGCGTTCTGGCGGGAGGTGTTCGAGACGCACCGCCGGATCGTGACCGGCGCGAAGAAGCCGAAGACGGACAAGCAGATCCGGAAATGGCTGCGGAACCCTCATACGGACGGCGCGGAATACAAGATGTGGGGCAACGGCGTGGCGCTTCCCTGCGTCTATTACGTCATGGCGGGCATCGCTCATTTCGCGCAGGAAACGTGATTGTATACAACACAAAGCCCTTGCTATTTCCTGCACTTTACGGGAATATGTGACTGCCAGAAGAAAAGGAGGTTTTGAAAATGGAAGTGAAATACAACGTCTGCGGCCCGCGCCGCAAGGAGATGGTCCAGGCAGTCAGCGAGGCGCTGGGTGGCTGGAGCAAGCAGTATCTGGGCGTCCCCAGCTGTTCCTATCAGGTGGGAGACTTCGAGATCACCAGGAACGGCACCCTGGTTTTTGCGGACCGTACGGATGCCGGGATGGTGGAGCAGGTTCTCGAAGCCCTGGCACAGGCGGGCTTTGCATGTGAAGAAGCAGGAAAGCCCGCGGAGCCGGAGGCGCCGGGCGAAGCGGAGCAGCCTGACGAGACAGCCGCGGCAGGAAGCGGAACAGAGGCAGAGGACAGGTCCGATGCAGCGACACTCGACGGGCTGACCGTCAGCCTGCCGAAAGAGAGCTTCACGGAGGCGGCGCTCGACAACCTCGACCGCCTGCTCGAGAGCAAGGGCAGTCTCATCCGGAAAGCCTTCGGCATCGAGGAGGCGGTCTACACGCTTACGGATGACTGCCTCACCTTTGCCTGGCTGACTGGAGACATCACGCCGGAAAAGGCGAAGGCTTGCCGGGACTTCATCGGCAGGCTCTGCGAGATGGCGAAGCGGCAGAAACGCGTCACTGCGAGGGTCAGGGCCGTTACCAATGAGAAGTACGCGTTCCGCTGCTTCCTCCTGCGGCTCGGCCTGATTGGCGCGGAGTACAAGACCACGCGGAAGATTCTCCTGCGGAACCTTTCCGGCAGCGCCGCGTGGCGCGACGGTCACGGGAAGGAGGTGCCGGGCGATGAAGTTTCCGGGTGAAGCAGGCCTCGAACGCCTGCGCCGTACCTATCCGAAAGGCACCAAGGTGCGCCTGCTCGCGATGGACGACATCCAGGCGCCGCCCGTCGGCACGAAGGGCGAGGTGCGGGGCGTGGATGACGCGGGCAGCATCCTTGTCCGCTGGGAGAGCGGCTCCTCGCTGAGTCTCATCCCCGGTGTGGATGCGTTCGAGATTTTGAAAGAAGAATAGCCGCTTTCCCCATCGGCTGCGGTCAAGTATACACGAGAATGTACTTGATAATCGTTCCCGTCAGAGTGATATATACACTAGCGAAAGGAACACACCGCAGACCGAAAGGAGAAAGCAAAATGAACGCAGCAACGGCAAGACGCATCGAGGAAATGAAGAAGCAGACCATCGGAGTGGAGGTCGAGATGTACGGCATCACCCGGGAGAAGGCGGCGAAGATTGCCGCCGGATTCTTCGGCACGGGACGCTCAGGGAATACCGCCGCCCGCAACGGCTACTGCGCCTGGAGCGCCTGGGACGGGGAGGGACGCGAATGGAAATTCCAGCGGGACGTCAGCATCAACGCCGACAGCAGCCAGCAGACGGAGCTCGTGACGCCCATCCTTCGCTACGAGGACATCCCAAAATTCCAGGAGCTCCTGCGGAAGCTCCGCCGCGCCGGGGCGAAAAGCAACCCCGCGCACACCTGCGGCATCCACATCCACATCGGCAAGGAAGGACACACGCCGCAGACCATCCGCAACCTCGCGAACCTCATGGCGGGCCACGAAAGCCTCCTGATTGCCGCGATGCGGGTAGACAGGAGCCGCATCGGCCGCTACTGCCGGACGGTGAACCGGGACTTCCTTCGCCGCCTGAACCGCGAAAAGCCGCGGACCATGCGTCGGCTCGAGGACATCTGGTACGAGGGGAACCACGCGGACAGCGGACGGCATGCCCATTACAACGAAAGCCGCTACCATTGCCTGAACCTCCACGCGGCCTTCACGAAAGGCACCATTGAGTTCCGCCTTTTCCAGTTCGCGAACCCCTCGGAAGGACGCCGCGGCGGCATCCACGGCGGAGAGATCAAGAGCTACATCCAGCTCTGCCTCGCCCTTTCCCAGGTGGCGAAGGAACTTAGGAGCGCGAGCCCCAAGGAGCCGCAGCGCGAGAATCCGAAATTCGCGATGCGCACCTGGCTGATGCGCCTCGGCTTCATCGGGGAAGAATTCGCCACGGCAAGGGAAATCCTCACGAGGAACCTTGCGGGAGACGCCGCTTTCCGCTTCGGCAGGAGCACCCCTTCCGCCTGACCGGCGCAAGGAAAAGCCCCGCCCGCCACGATGGCGGGCTTGGGGCAGTAGAAGGGATGTTCCTTCGGAAGCAGAAAGGACGGCGAAGAAGATGGAAACGAAAATCTACCTGGCTTACGGCAGCAACATGGACCTCGCGCAGATGAAGGCGCGCTGCCCGGGAGCGCGGCTCCTCGGCGCGGGACGCCTGGACGGCTGGAGGCTCCTTTTCAAGGGCTCGCGCACAGGCGCTTACGCCACCATCGAACGGGAGGCGGGAAAGCATGTGCCCGTGCTCCTCTGGCGCGTCACGGCGGAGGACGAGAAGAGCCTCGACCGCTACGAGGGCTTTCCGGACTTCTACTACAAGCGGCAAATCCAGGCCGTCACGGTGAATGCGGCGGGTAGGGACTGCGGCCGGACGCGCGGCATGGCCTACGTCATGCACGAAGAGCGGCGTTTCGGCCTGCCTCAAGAATGGTACGCCGCGCTCCTCGAAAGGGCCTATGAGAGATTCGGATTTGAGCAAGAGATCCTCCGGGAGGCCCTGGCATACACGGCGGAACACTGCTGAAAAACAGCGGTTGTATACACAGAATTTATCGCGCAGACCGCTTGCTATTATCTCCGTTTAGAGTGATATATATACACAACGGAGGGGAACACCTTCGGAGGAGAAAAAACGAAACGGAGGAAACGAAAATGAAAGACTTAGCAAGAACCTACCGCCTGCCGCAGACCACGACGCCGGAAAACCTCGGGGGAGGATGGAGATGCCTCCTGACCTTCGGAAACCGGGTGCTCCTCGCGGGACACTTTTACAACAAGGGCGACCGGTGGTACGGCGCGGCCTACGAATTCACGACCGACGACCACAGCTGCGAAGGCGAGATCAGGCTGACGGCGGTCAGCGAGGCGGCCTTCGAGGATGACGGCCACGCGATTGCCTGGGCGATGAACAGCTAAGCAAACCCAAAAAAACAAAAACGAGCCGCCGCCCTCCAAAGGGCGGTGGCGGTCGTAGCGAAATTTTCAGGAAGGAGGAGACGCTATGCGGAAACTCAGGAATTACAAGCCGACGCGGTTCATGGCGGAGGATTCCCATTACAGCAAAGAGGCGGCGGATTATGCGGTCGCCTTCATCGAGTGCCTGCACCACACGAAAGGGACGTGGGCAGGAAAGCCCTTCGAGCTCATCGACTGGCAGGAGCGCATCATCCGCGACTTGTTTGGTGTACTGAAGCCGGACGGCTGGCGACAGTTCAACCAGGCGTACATCGAGATACCGAAGAAGAACGGCAAGTCCGAGCTTGCCGCGGCGGTGGCGCTCCTCCTCACCTGCGGGGACGGGGAGCAGCGCGCGGAGGTCTACGGCTGCGCGTCTGACCGCCAGCAGGCGAGCATCGTGTTCGATGTCGCGGCGGACATGGTGCGGATGTGTCCGGCCCTCAGCAAGCGCGTCAAGATCCTCGGTTCGCAGAAGCGCATCATCTTCGAGCCGACGAACAGCTTCTACCAGGTGCTTTCGTCTGAGGCCTACTCGAAGCACGGCTTCAACGTACACGGCGTGGTCTTTGACGAGCTGCACGCGATGCCGGACAGGAAGCTCTTCGACGTCATGACGAAAGGCTCCGGCGACGCGCGGACGCAGCCGCTCTACTTCCTCATCACGACGGCCGGGACGGACACGCACTCCATCTGCTACGAGGTACACCAGAAAGCCGAGGACATCCTCCGCGGGCGCAAGCACGACAAGACATTCTACCCCGTCATCTTCGGCGCGGGGCGCGATGAGGACTGGACGAGCGAGGAAGTATGGAGGAAAGCCAATCCAAGTCTCGGCGAGACCATCTCCGTGGAAAAGGTCAGGGACGCCTGCGAATCGGCGCGGCAGAATCCCGGTGAGGAGAACGCCTTCCGGCAGCTCCGCCTCGACCAGTGGGTGAAGCAGTCCGTGCGCTGGATGCCGATGGAGAAATGGGATGCCTGCGCCTTTCCTGTCAATGAAAAGACACTAGAAGGACGAGCGTGCTATGGCGGGCTTGACCTTTCTTCCACGACGGACATCACGGCGTTCGTGCTCGTGTTCCCGCCGGAGGATGAAACGGACAAATACCAGGTGCTGCCGTATTTCTGGATTCCCGAGGAAAATGTGGATCTGCGCGTAAAAAGGGACCACGTTCCCTACGACGTCTGGCGGAGGCAGGGCTTCCTGCAGACGACCGAGGGGAACGTGGTCCATTACGGTTTCATCGAGAAATTCATCGGGCAGCTCGGGGAAAGGTACAACATCCGCGAGATCGCTTTCGACCGCTGGGGTGCGGTGCAGATGACACAAAACCTCGAGGACATGGGCTTCACCGTCGTACCGTTCGGACAGGGCTACAAAGACATGAGCCCGCCGACCAAGGAACTCATGAAGCTCACGCTCGAGCAGAAAATCGCGCACGGCGGCCATCCCGTCCTGAGATGGATGATGGACAACATCTTCATCCGCACCGACCCCGCTGGGAACATCAAGGCGGACAAGGAGAAGTCGACCGAGAAAATCGACGGCGTCATCGCGACAATTATGGCGCTCGACCGGGCAATCCGGTGCGGCGGTGGCAGCGGCAACTCCGTCTACGACGAGCGCGGGCTGCTCGTACTCTAAAGGAACCACTAATTAATTCGGCACCCTGCCTTTGCGTATCTGCACTGTCCTCTCGTCGTCGACAAATCCTCAGCGTAGCTCTGCTACGCCTCCGGTTTGTCTCCTAGAGAGATACAGCGCATCTACGCAAATTCAGGGCACCTCATTTAATCAGCGGTTCCTAAAGTGTATACTTCGTGTATCGCTTGCTATTCTCTCCGTTCAGAGTGATATATGTACAGGAAGAAGGGAACCACACGAAACGGAGGAATGCAGGATGAACGAAGAAATCAAAAACGAGATTCTGGCGGTCAGAGAAACGGGAGCCACGAACATGTTCGACGTAGGAACGGTCAGGGAAATCGCGATACAGCTTGCCTTCGATGAGCTGGCGGATTTCCTCAGCGACAGGAAGAACCACAAAGCCTACTGCAATTTCATTTTGACAGGGAAATAAACGAAGCAAGCCCTTCTTCCCAGGGGAGCCGCAAGGCTCCTTTTGGTCATCTTATTTCCGGGTAACGCTTGTGGAGCCAGTTCATGAATTTCCTCCAGCCGCGGGGATGGCGGTTGCTGCCGCCGCTCTCGCGGCGCACGCCGTTTTCCTCGTACTCCAGCGACCACTGCGTGCCGTCGAGACAGTGGGAATTTTCATAGCGTTCCTTCCACGAGGAAACGTTCAGCTCGTTCCATTCAGACAGCCAGGCAGCAAGGGACAGGCCGGGGGATGGAAAGAGCGGCTGCGGCGGCACTTCTTTGCGGTAGTAAGCGCGGTCATACAGCAGGGCTTTTTCCTGCCACTTGCCGTCAGACAGAGAAAGTTCCAGAGAGTAAGATGGACCGCCGTAGCCGCCGATGTAGAAAGAAAGCTTGGAAAGCATCATGCATCACTCCTATTTTTCGTTCTTCAAGGTATAGCAAAAAGATTGTTGCATAGACGCCGCTCGTAGGGAATCTGTAGTTCTTGCAATGATTCCCTGGAAATAATCATTCACAATAAAATAAGAGGAAGCTATTGCAGCTCCCTCAGCAGTGGCGGTGAATTTTCCTACCTTCACCGACGGTCGATACCGTTGCATCTTTATTGTCCCCAGCGGAAGGGATGGCTGCAGCCACTAGTAGCAACCATATCTTTTCTTGATTTCATTATAAAGCACCCAAGTGAGTTTTTTCAAGGATTTGAGCATATTTTCTATGAATAGGGAGCGATGACAGTCCCATCGAATTCTCTATTATCGCATAGGATGGTAAAAAGCACAGGAGGTGCGCATGAATATTTTTTCCAGATTCTTTTCTCGCGACAAGCCGAGAAACTCGACAGCGGGTGCGGCTTATCAGTTCTTCTTTGGCGGGACGTCCGCGGGGCAGAATGTCAACGAGCGCACGGCGATGCAGATGACGGCGGTCTATGCCTGTGTGCGGGTGCTTGCGGAGGCGGTGGCGGGGCTGCCGCTTCATGTGTACCGGTACGGCAAAGACGGCGGCAGGGAGCGGGCGACGGAGCATCCGCTGTATTTCCTGCTCCATGATGAGCCGAATCCCGAGATGACGTCTTTCATTTTCCGCGAGACGCTTATGACGCATCTGCTGCTCTGGGGCAATGCCTACGCGCAGATCATCCGCAGCGGCAGGAACGATGTCATGGCGCTCTATCCCCTGATGCCGAACCGCATGCGCGTCGAACGCGATGAGAGGGGGCGCATCTTCTACGAGTACACGGTCATCGGGGACGAGGCGAAGACGATGAAGGGCGCGACCGTGCGGCTTTCCGCCGCCGATGTGCTCCATATCCCGGGGCTCGGCTATGACGGCATCGTCGGCTACAGTCCGATTGCCATGGCGCGGAACGCCATCGGCATGGGGCTTGCGTGCGAGTCCTACGGCGCGGCGTTCTTCGCGAACGGCGCGGCGCCCGGAGGCGTACTCGAACATCCGGGAACGCTCAAGGATCCCTCGAAGGTGCGGGCGAGCTGGGAAGCCGTCTACGGAGGCACGCATCACGCGCACCGCATCGCCGTGCTCGAGGAGGGGATGAAGTACACGCCCATCGGCATCGCGCCGAACGAGGCGCAGTTCCTCGAGACGAGAAAATTCCAGATTGACGAGATCGCGCGCATCTTCCGCGTGCCGCCGCACATGGTGGGCGATCTCGAGAAATCGACGTTCTCGAACATCGAGCAGCAGTCGCTCGAGTTCGTGAAATACACGCTCGCACCATGGCTTTCCCGCTGGGAACAGGCCATGGCGCGGGCTCTTTTATTGCCGGAGGAAAAAAAGAAATGCTTCATCAAGTTCAACGTGGAGGGACTGCTCCGCGGCGACTACCAGAGCCGCATGAACGGCTACGCGGTCGCGCGGCAGAACGGCTGGATGAGCGCCAACGACATCCGCGCGCTCGAGAACCTCGACCGCATCCCCGCCGAGGAAGGCGGCGATCTCTATCTCATCAACGGCAACATGACGAAACTCAAGGACGCGGGACTCTTCGCGGGAAAGGAGCAGGATAGTGATGAAGAAGTTCTGGATGTGGAACCGGACGGAGGAGCAGGCGGAAACGCCGGAGCGGACGCTCGTGCTGCGCGGCGTCATCGCGGAGGAAAGCTGGCTCGATGACAAAATCACGCCGGAGCTTTTCAAGGAAGAGCTCGACGCGGGCGAGGGAAACGTCACGGTCTGGATCAACAGCCCCGGCGGCGACTGCTTCGCGGCCGCGCAGATTTACAACATGCTCGCGGCCTATCCGGGCAAGGTCACGGTCAAGGTGGACGCCGTCGCGGCTTCAGCGGCGACGGTCGTGGCGATGGCGGGCGACGAGGTGCAGATGTCTCCCGTGGCGATGATGATGATCCACAATCCCGCCATGATGGCGGCAGGCGACCATAACGATATGGCCAAGGCCATCGAGGTGTTGCGGGAGACGAAGGAAAGTATCATCAACGCCTACGCGAGCCGCACACATCTCTCGCGGGCCAAGCTCTCGAAGCTCATGGAGGACGAGACCTGGATGGACGCGAGGAAAGCAGTCGAGCTCGGCTTTGCCGACCGGATCATCGAGCCTAGGACTAGCGGCGAGAGCCTGCCGGGGGAGACGCCTGCCGCCTCGCTCTACTCGGAGCGCGAGTGCAGCCGCCGCATCATCGGCAGGCTGACGGAAAAGTACAAGCCGCCGGAAGATACAGTGAAACCTACGGAAAAGGAAAACGCCCCAATGGGGCGCAGCGTAGCGGAGCTGGAGAACCGGCTCCGGCTCATCAGGCAGTTTATCTGAACAGGAGGAATCTCTTATGACCATCAACGAACTTCGCGCAAAACGCGCTCAGGCCTGGGAAGGCGCCAAGGCATTTCTCGACGCCCGCCGCAATGAGAAGGGCGTTCTCTCGGCGGAGGACGACGCCGCTTACACGGCCATGGAAAAAGACATCGAGGATCTCGGAAAGGAAATCCGCCGCCTCGAGCGCCAGCGGGAAATCGAAAACGAGCT
>NZ_KB908424.1 GCF_000381005.1 Selenomonas bovis DSM 23594
CTGAATTTGCGTAGATGCGCTGTATCTCTCTAGGAGACAAACCGGAGGCGTAGCAGAGCTACGCTGAGGATTGTAGGGCGACGAGAGGACAGTGCAGATACGCAAAGGCAAGGTGCCGAATGAATCAGTGGTTCCTTAGAGCGCGCCGCCGAAGGTCGCCGTGAGCACGAGATAGGCAATCCCGCCCATGATCGCCGTGCAGGGAATCGTCATGACCCAGGCGACGACCATCGAGCGCGCGACATCCCAGTGCACCGCCTTCACGCGCTGCGCCGAGCCGACGCCCATGATGGAGCCGGAGACGACATGCCTCGTCGAGACCGGCAGATGCAGCAGCGTCGCCGAGAGAATCACGATGGCGGAGTTGAGATCCGCCGCGAATCCGTGCACGGGATGCATTTTGAAAATCTTGCCGCCGACCGTGCGGATGATCTTCCAGCCGCCGACGCTCGTGCCAAGTGCCATGGCGGCCGCGCAGAGGAGCTTCACGATATCAGGCACCTCGAGCGTCTCGATGAAGCCGCACGAGACGAGCGCGAGCGTGATGATGCCCATCGACTTCTGCGCATCGTTCGAGCCGTGGGAGAATGCCATGAGCGCCGCCGATATGATCTGCAGGCGGTTGGCCGTGAGATTGACCGCCGCCGGCTTGTACGAATGGCAGAGAGCGAAGATGAGCTTCATCACGAGGAAGCCGACCAGCATCGCCGTGACAGGCGACAGCACGAGCGACAGCACGATCTTCATGATGCCCCAGCCGTTGAGCGCCGCCGCGCCCGCCGAGACGAGCACGGAGCCGATGATGCCACCAATCAGCGCGTGAGACGAGCTCGACGGCATGCCGAACCACCACGTCAGGAGGTTCCAGATGATCGCGCCGACAAGGCCGGAGATGATGACCATCTCATTCACGAGATCGGGGCTCATGACGATATCGCCGCCAATCGTCTTCGCCACGCCCGTCGAAATCATCGCGCCGACGAAATTGAGCACTGCCGTGCCGATGATGGCGACGCCCGGTCGGATCGCGCGCGTCGAGACACACGTCGCGATGGCGTTCGCCGTATCGTGGAAACCATTGATGAAATCAAAGGCGAGTGCGAGCAGCACGACCATGATGAGGAGTGACATCTCAGGCATACTTCATCGTCACCTCTTTGATACTATTGCTGAGTTCCTCGACCTTGTCCGCTGTATCCTCCAATGTGCCGAGAATGTCCTTCCAGCGAATCACATCGAGAAGATCCTGCGTGCCGTCGAAGAGATGGGAAATACCGTCGCGGGAGATGCGGTCCACCTCAGACTCCAGACGGCTCAGACGCTCCGCGCGCTCCAAGAGGCGCCCCTCGTTGCGGCTGATATCCTTGAGCAGGCCGAAGATCTCCTGCAGTACCTTCGTCATCTCGACGATCCGCTCCATAATATCCGCCGCCACAGGCAGCGGCTGTTCGATATGGAACGTATCGAGACGCACGATAGCCCCCTGCATGAAGTCGATGCAGCTCTCCAGATGGCACGAAAGACGGTAGAAATCCCCCCTGTCGATGGGCGTGATGAATACGACTGACAGCTTCTGCATGACCTTGAGATTCGTCTCATCCGCCTTGTGCTCGAGCTGGATGACCTCCTGCAAATGCTGCTCGAGCTGCGAGACATCCTGCATGCCTTCCGCGCAATCACCGCCCCCGCATGGAAAATCTCCGCATTCGAGACGAGGTAGTCAAAAAGCTCCTCATGTTTATTGCTGATGCTGAACATACGTTACTCTTTTTTCTTTCATTTATAGATTACTATTTAATATACAGAGGAGAGTCTCGGTGTATGTAAAGCGTTTGTTATTTTTTTGTAAACAAATCCGATCGAAAGCGACATTCTCTAGAACTGCATTCTTACTCAAAAAAAATAGCGCCCCTACATTCCACGGTTGTACTATCAATCACCAACACAGGAAAGGCACTAAGCTGACATCATACCAAAACGAATCAATTCTTTTTTATATCAACAATATAAAAGAAAGCTATCCTCTTTTCTTGCCGGTTTCTAAAATCAAACGGCAGATCTCATCCACCTGCTCCAATGGGAGTTCCGCATAAAGAGGCAAAGTCAGCACGCGCTTGGCAATCGCTAATGCCACCGTCGTATCCTTCGAGTCATACTGACTGCAGTAGCAGTCAAAATCATTCACGAGCGGATAAAAATATTTTCGCGCCATGATGCCATGCTCCGCCAGATGATGATACACCTCATTGCGCGTCGCTCCAAACGTCTTCTCATCGAATACCACAGGGAAATACGCATAGTTCGGCTTCACGTCCTGCTGTTGCGGACTGAGCCTGATGCCCTCCACGCCAGTCAAGTACTCGCGATAGCGTGCGACCACTCTGCCGCGCTTCGCAATCTCCTCATCCACATGACGGAGATTGCAAAGCCCCATCGCCGCGCAGAACTCATTCATCTTCGCATTGGCGCCAACAGCCTCCACGCTTTCCAGTCCGTGGATGCCGAAATCCTTCAAATCCCAGATACGCTTCCCCAGCTCCTCATCATGGAACACCACAGCGCCGCCCTCGATGGTATGGAACACCTTTGTTGCATGGAAGCTCAGACACGACGCATCCCCATAGCCCGCGACGGCCCGTCCCCGATACGTCTCGCCAAACGTATGCGCCGCATCATAGAGGACACGCAGACCGTATTTATCCGCGATACGCTGAATCTCCTCTACATGGCAGACATGACCGTAGACATGGACGGGCACGATCGCACAGGTACGGTCTGTAATCAAGGACTCCAGTTTCGACGTATCCAGCGTATAATCCTCAGGATCGATGTTGCAAAACACCGGCGTAAGGCCGTTGCGTACAATGGCATGCGTCGTCGAGGCAAACGTAAACGGCGTCGTGATGACCTCGCCGTGCAGATTCATCGCCTGAAGCGTCATCTCAAGCGACATATGCCCATTCACGAGCAAATCAAGATGCTCAACGCCCATATACTCCTCAAGGGCCTTGACAAATGCCTGATTCTTCGCCCCCATATTGGTCAGCCAATGCGTTTCCCAGAGCTCGCGAATCTCATCGACATACTCCTCAAGCGGCGGCATCGAGGACCGCGTCACTAAAATCTTCTCCATCGTATCTCTCCCATCCTCACCCCGTAGCAATCATGCGTCTTTATTTATTAAAGCATATCTTTCCTAGCAAAAAGCAGATAATATTCATCTCGAATTTTATAATCCCATTCCATTTTGATGCAGAGGAATCCTGCCTCCGCCATATCAGTTATCAGATTCCCAATATAATAATCTTTATTTCCATAATTCATATAACCTTTTTCGATTACAGTGTTATCAAGTCTTATAAATTTTTCGTTTCTGATATAACTCATTAAGACGTATTTTGTTGCATTGAATTGCTTAAACAACGCTCTCTCGTCTTTTACATACGGTACTACACCTGCTAAATAATATAAATCGATACCATTGATAACAGGGATTTTTTCTTCATTGATATTGCATACAATGGTCTCATCATTTCTCTTTCGATAATCCAAACCGTAATATTTTATTTCTCGAGGCAAATATTTCTTTAGTAAGCATTCTCCACAGCCAATATCCAGAATAGAACCGACATTTTTAGGAATCAGTTTCACCATGGCTTGCGCTCGCTTTTCCCATCCTGTTCTCATGTTGCTTAAAGCGCTATCGTTTTCCCTCTCGTAATCCATCCACATCTTATCATGATAATATATATCATAGAATGCATGATTAAGTTTCCACCCATTAAAAAAGTTTACATTTTCTCTACATCCATATTTCGTTAGTATTTTTTTTGCATAATCATACTTTCTGCTATCTGTGACGATGATAATAATCTTTTCAAGATTTTCTTTTGTAAGGAACTCGAATCTATGTATTTTTTTTAATTTATTCCCAATCAAGAATTCTCCATCATTTTCATCAATAAAATAATCTATCGTCTCATATCGATCAATTGTAAACAGTTTTTTTGCCCATTCTCCTGCAAAACATGCGACTAGCTTTTTCATACATCCTCCTTAATTCTTATACGTTGTTCCACCTTATAAGAAAGCAACATTATCTTAAGCTTATTTCATAAGAGACATCACGTCTCATCATATCTTTTCCATTAACATCGATGACCTTAGTGTGATTCATCATTCTTTTGTATTTTTTGTTTAGTTCTGTTATCGAATCTGCTATTATCGTTACTTCTGCAATTCTATCTCCACTACTATTCATTCCATCGAATATTGTTCCTGGATTTTTTAGCACAAAATAACTATCGATAATTTCATCATTAACCAGCTCTTCAAGTCCTTCTATATGATCATATACTCCGCTGTAGCAATAAATATATTCATTAATTATATATTTATCGAATCTCTTTTTTTTAGGTTTTTTATATACGCCGAGTGTGATATCAATAGTCCAATCAATAATATCGATTCCCGTCATCTGATGAATTAGTTGATGTTTCAGCCCACCTCCAGTTCTAGCGCTAAATTCAATAACCCACAATTTATCATCATGATATAACATTTGAATCAACAAAGGACAATTTTTCAGATTGAAATTTTTTACAATCTGTATTGCTATTTTTTGAATATCATGATATATGTGATTTGGAATACCAGCTGGAACTACCGATCTGAAAATGATAAATTTTTCTTTTTCACGGACTTTTTGACTCTCTGAAACACATAAGATTGTAGGGATACCATCTACTACATACGCATCTACAGACAATTCCTTTCCATCTATGAATTCTTCCACGATGGCATCATCTGTCCTGCTATACGCAAATGCTTGATCAAGAAAATATTTGACATCTTCCGATCCAGTTACCTTTTTTACACCCTTAGATGAATTGCAATCCACCGGTTTGATAATCAACGGAAATTTAAAATTGTCAGGGATATGATATTCTCCTTTTTTTAATAGCACATAATTCGCTGTAGGAATTCCCTCTTCCTGCATGATAGCTTTCATATACTTCTTATTCGTAACATTTCTTCCAGTAAGAGCATCGATATAACATGGCAAGCCCAATTCTTCACTCAAAAGCGCTACCGTATTCAGCGCCTGATCCGTACAAACTGTAATAATCAAGTCTACCTTTTCACTTACTGCAATTTTTCTCATTGCTTCAACATCAAGTGTACTTTCCTGATAAAATTTATCTGCGTATGACTCAGCAATCGGATGATTCGTATAATCAGCTAAAATTATATAATAGTCTCTTTGTTTTAATCGTTTTATCAATTCTATCTGTGGTAAACCACCAGCAAGCACTAATGCTTTCATTTTTTCTCCTCACCATTATCCATAAACAAACTCCGGAATAAATTTTCTTCCCATACTTCTAAAATCGATTTCAGTAACTGCAGATGCTAAATCAATAATGCTAGTTATATTTTTCGTTGAAACCCCACATTGAATCGCTGCATCCTCTACTGGTACTAAGCCACATGGGACATCTTCTATGATATATCGATGATGAATTGTCTCCGGTGCATCTATGGCACGATACTGTTTTGTATTCTTCAAGCACTCATACAATCCATGTCCATCGACATTATATGTTCGTTTCAGCCAGGTTTCTGTAGTTTCAATTTCATATCCTAAAGCCTTAGCAACAGATATTTTTTCATGATCCATTTTTTCTAAAAAAGAAGCTATCGAAGGTGTTATACCATCATAGTAGTATTTAAACGCTGTTTTTTTATTTTCTATCCAACCAATATTCATCAAAACAGGTGCGCAATGTAATATCATACCTACATTCGAAAGTGATGTAATAACTGTAGACTTTACCGGTTTGAAATATTTTCTTATACACATTGGAATTCTGGAAATTATATACTCCAAATCGTTTTTTCCTATCGACGCAATCTCAACATCATTTTTCAAAGCAAAAATTTGAGCACAATTTTCAGAATATTTTCTGCAAGTATAAATAATTGTTTGTGTTTCTGCGATATGCGGCAGTTCACTAACGCCACATTCTTTCAAAGTATGAGCGAATTCTATTGCTCCAAATGTCCTTCCAGGATTTAATATAATTACCATGTTTTTATTGACGAAAGGTGCTAGCATTTTCGCTATTTCTTTATGAGCATTACTCGGAGTTGTCACCATGATGAAATCTGAAATCACATCTGAAATATTCGAAGATACTTTTTTCAAATGTCCTATCCCATTTATGATTCCTGAGCAACATACATCACCAGTTTTTTTCACTTCCGCAATATGAGCTGGTGTTCTATTCCACAACCTAACATTTAATCCACATATACTTAAATGCGCAGCCATTGAAAGACCTTGGTGCCCGCCTCCGCAAATAAAAACTTCTTTTGCCCCAACTGAATCAGAATCCATCTGTTTTACCTTCTCCTTAAAAATTTTAAATTACAAATGGCATCCGGAATATTTGTAACACATTGATTTATTTTTATTTCTGTTGGCATAATCAAATCATGATCAACAAGCCAAATCCCTCCATCATGAAATTTAGTCGTCCATTCTTTTGCATGTTTGAATTCATCAGATGTCGACCACAATTCCGGTACGGGTAACCAACCAGATGCAAAGGCAATATATAATCCTTCTGGAGAGTACAAATCAGGAATATTTTCTTCCATTGCATTTATAATTTTCTTTGACTCTTTTTCCAATAAATATGTTCTTTGTTGAATATCATCTGTAAATACATCTGGTGTACTCTTTTCTCTTTTTCGTTTCCTATATTCTTTGAGTGCTGCCCTGACAATTTTTATACTGTCGTTTATTATTTCTGGTGTTGCTAAATACAATGCCTCACAATAACTTACTACATGTATTATTTCAGGACTATAAATATTTTCAGGATCAATATCATCCATAAGTGCTGTCACAGCAGCTAGTTGTATCTTAGCTTCTTCGATATCTGGTTTGAAATAATCTAACCCTGCTCTCGTTTGAATGATGACTCTATAATTGTCATCCTCAAGACTTTTTATAAGTTTGATCAATACTCTTGACTTAGCTAAATCTTGAACTCCCCATGTACTTCTAGGTGTATTTAACATATTCTGCAATATAAACGTTTTTCCACCATATTTTTTTACTGTTTTCGCAGCAAGATATTCTGAAACAATATATGTGAGATCATCGCAGCCTCTGAATGCAAAATGATGCGGCACATTCGTTTCTACTGGCTTATTCGTTGTAGCTATATATTGAATGGCAAATAAATGCTTCCTTAGATTGTCATATAATTTATTTGGTCCCCTGCCATCGAGTTCATCAAACCACCACAATGATAAAGCATGCCACGCGATATTGATAGAACGCTCATACATTTCTGCCATTTTTACAACATTATTTGTTCCGGAATAAGTTCTTACGAGCATTGGCGAAGCAGATTCCCAAATATCGTGATATTCTTTTTCAGAATTTACCGGAACTCCACCTCCATTCGTTTTATTAAACCAATCTTCCCCAAAATTTGACTGCGACAACTGCGAACAGCCTATGGAAAGAATATCCAAATATCCTGCTTCAGCTAATTCTCTGCACCATTTACTATATTTTTTTAAACATTGCTCTCTTGTCAGATCAGCCGAATACGGACCCGAATGTGCTCGGATGAGCGGATGGAATTCTCCTGCAAAGTTGTTATCAAGGCGTAATAATAATGTATCATTAAATTTTCCATATTCTGGGTATCTTTTTCTTACTAAAGGCTTCTCTTTTTTATACTCTCCTTTTTTTATTATATCTGTTCCAAATTCCAGCAACTCTTTATCGTACCGACATCCTTTAACAATATTTTGTGGAATCATCTCAATAGGTACCCCTATTTTCAATAATGTTTCCTCCACAGATTCCCCACCGCAAAAAGTATCTATTTTCCCACCGAACTCTTCGCCTATTTTCTCGCACGCTGGTTTGAGCCCTGAAAAACATATTGCTCTTACCTGTGAGTATAACGATCCATATAACCCTGAATTATTTAGATAATGAATTAAAATTCCGACTATACTTACCGCAATTCTTGGATCCAATCTATAAGAAATGCCAATATTTGTGATTTTATTTTCTACAATCCAATTTTTAATAATTTCTTTTTTGCTGTCTGCTTCTATTTTCCCTAATGCATCTTGAACACTTTCAGGAGCAATCATTACCTTGTATCCACATTCTCTAAGTAGCGCAGCCACAGAATAAATCCCCATCGTATGCGCGTCTATTAATGTTTTGATTATCCCGAAAACAGTATCATTTTTATTATTAATAACTACCATAACAATACTCCTAGCAGTACATTATATACTTACAGAATATCTCCAAAACCTCTTAAAAACCAATTGCTGATAGATACCGAAGAACAAGAAGACAACTCGCCAAGCTTCATCTCGCGGCTTTTTCATGGATGTTCTGTCCACACTTGAACGTTATATCCTGGAAAACTAACATATAAACTTTTCTAAGTGAATTTTCGTACATAATCTTATAATAACCGGGTGCATGAGAGCAACTGATAGCCTCGACAATATCGCGCAAGAATAATTCCTTCCTGCCATGAAAAAGAATTATATTCCACTCACTGAGCATAAAACGGCTTTTCACGATTCAAGCAACTTCATCCATATGAAAATAGTTTTAATCCACATACACATTGAAAATCTCCTTTATCATAACACAGACGCCCCCCCCCGCAAGACATTTCCCTATTTTGTTTACATCTTACACTTTACGTTCATCGTCATTTATCTATACCTTTTCGATATTCTCACACGATTTCTTTCCTCATCATTTCAAAACGTTAAATGATATTCCTGCCACACAAAAAAGGGGCTGTCTCACGAAAGCATTTTCGTGCGGATAGCCCCGTTTTCTTTGACCTCAATCACGGTCATCTGACACTGGCGATAATCATGGCATAAAAAACAGTACAAGAAACAGGCGGTCACCGATCGCCTCGTTTTTTGCACTGTTCTGTTTCAGGCTGCTGCC
>NZ_KB908425.1 GCF_000381005.1 Selenomonas bovis DSM 23594
CATAGCGATACTCCTTTGTTGATGATTGTTTTGCAGAACCATTTTAACATAGGAAGTCGCTATGGGTTTTTGTTTTTGATTAACTGTTCAACTTCATTTTACAACGAACCATATCAAAACATCACCAAAATCTTTGCAATCATTTCCTCGACTCTTCCAGTGAACTAGCTGCAACAAAAAAGGATACTACAGCAAATATTTTCGAACTCAAAAATGTATCAAAACCGGCCATGAAAATTTCAAAAATTCCAGCCTCATCGTGCTCAGCACGCAATATATCAGATACATCCCCAACCACATCTACTACTACAAACACTATCCACATCCCAGCTATCAAAATTGCTAGAAAAGCACCTGCCTTTTTGCCGCCAGACACTTCATCCGCTGTCCCAACTGCGGTAGAAATCGAAATAAGCGCAGTTGCAATAGGAATAAAATATGGCCAGTCTGCCGGTTTATCAAAGAACCAAATAAAAAACAAGAAAGATAAAATTATCGCTACCACATACGCGGCCATGCCAGCTAATACACCTAATATAGCACGCATATTGCAATTCCTCCTTCTAATTTCCCTATATTTCGCTTATCCCACAAGCCTTCTATGGATTTTTGCGCTCTCTAAGCAACCTATCCAATTCCGATTCTATGCGTTCTCTTGACTCTGCCCTTTCCTCTTCACGCCCCTGCTTTGCGGCAGCCTCATTTGTCCCATGCGCAGCGGCTCCCATTGCTCCTGTTTCCAACTCACTCAAACTGTCTGCAGTACCGGAGATTGAATCTGCATCAAGCAAGGAATCCCCTGTCAAATCATAATCCCCTACCTTTATATGTGAGAAAAAGGGAAAGATCGTCGCTGCTTGTACAGCCAAACAATTTTCCGATGCAGCACAAAAGCCAGGATTGTCGCTATAAGCACCCCCATGAGCATAGCCCCACTGGAAATAGTCTGTGCTACCTCCACACCTTCTTGGTTCGCCATTGAATATGTTTTGAGTATCCAATGAAAACCTTTTATAAACCCATTAAATAACAACACTGCAAAATGAACACCATAAGCAAATAAGCCTACCAAAAGAACACGCCAATGTTTTGCCAGAAATCTGAATCTGAACAAAATGCCGACTATTCCTATGGCAAATATTATCAATGGAACGAATGGTATATTCACGAGCAATGCACATACAATTCCAATCACCAGCGACTTGAATAAGGTCTTATATGTACTCGCAATAAAGAACAGCAACAGGAATGCAACGCTTGCCATCATGCTATGATGTACTATCGCATAATATAGGCAGAACCACCATAAAAGCAGCCACATATAGTGCCGCTATTTAGAACTCGCCACGCCCATGTATACCATCCCCATTTTCCACGTTACACAAAAACTACCCCCACTTGCTTAGGCACTCTGTGCCAGAGGATCCGGCCCGTACTTATTTTCTCCTGCTGTGCCTGGCTGGAACAGCAAATACAGCCACAAAACCAGATTCACTATTGGTACCAACGCCAAAAAATACCAATATCCAGATTTATCGCAGTCATGCAATCTCCTGATACTTAACATTATAGAACTAACTGTCAATACAATTATTATCAAGAATGCCAACATAAGTGCCAAACCTTCTCCCGACGCTACAAGAGCATCGCAAATAAAACTTATGAGCCAAATAACAACTGACCTTTTAAAGTATCTTTTACGATTAAGTCTGTTGTCTGCTCGAAAAAAAGTCTGCTTAATACCAACATCTGGTTCGTATGCATTGATATAGCTATTTCCATTATCACTCTTGGTCAAATCTACCGGCATATTTGATCCCCTCCAGACCTTAAAGAATCTTTTACTTTTTCACAGTACAGCAACTGGTTGGCAAAGCATACATCAACAGGCTTCATTTTACATCCAGCCCATATTGCTCACACAATACTCTCAACCCATCTTTAAACCCAGCCCCGACAAACTTTACCTTCCACTCGCCCTTATGTCTATAAACTTCCAGCATATTTATGACTTTTTCCAGACCTAGTGTCAACCGAAAATCGAATACCTTATCCTCATCCATCCACACTCTGGCCAAGGGATTTCTTACTTCTGAGAAACTGGCGGATGGGTTATTAGCATCTTCATACACTGCAAAAGCAACCACGATATTTTCCACATCTTCAGCTATCTTTTCCAGATTTATTCCGACACCCTTCGCACCATCCTTTTCGTCTATATACACAGCCTCCTGCCTGGATTGCTTATTGCCGAAGAAAATCAAATCGCTATCCTGCCTGGTCTTTCCATTTCCGTATAACTGAAACGCATAGGGATCTATATCTACCTTGATATTCTCTCCTACAAACCCCACAAACAAATTCTTTACATCCTTCAGTCTCAATCTCTGACCCTTGACAACTTTCTCACCTATGCTATTGTTTGCTGCAGTATCAGAATTAGCCGTATAATCAATCTGCGAACTGCTATCTACAGAACCTCCAGCAGCTGATGGCTGCTGCTCATGTATCTCCCTGGCCCCTACTGCAGCCCGGCCTGATACATATATCCGTTTGCTTATGCCATAATCAGTCTTCAGCACTATATCGCCATACAGTACAGTACCTCCCATCAAAGAAGATATTTTGAAGGCCACGTCATTTGTCCCTGGCATCAGCCTCTGAGGACTCAGGCTCAAGCCATGCACATTATTAGTTATCTCACAGGCACAGTCTGTCACTATCAGACGATGGAATTCATTGGCCTTCTCCGCCGCGAATACTCCCAGTTCTATCATGCGGGGCAAACGCCAGCTTGATACACTGCCACCCCTGTCCTCCTGACCATATACTTCCACATTTTCTGTCACAGTATTGCTTCTCAGCTTGACAGCTACAGTTCCCTGCGAATTTTCCGTTAATTCTATGCGCAGATTCTTCAGCACTACTTGATCTGCATCTACTATCAGAGCAGTCCCGGATTTTACCCAAAGGGTAGCGCCATGCCCGTCCACTGTACAGGCATGGCTTATCCTGAGAGGCCCCTCATACTCCCCCATGGGCAAATCTATAAAACTCTCCCTGCCAGAAAATTTTTGCTGTATGGAATTCATGCTGCATCATCATCCCTTCACAACCTCCATCAGCAATGCATCCTGCTGATTGCTGGTGGGAAACATCTCACCATTCCTGAGCCATACAGCCTGCCCTATGGGCACAAGATTGCCCTTTGGCGACAGCATCCCTTCCAGGGCATTGTTCACCAGATACCACTCGCTGCCTTGATGACTTATATACGCCTGCATCGTGCGATCCTGCATTTTTTCATCAGGATATACGTTAGCCAGAAAATGCCATTTAAACAAAGGCATATTATCATACAGATTGATCTCGCCCGTCTGCTGCCACTGTCCCTTGCGGCCTCTCATGGGCTTTTTCAGCCTGACATGTATCACATCATCTGCTCTGAGCCGCGTTCCACAATGAGGGCATACGGGATTGCGCACATCATGCAGCACAAACCATTTCGCCTTGCAGTTGGAATTCGGGCATGGCTGCAGGAGATCCCATGTCTTCACCAGCGCTTTCTCCCACTGGGCTGCCGTGGGACGTTTTTCAGGGTCGTGCATCCCCTCGACGAAAGCCTGGAGAAACATTTTCTCAAGATAAGGCCCCAGGTCATGGATAGTTACCTGCAAATCATCCGGCCTGTTGCTCGTATCATGAGGATTCTCAATAAAGGTCGCCATCGGCCCATACTGCATATACTCATCATCTTCCGTGGAAGTGGTAGTATATATCTTCGGTCCGTCCAGGGGGTGTCTCTTGAGCAGATATTCATACAGAAGCACTGGCAGGGCAAAAAGATCCGTAGTTGCACAGGGAAGTTTCCTTCCCGGATCATCAAAGGGCAAGTCCATGGTTTCCAGGACTTCCGGAGCAATATAGCCTTTGGTTCCCGCCACCTCCGGCGGGAACACCCCGGGCACCACCAGTGAGTCTATATCTATGACCACGCACGTGCCTGTCTTGGGATCTATCAGCACATTGTTGCTGGACAGATCCGAATGGGAGAGGCCTGCTGTGTGCAGCCGCCGCACAGCCCTAGCCAGAGATATGGAGAGCCTGAGCATGGTCTGGAAATTCCCGCACTCATCATCAGCCAGACATTTGCTGATGGCACGAGAGGTAAACCATCTGCTCTTCTTGTCCTTGCCTGCCATATCGAGATTCACGCCACTTTTCACAGCATGCTTGCCGAAAAAGAAATTAGGCGGATAGGTAGGGCAGACAACGCCGAACTCCGGATATTTTATCAGAGCAACAGGCCAGCAAAAGAGATTGGCAAAATATGCAGCCGTCTCCTTGGTATTGCCCATGGCGCCCCCATATTCTTCTGCCAGAGTGGGATTATAGAGTCCCACTATGTTTTCCAGTCTTGAGTGCATCTGAGGGTTCTCAGCATCTTCCTCCTTATTGAAAAACTGAATGGCAAATTTCCTGTCTGGCGTGAAATAAGTATGCTTCATCCCTCCCCTGGGCGGATTGTCAGTCAAAACATACTCTATCTCCGTATCATTCATTAGAATGGCTTTCTCTATATGCTGATTCTTTTTAGCCATTCTACTCTCCCCTTTGCAAAATCACTAAGGTACGGTCATCAAAAGATCCTCTGACCACATAGCTGTCCAGCCATTCCTTCAGCCTGGTGGCTGCATTTTTTCCCGTGTTCAGCTGAATAGCCCCGGCCATAACAGTGAGGCTTTCCCTGCCCTCTTCCCATATCTTCTTTAAATCCAGCCCCTGCTTTTCCTGAAGTTCCCTGACATACTGCACAGGCACCATCCTTGGTTCTAGCTCGCCGGTCACGGCTGGATAGGATTGCGGAGCAGGTACAATCTTTGACAGTTCCTCATATCTGGCCTTATCCAGTTTCTTCTGCATCATCTCCAGCTGAGGTGATGAAATAACACGATTGACAAGCAGATCCAGATATAACCTGAGCATCTCTTTCCCGTTGGGATCGTAGTCATCCGCCACTCCATCCGTCATAGACATGATGATGTCGATTTTCTTCCTTGAAACACGTGTGCGTCCCATCAGGCTTTGCAGAGAATCTATAGACGAGCTGGTTAAAAACTCCGTTTCGCCCGAAAAAGCTCCGCTATCAGCGTCTCCCAAAAGCGTAATTATCTGGTCATAAGGAGCCGTTCTGCTGATGGCAGCTGTCATGCCATCGCCCACCTGACAGGTTACAATGAAAGTTTCATCGGAGTTTTCAATCGGCAGGGCTATGGTCAGCAGCAAAGTGGCAGCAAAATCATTCAGCTGCAGATCACGCTTGACTGCTTCCGCATAACCTGGCGTCCCCTGCCTCGCTTGAAAAGCATTTATTACATTCTGCCTGGCTGCCAGCATAGCATGCTGAGCCATTTGCGCCATTTGTGAGGCAGCCTGCTGAAACCTGCTGTCTTTCAGGTCATAGCCCAAATGTGCCTTCAGCTCAGAATTTTTCCGCAGAAGATTTTTCAGTTCCCTCTCAAGATATTCCATTGCCCCCGTGCAGGAAGTCTTTGCACCTATACGAGAGAACTTCTTCGACCCCGCTCCATCTGAAACTGCTATCACGGCAAAATTCTCTATATTTCTCGTCTCAAACCAGTCATCACAGTTCGTGCCCTCATGTTTATGCTTCTTTCCCCTGACCCTGGCAGCAGTGACGTGGAAGCTTCCCAATGTAGCTGATTCGGTAAGATATTCCTCGTAAGGCTCAGGCTCATCCTTTGGCACCGGCTTGTATTTCCACAGGGAAGCCGTATGCTGCAGTACCTCCCAATCTGACAAGACCTGCGGAGTCTCCGATGCACCCGCCGCCTCCGGCAGACCCGCTGCCTCCGTTGCCTCCGGCACCGGCTTGTCTTCAGTGCTTTTTTCCGGCTCCTGAGGCATTTCCGCTTTCTTGCTCACTTTGGTAAAAGCAGTCTTGGGGAATGGCGATGAGGTTTTTATCAGAACTGCTTCACTTTTTTCTGTATGAATTACCTTGCTGCCGGGATTATTCGCAAGCTTATAAATTTTGCCATGCTGGGTATACATGAGGCTTCCATATTTTTTCCCAGTATTTTCCGAATTGCCCATTACTTACGCTCCTCTTCAACCTCAAGGAACAATCGTGAAACCTTGCGGCGGAGGCGGAAGCTCGATGGCTCCGCCCGGTTTTGCATCAAGGCTCTTGGAAGACATCTTGATGGAACCGGATACCCAGGCAAAGAACTTCGAAAGATCACCAGCAGAAGCCGTATTCATCAGCAAAACATTATCCGTAATCCGCTTCAAGGTAGACTGCTCCACATAAGGCCCTGCTCCCACTGCGATGATATTTGCCACCTTCAGGCTCTTGATATCCGCAGTCTGACGGTCGAATTCATCATCATCTGTATGCATGCCGTCCGTGAGAATGAAGACTAAAGGCTTCCAGTCACCCTTCTGATTTTCGGTAGTCTTCCTGACCTCTTTATCTATGCACTCCCGCAGCACCTTCAGAGCGCCGCCCAGGGATGTAGCACCACTGGCTTCCAATTTCGGCTCCTTGAACAGCATCAGTTCCGTCAGGGGCGAGGTCTGCTGCGCTACACTGGCAAAAGTGATGACAGAAAGGCAGGCTGTCTCTAAAGCCTGCGGATCTCCCTTCAGTTCATTGACCAGCATCTTGATGCCTTGTCTCACCGATTCTATAGGCTCACCTGACATGGAGCCAGAGCAGTCCAACAACAAATAAACCGGCAGTCTGCGTACGTATGACATAATTTTTTCCTCCTTTTATTCAATCAATCCTTAGAGCCTTCAACCCAGCGCAAGCCCCAGCCAAAGGCCCTGTCAATATCCTCATGGCCATTGAAGAACCGCACAATCTTCTCCACGCTGAAGGTGTCGCCTTGATTTTCCAGCATAGCTATAGCACAGGCACATTTATTGGAACCATACTCATCCATACGGACGATTATATCAGGGCTGCCGCTGCATTTCACCGTAACTACGCCCTTTGCCTCAGACCAGTTGGCTGCCCCTTCATAAATAAAGGTAAAAATCAGGATGCGCTTGATTTCTGATATCTTGCTGCCATTAATGCGCATATTTTCCCCTGCAGCAGAATTGCCAGTCCTGTCATCGCCATCCAGTTCAATGTAGGGAAAACTCTGGAAACTGCCAAAACAATTTCCCAGCGCCTGCACTACCCCTTTGCTGCCATCTTTCATCTCAAACAAGCACGCCAGATCAAGGTCAATGCCATTGTTATTCCCGAAGATGGAACCAAAGAAACCGCTGTCCTTCTTTTCCGGCTGTGACCAATTCAGGTTAATGGAAATTTTTCCCAGATTGGTTCCTGCCTTCTTGGTGAGATTGACCTTCTGGCCCTTCCGAAGTTCCACTTTCTTGGGGGGAGCCGGCTGCTCCCTGGCAGGTGGAACAGGTGGAATGGGCTGCTCTCTCGCAGGCGGAGCGTTGGAAGCAGCAGAATTGTCTCCCTCTGATACATCAATGCCAAAACTCCCGCACAAGGCTGCTAAGCCTCCTTGATAGCCGCTGCCTATGGCATTGAATTTCCATTCGCCTTTATACCTGTAGATCTCTGCCACCACTACAGCAGTTTCTATCGAAAATTGATTGCCCATATCATAACGCAGCATCTCCTGCTGCGTATCTGCATTGACTACCCGGATATAGGCATTTTTCACCATGCCAAAATTCTGCCGGCGTCCTTCTGCGTCGTAAATGGTAGCAGTAAAAGCAATTTTTTCGATATTTCCCGGCACCCTGCCAAGATCCACCAAGATTTGCTCAGCATCCCCGCCAACATTTCCCGTAAGATTGTCACCCTTGTGCTCCACGCAGCCGCTGCCATGCCTCAGATTGCCATAAAAGATAAAATCATCATCTCCGGCAGCCTTGCCATTTGCCCCCAAAAGAAAGGCAGCTGTATCCAAATCAAAATTATTTCCCTGGCTTTGCCAGCCCAGGCCAATCAGCAAATGTCTAAGCCCGGCATTGCCCTTGGTCAAGTCCACTTTCCGACCTTTGCTTAAACTAATCATCCGCTCTACCTCTGGAATTTATCCGTCTTTTCTGAACTTATTGGCGCGAAACAGCCTGCGGTGCAATTGCCTAAGCACCGCAAGCTGCCTGCTTGCAAACTAACCTTTAGACATTCACGCCAAAGTTGCGGCAGAGAGCAGCCAGGCCGCCCTGGAAGCCGCT
>NZ_KB908426.1 GCF_000381005.1 Selenomonas bovis DSM 23594
GTAATTATTGAAGACTTCTATGGCCATGTCCTGTCCGACGCGGCGTAGATAGCGGAACATATCACAAACGACTCGTTCTCTGTTATATATACGAACAGGATAATCGTCTATCTTATGTACCTCGCAGCCCAAATCGATGATATTTCTCCCTGCGAAGAAATACTCTACCCTTGGATATTTCGGCTTCTCCAGACAGCGGGCTCCCTGACTCGGCAGCGTAATTTGTACAGAGCGAGGAATCATCGTCGTCAGGCCATGGAAATCAGCCGCGGAAAACATGCTTATAATAGCCTGCGAATAAAATTGCTGAGTCAGTACGAGGTCGTTATCGCTTTCTTTCGCTGGAGAAAAGATGTAGATGCCATGTTGTATGCGGGACAGGCGTTGTGCCTTTACCAGTTGGCGAAACTTGTAGTCGGTCATATGCGCCAGCAGATCTTTCTTTCGCCATGTTTTTACATTTCGATCCAGTATAGGCATATACTCACATCCTGTTGTAAACTAACTTTCTCTGTCTTGATTATACCATGTTCGACTATAAAAATACATGATAATTTTTCTATGTATTTTTATAGTCGATTCTTTTTCCCTCCTCATCCGCGCCCCCCGATTCCTCAAAATCGCGGAGCCCTTTCTTCATTCACTTCCCCTTCAGCTGCTCCATGACCTTTCTTAGCTTCTCCGGCACGGGCAGGCCGATGCGCGCGGCGTTTTCGGTGATGGAGATCCCCTCGTTGGCGCAATAGAAGAAAATCACAGCGGTCCTGAGCATACTGCCGCTGCCGATGATCTGCGTGTCGAGGAGATTCGCCATACCGACAAGGCAGAAGATCATCACCTTCTGGCAGATGCCTTTGAATCCTGTCTCGCTTGACAGACATTTCTCGATGACGGCACAGAGGACGCCCGTGATGTAGTCGAGCACGACGAAGGCCACGAGGACGGTCAGCAGGCCGTCCATGCCGCCGAAGAAGTCGCCAAGAATTGCGCCGATTCCCGCTGCCCAGCAGCGTATATGTTCCATGTCAGTTGTCTCCTTTCATCCATTTTCCGCATTGCTTCATCGGCCGGAGACGCGCGTTGCGGCAGGTACTTCCAGTTTCGATTTTCCTCCTGCCGCCTTTCCTGCAGTGATAGAGTTCGCCTTTATGGGAAACGAGCCACATGCCCGGACGCGTCTTGCAGGCGATGAGCCTGTCTCCCGGCTCGCAGCCGTCCAGCTCACAGATTTCCTCATTCCTCGGCGTCCTGAGTGTATAGCGGTAAGCGTTCGGATTGCAGCTAGAAGATTCCGTCTGTTTCTTCTCGCGCCGTTCCATAGCGAGACGAAATCCATCCGGCAGCGGCAGGTCGATGCTGTCGATGACGTCAATAAATCCCTTCTTCACGTCATCATCTTCCACGGAGATACCTGAAATCGATATGACGCGGCCGCTCGTGTATTTTTCACGCAAAATCGAAATGGCCGAGGGTGTCGCCGCCATCTCAAGCTCATAGACGACCGACAGAAAGTCAAAGCTTTTCTCATCTGCCGCCCAACAATAATCCGGCGCGCCAGAGCAGGAAAGGTGATTGCCCGACATGTAAATCGTTCTCCCTATGCCCCGCAGAAACAGGCAGTAGTCCTGCTCCGATTCCTGCCAGCCGCCGATAATCTCGCATTGTTCCAGCTGGAGGACTGTCTTTTCTTCCGGTCTCCCAGAGGGTGCGTCTTTTTCAAGTTGCCGGAGCGCCGCCGCGCCTGCCAGCCTTGCACCTTCCCGCAACAGGGGGAGATGGACAATATCCTCTGCTGCGGCGTACCAGTCTCTGATGCCATACCTTTCGTGTACGCCGTTATCAAAATAGATGCCGAACTTGCTGCCTATGCCTTCTCCATAGTCGCGGGAACTGTAACCAACCGTGCCATTCTCCCGGCGATAGGCTTCTCCGAGTAGTTCCCGCGCTTCGCCTGCCGCGCTCAAGGAGACATCCACTACGTCATATTTATTGGAAAAAGCGACCTCGCTGCCCCGGTTTACCATCAAACTGTGCATAGCGCCCTTTGCTCCTGTCCGCAGTGTTTTCCCGTGATACAAGCAGTGCGTGCCGTCACCCAGAAATATAGGAATCTGCAGTTCTCTGCCGGCAGCGACAAGTGCCGCCTCCCCGCCTTCCGCGAGATTTCCGTAGACGCAGCGGCCATCCGTCCAGATGAGATCACCCGCCTCGATGCTTTGATTGCCGATGGCTCGCAGCCATCGGCCGCCAGCGAGCACATTGCCGCCGCTGACGGCTGTCACTCTTTCCTGGTGCATCCTCTCACGCTCCTATGACAACGGCCGTTCCATCCCGCGCGATCTGCACCCAGACGCGGCTGCCGTCGCCCGTATCCGCATCGACGGCGGCTTTCATCGGATAGCTGCGCGCGCCGATGCGGACTCTGCCATTCTCTATGACGCCGCGCTGCGCTTTCTGCTCCGCGTTTTCCCGCATACGCTTCCTGCCTGTCCGCAGGGCTTCCGCGAGTCCGTCGATTCCGTTCATCAATACCACCTCGCAATCGTGATGCTCTGCCGCAGACTGCGCGGCGTGAGCGTTACCTGGTTGGACACAAGGAAATACTCGCTGCCCTCAAATCTTATTCGTTCCGTGAAGTCCAGGATGTGCGTCACCTCCGGCACGCCGTTTCTAACGCGCGAGACGATCTCCATGGTCACGGTTTCCTTCGTCCTGCGGTTGAGCCACTCGATTTCCTCCGTGAGCATCGCGAGATAAGTCTCGTCTTTGACCGGAAACTCCGTGTCGATGAGCGAGGCGGCGGACGGCTCGCCCCTGCCGTACACCCGCGTATAATGCGAGCCGAGAGAGAGATTCGACTGGTCGATGGTGTAGCGGCTCGCCTTGCCGCCGGGCTTTCCCTGCGAAAGGCTGCTACCAGTATTCTCCCCGTCGACGTAGACGGTCGTCGCATACCACCCCATGCCGAGCGGCGCGTGGTAGGTGACGCGTTCGCTCACCGGATTGTTCCAGTCCTGCCAGTCGTATTCGCTGTGCTCCCTGCCGTCATCGACGGCCTCCGTCGTGCGCTCCGTTTCCTTGAAGAGATAGATGTCGCGGCCTGTTTTCGCGTAGGCGTATTCCGTGAGGCTGGTCGATCCATCTTTGTTGTGTGTGCGCTTGCGCGTGAGATAGCCGTCCGTGTAGGTGTAGTCCGTCGCGCCGTTCTCGTTGGTCTCGCGCACGAGGAAGCCGTTCTCGTAGGTGCGGCTGATCTCCCCGAGCGAAATCGTGCCGGTGAAGGGAACTGGCGCATCCTCCGCATCGCTGTGCGCCTGATCGCTTTCGTTTTCCCGGCCGCTATGCCAGAGGGAGCGGACGAGCTTGCGGTCGATGGTCGGCCGGGTGTGCGGCCAGTCCGTGATGTCGGTCACGGCGTCCTCCTGCCCGCGCTGGATGATGTGGAGCGTATCCCCCCGGATGAACACGTTGACCTGCCGGTGCGGCAGCTTCGCCGTCCAGCCGAAAAGCGCCGAGATGAAATCCTGATACGTCATGCCGCTTTCCTCGAAATTCTGCGAGGGGATGAAGTCATCGCAGCGGAAGTCGAGCGCGAGGCCCAGCGCGTCCGCGATGCCCTCGGCATAGTACGAAACGTTGGCCTCATCCACGCACACGTTGATGGCCGTATAGAGCAGCTTATCCCTGCTGTACGTCCCCTTCACCGTTTGGAGCATGTCCTGCTGGCTCGTCTCCTCCACGAGGAACCGGAAAGGATAGTCGAGCAGCTTTCCCGCGACCTCCGCCTCGATGGCGAGCGGCCGCACTGTCTCGATGCGATACGTGTCTGAAAGCGTCAGCTCGCCGAGCGTCATGGAAAAGGAGCGGATGCCTTGAGTATGGAAGCTCGTCAGAAGCTCCGACTGACTCTCCGGCTCATAGCGCAGGACATGCGGCACACGGCGCGATGTATCTGATTTCTCCCGTTCCGATTTTTTGACACATCTCCTGCTGTCCGCATGTTGCTGCACCGATGTCAGCAGCCAGCGTCTGAGGTCCGCCTCTGCCCGTATTACCAGTACCTTGACCATGCGAAGCCGGGCCGTTGCCTGCTGCGTCACTCCCACCTTCCGGCACAGCTCTCCCCGCTGCACCACATAGTTCCGTGAAAGGATACGGGAGGTGTCAGCCCTGCGGACACAGTACGTTCCACCCACATAGCGTGCCAGATCCGCTTTCTCTATCTGCGAGTTTTGGATGCACCGAACCAGGCGCGCTTCGGTAAAGGACAGCAGGAAAGAGCGCACCTCGCGCAGGGTATCCACCGCCGCGAGATTGGCCGCTGTCACTTCGCGCCTGGTATCGGCAGACGCTGCCGCACCGCTCCCCACCACGCGCCGCAAATCGATGCTGCACTTCTCCAGATGAGACGTCTCCAGTACGAGGGACAGCCAGACGGAAGACTTCAGAGCCGCGTGTCCGAAGAACGCACCTTCAAGAAACGTCTGTGGCATCACGGACGCCCTGCCGAAAAAGCTTCCCTCGAGATATGCCTGCGGCTTCAGTGAGATCTTCATGTCAGACTCCCGTTTTCCATCCGACGGCCAATCCGTTCAGTCCGTCTACCGTGCCATCGAGCGAATGGTAATCGCAGATAACCCCTGCCGCGTCGCTCTGGAGCGGCTGTGTGGCATATTCCGTCAGGGTCCCGCTCAGACTCTGGATGACCGTGAGCGCCCCGCTGCCGGATTCCATCTGATACGCCGGATTCCCAATGACTGCCACGCCCGTCACCCGGGAACTGCCGCCACAGGAATCCGCGAGCGCTTCCATGTCAAGATACTGGAGCAACGTCTGCCCTGCGTCCGTTGCGATATAGGAGCCGTCTCCCATCTGTGTCATGTCAGACTCGATACCGACGGCGGGTACTGGTACGAGCTGCGTCCTCTTGTCAAACGCCGTGTCCGAAATGATGATATCGGATATCAGCAAGAGCTCCGAATTGCTCATAACCGTGACATAGTTGTCGCTCCAGCTATAGCATTTGATTGCGCCCTTTACATATTGCGTTCCATTGAACCACAGCTCGAACGCGCCGTCCTTCTCGTTCCCTGTCCCGCGCTTGGCGTGCATATAGACGGAGTTGACTTTTCCCGCGAAAAGATGGCACTCCGCTTTCAGTTCCTCCATGTCGGACTTGTACACCGGTATTTTTTTAGGATCAAGCCCTGTTCCAGAGCAATATGGTTCCACGAAGAATTGATTCGTGGCTTCATACGTGTAAAACCGAAGGCCGAATCCGTTATAGAGCACCTTCGCCTCAAACGCCTTGGGAACTTCCTTGCTTGTCGGCAAATAGATGTCAAACCTGATCCAGAGTTCCTTCAGAACGGCCTCCAGCTTCACCCCGCATCTATCCTCTGGCTGCAGAATTCCATATCCCGTCCTGCTGCGCTCGGACGTTACCACTGTCGCTCCTCCCGCCACGTCGAGAAGTCCGGTAAAACCGGGATTGACGTAATGAAAGCCCATGCTCACGCCCCCTCATCCGCCGCGACAAGTCCCTCCGCCTGGAGCGACACGCTCGTGTCGTTCGACGGTTTCTCATCCTTGGAACTCATCGCCTTTACCCAGAACGCCGCGTTGAGGCTTCCCACATGCTCGAGGGTGATGGAATCCTCCCAGGTGCCATTCATATTGGCATCCTCGGGACTGCCGAAATCCCCGTCCCTCGCGAGTTTCCATTTCGCGGCGTTCGCTCCGACGAGTTTCAAGGTAGTCTCGCCCTCAATGTGATAGCCTTCATCGCAGCGCACGGCGCACATGATGACCTTCGACTCCTCCTTCGCCGCGTCGAGCGTGACGGAGATGGGCGAAAGCCCCGTGCCCGCGCTGGCCTCCGTGCCGTCCGTCCCTTCCTTCGAGATATTCCCGTAATAGATGTGCAGCTGATTCGCCATATTCATATCCTCCAAAATTCCAGCGTTACTTTATAGGCCCGGGGAAAGCGGTCAACGTAGGCGTAGCTCTTGACCACGACGCGAAGATCCCGCCAGAGGTTCCCCGCCTCATCCTCGACCGTGACAGGCGTCCGCTTCTCCCAGAACTCGCAGATGGTTTTCCAGCCGTCCGCAAGCACGGTCACGGTGCAGGAAATCTTGTCGCCCTCCGGCACGCGGCCGAAGTCCTGCACGACGTTTCCGCCGATGATCTCGACCTGCTGCTGGCGGTCGTCCGGGATGGTCTGCCAGTTCTCCGTGTCGAGCGTCCGAACCTCACCAATTCGAATATGTATTTTCGCCACCTCCCAGCGCGTTTTCCACAGCCGGACGGATGCGGTCGGCCACCTGGTCGGCGAGAAGCCGCATGCCCTCATTGTCCTGCGTCACGGCGTTCTCGATGTTGACGGCAATCTGCACCTGCGGCGCCGCCACATTTGGTGCCTGCGGGATGCGATGCTCAGTTCCCTGCTGCGGTACGAGCTGCTGCATCTTTTCGTCAAACGGTTTGGAGAGACTGCCTAGGATTTCATCGTAGCTGTATGCCCTGCCGTCGATCTCCGCCGAAAAACTCCGCCGCGCGGCCTCTTTCTCTCTAGCGACTTCCTCCGGATCGCGGAAGTTCGGCAGGAGATTCTCGAGCATGTGCTTCTGCGCTTTCTGAAAGCCCGCGAGCTGCTCCGGCGTCATGGCGAGGTCGTCCATGGTGAAGCCATGCGCCGCCTTGTAGTAGTCGGCAAGACCGCGCTCACCGCCTGTGAGGTAGGCCTGGAACTCTTCCTTCTGTGACTGGAGCACCTCGAGCGCCGCGCTGCGTTTGGCGTCGAGCTTCTCCTTCTCGGCCCACTTGGTCGCGCGGACTTCCTCGAGGCCTTTCTCGATCCAGGCTTTCTTCTCGCGCTCGATTTCCGCGAGACGGTTCTCGAGGGCCGTATGGTAGATGCTGTCGATCTTGGCGGCGGCTTCCTCTTCGAATGCCTCGCGGATCCGCGCCTTGCGCTCCTCGGCCCAGGAAGCCGCCTGCGCTTCATCGAGTCCCTTCCTGCGATAGGCCGCCGCCTCGCGGTCGATGTCCGCGAGCTGATTCTCGAGCGCCGTATGACGGACGGCCGCGACCTTCGCGAGCACGTTCGTCTCGAAATCCTCGTAGATGCGCGCCCGCTTCTGCTGCAGGTAGGCGTCGGCGAGTGCGGCGTCCGCGCCGGACTTCCGGTACTTTTCCGCCTGCCGCTCCGCCTCGTGCAGAGAAGTCTCAAGCTCGCTGTGCGTGAGGGAAAAGAGGTTTTCCTTAAGCTCTTCACTGGCTTTAGCAGCCGCCTTGACGGCAGCGGCGTTCGCCCGGGCTGTCCGGGCGTTCTCCTCCTGGGCGCGGCTGTTCTTCCGCAGGGCCTCCTCCGCTTCGCGCGCGGCCTTCTTTTCCCGCTCGAGCGCCTCATCGGCTTTCTTCCAGTCCTGGAATTTTTCCGTACTCGTGCCAAACTCATAGGTGCCGAGCGCGCCGACGATGGCACCGCCTGCCGCGCCGATGCCCGTGCCGATGACCGGCGCGAAGCTCCCCGCCACAGCGCCAGCGCCCGCGCCGACAAGCGCGCCGCTCAGGACTTCTTTCATGCCGCCGTGACGCGAAAACGTCCCAATGTCAGAGAGCGTTTCTTTGACGGACTCCGAGTTGACGCCGAGGTCGCGCATGGCATCCGCCACGCCCCGGATGACATCCACAGAGGTCTGCGCAAACGTTCCCATCACGCCAGCGAGTTCCCCGATGGACGCCTTGTTCTCACGGATGCTCCCGATCACATCCTGGAAACCGCCGATGACCGACGGCATGAGATCCTCCGCCACGGGCAGCAGCGCCGAGCCGAGCGCGAGCCTGAGCTGGCCCGCCTCCATCTCCATCTCGCGCCACTTGAGATAGGTCTGATGCGCCTCCTCCGGATTCAGCAGGCCCGTGGTCTTGATATGCGAGGAAATCTCCATGAGATCGTCGTACTGCTCGAGCACGGGGATGAGCGCGGCTCCGCGTGCGCCGAGCACCTCGGCGGTGAAGGCCTCTTCCTCTCCGGCCGCCGCGGCGTTCTTGTAGCCCTGCGCCAGCTGCGCGAGCTGCTCGTTGAGCGGCAGGAGATGCCCGGTTTCGTCCGTCAGCGTGATGCCGAAACGCGTGAGCGCCTCGGTCATATTGTTTCCGTCCTCCCCGGCGGCCGCCACCTGCTTGTCGAGGCGCGCGAAGAGCGG
>NZ_KB908427.1 GCF_000381005.1 Selenomonas bovis DSM 23594
AAAAACGCCCTCTACGGTAACCAACCGCGGAGGGCGTTTTCTTGGTAGTACAATGACCACACCAATTTCTGTTCTCATTATAGCACAAGAAATCATATGAGACAAGAAATAGAAAGCATTCGCCTTTGTTAAGGAACCGCTGATTAAATGAGGTGCTCCGGATTTACGTGGATGCGCTGCCTCTCTCTAGGAGACAAACCGCAGGCGTAGCCGAAGCTACGCTGAGGATTTGTTGACGACGAGAGGACAGTGCAGACGCGTGAAGACGGAGTGCCGAATGAATCAGTGGTTCCTTAAGGAAACGCTGATTAATACAAGCCTTTTACCACTTACTGTTGAGTGGATGAGAACATACCTTCTCCTCAGGAGAAGGGGAACCGCGTAGCGGTGGAAGAGGTGCTGCACGGCGGGGGAATGTGCATAAAACCTAAATTCGAGGCAAAACACCTCTTCCGCCTCGCTACGCTCGGCACCTTCCCCTAAGGGGAAGGTTAGTAAAAGGCAGGGCACCGAATGAATCAGCGGTTCCTTAAATTCCATTCTCCTTGCTCGCGGCAAAGAAATAGCCCCTATTCGACCTTATTATCAACATTGCTCGTTCCGGATAATTTTTGTTGAATGAGCGTCGCTAAATAGCCTGCCGTTCCTTTTACCCCCAAGAAACTGCTGTTGATCAGGATATCAGCGTGCGAAAAATCAGACGGTTTATAATGCGTATAACGCAGATGATAAGCATCGCGTGCCTTATCCACATCGCGAATCATCTTCCTGGCTATATTTTCTGGCATATGGAGATTTTCGACGCAGTTTTTCAATCGTTGCTCGAAAGGCGCATAGATAAAGATACGAATGAGATTTGAATGGTTTCTCAGAAGATAATCGGAACACCTTCCGACGATGATGCAGCTTTCTTTATCTGCCAAAGTTTCAATAATCTTCGCCTGGCATTTGAAAATGGCATCTTGTGTACGCGTCGTTCCTCTGCCTAATGGGAATTTCATATAGAAAAAACCGGTCTTTGCTGTTTCTTCCTCGTCGCTGATAGTAGAAACCGGCATATTCGTTTCTTTTGCGACAGCATCAACAATATCACGATCGTAGTACTCAATATGGAGAAGTTCGGACATCTCTCGTGCAATCGGCCGCCCAAGACTACCAAATTGGCGATTAATGGTCACCACATATTTTTCCATAAAGATGCGCCTCCCATCAGAGCTTTGCGAATGCCTTTTCATATGCATCTAACGTGAAATCAATGATATCATCTGTATGTGCCGTGCACATATTATAGCGATTGCCAGGCTTGTTGTATACACCTTCCGTCAAAAGCGCATAATCTACTTTTTTGCGCATTTCAGAATCAGCCCCCGCCAGATCACGATATGTAAGGATTTCCTCCTTATCTGTAACAACGATGTTAAACATAGACCCGATACCAGGCGTCAGGACATGGTAGCCATTCTTTGCGTAAATATCGCGGATTCCTTTCTTCAAGCGCTCCGTACGTTCTATCATCCCATCGAATTCTTTTTCGAGAACCTGTATGGTAGTCAGACCGGCATGAAGAATCATGGGATGTCCATTATAGGTACCACTATGATATAAGATATCTGCTGCGTTCGTACTGTGATTACCTGAATCCAGGATGTCAGAACCCTGGGGGGCAGCCATTTCAAGAATATCGCGTCTTCCACCCATGATACCGACTGGCATACCTGCGCCGATCACTTTACCGAGTGCAGTCAGATCGGGCTTCACTTGATAATACCCCTGTGCACCGCCCATTGTGATACGGAATCCTGTCTTGACTTCATCCATGATCATGAGAATACCAAGCTCTTGCGTCAATTTACGGATCCCCTGCATGAATGCTTTGGTAGCAGGAATGGTTCCGCCGAGCATTGGTTCCATGATGACGCCAGAAATCTCATCCTTGCGCTGAGTAAGGATTTCAGCACAAGCATCCAGATCGTTAAATGGCAAGATGATGGTATTCTCCATTTCTTCTGGAGAAATACCCTTGGATTCTGGCAGGCCAATTGGATGCTTGATATCTCCAGCTTTTGCAACGTCCGGATGCACACTGATCAATACATCGTTATAGCCGCCGTGATAGTGACCCTCAAATTTGGCAATTTTATATTTCCCTGTATAAGCAGCTGCGGTGCGAATCGTCAAGAGTGTCGCTTCCGTACCAGAATTCGTGTATCGAAGCTCTTCAATCGATGGATAATATTTTTGAATTGTCTTCGCAAAATCGGCTTCACCAACATGAGGCGTACCATAGAGCATAGCCCCGTGCTCCTCCAAGAACGAATGCATCGCATCGAGGACTTCCTTACGACCGTGTCCGAGAATCAGAGGGCCATAGGAGAGAACGTAATCTACATACTCATGACCGTCTTCATCAACGAGCCAGGCACCATGGCCGCCTTTCATGAACAAAGGAAAAGGATCAAAAAATTTCACATTAGCGGTGATTCCGCCTGGAAGATACTTCTTGGCAGCTTCAAAAGCTGCTTTTGACTTTGGGTTATGTTTTGCGTATTCTGCCTTTAAAGAATCGAGATTCATGATGATTCTCCTTTCTCATGTCGTTGACATCCTCAGTATATTTCTAAACTTCATTCATGTCAATAAAAACTTCAAAAAATAATAAATGTAATTTTTTCTATCATGATTGCAAAGATCCGCTGAATATGATATTTATATTAAGTAACATGTAGTAAATTTTTCATCGAAGATTGTATCATCACTTGATAGTTAGAGGTGTTATGACAGATGCTGAATGATAGAATCAAAGAAAAATATGACACGATGTCTAAAACCCAGAAGAAGATTGCTAACTATGTCCTGCAAAATGTAACGGATGCGTCATACCTTAATGTCAAAAAATTTTCTCAGTTCGTAGGTGTTAGTGAGGCAAGCATTATTCGCTTCTGTGAATTTTTAGGCTACAGGGGATTTATTGAATTAAAAAAAGAACTGCAGAGCCTGTCAAAGCAGGAAAACAGCATGCGGGAACGCGTTCGTAAATCCTATAAAGCCTATGGCGAGAAGGAAGCCGGCGTAGTCGATGTTTTTCACGATGATATCCTACGCATTGAAAATACATTGACGAAACTAGACATGGAGAGTTTCTTCCAGGCATGCAATGAGATTGTATTGGCCAATCATATCTACATCATTGCCTTTCGCAGCGCAAACGCACTAGGAAGATTCTTTCAGTATTATCTGAACATGGCACTTGGCAACGTGACATTGATTTCTAATGATGACTGTGATGTAGATGGTATCACCAAAGCCACACCCCAAGATGTGGTCATCGGTATTACGTTCAATCGTTATACTAGCAGGACGGTGAAACTAATGGAATATTCAGCGAATAAGGGCTGCAAACAGATTGCCATTACAGATAGCACGGTTTCGCCCATTGTTAAATTTTCCTCGTTCCACTTCTACGCAGAGACATCCATGCCGACGTATTTAGACTCTTTTGCAGCACCGCTTACGCTCATCAACGCTTTTTTAACCGTGATCGGACGGATGCGCAATGTAGAATTAGAATATCGAGTATCAGAACTTGACCAGTTTTACAAAGAGTTTCATGTATTCGAGTAAAATTAATCATTTTTATAAAATGACAATAAAAATTCAAAAAAGATGTTGACACTACGAAAATATCGTAGTATTGTATCAGCAGAAGGTAATTAGAGACAGCAATCGCAAAGGCGCGAATGACGAAACACGTTATTCGCGCCTTTTTTGATTTTGATTGCTATTGTTTACAACGGAAAGAAGGGTTCTTATGAAACGCAATTTTATGAAAAAGATTCTATCTGCATTGACGGTCACTGTAATGGCGACATCGATGCTTCTGACAGCTGGATGTGGTTCTTCGTCTACCAGTTCGAATTCTTCCGCAGCCAGTTCGTCAAACCCTGAGGATTACGCAAATGCGCTGCAGGGGAAGAAGTTACAGATCGCTTGTGATGTAAGCTTCGTACCTTTTATGTTCCCGGATGAAAACAATCAGTATGTCGGCTTTGACGTGGATTTATTGAATGCCATGAGCGATTATTTGGGCTTTACCTATGAACTGCAGCCCATGGAATTTACAGCACTGCTTTCTTCGGTACAGGCGAAAAAAGTGGATTTAGGATCTTCTGGTATCACAATTACAGATGAACGCAAAAAGGTCATGGACTTCTCGGATCCGTATTATGATTCCGCAACGCAAATCTTAGTCAAAGACGATAGTGATATCAAAGACTTTGATGATCTGCATGGCAAGACTGTCTCGATGAAAATAGGGACAGCACCGGTCAAATATATCGAAGAACATTATCCGGATGTAAATATCAAAGAATTCAATACGAGTGATGAAGCATATCTGGAGGTCGCTCGTGGCAGCGCAGACGCTTCTGTTTTCGAAACGCCGAATATGCTCTACTACATCAAACAGAATCCAAATTCCCATACCAAGGTAGTTGGTACCAAGATCAATGCATGCCAGTACGGTATCCTGTTTCCGAAGCATTCTGAACTGACCAAGTATTTCAATGCGGCACTTGCCAAGCTCAAAGCGGACGGTACCTATGACAAGATTTATGAGAAATGGTTCGGTGAGGCACCACAACAGTAACGTATGATGGAAAAAATATACAACTTTTGAGCAAAAGCAGATTTATTGCTTTGAAAAAAGGAGTGCCTTCTATGGATTTCGATTGGTCATATACCGTTACTGCCATGCCAATCTTGTTGAACGGGTTGGAGTTCACGATCTCCATCGCAGTTTTTGGCATCGCTTTGGGATTTATTCTTGGCGTCTTGGCAGGACTTTCTAGATGCAGCCATAATAAAATCCTTTACCATATTGCCGGTATTTATATCGGCATTATTCGTGGCACGCCGCTCATGGTTCAGGCAATTTATCTGTATTTTGCCATCCCGGTCATGTTGGATTTCAATCTTCCGGTATTGCCGGCAGGTATCTTAGCGATTGGCCTGAACTCTGGCGCATACATTGCAGAAATCGTACGCGGAGCGATCCAGTCTGTTGATTTGGGGCAGTATGAAGCAGGAACATGCCTGGGGCTTTCCAAGTTCCAGATATACTGGGGAATCGTTTTCCCGCAGGCGTTCCGGCTTATGCTGCCAAGCCTCGGCAATCAGTTTATTATCAGCTTGAAAGATACCTCCATCCTGACTGTCATCGGTGCTACCGAGATGACGCATCAGGCCATGAAGGCGGTATCCGCCAGCTTCAAGACAGTAGAAGTTTATACGGCACTTGCTCTGATGTATTTGCTGCTTTGCACACTTCTATCAATGATCCTTAAGCGAGTGGAAGGGAATATGAAGTTGTAGAAGGAAGTGTGAATCATGAAAGATCTGATTTTATCGGTGAAAAACCTGTCAAAATCATATGGAGACTTGGAAGTCCTGAAAGACATCAATATGGATGTACGGGAAGGTGAAGTCATCAGTGTCATCGGGCCTTCCGGTTCTGGTAAAAGTACATTTTTGCGCTGTATCAATCTTCTTGAAGAGCCGAATAGTGGGACGATTTCCTATCAGAATGAAGTCATTAACCAAGGGAAATATAATAGGCGTAAATTACACAGAGAAATTGGGATGGTATTTCAGAAGTTCAATCTCTTTCCGCATATGACAGTTTTGAAAAATATCACCTATGCACCACAGAAGCTGAAAATTGCCAGTAAAAAAGAGATTGAAGCCAAGGCCAGGGAACTTTTAAGCAAGGTCGGCCTAGCGATGAAAGCCGATGAAATGCCGAACAACTTATCCGGTGGTCAGCAGCAACGTGTCGCTATTGCACGTGCTTTAGCGATGTCCCCTAAGATACTCCTGTTTGATGAGCCTACCTCAGCGCTTGATCCAGAACTCGTAGGCGAAGTTCTGAAGGTCATGAAGACCCTAGCAGATGAAGGTATGACAATGGTTGTCGTCACACATGAGATGGGATTTGCCCGCGAGGTTTCCAATCATTTAATCTTTATGGAAAACGGCTATATCGTCGAAGAAGGAGATCCAAAAGAAATCTTTGCTCATCCAAAGAATGAAAGAACGGCACAGTTCTTATCGAGTGTACTTTGATATGCGGCTTTCATAGGATGGATGTGGGGGAGGAAGCATGATCATAGGAATCATTCAAATTCACTCTATGCCAGCAATGGTGGAAAAAAATGTTCAGCATGGCATTGAGATGTATCAGGAAGCTGTCCAGAAGGGAGCGGAGCTTATTGCTTTCCCAGAATTATGGACGTGCGGATATTATTTGGAAACGCCACAGTTCGAAGAAGCCATTACGCATAATGCGAGCATCCTTAAAACGTTTTGTGAGTTGGCAAAAAAAAATCAGACCGTAATCATTTTGCCCATGCCTGTGAAGAAGGATAAGAAACTCTATATCGGTTTATACATCATTGAAAAAGATGGCCGGATCATTGCAGACTATCAAAAATCCTTCCTGTGGGGACGAGAGCAGAATTACTTTACTCATGGAGAGCGAAAATATACTCCCGTGACTACCAGCCTAGGGAAAATCGGGACATTGATTTGTTATGATATCGAATTTCCTGAGCCGAGCAGACTGCTGGCGTTGCAAGGTGCCAAGATCATTTTCGTACCTTCTGTTTGGAGTATCCCAGCATTGAATCGATGGGAAATCCAGTTGCCGGCAAGAGCTCTGGATAATACGGTATTCTTGGTAGGAATCAATAATGTCGGTGAAGGTGCCTGCGGTAATTCGAAAATCCTTTCCCCCATGGGAAAAGTCATCGCTCGCGGCTCTGCCGATAAGGAAGAGGTAATCTGCGTAGATGTCGATCTCAGACAGCTTGATGGCATACGAACAAGAATCCCCTATCTGAAAGAGTATGAACCAAACCTTACGCCGGGCGGAATCGAAAAATAACGGAAGGGCGCGGCCCCCATTTGGGGAGCCGCGCCCTTCCGTTTTCTCTCACCCGTTTGCTCAGGCGAGCTCGCTGCGCTCGGAGCTCAGAACGTAGAACTCCTTCACACCCGTGGCCGCAGCGCTGCCGATGACGACCGCCTTCTTCGCGACCATCTCATCGACTGCCGTCTGCACCTCCGCCTTCGTGAGGCCGTCCTTCGGCTCCGCCAGCGACAGCGTTGCCGTCTTGCCTGCCTCCGTCTGGAAGATCATCTTCAGAGACTTTGCCATGGTATTCCCTCCTTTCCTATCGCCTGGCTGCCGTGAGTTTACAGAGGTTGCCCGCGCTTCCATCGTACGCCGCGCGTACTTCTCATGCGCGCCTCCCGTCTCTTCACCAGCCCGTCTATATTGCCCGCCGCCCGCCGCTGCACCTATGTGCCGCCTGTGACATCATCCGCCGCCAGAGGGCGGACCGCCTCACTCCGCGACGATCTGCGCGCTGTCCGTGCGGCCGACGGCCGCGACCTCGTAGCGCTGGAGCGCGCCGAGCTTCGTGCCGATGGAGAGGATATCCTCATCCGCAAGCGCCGGATTCATACCCGCAAACGCGCGCTGCGCCGTGCTCAGCGTGCCGTCGGCCTTCTGCCCCGTCACGACCTTGAGCACGAGCTTCGTCGTCTGTTCACTCTTCTTTGCCATGCTGCTCACCTCCTTTCACCCTGAGACATGCCGCGGGCGGGAGGAAATACAACCTCAGCAAAAAATTTTTGCTTAAGGAAGCACTGATGAAATGAGGTGCTCCGGATTTGCGTGGATGCGCTGTACTCTTCGGAGACAAACCGGAGGCGTAGCGGGCTACGCTGAGGATTTGTCGACAACGAGAGGACAGTGCAGACGCGCGAAGACGGAGTACCGAATGAATCCGTGCTTCCTTAAGGAAGCGCTGATTAAATGAGGTACTCCGGATTTGCGTAGATGCGCTGTACTCTTCGGAGACAAACCGGAAGCGTAGCGGCAAAACGCTCCATCGCGTTTTGTGCTGAGGATTGTCGAGGGCGAGAGGACAGCGCAGACGCGTGAAGACGGAGTGTTGAATGAATCCGTGCTTCCTGAATGAGAGAGTTCCACAAGCGATGCATGATCAGATATCCACGCAAATAGCAAATTATCCACAAAGTTGTGCACAACTTTGTGGATAACTCGCCATTTTCTGATAGGAACTTGATTAGAAAGACACCCGCAGGTATTCCTCCACG
>NZ_KB908428.1 GCF_000381005.1 Selenomonas bovis DSM 23594
CAATCGTGGTAGGCTAGAGATACAAAAGAGCGAACCACCAAGAGGTGGTCGCTCCGATGTATGGAGGAAAAAGATTTTTTCGGCCATACAAACAGTGCTGACACACTGATGGCCACCGACATCCCTATGAAAGAGAAGCTATTTTGCAGGATAGCTTCTTTTTTCATGCTGGGGATGCCGCCGAAAGGGATTACTTACGGCAGAAGACTGCCTGCATCATGGCGAGGACGAAGTCCTCGTCGATGATGCCATAGTGCGCGGCGATGGCGATGATGAGGATCAAGGCCAACGCGAACACGTTGGTTTTCATGTATATCGTGATGCCAGCGGCATCACGCCCTTCTAGGGAACCACTGATTCATTCGGCACCCCGTCTTCACGCGTCTGCATTGTCCTCTCGTCGTCGACAAATCCTCAGCGTAGCCCGCTACGCCTCCGGTTTGTCTCCTAGAGAGATACAACGCATCCGCGCAAATCCGGGGCACCTCATTGAATCAGCGGTTCCCTTAGGATTTACATCGGAGCATCGGCTCGACTACCTATGGCCACCTTTGTTGGTGATTCGCTTTTTTCAGTCTATCATAGTCGGTCAGGCTTTTCTAGTGCCTGGCCGATTTTTCTATTGGCGGCGGGGCGATGTGGTGAGGAGCTTTCGCTGGTGACTGTTTTTCCTAGCGCTCAACTTGTTTTCATGCTATACTTAGGAAGTTGAGTATAAAAAATTGGAGGAGTGTCGAAATGAGACGAACGCGCCGGCAGAAGCGCAGTTTTCGCAGAGTCAAGTGGCTGGCGTTTTTTCTGCTTTTATTCGTGGGCATCGGTCTCGTCTGGGGATTCGGCGGTCTGCACGGGCGGGGCTCGCGCGGCGGTGCGCCGGGTCTGATGGCGGGGGAGCATACAGTTCATGTCATGATCCTTGGCGTCGATCAGCGCGCGGATGACGTGGGCCGCAGCGATACGCTCATGGTGGCGACGCTCGATACGGAGAGCGGCAAGGGCGCGCTGCTCTCCGTGCCGCGCGATACGCGGCTCGCCATCGACGGACACGGCTATGACAAGGCGAATCACGCGTATGCGTTCGGCGGGCACGCGCTGAGTATGTCGGCGGTGGAGAACCTCCTCGGCGTGCCGATGGACCATTATCTCATCATCAATACGAGTGCGTTCGAGCGCATCATCGACGCCATCGGCGGCGTCGATATCAACGTGGAGAAGCGCATGCACTACGAGGATCCCTGGGATGACAACGGCGGCCTCGTCATCGACCTCTATCCGGGCGAGCAGCACATGGACGGCAAGAAGGCCGTCCAGTATGTGCGCTACCGCGACGGCGAGGGCGATATCGGCCGCATCGGCCGTCAGCAGAAGTTCATGAGGGCCGTGCTCGCGAAGGTCATCTCGCCGGAGATCCTGCCGCGCCTGCCGAAGCTCGTCGAGGAGGTGAGCTCCGCCGTCAAGACGGATATGAGCCTCACGGAGATGCTCGATTTCGCGCAGCGGCTCAAGGGCATCCACGACGCGGGGCTCAGCGCCGACATGGTGCCGGGCGAGCCCGCGTACTATCAGGACATCAGCTACTGGATCCCCGATATCGTCGCGACGCGGCAGATGCTCGCAGAGGAACTCGGCATCGAGTTCACGCCGGAGCTGCGCGCGACGGCGGAGGAAGCGGATGCGGAGTACAAGGCGGCGCTGCCGAAGGGGCTCACCATCTCGGGCAGCGAGCAGAAGAAAGCGGACGAGGCGGACTCGGATGATGAGAACAAGGACGAGCCGATGAAGCCGTCGGAGATCACCGTCATGGTCATCAACTCGAGCGGCATCAACGGCGCGGGCGCGCAGGTCGCGGACATCCTCAAGCGCAAGGGCTTCCGCATCTCGGGCGTCGAGACGGGGCGCACGGACGCGAAGGAGAAGACGAGCATCACGACGTCGTCGCGCAATACGGATGTGTTCTACGGCATGCCGTTCCCCTGCATCATCATGGACGGCGGCAGCTCGAACCAGGCCGTTGTGAATATAGGGCGCGATTACAAGAAGAAATAAATCATATGTGGGGCGGGCAGCGGACGCAGAGTCCTGCCTGCCCCCTTTTTCGAGGCATGGCCGCGAGATGCGGCCAACCTTTAGAGGAGAGCACGCTTTGGGAACATTGAAAGTAACAGGACTGGCAAAATCATTCGGCATCGACGAGCTCTTTCGCGATGTGAGCTTCGAGGTCACGTGCGGTGACAAGGTCGGCTTCGTCGGCGCGAACGGCGCGGGCAAGTCGACGCTCATGCGTTGCCTCATGGGGCAGGAGGAGGTCGACGCGGGCGAGATCCACTGGGATACGAACGACACGATCGGCTACGTTGAGCAGACGGCGGCGTTCCACGGCGGCACGCTCTACGAGGAGTTCCGCTCGGCCTTTGATGATATCATCGCGCTCGGCGCGAAAAAGGCGGCGCTCGAGCAGGAGCTGAAGCGTGCGCAGGACGAGGAGACGCTCGCGGCGTACAGCCGTACGCTCAACCGCTTCGAGAGCCTCGGCGGCTACGACTACGAGAGCCGCCTGCGCCGCGTCGCGTTCGGACTCGGCTTTACCGAGGCGGATTTCCAGAAGAACGTCGATCATTTCTCCGGCGGGCAGAAGACGCGCATCTGCCTCGCGAAGGCGCTCATGCGCGAGCCGGATTTCCTCTTTCTCGACGAGCCGACGAACCATCTCGACATCGGCATGACGGAGTGGCTCGAGTCGTTCCTGCGCGACTATCGGGGCGGCGTGCTGCTCATCAGCCATGACCGCTATTTCCTCGACCGCGTCGCGACGCGCATCCTCGAGCTCGACCACAAGACGGTCACGGACTACGAGGGGAACTACAGCTATTTCCTGCGCGTGAAGCACGACCGCCGCGCGGCGCTCGCCTCCGCCTACGAGAAGCAGCAGGCGCACATCAAGAAGACGGAGGAGTACATCCGCCGCTACAAGGCGGGCATCAAGAGCAAGCAGGCGCGCGGCCGGCAGAGCCAGCTCGACCGGCTCGAGCGCATCGTGCTGCCGCCGGAGGACGCGAGCTTCAATTATTTCGCGTTCCACAAGCCGCCGGAGTGCGCGGAGCGCGTGGCGGAGCTCGAGGATGTCTCGTGGCGGTACGGGGAGCATGAGATTTTCTCCCATATTGACCTGCTCATCCGCCGCGGGGACGGCGTGGCGCTCGTCGGGCCAAACGGCGCGGGCAAGACGACGCTGCTGCGCGTGCTCGTCGGCGAGCTCACGTCGCCGACGGGACGTGTGAAGCTCGGCAGCCGCGTGAAGCTCGGCTATTTCTCGCAGCAGCACGAGGGACTGCACATGGAGCGCACGATCCTCGACGAGCTGCTCTACGAGTTCGGCATCGAGGAGGAGCAGGCGCGCAAGTATCTCGGCGCGTTCCTCTTCCACGGCGATGATGTGCTGCGCCGCATCGGCGATCTTTCCGGCGGCGAACAGTCGCGCGTCGCGTTCCTCAAGCTCATGCTCACGGGCGCGAATTTCCTCGTGCTCGACGAGCCGACGAACCATCTCGACATCCCCGCGAAGGAGGCCATCGAGGAGGCGCTCATGGCGTTCCCCGGCACGTTCCTCGCTGTCTCGCATGACCGCTATTTCCTCGACAAGGTCGCGAACTGCACGCTCGTGCTCGAGGGCGGCCATATCAGGGAGTATATCGGCAATTACAGCTACTACCGCAGCAAGGCGGAGGCCGAGGAGAAGGAGGCCGCCGAGGAACGCGAGGCGGCGGAGCAGGCGGCGCGTGCCCGCGAGAAGGCGCGGGAGAAAAAGGCAAAGGCGCGCGCGAAAAAGGCGCACGCGGCAGAAGGCAAGGCGGCCAGCAATCAGGCCGAGGACGCCGCGCGCCGCCGCGAGGAGGCGCTGCGCGGCAGCATCCAGAGCATGAGCGCGGCGAAGCGCCAGGAGCTCATCGACCGCGCCGAGGCGGAGATTGCGATGGCGGAGGCCGAGCTCAAGGGGCTCGAAATCGAGATGAACGATCCCGCGCTGCAGGCAGATCCGGAGAAGAGCCGCGAGGTCGCCGAGGCCTATGCCGCGAAGGAAAAGGAAATCGAGCAGCGCTATGAGAAATGGGAGCGGCTCACGGAGGCGTGAGCCGCAGGGCGGGCTTTGCTTCACGAGCGGCCGGCATACCATTTCATACATCATTTTGAGACTTCTGGATGTATCCAGCGGTTCCCTGGCGCGCGGAGGAGAAAAGGAGGAGATCAGTTGGAGCAGCAGACACTCGCGGGATTCGATACGGAGGAGACGCTCGCAGGCGTCGTCGACAGCGTTATTTTCGCGGCGCCCTCGGGCGGTTTCGCCGTCTTCCGCCTGCGTCCCGACCATGAGAGCGGGCGCGTGAACGTGACGGTGCAGAGCGAGGCGCCGCTCGTGGGGCAGCAGGTCTCGCTCAAGGGGCGCTGGGTCGTGCATCCGAAGTTCGGGCGGCAGTTCCGCGCGGAGCATCTCGTCGTCAGCGCACCGACGAGCGTCGACGGCATCGAGCGGTTCCTCGCCTCCGGCGTCATCGACGGGCTCGGCCCCGCGCTCGCGCGGCGCATCGTGCGGCGGTTCGGCGCGGAGACGCTCACGGTCATCGAGCAGCAGCCGGCACGCCTCGCGGAGGTCCCCGGCGTCGGCCAGGCGACGGCGGAGAAGGTCGCGGCCTCCTATCAGGCGCAGTCGGAGCTCAGGGATCTCATGATCTGGCTCGAGGGGCACGGGCTCTCGGGCACGTTTGCCGCGCGCATCTTCAAGCGGTACGGCTCCTTTGCCCTCGATGTGCTCGAGCAGCATCCCTACCGCCTCGCCGCTGAGGTCGAGGGCATCGGCTTCCAGACGGCGGACGCCATCGCGCGCAGCATCGGCATCGAGCGGGATGACGCCGCGCGCGTCGCGGCGGGCATCGACTACGCGCTCACGCAGATTGCGCTCTCCGGGCACTGCTGCATCCCCGAGGGGCCGCTCGTCGAGCGCGCCGCTGCGCTGCTCGGCGTCGAACGCGAGGCCGTGCGCGCGTCGCTGCGCCATGGCATCGAGGCGGACACGCTCGCCGTCGAGCATGTCGGCGGCGAGACGCTCGTCTATCCGCCCGCGCTCTACGAGGCGGAGCGCCGCACGGCGGAGCGCCTCCGGTACCTCGCGGGCCGCGCGGAGCAGCTGACCGTCAAGGCGCCCGCCGCGCTCGTCGCGGACTGGGAGGCGCGCGCGGGGCTCCGCCTCGCCGCTGGCCAGCGCGCCGCCATCGAGGGCGCGCTCACGAGCGGCATCTTCGTCCTCACGGGCGGCCCCGGCACGGGCAAGACGACCGTCGTGCGCGGCATGATCGAGCTCCTCGAGCGGCAGGGACTCACGATCCTGCTCGGTGCGCCGACCGGGCGCGCGGCGAAGCGCCTCGCCGAGGCGACGGGGCGCAAGGCCGTCACCGTCCACCGCATGCTCGAGGCGCAGGGCGGCGCGCAGGCGATGTTCGCGAAGGACGAGGACGAGCAGCTCGAGGCGGACGTCATCATCCTCGACGAAGTCTCGATGATGGACATCGTGCTCATGCGCCATTTCCTCGACGCCGTCCCCGCGGGCTGCCACATCATCCTCGTCGGCGACGTCGACCAGCTCCCCGCCGTCGGCCCGGGGGCCGTGCTCAAGGACATCCTGCGCTCAGGCGTCATCCCGAGCGTCTGCCTCACCGAGGTATTCCGCCAGGATGAGGCGAGCCGCATCGTCCTCAACGCGCACGCCATCAACCAGGGACGGCTGCTGGAGTGCTCCGCCGCCGGCGATTTCCGGTTCTACGAGTTGCCTGACGCCGCGGCGACCGCCGACCGCATCGTCGACCTCTGCGCGCGTGAGCTCCCCGCCGAGGGCTACTCGCCGCTCAGCGATATCCAGGTGCTCTCGCCCATGCATCGCCAGGACTGCGGCGTCGACAGCCTCAACCGCCGCCTCCAGGCCGCCCTCAACCCGCCGAGGCCCGCGAAGTCCGAGTACACGAACAGCGTCGTGACCTTCCGTCTCGGCGACAAAGTCATGCAGACGAAGAACAACTACCAAAAGCATGTTTTCAACGGTGACATCGGCTACATCCGCGAGCTCGAGTCCGACCACCTCACCGTCCGCTTTGCCGAGACGACCGTCGACTACGAGCGCGCCGAGATCGGCGAGCTCACCCTCGCCTACGCCATGAGCGTCCACAAGAGCCAGGGCAGCGAATACCCCGTCATCCTCCTGCCCCTTGTGCCCGGCCATCACGTCATGCTCCAAAGGAACCTCCTCTACACCGCCGTCACGCGTGCGAAGTCGCTCGTCATCCTCCTCGGTTCCAAGGCGGCCCTCCAGACCGCCGTAGAAAACGACCGCACCAAGCGCCGCTACACCCTCCTCGCCGAACGGCTCACGCATACGCTTGGGTAGGGGCGTGTAGGATACCTTCATCCAGATTGTCGGACACCATGGAGAATCTACGGTGTTTGTAGCTTTCATGCTAAGGATGAATTGTCTGAGACGCAGGAAAGATGCAAACTGACGCATCGCCTGTCGGGAGAAGTGTCGGTTCAAATGGGAAAAGCTCCTGTTGCTGCTGAAACAGGATGGGACGCTCACTCATGGGAAATCGCGTCTAATGGCTAAGTGTGAGGAAGGAGATCTTTATGGCAATACCGAGCTACGATAACTTTTCGAAAATTGCAAGTGCAAATTGAACAGTTATTTTAATCAAGAACAGTTCTCAACAGCATAGACTTCATCGAGAAAATGGTCGAAGAGCTCGGTTGGAGTGTGGTACCCCAGGATACGGCGCGGACGCTGGTTCAGCTCGTCTGCGATGCTTAGAATATCTTCATCACTGTATCGCTCAATGGATGTTCCTTTGGGGATATCGTCTCTCATGAGGCCGTTGTGCCGCTCGTTCTGAGACGTTCCCATGAGCTGTATGGGGGTGTGAAGTAGATCTTTGTACCCCTTTTCCACAGCCGTGAAGATGACCGCCTCGCGCCCCTGACGCCGACCAACGACCGTGTCCACTTCCCAATGACCAATCTCTGTGCCGGCGTTTGCAATCGCAGGTCGCTCCTCTATGCTGCGCCCGAGCATGCGCTTGTTCTTGCAATTCCACTTCCTGTGCTTCTTTTGCCTAAGGCATGGGGTAAATCGAAGAGCGAGAGCGGCAGTTTGTTTGCCCACAGCATATTGGAGTGCCTGCGATTCGCCGTGTAGGCTTCCTGTCCGCGCTTGGCGGTATATCCGGTGATGCGGCCACGATTGCTCTTGTGCGGCGGTGTACCGCGCTTCAGTTCATAATAAACGGTCGTATGGGCGCAGCCAACATTCTTAGCGATACCGCGCAAGGACATCCCCTCCTTATGCAGAGCTTGGATTATCCCTCGTTCAGCAAGCGTGAGATGACTTCCTGATTTACGAACAATCTCATCTGTGTTAAAAAGGTTTCGATTCATAGCGATGCTCCTTTGTTGATGATTGTTTTCAAAACCATTTTAACATAGGAAGTCGCTATGGATTTTTGTTTTTGATTAACTGTTCAAGTTCATTTTACAATGAACC
>NZ_KB908429.1 GCF_000381005.1 Selenomonas bovis DSM 23594
TTGCACTGTTTTTTATGCCATGATTATCACCAGTGTCAGATGACCGTGATTGAGGTCAAAGAAAACGGGGCTATCCGCACGAAAATGCTTTCGTGAGACAGCCCCTTAGAGAGATAGCGTATAAAGTTTACTGTTCGACAGAGACGGACGTCTCGTTGGCGGCCTCGCCTGCCGTGACCGTTGCGGCCACTGCCTGCGTGTCTACCGTTGCGACCGTCGTGCTGGCCGTCGCAGCCTGCGTCTTTTGGTCAGTGTCTTCCGCGCGGCCCTGGGTCGGCGTGTAGGCGTTCAGCACGCTGAGCTGCAAGAGCTGTTTCTCCGGTGTCGTGAGGTCGGCGTTCTTGATGCCCTGCAGGATGCCGAGCATCTGACCGGCTGCCGCACGCTCGTCCGTAGCCGCATTCAGCTTTTCGATGCTGTTGACGAGTGCCTCCTGACGCTGGGCGAAATGCGCGTTGCCCGTAATGGCCTCGCCCGCCAGCGCCTCGCCACTTGCGATGTTCTTGGCATCCTCAGCGTTAAAGGGCTTCTGCTCCGGCGTCTTGGTCGGCGTGTCAGTCTTAGAGCCGCCGCCCGGATTGTCCGTAGATTCGGCTGCTGGCTTCTGGTCGACTACGATGCTGCTGCTCGCATTATCATAATGAAGCACCGATCCTTCGCCCGTATTCACTTTCTTCGCGGTCAGCGTCGCACCGTCTGTGACCACCTTGTTTGCAGCGATATTGATTTCTTCGCCGTCATCGTCACCGACACCTGCCGTGACCTTGCTTGTCTTATCAACCGTGACCGTATTGCCCGCGCCAGCGTTGATTGTCTTGCCATCTTCAAACGACTTGGCCGCAAGGATCGTGACCGTGCCACCTGCACTGACTTCCGTGCCATTCTTGAGTGTGACAGCACCGCCTTGAATGCCCATGTCACCCTGATCCTCATTCGTACTAGTGTTTATCCGTGTACCAGTAAATTTCGTATTATCGAGTGTGATAGCATTATCTTTCGTCGACGTTATGGTCAGGTCTTTAAGATTGACCGTCTTTTCATCAAACGTCGCCTTCATCGTGTCCGGCGCATAAATATCGGCTTTACCCGCCGTGACCGAACTGTCCTTAAGATCTACCGTACCGCCGATAAGAAGGGCCGTATCGCCATTCTTGACCGTGAAGTCAGTCGCCGAGAGCTTGTTGCCAGCATCCGCATCCGTAGCGTCTTTCGCCGCAATAGCGTACAGACTGCCATTCCCGTTCAAATCCATATTCGCGTTGCTAAGGTCAATCGCACCACCTTGGATTTTGACATCGAGGTTCTGCGACTGGTTCGTCACGTCGCCGCTGAACGAGACTTTGTTCGTGCTGTCCGCCGTGACAGTGCCGAGCAGATCCTGATAGTCCACATCGTTGCCCGTGGTGTCAATCGTGATCTTCTTGCCAGCAGCCACATTAAGAGCGACGTCATCTTTCGTCGCATCACCCAACGTAAACTTGACGCCATCCGCAACATCGACCGTGCCGCCTAACAGCATAAGCAGGTTATCGATATTGACCGTCGCGCCTTTTGCGATTGTCAAAGCACCAGTCTTGTCGCCCTCTTGGGCAAACGTCCCAGTAGCAGCTGCATTGCCAACCACTTTCTGGAACTCGTTATCCGAAATCGCAAGCGTCGAAAGCACGAGCGTCTGCGCATCGATGACCGCGCTCGAACCAACGACAATACCGTTCGGGTTGACGAGCATCAGCGGGCACTCGCCTTTCTGATTCAACGTACCGAGCAATTCCGAAATCTTCGTGCCCGTAACGCGGTTCAGCAAGGCGCCGTTCTGCGTATTAAAATTCAGCGTCTCGCCTTCCTTGATGCCGAACTCCTGCCAGTTGATGATGCTGTTTTTGTTGGCCGTAATCGTGGCACCACTCTGGACGTTGCTCAAATCGCCCGTGCTGATAGCAACATCGCTGCCGCTCGTGGCTACACCACCCGTCGGCATGGCAAAGACCGGTGCCGAGAGGGACAGGCAGATGAGGGTCGTCAGGGCTGCCTGACGTGCTTTTGTATTCCATTGCATGATTCTCAGTCTCCTTCCTTAGATTAGAAACCCACCGTGAACATCATATTCCATCTTCTGTGGTTCGCGTGCGGCGCGCTGCTGCTCAGCGTGTAGTCTGACACGTCGTTGATGACTTTCGCATAGTCGACGGCGAGCGCGAGGTTGTGCTTCGCATCCGTATAGCGCAGACCGAGGCCCGTCGAGGCGAGGTCCTCGAAATGCTTGCTCGTCGTGCGGCTGCTCGTGTTGTTCGTCAGATTGCCATAGTCGAGGAAAGCGAGCAGGCGCAGGTTCGGTGCGAGCTCCGGCGTGTAGATTTCAAGATTGCCGATGACACCTTTATCCGCGCTGGCAATCGTGCCCGCGAAACCGCGCACCGTGTACATGCCGCCCGCACCAAGCTGGGCGAGGATCGGCATATGGTCGCTCGTGTACTGGCCATGCGCGCGTGCATTGACGAGCCAGTCCGACTTCGAGCGCACCTGATAGCCAAGCCCCGCCGTGTAGAACGTAAAATGCTGCTTGCTGCCCGGAGCCGCGGCCTCGTACTCACCAGCGTCGCCGCCCATGTTCGTCAAGACGCCTGCCTGATAGGAGAATGCATGATACAGGTCGCGGTTGTTGTGCTCGAAACCGACGCTGCCGAGCAGCATGTCGTATTTCTGGTCGGGGATGTCGAGGCTGTCACCGCCCATCTCGATGGAGCTCTCCGTCTTGGAGTAGCGGTAGTCGAGACCGAACGTCAGCGCATCCTTTTCCCGCGACGTATAGGCGAGATAATGCTGGTAGCGCATGCCGAGGTTGCGGCCGATACCAGCAGCCTGATAGTCGAGAAACCCGCGATAGGCAGCCGGCGAGACGTTGCCGTTATCGACATCGGAGTAGCTGGCATTCAGCGTGAGCGCACCGCCCGCGCGCGGCAGCAGCGTGCGATAGGAAATGGCCGCCTGCTTCACATCATCGAAATGCTCATCCGGCGACGTGACATAGGCCACACCGAAGCTGTCGGCGCGCTGCGTCATGTTATTGTTGATGTAGCTGAGCGTCGTGCGCCAGTCGCCCGTATAGTCGTTGCCCGTGTTGGCTACGCTGAGATTCACGCGGCCGTTTTTGCGCGCCTCGTTCTGCACATGCACCGTGAACGAGCCGTCGTGGTTTGAGGCGAACGTCGCATTGAGCTTTGCCGCGCCCGTATCATTCACGAGCTGGATTTCCTTGGAGAGTTCGTGGATATTGATTTTGTCTGCATTCAGTGCTGGCAGCAGCCGACGTACCATCGATTCCGGCAGGCTGTCCGAGCTGTCGATTTTCACCGCCGTGACCGGCACCGTGATGCGGTCAGCGCGCACGGCCTGCCCCGTATGCTGGCTCTGCTGCTGGCGCTCCAGTTCCTTGCCCGCCTGGTTCTGTGCGATTTCATGCTCCGTGGTCTTGTCGGCCGCCATGACCTGTGCCGTGCCAAGCAGCGTGAACGCACCCACGCCCGCCAGCACCGCCGCCGTCAAACGGCGCCATGCAATATTCTGCTTCCTGATCAAAACCCGATCCTTCCTTTCCCATTCCTTTGCAAAATCATTTTATCAGCTCAAGGTTTCCCTCATCTCGCTTCAGGCTAGTATAACACATCCGCCCCCCCGTGCAAGACATTATGCATATCATCTGCCTCTGCCTGACAGAGGCAAAACATATAAAAAACGCTACCGGCCATAGGACCAAAGTATCGTTTTAAGACATCATGAAATTTGTAAAGCACCCAGCTGAACCTTCAGCCACCAAGCAGTTTATTGCCTGCGGCGGCGCGCCTGGCGCTGTTCCAGCTGCAGGATGCGGCAGCTGTTCAGCACGACAGCGAGCGTCGCGGTGTTGTGGATGACCGCGGCCCAGAGCGGGCTGATGCGGCCGAGCGCGCCGAGGAGCATGGCCGCGCTGTTGACGAGGATGGTCGCCATGAAGTTCTGGTGCACGAGGCGCATGGTGCGGCGGCCGAGCTGCAAGGCCTCCATGAGGCGCGACGGGTCCTCGCCGTGGATGGTGACGGCCGAGGACTCGGCCGCGATGTCCGTCTGGCGGCCGCCCAGCGAGACGCCGACATCGGCGAATGCGAGCGCCGGTGCGTCGTTGATGCCGTCACCGACCATCATGACCGTGCCGCGCTGCTTGAGCTTGTTCACGTAGTCGCTCTTGTCCTCGGGCAAAATCTCTGCGTGGTAGGAGTCTATATCCATCTGGCGCGCGACCTCGGCGGCCACAGCCTTGCTGTCGCCCGTGAGCATGACGATTTCGTCGATGCCGTGGCGCCGCATCTGGTTCAGCGTCTTATCGCGGGCCGGATGGTGTCTTCGATGCCGATGACGCCGAGCAGCTTTTTATCACGTGCCACGTAGAGCAGGTTCTTGCCCTCGAGGCCCGTATCGAGCTGTTCACTATCCGCAATGCCGTTCTCACGCAGGAACTTCTTACTGCCGACGCGCACCGTGCCACCCGCGTAGCCCTCGAACGCCGGTACCTCGGCGAGCATGCCACGCGCGACGACCGTCTCGCTAGACGTATGCTGCGGCGTCTGCCAGTCGTGCGCCTTGACGTATTTCTGGATGGCCACGGCCAGCGGGTGCACGGAGTGCTGCTCCGCCGAGGCCGCGAGCAAAATCATTTCCTTTTCGTCGACGCCCTGCGCCGTGCGCGTAAAGGCAATCTGCGGGATGCCGACGGTCAGCGTGCCCGTCTTGTCCAGCACGACCGTGTCCGTCTCCGCCAGCGCCTCGATGTAGTTGCCACCCTTGACGAGGATGCCGCGCTTCGCCGCCGCGCTGATAGCGGCGCTGATAGCCGTGGCCGTCGAGAGCTTCAGGCCGCAGGAGAAGTCGATAAAGAGCAAATTCAGCACGCGCTGCCAGTCACGCGTCGCGCCGTAGACGATGGCCGCGCCGAGGAAAGACACCGGCACGAGGAAATTCGCCATCTGATCGGCGAAGTTCTGCACGGGGGCCTTGCGGTTCTGTGCCTCCTCGACGAGGTGCACGATATGCGCGAGGCTCGTGTCACTGCCGACCTTTTCCACGGCGATGATGAGCTCGCCCGCCTCGACGACCGAGCCTGCATACACGGGCGAGTCCTTATGCTTCATGGCCGGATTCGACTCGCCCGTGATGGAGGCCTGGTTCACGGCCGCCGAGCCCGCGAGCACGCGGCCGTCGATGACGATTTTCTCGCCCGTGTGTGCCGCGATCGTGTCACCGGCACGCACCGCCTCCACGGGTACCTTGGTCTCCACGCCGTTCTCCACACGCCAGACATAGCGCTGGTCGAGCGAGAGCAGTCCCGAAATCTGCGTGCGCGCGCGCTCCGCCGCGTAGCTTGTGAGCATCTCCGCACCGTTCGAGAGCGTGAGCAGCGTGAGGCTGGACTCCGGCTTGCCCGCGAGCACGGAGGCGATGACCGCCGTCGCCGTCAGCGTGTCCGCGTTCGGCTGACGGTCACGCACGAGGCCCGTGACGCCATTCTGGATAAATTTGCGCGCGAGCGCCAGCACGAGGCCACTGCGCAGAAACTTCGTCGCGAGAAAGAGCTCCGGCGACGTACGCTTGATAATCTGCATGGCCGCGAAGACCGCGAGCGAGGCAATGGCGTCGCGCCGGTACTCGGCCAGCCGGTCGGCAGGCGTCACGGCCGCGGCCTGCGCCGCCTGCACGGCCGCGATGATATACTGCTGCAGCTCGCGCGCGGGCAGCGTGCCCACGTACCAAATGCGTACCTGCCGCTCGTCGACGAGCACGGCCTTCAGCGTACGGTAGCGACGCAGCTGTGCCGCGAGCTGAGCACGCTGTTCACGCGCGAGCGCGACCGGCAGGCGATAATTCATCCGTCCGTACATCATACGGTTCGCCATCCTCTCATCAGTGAGACCGCCCACCAAAGCATCTGCGAGGCCGAGGGATACTGCTTCGTCAGCACCATCTTGCGCAGGCCGCGCAACAGGAAAATCAGGAACGCCGCCGAGCTCACGTCGAGCCAGCCGCCCGTCGTGCGGCGAATCCACGCCGAAAAATCGCGCATGGAGCCGCGCACGCTGCGCGTCAGGGCACCCGCATGTGCCTCCACGGGCAGCGCGGCCTCATCGACGCGCTTGCGCCAGGGACGGCGGAAAATGTGCCGCGCAAGATACAGCGCGAGCGCGTCCATCTGCGCCTCGGCCGCCGCATCGTAGACAAAGAGCAGGCTGCCCGTAGCCGCATTGGCCCGGAACTCCTGCAAAAAAGCCAGCTTCGGCAGTTGCGCCTGCAGCATGGCCGCCAGCTCCGGCGTCAGCGGCGCGCGGTAGCGTCTGCGCCCCGGCAGACGGCTCACGCAGGCAAAGTCATACGACAACTGCTGTGAAACCTGCACGGCCTGCCGCTTCACCTGCGCCGCCACCTGCACCCCACGCTGATAGGCCTGCGTGCCACGTTGGCAGGCCTGTGCCCCGAGCTGCTGCGCCGTTCGCGGCGCGCCCGTGAAAAACTGCCGCAGCCCCTTGCCGATAGCTGCGCCCATCATAAAACCTGAAACATAAGACATCGTGTCATCTCCTCTGAATCTGTGCCACAAACGCCGTCAAAGCAATGCTGCACCGCCGCGCCCTGCCCCATAAGAGGGTGGCCGTGGCAAAGGCAGCCACGGAGTGCGTCAGCGCCGTTTGACATGCGTCATGATATACTCCTCGACCTTGCGCAGCTCGGCGTTGCGCCTGAGCACGGCTGGCTCGTATTTGATGAGGATGGAGCCCGTGACCGTGCTCGTCTCCACGCTCGCGATTTCCGCAAAGGACTCCAGCTGCGCCTGCACCTCCACCTCCAGCGCCGGATTGCCGATGAGCTTCGCCGAGCGTAGACGCACGCGCCCCGGCAGGTAGGAGGAGATTTCGACCGAGCGGATAAAGAGGTCCAGCTTCGTCGTAGGAATCTGTAAATTGCTTATGATATTCATTTTCGCTCCTATGCTATGAAAAAAGGGGCTGTTGCACGTATCAACAACGTGTAGCAGCCCCTTTTAGTTTGCAAAAAATGTTGCCAAGGACTTAAAAATCCTTGGCAACAGGCGTAAAATATAGATATGCAAAATCAAATTTTACAAGGAGATTATACATCCCTCGGCGGAAGTTTTCAACTCTGCCTTCCCTTAAATTTTGAATTTCAAATTCCAAAGGATGACCCGGTCCGTCTGCTACGCCACTTTGTGGATGAAATGGATTTATCCGCACTTTACCAGACATTCTCTCAGGCCAATAAGAAC
>NZ_KB908430.1 GCF_000381005.1 Selenomonas bovis DSM 23594
CGCGCCGCGCCGGCGACCCCGCGCAGCTCATCGCCTCGAGCGAGAAGGCGCGCAAGGTGCTCGGCTGGCAGCCGCGCTATACGGATGTTGAGCAGGTCATCGGCACGGCCTGGACGTGGCATCAGAAGCACCCGGACGGGTATCAGGACTGACCATGACAAACTCAACGCACAAACGTCCACTTTGTGGACATTGTGCGCCCGTCCTTGCAGTAAATCCAGCCAATCGCGCTGCGCCTGCGGCTTGCGCTCTTGGGGATTTACATAGTAAACAATCTATGATATATAAGGGAGGGGCTGTCACATGGAAGCCTTCCCCATAGGGGGAAGGCGGCTTTCGTGCGGGAGCCTCTTTTCGTATGATCCGCGTGGAGAGAAAGGAATGGATGAAGATGTCGATCAATCATGAAATCAATCGCCTGATTCATTTTGCGGTACAGAAGAACCTCATGAAGGAGGAGGATCGTTACTACGTGGCGAACCGCCTGCTCGATGTGCTCAAGGTGGCGGAGTTCACGCCGGAGGACGACATCGAGGAGACGCTGCCGACGGCGACACCCGTCCTCAAGGAGATGCTCGACTACGCGGCGGGCAAGGGGCTCATCGAGGATACGGCGGAGCAGCGCGACCTCTTCGACACGCGCATCATGGACTGCGTGATGCCGCGCCCGTCCGAGGTCATCCGCCGGTTCCAGAACGACTACGGCCGCAGCCCGAAGGCCGCGACGGATGAGTTCTACAAGCTCTCCATCGCATCGAACTACATCCGCAAGGACCGCATCGACAAGAACATCGTCTGGAAGACGCCGACGGAGTTCGGCGATCTCGACATCACCATCAACCTCTCGAAGCCGGAGAAGGATCCGCGCGACATCGCGCGTGCGAAGAGCCTGCCCGCGAGCACGTATCCCAAATGCCTGCTCTGCCGCGAGAACGAGGGCTATGCGGGCCGTCCCGGCTATCCGGCGCGCGAGACGCACCGCCTGATCCCCATCCGGCTCTCCGGGCATCGCTGGTTCCTCCAGTACTCGCCGTACACCTACTACAATGAGCACTGCATCGTGCTGAATCGCCGCCATATCCCGATGAAGGTCAGCCGCCGCAGCTTCGAGAATCTGCTCGACTTCGTGACCATCCTGCCGCATTATTTCCTCGGCTCGAACGCCGACCTGCCCATCGTCGGCGGCTCCATCCTCTCGCATGACCACTACCAGGGTGGCCGCTACACGTTCGCGATGGAGAAGGCGCCCGTGGAGAAGACGTACACGGTGCCTGGGTTCCCGGACATCCGCGTGGGCCGCGTGAAATGGCCGATGTCCGCGATCCGTCTCTCAGGCGCCTACGATGACCGCGACCAGCTCGTCGACCTCGCGACGAAGATCCTCGACCTCTGGCGCACGTACAGCGATGCGTCCGTCGGCATCCTCGCGGAGACGGACGGCACGCCGCACAACACGGTCACGCCGATTGCGCGCCGCAAGGGCCGCGGCTACGAACTCGACCTCGTGCTGCGCAACAACCGCACGACGGACGAGTATCCGCTCGGCATCTTCCATCCGCATGCCGAGGTGCATCATATCAAGAAGGAGAACATCGGCCTCATCGAGGTCATGGGGCTCGCTGTGCTGCCCGCGCGTCTCAAGAGTGAGATGGCGGAGCTCAAGGCAGAGTGGCTCAAGGGCACGGAGGACATCAGCGGCATCGATGGGCTGGAGAGCCATGCCGACTGGTACAAGGAAATCCGCGCAAAGCATCCGGAGGCGGATGCCGACAGCATCGACAAGGTGCTCCAGTATGAGATCGGCAAGGTCTTCGAGACGGTGCTCACGCACGCCGGCGTTTTCAAGCGCACGCCGGAGGGCATGGCGGCGTTTGACCGCTTCATGCAGGTCGTGACGAAAAATTAAGGAGGCGTTGATTAAATGAGGTGCCCTGAATTTGCGTAGATGCGCTGTACTCTTTGGAGACAAACCGCAGGCGTAGTCGAAGCTACGCTGAGGTTTGTCGACGACGAGAGGACAGCGCAGACGCGTGAAGACGGAGTGCTGAATTCATCAGTGGTTCCTTAAGCAGCAGAAAGCTGCAGGAGGAAGGGGCTGCCGGAAGACGCGGCAACCCCTTTTGCCGTATGGAAAGGAAGACGAGAATTGGAACAGAAACGCAAAGCAACCATCGTGGATGTGGCGAAGCTCGCGGGTGTGTCCGTCGCGACGGTCTCCCGCGTTGTCAACGCCAATTATCCCGTCAAGGAGGAGACGCGCACGCGCGTGCAGGACGCCATCAGGGAGCTTGACTACGTGCCGAACGTGCAGGCGCGGGAGCTCAACACGCGGCGCTCCTCGACGATCGGCGTCGTCGTGCCAGGGCTCTACAACATGTTTTTCGCGCAGGTCATCGATGGCATCGAGGACTACCTGCGTCAGGATGCCTACTCGCTGCTGCTGAACTGCGCGAAGAACGATCCCAAGCAGGAGATGAAATGCATCACGGCGCTCGTCTCGCGCAATGTCAGCGGTATCATCGTCATCAGTCCGAACACCGCGCACATCAAGGAGAGCTTCTACACACAGCTCGTGCGCCGCACGCCGCTCGTCTTCATCAATGCTTATCACTACATTCCCGACGTCTCCTACGTCGGGAATGACGAGGCGCTCGGCACGCAGGAGGCGCTGCGCCACCTCATGCAGCTCGGTCACCAGCGTATCCTTTTCGTGCGCGGCGCGAACTCCGATTCCTACCAGATCAAGGAGGATACGTTCCGCGTCGTCATGCGCGGCCGCGGCATTCAGCCGGATAAATACATCGTCAATATCGGCGAGGGCAACAGTGCCGAGACCGTCGATGACACGCAGCAGACACTCCTGGGGGCGCTGCCGCAGACGGACGCGACGGCCGTCTTCTGCTGCAACGACCTCATGGGCGTCGGTGCGCTCAATGCCTGCAAGGCGCTCAACCTGCGCGTGCCAGACGACATCTCCGTCATGGGATTCGATAACATCGCGCTCGCGCGCTATGTCTCGCCGAAGCTCACGACGATGGATCAGAATATGTTCCGCCTCGGCAGCAACGCGGCGCAGCTTCTCATCGAGCGCATCGAGAACGGCCCGTGCAAGCGCATCACGCTCGACAACGTGCTCGTGAAGCGCGAGACGACGGGACGCGCGCCCATGCGCATGGAAGGCTGAACGTGCGGGATGATCTGGCACGGGAAAGCAGCGCTGTTGCGCTCCGCTGCCTGACGGCGGCGCAATGGGCAGGCCGGCGGCAGAAAGGACATCACCATGAAGAAACACATTTGCTTGCTCGCGACAGGCGGTACCATCGTCTGCGAGGAGGGCGCTGACGGGCTGCGCCCTGTGCTTACGGGCGCGGAGCTCCTGCGCGCCGTGCCGGAGCTTGTGCGCTTCGGTGAGATCGACACAATCGAACTTTTCTCCCTCGACAGCAGCAACCTCCTGCCCGCGCACTGGCAGCGTATGGCCCAGGCCATCGCAGAGCGCTGCGGTCAGTACGACGGGTTCGTCCTCACGCACGGCACCGATACGATGGGCTACACGGCGGGCGCGCTCTACTACATGCTGCGTGGCATCGGCGTGCCCGTCGCGCTCACGGGCTCGATGCTGCCGCTCACGGCGGCGGGGACGGACGCCAAAGCGAACCTGCGCGGCGCCTTCGCCGTCGCCGCCTCTGGGCGCGCGGGCGTCTATCAGGCCTTCGCCGGACGCATCATCGCGGGCAACGCCGTGAAGAAAGTGGACAGCACCGCGCGCGACGCCTTCCGCAGCATCGGCCGGCCGCAGCTCGGAACCTTCGACGGCGAGAGCGGCGCCCTCTCCTGGCAGATGGCGGAGAATCAGGCAATGGCAGACACGAGCGCAGCCGAGGAAATCCGAATGGCGGCAAACGCACCGGTGCGAGAGGAAGCAGCGGCGAAGTCCCTGCGGCGCGCGCCCTTCGCCCCGCAGACGGCGCTCGACGAACGCGTCGCCGTCCTGAAGCTCGTCCCCGGGACTCCGCCGCGCCTGCTCACGCTGCTCGCCGACGCGGGCGCGCGCGCCGTCATCATCGAAGGCTACGGCGCCGGCGGCGTCCCGACCGCCGCCTCGCCGCGGAACTTTCTCCCCGCCATCGACGCCCTGCGCGCACGCGGCATCCGCGTCCTCTGTGCGACACAATGCACGACGGGCGGCGTCCATCTCGACACCTACGAAATGGGCGTCCTCGCCGCCCGCCACGGCGCCGAATCCGCCGGCGACCTGCCGATCGAGGCGCTCGTACCGAAGACGATGATCGAGCTAGGAAGGGCAGGAGAGGGAGGGGATCGTCCGTCCCTCTCTTAGCGGACGCGTTGAAACATAAGTTACAGTCGACAATATCATAGTATAGTAAATTTTTATGATATCATAACGGTATGTGAGGACACATGCCGTTATTTTTTATATGGATTTCTTATTTAAGGCATCATATTCCTCAGGGAGATGACATTGTGAGAAACTTTCTAATGAATAGAGGATGTTTTTATAGATAAAACACATTTTTTATGATAAGATAAAATTATCTTGATATTTTCATGAATGAAGATTTCTACGTTGAAAGGGAGATGTGCTATGAAAATGAAGTGGTGTTTGGTTGTCTTGCTGAGTGTCTGTTTCCTATGTGGCACATATACTGGAACAGCGCAAGCCAGCAACTGGGGGAATGTTCTAGGCGATATCTTTGGCGGCGCTGGCAGCAGCTCGGACAACCTGGCAGTGATGGTCGTAGGGAAAATCGTCGATGAGGAACAGGTGCCGTTGAGCGGGATCAAAGTTGTCATTCAATCAGGTAAAGGCGGTTCGTGGTCTACGTATACGGATGCGAATGGCAACTATCGCTTGAACGTACTGGGAAGGAAGTCGAGTTTCTTCCTGACGGTCACTGGAGAAGGCTGGAGAACCGTCCGAGATCGTGTCAGCCTGTATGAGAAAGAGCGGGTGCTGAACTTGAAACTCCATCATGATTACGTCAGCGGCAAGGTAACGGATCGCGCTGGCAATCCGCTGCATCGAGCGAAAGTATCCTTTGAAGCAGCTGGCGGCACCAAAGGCGTCACGACAGTTGAAACCGATGAAAACGGGAACTACAAGGCAACGATCCCTGCCGATGACGTGTACTATTGGGTAATTGTCACAAAGGATGGGTACCAAACGTGCCGTGAGAAGGAGTGGCTCAAGGGCGGCTTTGCAAGGGATTATACACTGGGGGAAGAATGATTTGCGCGAAGAGGCCGATGTCCTGAGTGCTTCCTTCACTCAGGAAATAGCTGCTCGTAGCATTGCCTTTAGGCGGTGTAGCAGTTGTTTCGTTTTTTCTAGGGAAGTTCTCTGATGAAATGGGAATTCTGGATGATGGCTCTAGGTAGTTTTACTGTACCTTATGCAATCAGGTATTGACGCGAGGGGGCAGGAGTAGGTGAACATGTGGGAGCAGTTGCAGCATGCGTGTTTTATGAATTCTGGGATATTGTGGATGTTATGTGCAGTGATAACGTTGTGTTTTATTATGTTATATTTGCATAAGAGAATACAAAAAAGAGGTGGAAATTATAAAGATTATAGAATATGGGGAATGTTTTGCGGTGGAGTGACGATATTATCGCTCATATCTTTTTTCTCTAGTATGCCGCAGCAGGCAGAGCCATATCAGCTACATGAAGCCTCTGGCGTTTTGCATTTTAGTAGTGGAAGATATATAAGTCCGTATTTTACCAAATCAGATGGCGAACGATGGCCTGTTGATTTTAGTCCATGTATATATCATACAAAAATTATAAATTTTTGTGAGGAAGAAATTACAGTTTTTTACGTACTTACAACATCCGGAGATAGATATGTTTACCAGCTCGAATATCAAGGTAAACTGATTTGTTCCTTGGAAGACGCAAACTCATATATATGGATTTGGAGATTAGATGAATTTATAAAACAATTGGGGTGGATGGCCTTGCTTGGAGTAATATATTTATTGTGTATTGAACAAGCATTAAGAGAGGAGCGTAATTAAAAATGAGTAAAGTGGAGGTGTTTAACAAGGATTTAGGATCTATAGACTATATCATCGATGGGTGGAATGTTTTTGACAATATAAGAAAAGAATATGGTAAGTCCGCCGCAAACACACTGAATTTCAACACAGGGCTTGCCCTTGCCTTGGATGCCGCGTCCCTAGGAGGGATGCGGAAAGGCTCTCCGGCGATAGGACTTTGGATAGGTTTCAAGGGCCTCGGGCTCGACGGCTTTAATATGGCGAACGACTATAGGAATGGTGCGAGCAAAGGGCGCTTGATGGCAGATGGGCTCAAGATCGGTGGAGACCTTGTAGGGATTACGGGCAGCCTGCTCGTTTTTACGCCCTATGATCGGTCGGCCAGATTGTTGCTAGCAGGTGGAAATCTTGCGCTGTTTTATGCGAATACCTATATCCTAGGAAATGATGGGAATAATCCTTTGTCCGGCTGGTTCTCTATCGATCCCTTAGTCTTGAATCTGTCGAAAATGGAGCCGCATCTTTCTGGACTGGAAAATATGGCGAATTTCGATTACAACGGCGATGGCTTTGCGGAATCTACTTATTTCATCGGCAGGGATCAGGGGATGCTCGTCATGGATCTCAATGGCAATGGGAAGATCGATGACGGAACTGAACTCTTTGGCGACCAGATGAAGCTTGCCAATGGCAAGACGGCCAGAGACGGCTTTGCTGCCCTTCGGGATTTGGATGAGAACAGGGATGGGGTCGTCGATGCCCGGGATGCAAAATGGAAAGCGATCCAAGTCCTCACCGTCAATGAGAATGGGGAAGGTACGCTTGCAAGCTTAGACAGCCTTGGCATCACGAGCCTCTCCGTCGCGGAGAAGAAGGAAGAGACGGTTGGCCTATACCCCGTTTGATGGACACTATAAACGAATGGTAAAATAAGACCATGAGGTGATGAGATAGTGTCCACGAAACAAAAGACCTATAGCAATGAATTTAAGGAAGAAGCAGTCAAGCGTGTAATGAGTGGCATTCCTGCCAGTCAAGTAGCTCGTGAGCTGGATATAAATGTAAATTCGCTTTATACCTGGAAGCAGCGGTACATGAAGCATCCCGAGCAGCCTTTTGTCGGCAGCGGGAAACTCCATAAAGAAGACGAAGAGAAACGTCAGTTGCGT
>NZ_KB908431.1 GCF_000381005.1 Selenomonas bovis DSM 23594
AATCTGCCTCATGCCTTAGGACGGAAGAAGCACAGAAAGTGGAACCGCAAGAATAAGCGTATGCTCGGGCGCAGCATAGAGGAGCGTCCTGCGATTGCAGCTGCTGGCACAGAGATTGGTCATTGGAAAGTGGACACAGTCGTTGGTCGACGTCAGGGGCGCGAGGCAGTCATCTTCACGGCTGTGGAAAAGGTGCTACGTGAGTTTATCGCCATCCGCATCCCAGGGCGAACCAGCGCCGGTGTAGAGGTCGCTATGACGAAACTGCGCGAGGAGTTCGGTGATGAGAAATTCAGCAAGGTCTTCAAGACGATGACAGCTGATAACGGCCCGGAATTTGAGACATTCTCTCAGTATGAGCAGCTTGGCACGAAGATCTATTTCATGCACCCGTACAGCTCATGGGAACGTCCTCAGAACGAGCGGCACAATGGCCTCCTGCGGGATTACATCCCCAAAGGGACATCAATCGAATGCTATAGTGATGAAGCTGTTCTGAGCATCGCGGACGAGCTAAACCAGTGTCCGCGCCGTATTCTGGGATATCACACTCCAGCAGAGCTCTTCGACCATTTTCTCGATGAAGTCTATGCTATTGATGAATGTTCTTGATTAAAATAACTGTTCAATTTGCGCTTGCAATTATCCGGGAAAGCTGATTTAATAAAATCAGATGAAAGATGGCTGATAAACAATTTTGATGTCAAGGTTAAATGATTTATATATGAGGAGGATGAACATTATGGCAGTAAATCTTCAAAAGGGACAGAAAGTCAATCTGAAAAAGGACAATGGTCAGGCTTTGGGCAAGGTGATGATAGGCTTAGGATGGGATCCTATCGAAAAATCATCAGGCGGCGGTTTTTTGTCATCAATTTTTGGAAGCAGTGACGATATAGATTGTGATGCGTCAGTAATCTTATTGCAGGGAGGCAAGTTAAGGGACAAGGATGATTTGGTATACTTCGGCCATCTGAAGCATTCTTCCGGTGCGGTGCAGCACATGGGAGACAATTTGACAGGCGAAGGAGAAGGCGATGATGAGCAGGTCTTTGTGGATTTGAATTCTGTACCGGCTAATTATGACAAATTGGTCTTCGTGGTTAATATCTTTAAGGCGGAATCCAGAAAGCAGCATTTCGGTATGATTAAGAATGCTTTTATCCGCATTGTGGATGACAAAGGCAAGGAATTCTGCCGTTATGATCTCTCGGAAAAATTTGAAGGCATGACGGCGATGATATTTGGCGAAATTTATCGTTACAACGGCGAGTGGAAATTCAATGCTATTGGTCAGCCTACCAAAGATGGCGATTTGGGAGCATTGGCAAAACGGTATATGTAAGAAGGGAAGAGGCTTGTGGAATATAAGATACTTTATCCTGAAGCATTTCCAATTATTGAATGTCAGTTGCGACGCGGGGAGAGGATAAAAGCTGAGTCTGATGCCATGGTGGCCATGTCAGCTACTGTAGATGTAGAGGGCAAAATGGAAGGTGGCATATTGAAGGGGCTTATGCGCAAAGTTCTGGCAGGAGAGAGCTTCTTCTTTCAGGAACTAGCTGCCAACCGTGGGGATGGAAAAGTGCTTTTGGGGCATCCTTATCCCGGTGGCATCATGGATGTGGACTTGGATGGTTCATACGGTCTGGTGGTACAGAAGGATGGCTTCCTGGCCAGTACTTCAGGTGTGCAGGTTGATACCAAACTACAGAATCTTTCGCAGGGGTTATTTTCTGGTGAAGGCTTGTTTGTACTGAATATTACCGGCAGGGGGACAGTTTTCATCAGCAGCTATGGAGTAATCCATCCTATCAATTTGGAAAATGGCGAGGAGTTCATCGTCGATAACGGTCATCTGGTAGCATGGCCGGATTACATGGAATACACCATAGAAAAAGCCTCCAGCGGCTGGATTTCTAGTTGCACCTCCGGGGAAGGTCTGGTATGTCGTTTCCGCGGACCGGGAGTTATCCTGATACAAACAAGAAATCCAAGCAGTTTTGAGGGATGGATAAGGTCAATGATACCATCTAAGTGATTTTGTTTGCGGGCGATGAGCAAATCATCGCCTGCTTGTTTTAAGTAGCACAAGATATCGCATGATTGTCATAAATTTTCTATTGAATATGGGAGTAATGGTTATGGCAGTTAATCTTCAAAAAGGACAGAAAGTAAATTTAATGAAAGATAGCGGACAAACTTTAGGCAAAGTGATGATTGGATTGGGGTGGGATCCAATCCAATCATCGGGCAGCGGTGGTGGTTTTTTATCATCTTTGAAAAAAATTATCATAGGCATTGATTGTGATGCAGCGGTTCTGCTTTGTCAAAATGGAAAAGTGGAAGCAAAGGGAGATGTGGTGTCCTTTTTAAATCTGAAACATAGTTCTGGTGCTGTGCAACACATGGGGGATAACTTGACTGGTGAGGGCGATGGGGATGATGAGCAAATTTTTGTGGATTTGGATAAAGTTCCTGACAGGTATGACAAACTTGTTTTTGTAGTCAATGTGTTTGGAGCTAAACTAAAAAAACAACATTTTGGCATGATAAAAAATGCGTATATTCGTATCGTGGATGATAATGGTAAGGAATTTTGTCGTTATGAGCTATCAGAGAATTATAGCGGTATGACAGCGATGATTTTTGGGGAAATATATCGACATAATGATGAATGGAAATTTAATGCTATAGGGCAGGGAACTACCGATGGAGATTTGAACGATGTAGCAAAGCGTTATATATGAGGGAGACAGCTATCATATATGGGGGTTATCATGACGCAAAAAACTTTTAATCAAACAAGCTGTATTAACTATGGGAGTAGTCTATCAATAGATAAGAGCAGGCTGCAATATATGATAGGTGGACTGTTGTATATGCCAGCATTTCAGGTTAATGTTGTGCAGAAAATCAAGGATAGGAAAATTGAGGGCCTGACTTCTGTGGCATTTTGTTTGGAGGATGCCATCCAGGATGATGCACTGGAAGAAGCAGAGAAGAAACTTCGCATTATTTTGATGGAGCTTAGGCCGATTTATAGGGAAAGACGAGAGAAGATGCCTCTTCTTTTTGTTCGGGTACGTACACCAGAACACATGAGGCATATCTCTTGTTTCTTGGGTGAAGATGAAAATATTCTCACTGGATATATCCTGCCTAAATTTGATACTAGCAATGGAGAAGCTTATGCGAATATCATAAGGGATATCAACCGCAAACGTGTGACTCCTCTGTACGTGATGCCGGTTTTGGAAAGTGACATGATTGCAGATATTAGGAGACGGGGGGAGGTTCTCCATGATGTGAAGGCATTGCTTGACAATGTGAAAGAATTCGTGCTGAATGTGCGGGTGGGAGGCAATGATTTCAGTAATTTATATGGACTCAGACGCCCGATTTATACTAATATTTATTCCGTAGGCATAATCCGTGATATTCTGGTTGACATCCTGAATGTGTTTTCCAGGGACTATGTAGTGTCCGGGCCGGTATGGGAATATTTCGATGACAGGAAGGGCGTTGCCTGGCTTGAAGGACTGTTGCAGGAATTGGAGCTTGATCGTATAAATGGCTTTATTGGCAAGACAGCTATACATCCCTCACAGCTGCCCTATATTTATGATAGCTTGAAAGTCAGCCGTACAGACTATGAAGATGCTAGACAGCTTCTGCGATGGGATGTGGAGAAGCTTGGGGTGGTCAAGAGTGCGGATGGCAGCCGTATGAATGAGGTTAAGACGCATCGAAGATGGGCGGAGCGTGTAAAGATGCTGGGGGATATTTATGGGGTCAGAGACGAGTCAAGAAATGAAATTGAGTGTGGGGCAATCAGTATTTACGGCAGAAAACCTGTTGCATGTGGCAAAGCGTCACAATAACAAGAAGAGAAAATATATACTGGTGAATCCCTGGCAGGGCAAGCATCTGCCAGTCAGTCCGACTTTGGCGCTTTCTATGATGAAAGCCTTGGGTGACAAAGTAGCGGCAAGATATGGCGGGGCAAGATTGGTTATTGGTTTTGCCGAAACGGCTACGGCTATCGGGGCTGCAGTGGCAGAGTCTATACATGATGACTGCCTTTACTTGCAGACAACCAGGGAAGATATGGCTGAAGTTAGGACATGGGTTGAATTTTTGGAGGAACACAGTCATGCTCCTGAACAGAAATTGGCAGCTGACGGCTTGCAAAAGTGTATAGAAGGAACTGACATAATTATTTTTGTGGATGATGAGATTTCTACGGGCAAGACATTGTGCAATATGATCGCACAACTAAAGGTGCAATATCCTGTGCTGGAGAGGAAAAAACTGGTGGCCGTTTCTATCCTGAACCGCTTGTCTGGCGAAGATGAGCAGAGGTTAAGGGACTTGGGGATGGAATGTGAATGGCTTGTAAAACTGCCTCAGGAGGACTATGCTGCAGAAATGGCAAAGGTTCAGGCATATAATCCCGCTTTGCTGGCCCAGGGAGCAGATATTTTTTATGAACGCTGTTCAGTGAATATGGAATGCAATCCCAGGTCTGGGGTGAGAATTGGCAGATATTTTGAAGAATGGGAACTTTTATCAGGGAAGATTTACCAGCAATTAGATCTGGATATGTATGCGGATACGTTGGTCTTAGGGACTGAGGAGTGTATGCTGCCTGGTCTGATTCTTGGCAGAGAATTGGAGCGTCGAGGCGCAAAGGTTTGTTTCCATGCTACTACCAGAAGTCCTATAGGCATAAGTGATGTTCAGGGATATCCTATATGGAAGGGCTGGGAGATACGCAGCCTGTATGATGAGAGCGGTGCGCGCAAAAATTATATATATGATTTGCAGCGGTATGCTCAGGTTATTATTGTGTCTGATACATTCCTGCCGGAGCAGGAGCGAATTCAGAGCCTCCTGCAGGTGCTGAAGGAAAATGGATGTGGCAGGATTATCTATGTGGGGAGGTCTGCTGATGTTTAGTACCTATCGCACAGAAGATGTGACCATATTGCTGAAAGATATTACTGGCATGGTGGAACCAATGGGGACACGGCAGCGTGAGGAAATGATACAGAAAGGGCATCATTACTCGGAAATGTTGCCCATAGAATATGAGCCGACCACCAAATATCTAAGTGCCTACTATGATGCTTTGCGCAGGTATGCCAAAGTGACAGCAGAAGCGGTGGCGACGGTGAGTGAGAAGATATACCGCCAAAAAAGGGGGGGGACAGTGCTGGTATCTTTGGCAAGGGCGGGGACTCCGATAGGCATACTGATAAAGCATTACTTACAGAAGCGCTATGGGAGTAACGTTCCGCACTATACGATATCCATTATTCGCGGGTTGGGAATAGATAGAAATGCAATGGATTATATATTGGCCAGGCACAAGCCGGAAAGTATTCAATTTGTGGATGGCTGGACTGGCAAGGGGGCAATCCAAACAGAATTACAAAAAGCTATGGAAGATTATCCGGCAGTGAGTGCTGGACTGGCTGTTCTGTCTGATCCTGCATATGTGTCAGAGAAATGTGGCACTCATGAAGATTTTTTGATAGCCAGTTCTTGCTTGAATTCAACTGTATCAGGACTTCTGAGCCGTACTTTTTTGCGGGAAGAAATTATCGGCCAGGAAGATTTTCATGGAGCTGTGTTCTATAAAGACCTCTCTGACAAGGATTTGACTTACCAGTTCATAAATGCTGTGGAAAAGGAATTTCCTCCTGCTGCTCGGCTTGATGAGGAATTTGCTGGGACAACTGGCTCGGGAATCCAGGAAGTCAGGAAGATTGCTGCAGAGTATGATATTAAAAATATCAATCTTATTAAGCCTGGGATTGGTGAGGCTACTCGCGTGCTTCTGAGGCGGTTGCCGTGGAAACTTTTGGTTTATAGCTTGCATGATGAAGGACGGTTGGGGCATCTTTATGAGCTGGCTGAGGAGAAAGGAGTGGAGGTTGTAGAATATCCGCTGCAAAATTATTTGGCTTGTGGATTGATACAATCTCTGGCAGATAACTGATGAATGAAAAGATTCTTTTTGCTAGTGATTTGGACAATACGCTGCTCGTATCCCACAGGTGCAGGCAGGACGCAGACATTTGCGTAGAACTGAATCAGGGAAAAGAGCAAAGTTTTATGACAAAGCGGGCTATTGGACTTTTGAAGGAAATCAACAGGCAGATTGGCTTTGTGCCTATAACCACACGTTCCTTAGAGCAGTATAGACGGATTGAATGGCCGGAGGGATGTGAGCCAGAAATGGCTGTTGTTGCCAATGGCGCTATCCTGTTGAGGCGGAACGAAATTGACGGTAAATGGTCAAACCAGATAAAGCCTGTGGTGGATGCTGTTTTTTATGAGTTGAAGTCTCAGTATGAGAGGCACTTATCGTTGAAAGATTATATCAGCTGCCGTATAGTGGATGACAGTTATGTTTTTCTTTATTGTGATGAGGAAGCAGATGTTGCAGCTTGTGTAGATGAATGCCGCAGGCATACGACGCTGAAGGTTGAGCATCTGGGCAGGAAGATTTATTTTTTTCCTGCAGGGCTGGGGAAAGGTGAGGCACTGATAAGATTGAAAGAATGTTTGAGGAGCAGTTATATCTACGCAGCAGGTGACAGTCCTATAGATGTTTCGATGCTTAGGATTGCTGATATGGCATTTGCTGAAAATGGGCTCCGGGAAGAGGTGGGAACCAATTGCCAGGTGCAACCTGAAGGAGTGTGTTTTTCGGAATGGCTGCTTGAAAAGATTTTGGAGCGTTTGAATTCATCGGCCTTGTCGTTTTGAGAATGAGGTATATAATCGCGCGTTTGCAGATTAAGATAACTGGATGAGTTCTGAAATGGTTGTAAGGATAAGTGGCCTGTCCCCCGACGATTAGAATCTTTAAACGAAAGGAAGCTCTTTAAATCTTAAAATTGCTTGGTTTTACATACCTTTCCGGATCCTTATGGGTTGCAACTGTAGCGACTAGATAACGGCTAATCTCCTTGAGAAGATGTTCTAGGCGACTCGGTGTTCATTGTAGTATGCCTCTGGTGTACGGTAGCCATTAGCCGAATGGATTCGCTGGCGATTGTAGAAAATCCAGATATACTCGAAAATTGCAGACTTTGCCTCAGAACGCGTCCTGAAATGCTGACCAT
>NZ_KB908432.1 GCF_000381005.1 Selenomonas bovis DSM 23594
TGAACTTGAACAGTTAATCAAAAACAAAAATCCATAGCGACTTCCTATGTTAAAATGGTTTTGAAAACAATCATCAACAAAGGAGCATCGCTATGGATCGAAACCTTTTTAACACAGATGAGATTGTTCGTAAATCAGGAAGTTATCTCACGCTTGCTGAACGAGGGATGATCCAAGCTCTGCATAAGGAGGGGATGTCCTTGCGCGGTATCGCTAAGAATGTTGGCTGCACCCATACGACCGTTTATTATGAACTGAAGCGCGGCACACCGCCGCACAAGAGCAATCGTAGCCGCATCACCGGATATACCGCCAAGCGCGGACAGGAAGCCTACACGGCGAATCGCAAGCGCTCCAAACGCCCTTGCAAACTTGATCGCGATGACTGCAAACCGTTCATCCAGTGGATGTGTGAGCGCATCCGCAAGGAGCGCTGGTCGATAAACGAACATAAGAAAACCCGCCGTTAACTCGCAACGATAGGCGGGTTTTCTTAAACCAATATCAAACGGGGCTGACCTGCTGGACAGCTCTTTTTTCATTGTATCACAGGCTCCTGGGATTGCAATCATGGATTCCCTGGCTTTGTCAGATCTTTTATTCACGCCAGAACACGCCGTGCCGAATCAGATTCTCCGGTCGGATCCGATCAAAATCCAGCGGACCGTTGGTGTCTCCTGTGAGATAAATCATAACAAGGCCCTCACAAACAGAATCTATCACGATTTCTTTTCTGCATCCACCAACTTCTGGTACATCTTCATCAGCTCCGCCACGCAGTCACTAAAGCACGTTTCTCAACATCAAATAACAGAGGGAAGAAAACTAATCGGATATGCTTATCGGCTAATATTTTCCAAAGTCATACTCGATTACTCTATCATTTATTTATATCTTCAGTATCTGTAGCTTTTTCATCTTTCTTTGCAAGCTCTTCTGCTTTCTTAAGAATCCGATCATGAATCTTCTGTTCCGGAAGGCAATCAAGGATATAGATACCGCCAAGCTCATCCAGATAGATTTCTAGATCTCGCATTCTTTCAGATGACACTGGAATGCCTCTATTCTGCGCATCAATCACGGCTTGAATAAACGGACGGAGGACCTCCGGATTATTTGCTGTATTCCGCTCCAGAATATCCACAATAAATCTGGCATTCTGCGTCACAAACCGTGTCAGATGATACGGATCAGAATCTGTCTTATCATAGGTAAGCCGTCCCGTCCACCAAAGACGCGACATGGCATTCCGTGTAAGCGACCGTCTAGCTCCAAATCCGAAGAAATAATGCTGGAGAATATTCTCTTTCGAATGGTTTTTCCTTACTTTCCATCTATACTGCACGTACGTCCAGAACGGACCAAGGCAGAGGGCAGACCAAAGCCGTTCATCAGATGCTTGGGAATCAGATAGAAATTGGAAAGCATTATACACTGCCTGAACATTTACCGGGTCCGTCTTATCCGGAACATCGTTACTCATATCAAGCAAAACCTGTGGCATCGGAAACTTGGAATCTGAAAAGATGTTCCGACCAAGCTCCTTTTGAAGCCAGGTATTATCATCTTCCGCAAAGTGATCCGCAAAGGAACTCACATTACTTTTAACAGTATTCATATCATCTGTCTTTAAAAATGGCATCATCATACGACGCTGCCTCCTTCCGTTCCTTCACCGCCGGACAGCTCTGCAAATGCGCTCGGAAGCGGACTCCCGATTAGCTTCTGAGCAAGTTCCATAGAATCCATGCCGGAAAGGTCGCTTTCCACATCACAGTTAAACTCTTTTGATAAAACATGCTTAATTGAGCGGAACCATCCACAATCTATTTCTCGGCGGTTCATTTCCTCACTGTCCCACCGCTTCATCTCCTCAATCACAAAGACCAATGCTGGAACGATTGTCAGCGCATTCAGTACCGGTTCAAACTTCGGATTCTGCGACATCGATTTATAACTGTAATAGTCGTTAAACGGTAGCTGAATCACAATCTTATCCCCGTTCCCATCGACTTTCATCTCTTTAATGGCTTCATCCGTATTCTGCACGATTGAAAAAATCGAAGGTGTATTGGCAAGATCGTCGATACTGTCAGAAACATCTGCGTTCACTTGCTGTCCTACAGCAAGTACGCATCCTTCTTCAATATCGAAAGTCATGCCTTTATAATCATCATCAAAATCTGTGCTGGAATAGGATGTGATATCTTCCGTTGCTACTATAAACGGACAAATCTGGACACTACCCTTTACCTCACGGTTGGACAGCACATAAGATAAAGAGAATCTATCCGTACGGATCACCTTGCGGAAACCAGTCTGCGAGCACTCCAGATGATATACAAATAAAGATTTTCCGCTCCGCACAAGACCAAGAAGTTCCTTATTTGTAAGAGTCGCCTCAAACACGAGTTTCGTATTGAAACCGTCCTTTACTTGCGTGATTTTTACATCAAAGGCATGCTTATCTTTGTAATCATCCAAAAAATACGCAAGCACGGGATAAGGATACATTTTATACCGTATGTCCATAACCTTTTACCTCCATGCTGCAGTAGTCTCCGCCGAAATCCAGTTTCAGATTGATTTTAAGTGGTTTTCCTGCTTCAAATGTAAGACCTGTAATCCGATTTTGTTCCACTTTGAGCGGCGTTCCATCAGAAAGAGATGCTGATACCGCATCTGTACTGTAGTCCCCGGATTCTGCTGCGATAAACACTTCAAGATACCCGTTGGTAGCAGATACTGCCGGTGTATAGAAAATCTGATACTCACCCGTCTTACGGCTCTTACATACAGCTCTCTTTTTGGACGGTCGGATATAAACAATTTTCTGTTTATGATCAACCGGATGCGTACCAGCGCCAGGTCCTTCATTGGAACCGCCGCCACCAATATTGTTGCCGTTTCCACTACCACGTCCACTGCCTTCGCCGGGCAGGCCAGTCGACGTTTCATTCCCTTTTGGATCATTTTCGCCAGCTTTTACACCGGTATCCGGATTCTCCGAAGACGCACCAGAATCAGCAGACGATCTTACTGTCCGGGGTGTCAGTGTGACCTCACGGATCACATCTGTCAGTGTTTCTTCTCGATTTTCCTGTTTTCCTTCATCCTCTGCCGCAAGATACTGTCCAACAGCCGGATCAAGAGGAGCTCCGCCGCCCTCCTTTTTTTGCTCATTAAAGCAACTGCGAATAAAGCCATACAGCTTTTTTGTTATTTTTATTGCCTTTTTCTTATCATCCGCCCGATCGGTTTCCCACTTTGTATGCTGCGGATTCTCCAGAGAGCGCAGAAACGTATTCAGATTATCTCCCTCAATGTACATAATTCCAGCGAAAGGAATGATGTTGCTAATGTAGCCCCGATCCATGATTTTCATGCCGGTACCTCTTACAAGCGCAACACGGTGCCACAGGCCAGGGGAAATCAAAATCTTCAGATGAGCGGTTCCCAAGCCATCCACATCCAGTTGATGCTCCGGACAGTTTTTCTTATCTGCACAGAGTACCTGATAATACTCATCTGCATGTTCTTTAAATTTGTCCTTGTACTGCTCCATCAGCTTTGGAAGATGGTCTTTGCTAATCTCAATACCTTCAATTCTTACAATCAACCTGCCGGAAAAAACAGCATATAAGAATCCGTCAAGCACAGAAACTACCATCTGAGTAACCCAGTCTTCATCCGGATCAAAGCCAAGGATATAAATATCTGTACCGCTCATACCATCCGGACGCATGAACCTAGGATCAAGAAAGATCTGGTTCTTTACCGGCATGTTCTTCTCAAGACCGTAAAAACCTGTTCCCTGCGTTACTGTGCCATCATCCTTCTTAAAACTTGTCAGACGAGCAACACCTTGATATGCCTTTATTCCGTCTTTATCAACTGTAGAATAAAATACAGTACGGAAATCTGAGCAGGCAAATGGTGCAAATTTGCCAATGCCAAAGGAACCACCTGCTGTTCCGGATTTATCTGATGCACCGGTTGACTTTGTCAGATTACACCAAGGGGAATTATAATCCTGATCAGATCCGGTCAAGCCGGACGTATGAAAATCACTAATGCGGAGACAGCGGATATATTCCTTTTTTCCTGCTTTCTGCGCATTCTTAAAGAATTTCACAGCCTTCTGGCTGTGCTGCACACTCCAGAATTCTTCTGCACGATGAAACGCATCCATCAGCTGATCAAAATGAGGAACTTCGTCCTTTTTAATCTGAAACGTCTGGAATTCAACCTTGACAGGCTGATTATCAACGCCAGCATCAATCGAGTTCTGGCAGATTTCTCTGGCGAGGGACTTCATTGGCGTCCCTTTAAACGTTTCAACACCTGAGTCCGCAATGCCGAAAATCTGGCCATAATCATTCGAAGGAAAGCGCCAATCTTTCCAAAGTTTGAATTCTTCCATGTTTCCTCCTCTTAGAATTACTTCTTAAGCGAAAATTTTGTGGTTTTTTCCGTATCTTGCGCACTGAATTTCTTTTTGGCATCCTTTACAGCACTCTCAATCGCACCGAAAATCTGATTTACATCAGAAGTTGTATACTCATAAATATTGGAATTCGAACAGTTTCCCAACAGCTCAACCATGTTCAAAATTTTATTTGTACGTGCTTCTGCAATGCGTACAAACTTATCTCTTTTCGATTCTGTTTTCTTATCAGCCATTATAACTTCCTCCTGTATAATATTTCCTGTTACGTTCATAATAAACTTCTCAGCCTATTTTTGTCAATATTATTTTAAAATTATTATGCAAATATTTTTATCATTTCTTGTCTATTAATCCATTAAATCAATTTAAGTACATGAATGTGCATTAAGTTGTTTTTATATTATATTCACATATGTTCTTATGTTTTTCAATATACTATCACTTCAAAAACATAAAACCGTGAACCTAAGGAATTTAAAGCTACCTCAGACTCACGGTCCTAGTTATATTCTTTTCACATTTCGACATCCAGCAATTTGGAATGGTTACGGTAAGACCTTTTTACCTGCGTTTCTTTCTCATCCATGAAAATATTCTCCATCGACAATGAAACTCTGGCTTTGTACCTTTTGAACGGGCATTGCTCCTATTCCAGCGTCATATCATCCATTTTTCTTTCCCTTTTTCGGCTTTGTCTTCTGATCTCCATCCATATTCGGCTCAATCCATGGGTATTCCTCACCTGCAAAGCTGTCCAACACCGCTTTAGTCACAATCCCCGATAATTTGCAAGGTACTGCCATGCCGATTTGACGGCGCACAGAGGCATATTTCCCCGTAAAAGTATAAGTATCAGGAAAAGTCTGAATACGTGCTCTCTCTCGATTTGTAAGCTCTCTTGCACCATCCCAGTGGTATCCCCAGGTCCCACCTCCGCCATTTGCAGTGATTGTATAACCCGGCTTATCAGGACGCAACTTCCGATAAATCTGAGAAAAGCTATAATGCTCCTTGATGCGATATTCATCCGGAAAATCTGGATTTTTCATCGCTTGCCAGATATTCTGTCCCGGGAGCGTATGCTCCAATTTTCCAATCACTCTCTGCGTTAGCTTCTTTACCTCATTATTTGAAGCCCATTCCGGAATATCAGCTAAAGCATGTCCTGCCGTTACGTCAATATTCTTATACGGCTCCGGACTCGGTACATGAAACTCCACGGGAAGATCATTCCGTATGCCGACGATAATATATCTGTGCCGAATCTGTGGAATGCCATACTCCTCGGCTTTATACAGATGAACCGTCAGCTTATAGCCGCTCTCTTCCATATCAGTAAGAATCTGTTTGAAATCATTGGTTCCAGCAGTGCGAATACCAGAGACATTCTCTGCGATAAACCAGAATGGTTGAAACGTGCGAAGGACTTCGATTCCATACCAGTAAAGCCTTCCGAACTTCTCATTCTCCATTCCCTGATGCTCGCCGATACTTGAAAACGAATTGCATGGAAATCCATAGGCAAAAGCATTGATTGGAGCAAGTTCTTGGATATTAAGTCTGCGGACATCTTTACAAATCACACTGTCTGGATTCTCCGGACAGATATTGTTCCGATAGGTATCGCAGGTATCTGCGTCTACATCGTTTGCCCAGACATGCTGCACGTCCAAAAGACCATTTCTGCTATGAGCGTGAAGGGCTCCGTAAGCAAGACCGCCCGGACCGCAATAAAGCTCTCCCAGACGAAATGTATATTTCGTATCAAAGTAAGCCATTATCTATCCTCTTTCTCTACGCAGTACTGATCCACCCAGTCTTTAATTACACCAGATACGCTCTTGCCAATGGAAGCTGCATATATCTTAAGCCTCCGGTGATCTGATCGATTCATAGATATACAGACAGATTCCTTTCCATCTTTCGTAATAGAAGATGGAGAAGCTGGCTGATGTATTTTGTCTGCCATAGTAATACCTCAATGCCGATAACTTCTCTCGAAAATTCCAAGCCATATATTTATATAGTTTCTATATAGAATAATAACACAAGCGGATTGATTTTTCAGCAGAAATCTCGGTAGTGTCAACCCTTATATGTAAACTTTTTATAGGGTTCATTGTAAAATGAACTTGAACAGTTAATCAAAAACAAAAATCCATAGCGACTTCCTATGTTAAAATGGTTTTGAAAACAATCATCAACAAA
>NZ_KB908433.1 GCF_000381005.1 Selenomonas bovis DSM 23594
CGCTTCCTGACAAAAGGGCATGTCAACGTAGAGGCAGAAACCATCCTGCTGGCAATGGCACATAACATTTTTAAATTGCATTGCAAAATACAGGCACAGCGATTAGGCGTGCACCTCATCCAAATTACGGCAGCAGCCTGAAACAGAACAGTGCAAAAAACGAGGCGATTGGTGACCACCTGTTTCTTGTACTGTTTTTTATGCCATGATTATCGCCAGTGTCAGATGACCGTGATTGAGGTCAAAGAAAACGGGGCTATCCGCACGAAAATGCTTTCGTGAGACAGCCCCTTCTCTGCTTTATGTGACAATCCCTTATGGAGGCAAGATGATAAAACTCAGCGCTGGGCAATCCGCCGTAGCGTCTCCTCTATGAGGCGTACCTGCGGCTCCACCGTAGCGAGTACCAAGCGCTCGTTCGGGCTATGGATATCCTGAGTGGTCACTCCGATGGAGACCATATCCAGCTGGGGATGCTTGCCGAAATGCCAGCCGCATTCAAGTCCGGCATGGATGGTCTCCACCTTCATCGGCTTGCCGTTCTGCTCCTGGAAAATATCGGCCATCATCTTGGCGAGGACGCTCTGCTTGTTCTCTTTCCAGCCGGGAGACTTCGTGCCGATGACAGCGCGGAACCCCAAGATCTCGCCGAGCGTTTTCGCCGCATAGATGAACTCATCGAGCTTGCCATCCACAGCGGAACGCGGGAAATATTCCACGGCAATTTTTCCCTCTGTCATGCGCACAACACCGAGATTCGCACTCGTCTCCACCAGCGTCGGGATGACCGTCGACATCGCAAAAACACCCGTATGTACGAGCGTGAGCAGCTGCAGCAACGCCTGCGCCGTATCCTTTCTCAATACCTCGGCAGGCTTTTCCGTCTCCTGCAGGACGAACTCGACCTTGGGATCCACCGCGCCGTAGATCGCGAGGAACTTCTCCTTCTCCGCCGTGAGAATCTGGGAAATCTCCTCCTTGGGGATGGCTGTTACGAATACTGCCTCTGCCGTATCTGGAATCGCATTATGCGCCTTCCCGCCGTGAAAATCCGCCACGGCGACCGCTCCATGCTGTGACAGCGCCTGCAGCAGAAACGCCAGCGTCCGCAATGCATTGCCGCGACCATCGCCGATGCGCTCGCCGGAATGACCGCCGAGCAAACCGCCGACACTGAGCCGGTAGGCTGTGCCCGCTGGCGACGGCTCGTGCTGCAGTGCCCGCTCGAACGTAATATCGACGCTGCCCGCACTGCCGACCGTGAGCTCATCGTAATTCTCAGAATCGCAATTGATGAGAAACTGTGCATCCGTCAGATGCTCCGGCGCAAGGTGAATCGCCCCCGTCATACCGCGTTCCTCATCCACCGTTACGATCAGCCTCAGCGGGCCATGCTCCTTGGCATTTTTGAACAGATAGATGCCCTCAGCCACACCGATGCCATCATCCGCGCCGAGACTCGTTCCCTCGGCTTCGAGATATTTCTCGCTGCGCACGAGCTTGATGGGATCACGCAGCGGATCATAGGCATAGCCATCCTCCGCGACGCAGACCATATCCATGTGTCCCTGCAAAATCGTGCGCGGCGCCTGCTCGCAACCGGGTGTCGCCGGTGCATCCGCGATAATGTTATTCACCTCATCCTGAACGACATGGAACCCCTGCTCCGTCAGATACGATTTCAGGAAGTCGCTCACCGCCTTCTCTTCTCCGCTCTTGCGCGGAATCGCTGCTAATTTTTCAAACTCAGCGAGTACACCATCGACAATCGTCATTGTTCGTAACCTCCACACATAACCAAAATCTATCTATTTTCGTATTTCTCACTACATGTTAAAAAAACAAAACTCCCAATTCATGGGAGCATCTCACACCACGAGCATCCGCATCGCCTGTCGCCGCTGACACACTGTCTTTACGCCAAACCAACAAACAAAAAAGCGAAGCAATCAAGTGACCGCTCCGCTTCTTCCCATACTCAAAAGAACATCGAACATTATAAAGACAGTCAAGCTCATATAGCCATGCTCGTTCTCTCGCAAATCAAAGCCACAAGGATCAAAGCAAACGAAAACAAATGCATCGAGAAATGCTCAGATACAATATACCGGAGAAATCAGCGGCCATGAAACATCATTAATGAAAAATCACTTCAGCACGGCAACTGACATAGCCTCGGAAACATCAATCCCCTCCGGCACATAAAGGACAATGTAATCCGAGATGCGTTTCGCGCCGCCATCCGATACATAGCAGGCACCATTGACGAAATCGCAAATCCTGCGCTGCTCCTCTGCCTCGACCTTCTCGTAGTTCACGATGACTGCCATCCTGGCCTTGAGATCATCCGCGATCCCCGTGACCTCGTCAAAATTCGTCGGTACATAGACGCGTACCTTGAGCTGCGGTGCCGAATGCACCGTGAGCTGCGGACGACGTGCCGATTTCTGGGAAGCAGTACCACGGTAAGACGAGGAGACACGAACCGTCCCGCCATTCGCCACCTTGAGTTCCTCTTCATCTACGGCCTCCGCCCGGCTCGCCTGCCGCGGCATAGAAACGACGGTCTCTTCCCCGAGACGACCTTCATCTTCCACGTCTACAGACTCCAGAGGCATCAGAACATCTGTGATTTTTTTCGTCCATGCTTTCAAATCCATATCCATCGTCCTCCACATCATTGCGCACAATTCCCCATGTAACTAACCAATATAATAACATATTCTTTTCGAGATTGCAAAAAAACATTCATATTTCCACGCGAATCATTGAAAACGAACCTCTAGCAATTGACATGGATGTGGTGTATCGTCCTGCAAAACAATCTATCGTCATAGACGGAGCTACACCGATGGATGGCAGGCGATCTGGTTTCCTCCACATTTACTCGAGCGATTTCACCCATTCTCTGACCTTATCCTCGCTGAGACTCCCAGTAAAACAGATGCCATCCTGCCACTGTCCTTTACCCCCGGCCATTTCAGAGAGCAGCTTGCCGCTGTTACCGAGTGGCGAACTATACGCCGTCGCAAACGTCACAACGTGTTTTCCCGTAAAATCATTGGCCTTGACAAAGGCATCGACCAGCCAAGCTGCAATGCCCCACCAAATCGGGTAGCCGATAAAAATCGTATCGTAGGACGACCAGTTGTCTGGAACTGCCTTCTCGAGCTGGATCTTCTCGCGCAGTGCGTCATCGTCATGCTCACGGCTCACGCGGCTGGTCGTGTTATTGTAGTCGAGGTCGGCCTCTGTGTAATCCGGCAAGGACACGAGTTTCACGATGTCTGCCTGACGCTCTTTGGCGATGACCTTAGCCACACGCTCCGTACGTCCCGTCGCCGAATAGTAGACGACCAGTGTCTTGCTGCCGGACCTTGCCGCCTCCCCAGCAGTTCTCGCTCTGCTGCCAGCGCTGCCTGCCGCCTGACCGGAGATGTTCCCAGCGGGCGCAGAAAAGCCGCAGCCTGCCAGCGCCACTGCCATCATACCCATGCTGCCGATTTTCAAAAATTCTCTGCGATTCATCGTAACCGCGCTCCTTTCCAAAGCGATAAAAGCCAACCAATTTCGGCAAACAATAAAAAGATGCTGACCTGTATCAAGACGTAACCTACGCCGCTATACGAGAGTGACGGCGTCATGAAGATATGCGCGCCCTGCAAGTGTCCCAGCAGACGATCCTGCTGCGCAGCATAGAAGCCCACCGCTCCGAGTATCACGGCGAGACCACCCAAGAACGCCTGCGCTGGAAAGGTTCTCGCGGTAATGCCAGCCAAATGCAGCCATTTCTGCCACCACGCCTTTCTTTGCAAACCGAAATGAAGCCCCGCAAGCACCAGGAAATACCGCGCTGCCGCACTGTGCAGCTGATAGAGCAGCGGCTTGCTACGCAGCGAGAATGGTACGATATCTGCAAACAGCTCACTCGAGATCAGACAGCCGCTGATGACCGTCACAAGACAGGCCGCAGCGAGCAAAAGATTCAGCAAAAGCCTGAGCACGCGCGGTCCATGCCACTGCCCGCGGCTCAAAGAGGAGACATAACGCCGGTTGAGCGTGAGATGCCCCGCAATCGGCAGCAAGAACGTCACACCCACGGCCTCGTGCAGCAGCGGCGGCAGATAGAAGAACGTCATCTCTGCAACTAGCAGAAGCAACATCAGGATATCCAGCCCGTATCTCATGGTTTCACCACTTTTCCCTCTCGTGCCGGACACACCTCGTCTGTACACGGCACATCTGCGAGCAGACTCTGCTGGACAATCTCCTGCGACATGCGTATGTAATCTTCCTCTGAAACATATTCCCGTTGCCATGCAGCGTCCAAGCTGCTCCAGCCATAGACAAGGCCAGAGAAAACGAGTAACATGGCCAGTGCCCCCAGCCAAACACTTTTCCTCTCATTCACGATCATGACATCTCCTCCCGAAAGTCCCTGCCTCCTCAACCTAGCAGCCGGTTGTCGCTGCCGGTCAAATGTTTTTATAGATTCCTCCCCATCGTCTCCGCCATATCACCGAACTTGGAATGTTCGACCAGCGAGCGCGAACCGCAGCCGATACCGAGCACCTTGCCGACGTCCTGCCATTCCATATAGCGAACCAGTGTGTCGTAGTGATCGACGAGTGCTGACATCGTCCAATCGTCACGGTTATAAGCCGTCGCCATCAGGATGGACTTTTTGCCGTGCAGCCTGCCCGTCCGCGAGTAGAAGCGGTCAACAATTGTCTTGAGCTGTGCCGACATGCCGAAGTAATAGAGCGGCGTCGTCAACACGAGCAGATCTGCCTCGAGCATCTTCGGCATCAAGTCGTTCTCGATGTCGTCCTTCCAGATGCACGAACCATCCATATGGCACTGATCGCAGCCACGGCATGGATGCGTCTCGCTGTTGGCCGCGTCAAAGGTGAACACCTCATGACCAGCCTGCGCCGCGCCCTTCGTGAAGCGGTCAGCCAGATAGATGGATGTTGATTCATCATGTGAATGAGGACTGCTCGTAATTACAACAATTTTCATTGCTTTACCTCCTGAAATCTCGCCTTTCGCGTGCACTGCCACGCCCGAAGCATTCTTTTCCTGTCCCGTCAGCGCCGAAAGACCGCAGCCACTGAGGAACACCGTCATGGCTCCCATACCGGTCAGTTTCAAGAATTCCCTACGTTTCATCCGCGCCACATTCCTTCTGTTTCTGTTCCAGCTCATAGAGCATGTAGTCAATACAGGAGAGCCTTTTCTGCGCCTCATGCAAGGAAGTCAGAAGCTTGCGTCGATGACGCTTGAGAAAGCAGATGCGCGCAGCATCATCTGGCAACGACGAAAGCTCGCATCGGCAGGCATCGGCCTCATAGATTCCCTGTTGATATCTGCGTTCCATTGATTTCACACCCTTATGCTTCCCTCATGCCGTCACTGACCGTTGCGATTCATGCGCGCGCATGATGCCTGCATGCGCGACGAGCGTCCAATTCGGCTTGCCATCGACCATGCTGCCGACAACGATGAGCGGTGCTGGATACAGGGTCAAGGCTTTACCAATATTTTTCTTCATTTCTATTTTCCTCCCAGTTCTTATCTCCGTACCCTGCTACTCTTATCTTACCTGCTCTGCATCACAATGTAAAATGCTTATGCCTTAGCTTGCGTCATACATTTTTCTTATAAAATGCTTGTCAAAAAAGTGGGGCTGTCTCACGAAAGCATTTTCGTGCGGATAGCCCCGTTTTCTTTGACCTCAATCACGGTCATCTGACACTGGCGATAATCATGGCATAAAAAACAGTACAAGAAACAGGCGGTCACCGATCGCCTCGTTTTTTGCACTGTTCTGTTTCAGGCT
>NZ_KB908434.1 GCF_000381005.1 Selenomonas bovis DSM 23594
AAAGTGCCATGAGCAGGCGCGTATTTACGGCTTTCTCCGCGGCGTCGCGAGCGCCTTTCCGGTACATCTCCTGCGCGAAGTACTCCACATCGCCCAGCGTCCGCAGTACCGGCGTGTGGCGCTGGATATTGCGCAGAGCCTCCGGCATTGGTTTCCGTCCCATCTACTCAACTCCTTCCAACAACAAGCACTCCAGCACACCCTCGAGCATGTCGCGCCACTCGTTGACAGTCTGCGGAGTAGCACAGCGCTTCAGCTCCATATCCGCCATGACATCCCGAACTTTGAGCACTGCACGCTTCCGCGCCCAGTCACCCTTTTCCAGGGCATGGAGTAGCTCCAAGAATATCTTCGCCTCCGCTTGTCTTTCCGTCATGCGCCGTTCAAAGCGCCGCCCGCGCTTCGTCTTGTGTTCCATTGCTCTCATCACTTAAACACCTCTTTCAAGAATGCGTACCCGAGGAAACTCAGCCACCCCAGCACCCCCAGGAAACAAAGCGCTTCCTCGATCAGCTCCCGCGCGATTCTGCAAAACCGCCGGTCATCCTGCTGATTCTTTCTCAGCTTTCTCTCCGTCAACGTCATTATGCCGCCTCCCCTTTCATCTCAGCCACCGCCCGGCGCAGTTCGTCCATTGTCAGCCCTGCGTAGAGCGCGAAGAGCTTCGGATTGATGTAGTAGTTGTACTTGCTCTTCGGCGTCTTGCGGATCGCCGTACCGATGGGCTCACCGTGATACGTCAGTAGCCCGCGCTGCAATCCGATACGGATAAACTGACTGTGTTTTCCGATGATGGCTGCTGCCATGTCCGGCGTGATTTTCAGTACATCCATTTTTGATTCCTCCTCTCACGCGCCGATCGTGAACGTCACGTTCAGCGCCCGGCAAATCGCCGCTGCCCTGTCGACCGTCGCCTTGCTTCGGCCTCGCTCGTAGTTCGCGAGCTGCTGCGCCGTGATGCCCGTTCGCTTTGCCAGCTCGTACAGGCTCATATCGCCGCGAGCTGCCCGCATGAACTCTGAGAACTTCATCAACTTCATCACCTCCCTGCCATCCTGCTCGCCTCACGATCGTCAGCACCGTTCATTCCAATCCGACATATACGACACTCCCGCGCTTTTTAAACACGAGCTTTTTATCGTGTTTAATCGGCAGGAGAATCGGACGCAAAGAAATCTCGTCATAAATCTCCAAGATGAGATACTCATCGTTTTTGTTGTCACAATTTGCATATCTCGTATCGATGAGGACCTGAAAGTCATCATGGCGGTCAAAGCCTTTTCCGTTACTAACACGGATTTCTTCAACATCTTCATCGTTGAGGAAATATTCAATGGCGTCTTCGACCGACACTTGCTTTTTCCAGTCTTTACGCAAGGCTCCAAAGAGCTCCTCGTTGAACGTAAAATTCAATTTTTCCATACCGCTCACTCACCTCGCGCGAGGAATTTATTGACGAAGTAGACTTGGCCTTTTCCCGTAACCTTCGGCGTCTTGCTGACGGTCGTATGGCCGTCGCTATGCGTGACCACCGTTTCTTTCACGCGGAACAACTTCATCTCCATCGCCCGCTGCGTCGGCATATTCCAGTCAAGCCCCTTGCGCTTGATGAGATACCCCTTCTCGCGCAGCCACGCGAAGAGGCGTTTCTGACCGATATCGTGCCCGTTCTGCTTGATGAGCTTCGCGAGGTCGCCGATGAGGATATCCGTTTTGCTGACGCTCACTGCATCCGCAAAGATTTCCTTGGGCCGCATCTCCTCGATGCGCTTGTCCTTCTCCGCGAGCAGCTTCTGCGCGGCGAGAAGTCCCTGCGCCATTTGCTCGGCGGGCGTGAGCGCTTTCGGACGCGGGTTGAAGTAGTTCTCTTCCAGCGCGTCGAACATCTCCCACGCGCGATCCGTGCCGAGCATTTTGCTGTGGCGGCTAGCACCACGGCGCGTCCAGAGGTAGAGGCAACGCGTTTTCGGTGAGATTTGCAGGTGAATATTTTTCCCCCGCAAATCTTTCAGCTCATCGCCTTCCAGTTTGAAGAAGTGCTTGCCTTCCTCGAAATGTTCCTTGTTGTTAGAGAAGTTACGCTTAATGTTGTCTGTGCCGCACTCATACGCCTGTGCAAGCTGCTCTGTTGTGAGTACGCGCTCCGCGCGGTACTCGACCGGAATCAAATTACTCATACTCATGATCTCCTTTCTGCTTACGTTTCCGTAAGTTACTCTGCAAAAAAAATCCTTAGGACTTCTTCTCCCGATAAATGCAGTGTTTTGATGATTTTCTCAATCTCTCCGCGATAGAAATCGCTCGCGCCATTCATCTTTCTGTGCAATGAGGCGGGATTGATGCCCAGTGCGTCAGCTACATTATCAAGCGTCATTCCTCTGCGAATGACTTCTGCTTTGAATTCGTTCTTCTGAAACAAGTTATCACCTCCTTGCGTAAATGCAAGTTTCTTGTAGATATATTTCGTTTACGTAAGTTATTATATCATGCGTATTGCATAAACGCAATACTTTTTCGTAAGTTTTACGTGGAAAAATATGCGCTATTTATTGCGAAAATGCAACATTCTATATATAATAAGGTTATCAGGAGGTGTTCGCTATGGACAGCAGAACAAAATCTGTTGGCAAAATTATTTTCGATAGAAGAACCGCCCTCAGCCTTACGCAAAAAGATGTTGCGGATTACGTCGGTGTATCAGAAGCAACCGTTTCGCGATGGGAATCCGGGCACATTGACAACATGCGACGCGATAGAATCGCCAAACTGGCAAAAGTATTGCAAATATCACCCCTTGTTATTATGGGCGTTGACGAGCCCGCCCCGCCCGCGCCGCAGAAAAGTGACGGCCTGCCGGAGCTCAATGCGAGAGACGAGAGGGATATCGAACGCGACCTCGAGGATATGCTGCATTCCGTAGCGCAGGCAGACTACAAGGCCCCCGGCGACGAGGAGGACACCGAGGCTCTAAGGGCTGCCCTGCGTGTCGCGATGATACAGGCCAAGCGAACCGCGAAAAAGAAGTACACGCCGAGAAAGTACAGGAAGGATAAGTGAGATGGATGCCTGATACACAAGAATTGATACGCACAGCCCTTCAGTCGTTGACAGGTTTTTTCCATGACTGCTGCACCGCGGCGGATGAACATAAAAGAAAGACCGCGCCCCTGCTTGCCTATTGGTTACGCGATTATGTCCGCTTCTTGCGTAAGGAAGGAGAGGCGCGCATTTATAAACGTTTCCAGCGCGGTGATATTGTCAAGGTTCATCTCGGCTACAGGGTTGGTTCAGAGGAAGGCGGCTTACACTATGCGGTTGTCGTGTCATCTACGGATAGTGTGAAATCCCCTACACTCCCCTACACTCCCCTACACTCGTTGTAATCCCCCTAACCTCTGTAAAATCTCAAAAACGTGTCGAGCGCTTGCGATATTCCGAAGTCTTTTTAGGTGACGAGCTTTGGCAAAAGATGTATGAGAAATCACAAGTATCTCCCAACAATGCGCTGAGCAAGGAATTGGAAAAGATGAAGCTCGGCAGTATCGCTCTGGTAAATCAGATTGTCACTATCAGTAAGCTACGCATATATTCTCTGAAACGTGATGCCTCCGCTCTCAACGGCATAAGGTTCAGCACAAAGACCATGCAGCAGATCGACGAGAAGATGAGGCAAATCCTTTTTCTGCAAAAACTTGACAAGCGTTGACTTTCCCCACGATGTGTAATAAAATATATTTACACAAGCTCCATAGCGAGCAGGCCAATCGGCCACAAGACACACGCCCTTCGCGGGCAACAGGGACTGAGTCAAGCGCTTGACTCAGTCCTTTTCTGTATGTCGAAATCTGAGCCTTTTCGAGGTAATCGCATGGATATTAGAAAGAAGGTACAACAGCTCATCCGCAGGCACGGCACAAACGATCCGGAGCGACTTGCCCGCACGATGGGTATAAACGTCATATACATAGACCTGGGCGGGTCCGTCTATGGGACGTATCTCAAGTACAAGCGTGTGAAGACCATCCTCATCGATGCCGAGCGCACGCCTGAGCACCTGCGCCGCTTCGTCCTCGCGCACGAACTTGGCCACGCCGTATGTACGCCTGACGCAAATACAAGCTGGATCAGCGCCTACACGCTCGCGCTCAACACAGACCGCATCGAGCGCGAGGCGAACACCTTCGCCGTCGAGCTCCTGCTACCCGATAGCTTTATTCGTGAGAATGAAGGATGCTCTATATACCAGCTCGCAAGGCTGTGGGGCGTGCCGGAGGGGCTTGTGGTGCTCAAGGGGATCGCGTGAGGCGGAATGGTACGACGTGGTACGACGTGGTACAAAAAAGCCGCCCGCAGGCGGCCAGGAAAGGAAGCCTAAATGTCACCTGACGAATATATCAGAAATCGCTTGGACGAACAGCAAAAATGGTTCAGCTGCAAAAGTACGGAAAACCAGCGCGAATATAAGCGTTTGCGGCGCTTAGAAACCGCATGCGTCCTCCTGCTTCCGGTTCTCGGAATGCTGCCGATTGCAGATCCTTGGCGCGACATTATACTCGTGTTACTCAGTGCCATAGCATCCTATCTCCGTTTCTTTGCTGGCCTGGACTCATGTCACGACTTATGGTTGCAGTATCGGGCAGCCAGCGAGGCCTTGAAGCGTGAAAAACTCCTGTACGAAACGCGCACAGGAGTTTACAGAGGAGATGACAGGGACACTGTTTTAGTGATGCGCGTCGAGAGCATCATTGCTTCCGTCAATGGAGATTGGATCCAGATCAAGCAAGACGAACCTCCGACACCTCATTCATCGACAGGTTCGTAGGTCTTGGCAAAAATATCCGGCTTGCAAGGATACTGCTCTCCTTTTACGCCGGTTATAATGTAATCCCCCACCGACGCATGATGGTCGCCTTCCAGTGTGTGGATAATCATCTCTCGGTCTGTCTGATAGGCCTCAACCACAACAGGCTTCTTCCGGTATTTCCTTACTTTCATCTCGCCCCACCTCTTTCACCGTGCTAAGTCGCGATAAAATGCCACTTCTTGCTATTTCATGTATATATTGTATCACAAGGGAAAGGATGATAGATATGCCTCGTACTTATAATCTTTTCATCAGCCATGCTTGGCAATACAACGATGACTACTCTACAGTTGTAAGGTGGCTATCACAAAGCTCTCTGGACTATCGGAATTACAGTGTACCTCAGCACGATCCACTTGATGTAAGGACAAATGCAGGACTAGAGAATGCGTTGACCAATCAGATAAGGCCCGCCAGTATCGTTATCATCATCGCGGGGATGTACGATGCCTACAGTAAGTGGATTGACTATGAGATTGACGAAGCTAATCGCATGGGAAAGACCATCATCGGCATCCGTCCCTGGGGACAGCAGCGCATTCCCTTGAAAGTCCAACAAGCCGCCACGGAGATGGTGGGCTGGAACTCGTCCTCTCTCATAGATGCTATCATGAGATATTAAGTCAGCGACATGCTCAAAAGTAGCCATTTTGGCGGCGCCGCCAAAATGCAAACAAAAATAGCCGCCCGCAGGCGGCACGATTTGCAGCAGCCGTTGACAAGACGGCCCTGAGTTGCCTCGTACGAGGCAGCTGGATAAGAAGGTGGTTGTCGGCCACCCCGCGCCGGACGCCCGTAGGCGTGCCGAGGCTTGTGGTTTCAGTATAACATATTCCCGTGGGACGCGCCACGGAGAAAGGAGCACATCATG
>NZ_KB908435.1 GCF_000381005.1 Selenomonas bovis DSM 23594
CATGATGTGCTCCTTTCTCCGTGGCGCGTCCCACGGGAATATGTTATACTGAAACCACAAGCCTCGGCACGCCTACGGGCGTCCGGCGCGGGGTGGCCGACAACCACCTTCTTATCCAGCTGCCTCGTACGAGGCAACTCAGGGCCGTCTTGTCAACGGCTGCTGCAAATCGTGCCGCCTGCGGGCGGCTATTTTTGTTTGCATTTTGGCGGCGCCGCCAAAATGGCTACTTTTGAGCATGTCGCTGACTTAATATCTCATGATAGCATCTATGAGAGAGGACGAGTTCCAGCCCACCATCTCCGTGGCGGCTTGTTGGACTTTCAAGGGAATGCGCTGCTGTCCCCAGGGACGGATGCCGATGATGGTCTTTCCCATGCGATTAGCTTCGTCAATCTCATAGTCAATCCACTTACTGTAGGCATCGTACATCCCCGCGATGATGATAACGATACTGGCGGGCCTTATCTGATTGGTCAACGCATTCTCTAGTCCTGCATTTGTCCTTACATCAAGTGGATCGTGCTGAGGTACACTGTAATTCCGATAGTCCAGAGAGCTTTGTGATAGCCACCTTACAACTGTAGAGTAGTCATCGTTGTATTGCCAAGCATGGCTGATGAAAAGATTATAAGTACGAGGCATATCTATCATCCTTTCCCTTGTGATACAATATATACATGAAATAGCAAGAAGTGGCATTTTATCGCGACTTAGCACGGTGAAAGAGGTGGGGCGAGATGAAAGTAAGGAAATACCGGAAGAAGCCTGTTGTGGTTGAGGCCTATCAGACAGACCGAGAGATGATTATCCACACACTGGAAGGCGACCATCATGCGTCGGTGGGGGATTACATTATAACCGGCGTAAAAGGAGAGCAGTATCCTTGCAAGCCGGATATTTTTGCCAAGACCTACGAACCTGTCGATGAATGAGGTGTCGGAGGTTCGTCTTGCTTGATCTGGATCCAATCTCCATTGACGGAAGCAATGATGCTCTCGACGCGCATCACTAAAACAGTGTCCCTGTCATCTCCTCTGTAAACTCCTGTGCGCGTTTCGTACAGGAGTTTTTCACGCTTCAAGGCCTCGCTGGCTGCCCGATACTGCAACCATAAGTCGTGACATGAGTCCAGGCCAGCAAAGAAACGGAGATAGGATGCTATGGCACTGAGTAACACGAGTATAATGTCGCGCCAAGGATCTGCAATCGGCAGCATTCCGAGAACCGGAAGCAGGAGGACGCATGCGGTTTCTAAGCGCCGCAAACGCTTATATTCGCGCTGGTTTTCCGTACTTTTGCAGCTGAACCATTTTTGCTGTTCGTCCAAGCGATTTCTGATATATTCGTCAGGTGACATTTAGGCTTCCTTTCCTGGCCGCCTGCGGGCGGCTTTTTTGTACCACGTCGTACCACGTCGTACCATTCCGCCTCACGCGATCCCCTTGAGCTCCACAAGCCCCTCCGGCACGCCCCGCAGCCTTGCGAGCTGGTAGATGGAGCATCCCTCGTTCTCGCGGACAAAGTCATCTGGCAGCAGGAGTTCGACGGCGAAGGTGTTCGCTTCGCGCTCGAGCTTGCTCGCGGAGAAGAACGTGCGGTGCGTCATGAATGCGGTGTTGATGTCTGGATGCAGGATGGTATGACCGAGCTCATGTGCGCAGACGAATTGCAGCATAGGCTCGTCTAGTTCCTGATTGAGATGGATCACATGCAGCCGGAGGGAATAGCTGTGAAAGCCCATGACGTTCCCGAGAGGTGCGTAGAGTATCTTGATATGGCGGTTGCGGGCAATCTTAAAAGGGTCGCAAGTATGGTATCGATGCGCTATGCTGCGGGCAATTTGTTGGATATCCACGAGCAACACCTCCTGTTCTCTAAATGAAATGCTTAACTTGGTATGAAAGCTCATTATGCTACAGTGAATATGAAAGATGCCGCCGGATGATGTGAGGGTGATTTCATCAGCGTACTTGATACGTGGTATTCGCGCCGGGGGTCTTTCTTTTTTATGTGCTAATTCGCGCCGCGTTTCTATTCCAGTTCTCCGGAAAGCCGAGAGTACGCAATATGTCATTTAGGGTTATGGTTTGCAGGTGCTTTCCCAAATGATTGGATCGTTTGAGGATTTTATTGTGAAGAGCACCGTACTCAGAAATGCTCAAAAAGCATTGCAACGAAACGAACACAGAGAAAACATTCCTGCGGTCGATGTCTGGAGTAATGCCAAACCTATCATGTAACGGTGCCCAATAGTTACTGTCCCTGCGGCATCTGAACCCAAGCAACCGATTGTCGTGAGCGCACACGTTACGGACGTCGCGCATATTCTGCACAAAACTTATCATCACCTCAGGTGCGAAAAGGAAAGACTTCCCCAAATTTTGCTCTATGAAACCGCATAGGCTGCGCGATACTTTGTTCTGAACAGATGTGCGAGACTCTGATAACATGTAGACAAACTCTCCGAAATCTATGTGATTGACAAGCACCCATATAGGGACATCATTATGGCATGCGATATAATGACGGATGCTAGACCCAGGGATATTTCTTTGGCGCTTTATCTCGTTCGATAATCGTGAGATGGTGGCAACGATGTCCAGCACATCGCCTTGATAACTATTGATATTCAAATAAGCATAGGGAATATCCCTGAACGTTTCAGCGAAATGGTGTGCAAAAATAGATTTGATATGCGTCTCTGCCAGAAGAAGCGCTTCGAAGAATGCTTGCTTTACTTCCTTGTCATAAAGATACAGTTGCCATACTTCGTCGAAAGACGTTCCAGCGATATATTTTTCGTCCATGCGCGGAAAATATTTGCTGTAACCATTGATGACGTTGTAATAGGTATTGCTCAATAGACACTTCTTAGCAAACTCCTCGTCACGTATCGTCATGCCACGATCCTTGAGCTTCTGGATCAGTTCATCCATAGTCCGAAAAGGCTTCACAAAAAAAGACCCCCTCCACAATGGAGAAGGTCTTTTTCCGCACAGGCCCCCGTAGAGGTATCTGCACTCCTTTTCATCCCCATTGTATAGTTTTATATACATAATGTCAAGAAATTTGAGCTATTTCCTGTATTTCTTCGGCGTATATTTCGCCTTGGCAATCTGCTTGGCGACGCGGAGGGAGTTTTCTAGGGCGGCGCGGATGAGGTCGCGCGTCTCGTCGTCCATCGGCTCTTCGCCGTTGTAGTAGGCGAGCCCCGCGTTCGGGTCGAGGTCGTCGAGCATGCTCTTGAGGCGCTTCTGGATGTCCCGCTCGTCTCTCGCGTTGAGCTCCGGCAGGCCGTCACTTTTCTGCGGCGCGGGCGGGGCGGAGGATGCGGGGTTCGTGCGGCTTGAATGATCGTAGAGTATTTCCTCACGAGAAACGCCAAAGATGGAGCATAGCTTATCCACCTTATCCATACGGGGAATTTTCTTGCCCCGAACCCAGTCATTTACCGTTGACGCGCTCACGCCCATATAGTCGGATAATTCTTTCTGTGTCATTCTTCTTTGATGGAGTAGTCGATTCAAGTTCCCACAAATCACGGAACGGATGCTTTCCTCTTTTGACATAGGAATCACTCCTTTTTCTTAGCTACAATTATACACTAAAAGCCTAAAAAAATCCGCTAAAAGTAAAAAATAAATTCGCTTTCGGTGTTGACATTCGCTTTAAGCTGATATAAGATATAAGCAGCTGGAAAAAACAGCTTAAAGCGAATTATATTTAAGGAGGTGACACGATGCCACAGATTAGTCTAAAGGCCGCCCGTGTGAATGCAAATCTCACACAGGCAGAGGTGGCGAAGCGTCTTCACAAGAACAAGCAGACCATTACCAACTGGGAAAGCGGCAAAACGAAAGTCAGTGCCGCAGACCTGCTAATTCTTTGCGATATGTACAAGATTTCGCCAAGCGCCATTCATTTACCGTAATAATTCGCTTTTAGCGAATTAGAAAAAGGAGAACGAGAGCATGAGCATGAGTGATTTGGTAAGAATCAACAGCAACCAGGTGGTCACGGATAGCCGCAGCGTGGCAGAGCATTTCGAGAAGCAGCACAAACATGTGCTCGAGGCGATTGATAATTTAGTAGCCGAAAATTCGGCCACTAAAAATATGTTCTACGAAACGAGCCGCGAGTACCGCGGACAGAGCTTCCGCTACTTTCTCATGAACCGCGACGGTTTCAGCCTGCTCGTCATGGGGTTTACCGGGGCGAAGGCGTTTGAGTGGAAGATCAAGTACATCAACGCGTTCAACGAGATGGAGAAGTCCATCAAGACGCCGCAGCTCACCCCGAACCCGCACTACCGCACGCGTATGATCGGCACGGCGATCCGCGATGTCGGCAAGACATCGGAGGAGCTGGAGAAGGTGTTTGGCGTCGCGCATGGCATGGCGCTCGCCGTCAGCATGAACCTTGTCGGCGAGGCGTATGGCGTCGATATGGCGCCCTGCAAAGCGTTGCTGCCGGCGGCGAAGGAGGTCAGCTACCTCAATGCGTCGGGCGTTGCCGAGCGTATCGGCCTGAAGTGCAAGACAGGCAAACCGAACGGCGCGGCGGCGAATCAGCTGCTCGCGGAGCGCGGACTTCAGGAGAAGCGCGGCGGGGACTGGCATCTCACCGAGAAGGGCAAGCGCTACGGCGAAGCCAAGCCGTACGAGCGCGGCGGCCACAGCGGCTATCAGATCATGTGGAGCGATAAGGTAATCGCGGCGCTTCAGTAAAGCGTAAGCAAAAGAAGCGCGTGCATCACCACTCGCATCAAGACTAGGAGCATGACACGAAGGGGGAGTGATGATATGAGCACACTGGATGTCGAAGCGCTGGAGGGCATCGTAAAGCAGGGAATGGCCCTCAAGAAGCTGTTGAAAGAATCCCCGGAGCTCATGGAATTCTTGAAGCTCGTGAGGGATACGGGGAAAGACCTTGCAGTCGTACCCGCCAAGGCGGACCCCTACATCGAGATAGGTGTAGCAGCCAAGGTGCTGGGCACGACGAAGAACAGGCTCTATGAGTTCGTGAAGCAAGGCTATCTGAGCCCTTATTACCTACCCGGCGGCCAACAGATGAAATTTCTGTTGTCAGAGGTGGAGGCATTGCCTGAGAGGAGAGAAGCACAGTGAATATCTGGGAACGACGGGCGCGGATCCGCAAATGGCAGGAACGGCGCCTCCGGAGAAAGCTCAGCGGGGTCGTCGAAGAAGTATGTTGCTTTATCGGCGCGCTTGCATGGCTGAGTTTCCTCGGGTACGCATTCGCGAAAGAGGTGTTCAAGTGATGAAAGCGATGGAGCACAAGACGAAGCGCGAGCGGCGCTTTGAGCGGCGCATGACAGAAAGACAGGCGCAGGCGCGGATGTTCCTGGAACTACTCCACGCCCTGGAAAAGAGTGACTGGGCGCGGAAGCGTGCAGTGCTCAAAGTTCGGGATGTCATGGCGGATATGGAGCTGAAGCGCTGTGCTACTCCGCAGACTGTCAACGAGTGGCGCGACATGCTCGAGGGTGTGCTGGAGTGCTTGTTGTTGAAAGGAGGTGAGTAGATGGGACGGAAACCAATGCCAGAGGCCCTGCGCAACATCCAGCGCCACACGCCGGTACTGCGGACGCTGGGCGATGTGGAGTACTTCGCGCAGGAGATGTACCGGAAAGGCGCTCGCGACGCCGCGGAGAAAGCCGTAAATACGCGCCTGCTCATGGCACTTT
>NZ_KB908436.1 GCF_000381005.1 Selenomonas bovis DSM 23594
AGTATAGTACATCTATATGTAGTAGTAAATACACGGTTCCCTTCTGGTATTGACTACTACATATAGATGTACTACTAGGCTGATAAGGGAATCTGATCCACTTCTGTGCTACCTAAAGTACCCACATCTATTACACTAAGGAGATTACTCATGAAAGGAAAATATTTTAACTGGAGCCGTTTCCCCTTGCGTTTCCTCAAGGCGGTTCTGTCCAGTGAAGCTACTCCCATCTACGCTCGCCCGGACAAATTCCTTGATGACGCTGATTTCCTCTGTCCCTATATGGATGATGTATCGGAGTGGCCGAATTCTCACTTTGTGCGCAGGTACCGCCGGGAAATTGAGGATTACTTCCTGCCGGAGGAAAATCACCTCATTGACATTGCCCGCCGCCTTGAGAAGAAAAACTACGGCGGCATTACGGCAGGGGAGCCGGAGGATATTCTGATGGCACTTCGGCAGCAAAAACTTTCCAACACCATCATTGATGCCTACCGCACCGAAATATTGAAGGTTGGCATGGATGCCGACGACGGCTGGGAGCCAGACACAGACTTTACCAAGCCGCTCACCTTTGATCTGCTGGCATCTGCGGCATTGAATATCTCCCTTTATCCCTATCAGGAGGAAGCTGTATCAGCCATGAAACGGCATTTTCTCGACGAGGATAAGTCAGCCGGTATCCTGGTTATGCCCACGGGGAGCGGCAAGACCATAACCAGCGTCTATTTCCTCCTGCGGGAAATGGCCTCCCGCGGCTACGAAATCATTTGGCTTGCTCACCGCTTCATGCTAGTTGAGCAGGCAGCCGGAGTGTTCTATCGTCTATCGCCTCTGGTTAAGGAGGGGAGCAGCGAGGCCCCGGACACCTTCACCATGACCTGTGTTTCCGGCAAGCACGCCGCCTCCCAAGCCTTATCCAGGAAGGATGATTTGGTGGTGGGGACAGTGCAGAGCCTGTGCCGCAAAACCAAGTACATCACCAAACCGCTCAAGGAAAAGGTAATTATTGTAGTAGATGAGGCGCATCATACCATCGCTCCCTCCTATCGCCGCGTCATCGAAGCTATCCGCAAGAAACGTCCGGCTGCAAAACTTTTAGGTCTTACCGCAACCCCCGTGAAATATACGGATAAGGGAACGGCAGCGTTGATGGACTACTTCGACAACAGCATTATCTACTCTGTGCCCATGAGCAAGCTCATTGCCGATGGAACACTGGCGAAACCCGTGAATATCCGCCGGGAAACCAATGTGGATATCGAAACCCGCATCGACGAGGAAGAAATGAAGCGTATTCGCCGCAGGGGAGAGCTGACGGAGGCTACCATTGACCTGATTGCCAAGACCAATGAGCGCAATGATGTCATTGTGGATGAATATGTCAAGAATCAGGCCAAGTATGGCAAGACCATCATTTTTGCCCTTAATGGCTACCATTGCGGTGTGCTTAATGATGCCCTGCAAAGTCGCGGCGTAAAATGCGGCTATGTCTACACCTGGAATGATGATAAGGAAAATCAGAAAGTCATTGATCGCTTCCGGGACAATAACCATAAAGATGCCAAGGGAAAAGATGACCATATTGATGTGCTGATCAATATCAATATTCTCACCGAGGGCAGCGACATTCCGGACATTGAAACCATATTCCTCACCCGCCCTACGGGAAGCGATACACTCCTTATGCAGATGATTGGCAGGGGAATGCGCGGCGTTGGCTGCGGGGGAACGGAAACCGTCAACATTGTTGATTTCTGTGACAAATGGTCGAGCTTTACCCGCTGGCTCAATCCCAAATTCCTCACCGAGGGCGAGGGAGAATTGCCTGAGCCTGTATCTCGTCAGAGCAAGCCGCAGGAGCTTATCCCCATGGAGCTGATTATCGCCGTGATGCGGGGGATTAAATACGGCAATGTGCAGGTAACGGCACATGATGCCTCTCTTCCTATTGGCTGGTACAACGTAATTGATGAAGAGGGCAACGATGAAAAGGTTATTGTATTTGCCAGTCAGGAGGAGGGATACCTTGCCATGAAAGCAGATGCAGAAACGCTGAAACTCACGGAGGAATTTGACGGAGCAGAGCTTGCCAAAACTTATTTCAAGGGATTTGGCCTGACACCTGACCCGGATGATTTGGTGAATGTGGCCGGTTTTGTCCATGATATGGGAAGTTTCCCGGAATTACAGACATTTGCCCAGCGTGACGAAATTGACCCTGGAATGCTGGCGGCAAAGTTTAATGAGGAACTTCTTCCCATGGTCACAACGAAAGAGCGTATCAGCGAGATATATAGCAGTCACAGGACCATTATAGACAGCCTTTACGGGAATCGTGACTATTACGAGCGCCGTATCGTGGATTTCATGATGTACCCCAAGGGAATTGTTCCCATTGGGACACGCGTTGAAGAAGTTGAGCGTGAATTTTACCAGCTTGACCCGGCTCCATTTGAGGACAGCCTTGAGGATATATTGTCCGAGGTATTGAAGGAACAGGCTTCTGTACTGGGAGAAAATTATCGCAGGCCGACGATTGCCTGGACTGATAAGCCATACAAGAGCTACTTCGCGCAGTGTGACTGGGCAATCGACCACATCAAGGTCAATGATGTCTTGAATTCTCGGAGCGTTCCCAGGGAGACAATGAAGTTTCTCATTTACCACGAGTGCCTGCACCAGTTGATTCACGGACATAATAAGGAATTTCACAAATTGGAGCATCTCTATCCTGACTTTATGGAACACGAACATTTCTTGGATTATAAATTTGCCGATTTCTATAGGGAAAAAGCTATGTAGGAGGAATTGAAATGGGAGCAGTAGTATTTTGCAATATTGCCTGGATGAAAAACTATCGGGGGATTACAGACGAAGATCAGCCTTATAATGGAGGTTCTTTTGTCAAGGAAAACAACGATGCGATGGAGCAAATAAATTTTCTGCCCAAAAACGAAAAGTGTTACGGTTTCGTTATGCACAGAGGCCAGCTTCATATTGAACGCTTGGACAGGACGGCAATAAAGACCAATGTGCTGGACGATGTAACCGTGGTATGGGTAGCCACGGACGACAAAAGCAGAAAAATTGTAGGTTGGTATGAAAATGCAGAAATGTATAGGGACTGGCAGACATATGAGGACAAACAGGACTATGTAGAGTACAATTTTTGCACTAAAGCAGATAATGCCTATCTTATCCCGGCAGGCTTGCGTGATTTTTCCATTGAAAGTGCCAGTCAAGCGGGAAAAGGCCGTGGCATGGGACAGGCCAATGTATGGTATGCCGATTCAGAATTTGGCCAGCGGCTTGTGCCTAAGGTACTGAAGTATTTAGGAGAAATGAAGCAAAAATGCCGTATTGTCGGTTTTACACTGGAAGAACTCAAAAAGCCAACACAAATCCCTAATAAAACCAGTGAAGAACTTTTAGATATGGCTTACGATGCTTTTAATAGCGGGGAATACTTAAAGTCTTTGCAAATTTGCAATCAGGCACAATCAGTAGAAGAATCTCCTTATGGTAAAGTAAGAGAGTGCCGTGGCAGTAATTTGGAAATGCTGTTCTGCTATGATGCTGCTATTGAAGCGTACAAGGACGCATTGACTAAAATCACAGATGAGGAATACGATGCATGGCTTGATGTCGTAGTCAAAGGGCATCTGTCTAGGCTCTACCGATTGATAGGCAGAAACTTTTTGGCTTGGCACATGGAAGAAGAAATCTTTGTTGCCAACCAAGAGGATAAAAATAACGCAGGTATGGTGGGTTCTTTGCTTGAAATGATGTCCATTGCCGAGGAAGAAAAGGACTTTGACAGGTTAAAGAAGTTGATTGCAACCTTCGATGATATCGGAACGAAATATTGTGCTGATGATGTGGATTATTACAGAGGTGTGTTGAAGAAGAAGGGATGAGGGATAAATATGATATCACTTCTAAGTCCTTTATTCACGGAGAGATTCAAAATTTTATAACGAGTAGAAGATGTGCCCCACCTCCACAGGTGGGGCACCCGGTAGTGTCAATCCTTATGTGTAAACTTTTATAGTGCAGGCCGAAAACTCAATCCGCGGACCCGAATTGCAATAATAAGTTGAACACCCGGCGAACCTTTATGCAGTAAGTGCTGCAAGCATTTCTTCCCTAAAGCACTCCTCGGGTGTCTTATAGCCGAGTATTTTTCTTGGCAGGGTGTTGGCCCAGCACTCTACTCTGAAAATGTGTTCCACGGGGTAATCCTGGATTTTCTTCCCTTTGGGAAGAAATCGACGGAATAAACCGTTGTGATTCTCATTCGTACCTTTGTCGCTGGAGCAGTACGGATGCGCATAATAGATCCGTGTGTGACTTAGTTTCTCTAGCTCCGACAGGCTAGAAAACTCACTGCCATTGTCTGTCGTAATGCTGAGGAACACTCGGCTGAAACAGTCGCGGAATGGCCTATACCCCGTTTGATGGACACTATAAACGAATGGTAAAATAAGACCATGAGGTGATGAGATAGTGTCCACGAAACAAAAGACCTATAGCAATGAATTTAAGGAAGAAGCAGTCAAGCGTGTAATGAGTGGCATTCCTGCCAGTCAAGTAGCTCGTGAGCTGGATATAAATGTAAATTCGCTTTATACCTGGAAGCAGCGGTACATGAAGCATCC
>NZ_KB908437.1 GCF_000381005.1 Selenomonas bovis DSM 23594
CAAAAGGGCATGTCAACGTAGAGGCAGAAACCATCCTGCTGGCAATGGCACATAACATTTTTAAATTGCATTGCAAAATACAGGCACAGCGATTAGGCGTGCACCTCATCCAAGTTGTGGCAGCAGCCTGAAACAGAACAGTGCAAAAAACGAGGCGATCGGTGACCGCCTGTTTCTTGTACTGTTTTTTATGCCATGATTATCGCCAGTGTCAGATGACCGTGATTGAGGTCAAAGAAAACGGGGCTATCCGCACGAAAATGCTTTCGTGAGACAGCCCCTTTTTGTTTCCTTAGGGAACCACTGATTAATTCGGCACTCCGTCTTCACGCGTCTGCACTGTCCTCTCGTCGTCGACAAACCTCAGCGTAGCTTAGGCTACGCCTGCGGTTTGTCTCCTAGAGAGATACAGCGCATCCGCGTAAATCCGGAGCACCTCATTTAATCAGCGGTTCCTTAGTTTTTCAGCGGCTTCTTGAGCGCCGAGAGGATGAGGCAGCCGACGACGGCGCCGATGAGGATGGCGAGGAGGTACATGAGCGGGTTGCCGATGGTCGGGACGACGAAGATGCCGCCGTGCGGCGCGCGCAGCGTGCAGTCGAAGGCCATCGAGAGCGCGCCCGCGACAGCGGAGCCTGCGACCATCGAGGGGATGACGCGGATGGGGTCAGCGGCCGCGAACGGGATGGCGCCCTCGGTGATGAACGCGAGGCCCATGACGTAGTTCGTGATGCCGGCCTTGCGGTCGCGCTCGGTGTAGCGGTTCTTGAAGAAGGTCGTCGAGAGCGCGATGGCGAGCGGCGGCACCATGCCGCCTGCCATGACGGCAGCCATGACGTGGAACTCGCCGGAGGCGAGCAGGCCCGTACCCGTGACGTAGGCGGCCTTGTTGACCGGGCCGCCCATGTCGACGGCCATCATGCCGCCGACGACGATGCCCATGAGGATGCGCGCGGAGGGATCCATGTTCTTGAGCGTGTCGACCATCCAGGTGTTGATGGCGGAGACAGGCGGTGCGATGATGAAGAGGGAGATGAAGCCCATGAGGAGGATGCCGAGCACCGGGTAGATGAGCATGGGCTTGATGCCCTCGAGCGAGGCGGGCAGCCCCTTCGTGCATTTCTTGAGGAAATTGACGATGTAGCCGCCGAGGAAGCCGGCGATGAGGGCGCCGAGGAAGCCGGAGCCCGTCGTGCCCGCGAGCGCGCCGCCGACGAAGCCGACTGCGAGGCCCGGGCGGTCAGCGATCGACATGGAGATGAAGCCGGCGAGCACGGGCAGCATGAAGCCGAACGAGGCGCCGCCGATGTCCTTGAAGAATTTCGCGACGGGCGTGTTCGAGCCGAAGTTCTTCGGGTCGATGCTGTAATCGTCGAGCAGGAACGCGAGCGCGATGAGGATGCCGCCGCCGACGACGAACGGGAGCATGTGGCTGACGCCGTTCATGAGGTGCTTGTAGATCTGGCGGGCGAGGCTCTCGCCGGACGCGTCCGCCGCGCCCTCGGCCTCATCGGCGCCTGTCGCATGGTAGACAGGCGCGCTCCCTGAGAGCGCGCGGTCGATGAGCTCGTCCGCCTTGTTGATGCCGTCGGCGACCTTCGTGATGACGACGCGCTTGCCGTCGAAGCGGCTCATCGGGACGTTCTTGTCGCAGGCGACGATGATGCCGTCGGCCGCGGCGATCTCCTCTGCCGTGAGGAGGTTCTTCGCGCCGCCGGAGCCGTTCGTCTCGACCTTGACCGTGAGGCCGCGCTTCTTCGCGTGCTGCTCGATGCTCTCCGCCGCCATGAACGTGTGCGCGATGCCCGTCGGGCAGGCGGTGACGGCGAGGATCTGGATGTGATCAGCCCTGGGGGCTGCTGCGGGAGCTGCCTCCTGCGCGGGCGCCTGGAACCTGCCGTCCTCCTTGGCGTCGATGAGCGAGAGGAATGCCTCCTTCGTCTTCGCGGCGATCAGCGCTTCCTTGAAGTCCGGGTCCATGATCATCGTCGCGAGCTTCGAGAGGATCGCGAGGTGCTCGTCATTCGCCGCGTCCGGTGCGGCGATGAGGAAGAAGAGGCGCGCGGGCTTGCCGTCCATCGAGGCGAAGTCCATGCCGCCCGGCACGGTCATCGCGGCAAGACCTGCGGCGCGGACGCCGGCGCTCTTGGCGTGCGGCGTCGCGATGCCGTCGCCGAGGCCCGTCGTGCCGGAGGCCTCGCGGGCGAGGACGTCCTTTACATACTGGGCCTTGTCCGAAAGGTTGCCGCCTTTCTCCATGAGATCCGCGAGCTCACGGATGGCAGCCTCCTTGTCCTTCGGCTGGGCACCGAGCAGGATGCTCTCCTGCTTGAGTAAATCGGTGATGCGCATGTATGACACTCCTTTTTATGAAATGATAGGATGATAAAATTTGAAAAATCAGTCATGGAGAGAGCGGGGCGCGTCCCCGCCCTCCCTCAGTTCATCTGCCGCGCCTGGATGGTCGCGCGCAGCGCCTCTACCTCGGGGCGCGTCGCGAGGTTCTCGCTGAACGCGGAGGCCGAGCCCGTGGCGACGCCGAGCGCGAAGGCCTCCGCGAGATCGTCCGCGTGCTCGATGCAGCCCGTGAGGAAGCCGGCGACCATGCTGTCGCCCGCGCCGACGGAGTTCACGAGCTCGCCCTTGGGCGCGGGGCTCTTGTAGCTTTTGCCGTCCGCCGTGAGCAGGATCGCGCCGTCGCCCGCCATCGAGATGAGGACGTTCTCAGCGCCCTTTTCCTGGAGCTTCTTCGCGTAGGTGAGGATCTCCTCGTCCGTCTTGAGCGTGACGCCGAACATGTCGCCGAGCTCGTGGTTGTTCGGCTTGATGAGGAACGGATGGTACTTGAGCACGTTGAGCAGCAGCTTTTTCTCCGCGTCGACGACGATGCGGATGCCGCGGCCCGCGAGGCGCGCCATGATACGCTCGTAGATGTCATCCGGCAAGGTCTTCGGGATGGAGCCCGCGAGCACGAGCGTGTCGCCCGCGCCGAGGCGGTCGAGCCGTGCGAAAAGCTCCTGCTGCTTCGCCTCGCTGATGTCCGGCCCCTGGCCGTTGATCTCCGTCTCGCTCTGCGCCTTCGCCTTCACATTGATGCGCGAGAAGCCCGCATCGAGGCGCACGAACGCATGGCGCACGGAGAACGCATCGAGCTGGCGCTCGATCTCGTCGCCCGTGAAGCCCGCGACGAAGCCGAGCGCCGTGCTCTCGTGCCCGAGGTTGTGCAGGACGATGGAGACATTGATGCCCTTGCCGCCCGCGAGCACCTGCTCGTAGTTCACGCGGTTGATCTCGCCCGCCGTGAACTGGTCGAGGCGGACGATGTAGTCGAGGGACGGGTTGAATGTTACGGTATAGATCATGGCGCTTCTCCTTCCAGGACAGTCGTGTAGTCGCGGTATTTCTTATCCTCCAGCAGGTCGGTGATGATGGTGGCTCCGGAGATATTCGCGAATGTGATGGGATAGATCTTGTTGAACTTCGAGCAGTCGGCGAGCACATACGCGTGCGAGCAGCGCTCGAGCGCGCTCCTTTTCACGAGGCCCTCGCTGTCGTCTGGCGTCGAGAAGCCCGAGCCCGTGCTGATGCCGTTCGTGCCGAAGAAACCCTTCGTGAAATTGTAGAGCTTGAGCGCGTTCACGGCCTCCGTGCCGATGACGGCCTCGGTCGAGCTCTTGAGCCGGCCGCCGAGAATGAACGTCTTGAAGCCCTTCGCGGCGAGCTTCGCCGCGTGCGGCATGCCGTTCGTGACGAAGACGGCCGTCGGCTCCTGGAGGAAGTCGATCATGTGGAGCGTCGTCGTGCCCGCGTCGAGGTAGACGAAATCGTTCTTGCGGACGAGCGACGCGGCGCGGCGGGCGATGGCGATCTTCCCCTCGGTGTGCAGCTCGCGCTTCGTCTTCATGTCCTCCTCGCTCGAGGAGTAGTTGTTGTCGATGGACGTCGCGCCGCCGTAGACCTTGTAGAGACGGCCGCTCTTGTGCAGCGCGACGAGGTCGCGGCGCACCGTGGACTCGGAGGCGTCGAGGATGCGCGTGAGTTCCTGGACGGTCACGGCCTTCTTCTCGGCGAGGATGCGCAGGATCGCTGCGTAGCGCTCTTCTGTGAGCATATCAGTATCACACCTCTTGCAATGATATATATATTTCCTAGTGGCCTCAGTATAGCATCAAAGTCAGTCAAAGTCAATCATTTTCGCGTAGGAACAAGCAGGAAAGTGTAGGTATACAATAGATGTGACACCGAAGGCTATATACAAAAGCGATTAAATCCCCTAAGATGTAATTGGTCAAAAACACAAAAAGGAGATTTAATCGCATGTCCATTATAACACCAATCAAGCGTTATCTGCCACACGAACTTCACACCCGCATCCATGCTGTGAAACTTTATCGTTCGGAACATGACATCTCTTTCGTTTGCCGACGATACAAGGTTTCCAAATCTTCTCTCCTTCGCTGGAACAAGCGCTACGACGGTACGCCCGGTAGCCTT
>NZ_KB908438.1 GCF_000381005.1 Selenomonas bovis DSM 23594
TGAGACATTCTCTCAGTATGAGCAGCTTGGCACGAAGATCTATTTCACGCACCCGTACAGCTCATGGGAACGTCCTCAGAACGAGCGGCACAATGGCCTCCTGCGGGATTACATCCCCAAAGGGACATCGATCGAATGCTACAGTGATGAAGATGTTCTGAGCATCGCGGACGAGCTAAACCAGCGTCCGCGCCGTATTCTGGGATATCACACTCCAGCAGAGCTCTTCGACCATTTTCTCGATGAAGTCTATGCTATTGATGAATGTTCTTGATTAAAACAACTGTTCAATTTGCACTTGCAATTATCCAATAGTTTTTGGGGATAAAAGCAGGAAGATTTAAAATCACGTTGAATATGTATAATAGAGCCATGAAGTGATGGGGTAATCAAAGGAGTATGACAGAGATGCGATGTGTAGATGTGAATGGGATTAGAGAGATAAATACAACATTTACTAATGTTTGCAAGGGAGGGTGGTGTATTCCCGGTTTTCTGACAAATTCAGTAAAGTATAATATCGTCCTCTGCTGCTGGATAGGAAGTGGGCATACATGCCGTGTGGGTATGAGCTGATTTCTGTCTAGCAGGGGCGGACGTTTTTTGTTGTGTATTTAGGAGGGATGGGCATGAAGCCAGTGCAGGGCCTTAGCAAGTCAGAAGTCGAGGCATCGAGGCAGAAGTATGGGGATAATGTGATACCTGATTCGGAACCAACCACCTTTTGGGATGAATTCAAGGAAACTTTCAATGATCCCATGATTCGCATCTTGCTAGTTATTGTTGTTATCATGCTTGTCATGTATTCGCTGGGGCATGCACAGATATATGAGCCGCTGGGCACTATCGTGGCAGTCCTGATTGTGGCTTTTGTCACGGCGAAGACGGGGGTAGCAAGTGACACCAAGTATCGGGAACTGAAGGAAAGCACCAAGAAAGACACCTGCAAGGTTTACAGGGAAGGCAAGGTCTGCAATCTGGAGATGGATGAGGTGGTTGTGGGGGACATGGTGCTTCTGCAATCTGGTGACAAGATTCCTGCTGACGGAGTCCTTGAAGATGGTGACCTGAGGGTAAATAACTCAGCTCTGAATGGCGAAGTTGAGGAATGCAAGAAAACTTCATCTGATGAGAAGATAATTTTTCCGGAAACCATTACTGGTGATGATCTGACAGGCAGCCATCTGTTGTTCCGGGGCACAGTCGTTTTTGATGGCGAGGGGATTCTCTCCGTCCGCAAAGTCGGCCTTTCTACCATGATGGGCAAGATGGCGGCGGAAATGAATGAGGACGAACCTGATTCGCCCCTGAAAGTGAAACTCAGCAAGCTGGCAGAGCAGATTTCTATATTTGGTTATGTGTCGGCTGTGGTGATCGTAGCCTTGTATATGGCTTATTTCATCATGGGGGCTGGAGGTTTTTCTGCTTATGGAGCCTTGGGCTGGGAACGCATACTGATGGATACGGTCGAGGCGGTTTCCCTGGCCATCCTGATTGTGGTCTGTGCTGTGCCTGAGGGCCTGCCGCTGATGATTTCACTGGTGCTCATGCAGAATACCAGCCGTATGCTTGACCATAATGTACTGGTGCGCAAGGCTGTAGGCATTGAGACGGCAGGCTCCTTGAATATCCTCTTCAGTGATAAGACGGGCACCATCACCAAAGGGCAGCTGGAAGTAGTGGAATTCTTGTCTGCAGATGGCAATGCTATTCCTTTGGCTGACTTGCCCAAGCATGAAGGGCTGAAAAAATTGGTGAACCTTGCCATAGGCAAAAACAGCGCTGCTTTGTTCGATGCCAACCATCAGGTATTGGGGGGCAATGCTACTGACCAAGCCTTGATGAGGTTCCTGGGAGAGGCAGATTATCAGGAACTGCAGGGCAAATATACGGTAGGTGCCCATCAGGGCTTCAACTCTGCCAATAAGTTCAGCCAGGCTGAAATAAAGGAAGAGCAGAAAGTATTTTACAAAGGTGCACCAGAACGTCTGATGGCATCAGACAATCTGCAAGGTGTTGATCAGGCAGGGAATGTGATTCCCGTTGACTTGGGCAAGCTGAATGAGAAAATCAACGACTATGCGGCCAGGGCTATGCGCGTGCTCGCCTTTGCTTATTCGGCACAGCCTATGACGGAAAATCGCGTGAATGATGATGCAGTGCTTATTGGCCTGGTTGCCATTCGCGATGATGTGCGTCCTGAGGCACAGGAAGCTATTCATGAGGTGCAGATGGCGGGCATTCAGGTAGTGATGATCACAGGTGACCGCAAGGAGACAGCTATTGCGATAGCTAAGGATGCCGGGCTTATCAAGTCTGACCAAGATAAAGTTTTTGACTCCATGCAGCTGTCCAGTATGTCAGATGATGAATTGAAGGCCCAGATCAAGGATATCCGGGTCATTGCCCGCGCCCTTCCCACTGACAAGTCTCGCATGGTGCGCTTGTGCCAGGAAATGAATCTGGTAGTGGGCATGACCGGCGATGGTGTCAATGATTCTCCGGCGCTGAAGCGTGCAGATGTGGGCTTTGCCATGGGCAGTGGAACGGAGGCTGCGAAAGAGGCCGGAGAGATTGTGGTACTGGATGACAATTTCCGTTCCATCAAGGACGCTGTCCTCTATGGCAGGACTATTTACCACAATATCCTGAAATTCTGCAAGTTCCAGCTGATGATCAATGTGGCAGCAGTGGTAGTGACGGCGTGTAGCCCGTTCTTCGGCATCACAGAGCCTCTCAGGGTAGTGCATTTGCTGTTCATCAATTTGGTTATGGACAGCCTTGGGGCCATTATGCTGGGCAATGAGCCTGCCATTGAGCGCTACATGAGGGAAAAGCCACGCAGGCGCGATGAAAGTGTCATAAGCAAGCCCATGGCAGTGCAGATACTCTTCATGGCAGCCTGGCTCACAGCTATGAGTTTCGCCTTCCTCACAGTGCCTTGGTTTGCTGAGTTCTTTGGCAGCCAGGAAAAGCTTTACACGGCTTACTTCGTGCTGTTTGTGGTCAGTGCGCTCTTCAATGGCTTCAATGTCAGGGATAATGGCAGTGAGATTTTCAAGCGGCTGGATGAAAACCCGGATTTCCTGCGCGTATGGCTGATCATAGCTGTGGTGCAGATGCTGATTGTCAATGCTGCACTGGTGCCTTTTGAGGCCTTCAAGTGGATCGGGGCCATGTTCAGCTGCACTCCCTTCAGCCTGGCAGGCTGGGGCCTGGTGTTTGTCCTTGCTTTCACTATGATTCCTGTAGATATGCTTCGCAAGCATATCATGA
>NZ_KB908439.1 GCF_000381005.1 Selenomonas bovis DSM 23594
GCGGGCGTGCCAGTCATTGAAGAGTACGCGGCGCAGTTCTCCGCAAAAGTCAGGGAACAGTCAGCAGGCGAAGAGGGATGGTCGAAGATTCGCGATGCAATCGTGATTCCGTTCGCGGTGCAGATCGGCCTCTACATCGGCAAGCAGATCCTTCAGATGGTGCAGACGCAGACGGCGGCGGCATAAGGGTTTCAGCGGTTCAATTCTGGTTGCAATAGGTTGCAATAGGTTGCAAAAGGCGGCGGGGAGAAATCTCTGCCGCATTTTTGAGGCTTGTATCGATACAGTAACAAGTTACACACAAGTTACAAAAGTGCGCCAGAAGGCTAAAAAAACAGCATGCTCAGTTCTCGAAGCGTTGATTACTCGCTTTTCACGAGCACACAAGATCCCATCAGCATCAGCTGGTGGGATCTTTTTTATGTATCCATTCTAAAAGAAACTCACGGAAAAGGCGGCTTGCCTTTGTCGTGCGGACCTGCAGGTTTGCTACGAGATAGATCATCTGCCCGCCATTTTCTGCTTTCAGTCTTCGGCTCACGATATCTGGATGTGGGTATAGAGCATCCGCATAGTCGTAGCCGATGTTGATGGCCTTGTTTCCAAGGAGAAGCGCACGGATGATGCTTTCATCAGCCGTTTCCGCAAGGATGTGAATCTGTCGGCCGGGCACGAGGATGTGCTGGTCGATATTGTGGCGGAAGCAGTCATAGGCACGGCCTTTGCTGATGATGGTCTGACCGTCCAGGTCGTCATAGGTCAGAAACGGTTTTTTCGCCAGAGGATGTGATTTGTGCATCCGTACACTGTAATTGCTGAAAAAGAGGGGGATTCCCTCAAAACGCGTCTCGTCCAGCGGCCCCGTTACGATGGCAAAGTTGCATTGCTGCGCCGTCAATGCGGCTAGAGCCATGGCATCTGTCGTATCTACGATGCTGAGAATGATGGAAGGATACGCCTCATGGAAGTCGTTGATCAGAGGCGCACCGAGATAGGCGAGTACATGGTCGAGTGCATGAATGGTGACCACACTTTTTGACTGCGCCGCGAGCGTGTGGAGTCCGCGTATGGCGTCGTATTCTTCTAGGAGACGTTTTGCATGAGGCAGCAGGATTGTTGCGTAGTCTGTTGGCATGACTCCTTTTATGTTGCGTACAAAAAGCGGCTGCCCCAGCTCTTCCTCAAGCAGACGGATTACCTTGCTCACGCCCTGCCTTGAGACAAATAGCCTGTCTGCGGCTGTCTTTATGTTCTGTGTCTGATAAACGGTTACGAAATACTGAAGCTGTTTCTGATTCATAGAGCACCTCCTGTGCTCATTATAGCGCAACCATATCGTTGCTTCAATCCACTCTTTATCTTCTTTTCCCTGTGTCATGACTCCGCTATAATGAGGCATATAAAGAACGAGGAGGTTTTGCATACTATGAAAATCACACAGATCCGCAACGCGACTAACCGTCTGGTATATGCCGGTAAGACGTTTCTCATCGATCCCTGGCTTTCCCCGAGCCACATGTTCACTTTCGCCGACGTGCCCGGGCATCCCCTCCATATCCCTGACCAGGTGAAGGAGCATCTGCCGATGCCGTTCTATGACCTTCCCATGTCTACAGAAGAAATCCTGAAAGATGTCGACTGCGTCATCGTCACGCACCTCCATCCGGACCACATTGACATTTCTTTCGCCGACGGTACTGTAGGCGCCCCACTCGATAAGGCTGTACCCATTCTCTGCCAGAACGAAGAAGATGCGGTTGTCCTGAAGAAATCTGGATTTCAGGAGATCACCATCCTTCCGAAAGAAGGGATGAAAATAGGAGATGCCATCATCCGTCAGGTTCCCGCTCTCCACGGCACCTACCTCCCCTGCGGGAATGCCATGGGCGTCCTCTTTGAAGCAAAAGACGAAAAGACATTCTATCTTGCTGGCGATACCATCTGGTATGAGGAAGTCGCTACAACCATTGAGAAATTCCGACCAGGAGTAATCGCCCTCAATGCCTGTGCAGCGGAGACTCTCGAGAATGGCCGTCTGATCATGGGGGATGAAGATGTCTGGAATGTGTCGCTTGCAGCTCCTGATGCCAGACTTTATATCACGCATATGGATAACGTTCCCCATGCATCCATCACTCGCCATGTGATGCGCGGCCGCCTGGCTTCTCGTGGCGTCGTGAATTACGATATGCCAGCCGATGGCGAGAGCATTATATATTGATGGATAACAATCAATCATGATAAATGGAGGATACTTATGTCTATTGAACAGAATCGAAATACCGCTGTTAAATTCTATGAACGAATTGCTGCAAGAAAATTTAATCAGTTGGCTGAATTGTGTACGGATGATTTTGTATATTATCCTGATCTTCATACTGAACCGCTCAATCTACAAGGCTTTATTGATATGGAAAGTGCAAATATGTCGCCAACGAATGAGTATGATATGCAGTTAAAGTTCACGATTGCTGAAGCCAATCGTGTGGCGTGCTATCTGACCCTTGATGGTATTATACAGAGAGATGTCTATCTTGGACATGAAGCCAAGAAAGGGAACCGTATTTATATGGATTTCATGACGATGCTAAAATTCCGTGACGGAAAGATTTGCGAAAAACGTGCAAAATATAATATGGTAGATGTATTCCAGCAGGCGGGGTGCAAACTATTTGACTGAGATTTGCGTACAAGTTCGACAGATTCGTTTGCATGTGGCAACAAGATTTTGCTGTGGTAATTGTACAATATACAAGGAGACTGTCAATCCTTTATAAATCAAGAATTTTCAGCGACGTGCAGTTCTCGAAACGTTAAGTTTCAGAGTATCAAAGAGGATTACAAAAGCTCGTCAGCTCAATGCTGGCGGGCTTTTTCAGTTCTCTTTATTCTTGGAAAGGCGTTTCAGTGTATTAAAATTTCTCAATTCCCAATGAAATCTAGTTATTCGTTATTCGTTTACTGTGTAAATCCCCAAGAGCGCAAGCCGAAGGCGCAGCGTGATTGGCTGGATTTACTGCAAGGACGGGCGGGGCTGTTGCACGTATCAACAACGTGTAGCAGCCCCTTTTAGTTTGCAAAAAAATGTTGCCAAGGACTTAAAAATCCTTGGCAACAGGCGTA
>NZ_KB908440.1 GCF_000381005.1 Selenomonas bovis DSM 23594
CAGATTCCCTTATCAGCCTAGTAGTACATCTATATGTAGTAGTCAATACCAGAAGGGAACCGTGTATTTACTACTACATATAGATGTACTATACTCTGGCTCTGTGGAATCTGACCTAGGCTATACGTATTCCACCTAGCAATCCTTGTAGACTGAGGGTTCAACGTTGTGGTACTACAGATAAAGTACAACCCTCCATTTCATATTGAAAACTCGTTCCCTGCTATGCTGTAATCATAGCAGACAACGAGTACCTATAGTTGGACAGCGTGTCCAAAACTATATCTTTACTTTTAGTTCGGCGCAGGTTGCATAGAAAGCTTCTATATCGTCTCCGCAGTTTAGCGCATCCACCACGATAGCATCGAGGAGTGCACTCTCCGGCTCTAAGCTATGCCCTTCCAAACGAAACAGCTTGTCTGCTTCATCAAGGGAAAGGGGAATGCCCACACATATTTTTGCCACAGCCATGCGAGATATATTGCGACCTTTATTTTTAAGATTCCCACGGAGATATTTACGCATGGCATCCTCGGTAATCCCGGTCCGGGTTTCGAGTTTGGCAAAATTGCCGTCAAAATGATTATAAAAGAGATTTACAAACTCTTTTCTGAGTTTGGTGGAATTTTGCGCCAAGGCTCTTGGCAATGTGTCACCTTGGTGCAGGCGGTAGCTCACATCTTTTTCGGTGTCCCGAAATGATATGCCGTCCGAATCAAAATCATGTTTGCGGATATATTCTTTGGTAATCATAGAAAAGTCCATAACGTCCTAACCTTTTTTCATAGTCTACCTAACAACTCCCGCACCAGTGCCTCATCCGACAGCAGTGAGATGGCAAAGCACTTCTTTCCGGCAACCTTGAGGGATGCGCCGATATGGTACGCCTCTTTGTGGTCGAGAATCAGAAAGCGATCATGAAAAGCGTTGGTATGCTTAACGATCAGTGTTGGGTATTGGCCGTTGAATTTGGCGATATCTGCTGCTGTCAGTTTCGTATTGCTGAAGGTGTAGATTTCCACGTCTACATTTGTCTGTTTCTTAGCTAGCAGATTCAAGGTGCCGATATCCACATAGCCGTCAATCAAAATGATGTCCGTCGTGGCCTTCTGTATGAGGCTTACCAACAGGCTGAAGGCATCGTAGATTTGGCCATCAAAGAATATCTTCTGGCTGGACTCAGTATGGGAGTGGATGAAGTCGAATATTTGCTCGAATTTTTCATCGGTTTCCTTCTGATAGGTGAGTTGCTTCAGTTCCACCCGCTCGATATGCTCGAAAAGCTGGGCATTATGGGCAATGAATCGGCGCATCTCCACGAAGGCATCCATGATGCGGAGGCTGACCTCTATGGCAACATCGCTGCGGAGGACAGCCGACAGCATGGCTATGCCTTGCTCCGTAAAGGCATAAGGAGGGACACGCCGTCCGCCATGTGCGGAACTTGACATCACAATTTGTGATGTCAAGTTTGCCGCCTCTTCCTTAGTCAGTTGGAAGCAATATCTTTCCGGGAATCGTTTTTGATTCCGCTTCACAGCTTGATTCAAGACTCGTGTCTCCACTTGGTAGAGCATGGCGAGGTCGCTGGCAAGCATTACCTGTTGGTTACGAATGGTATAAATCAGTCGGCTGATGTTTGGCGTATCCGTGGTAGCTGGGACGGACACGGGCTGGATTTCGTTCATATTATCGCTATCTCCCATTGAGGATTCAAATTGGAACCTCAAGTTTTTAATCCTCCCACTTGGTGAGCGAGGTCGTTAACATCCTTTGAGTTAATTCGCCAAATAGACCTTTTCTCCTGCCTCGAAAGGATAATTTCCTGTACCTCCATCCGCAAGCCCCGCCACCGACAGTGATTTGCCTCAAGCCTCTCTGCCGTTGTAGCAGACCTTCTCCTCAAAGTACCGCCGATTCACTCGTCCCCGGAAGGTGAGCTTGCCCATCGCCTCCAGTTCCGCATTGAGCTGCTTGATAATCTGATAGGTAGTGTTCTTTCCAACGCCTGCCTCTGCCATGACTTCCTCCACGCTCATCAGCGTGGACGGCGATGCTACTCGTCCGTTTCTCATATCATACCAATTCCTTTCTTTTTGCCCGTTAGTGCTTTTTTTGTGGCAGGAATACCTGCCCTGACTTGCGGAGGGATTCACCCGTGAACATCAGCGCCATGTTCGCATGGCGAAGCCTGTCAATCAGCCACATCTCGTAGGTTCCTTTCATTTCCTCAAAGGTCAGGTTCGAAGTGATACTGCAAGGAAGCATACGGGTGTACCCTTCTGTGAGGATGGAGTCCACCTTGCTCCGCACCCATCCCACATCTGTGTTCTCGCTCCCAAGGTCGTCCACCACGAGAAGCTGGGTGGTACGGATGCGTTGTTCGAAGCGGACGCAATCCTCCTTGTTCATGGCGTGACGGGTGAAAATCTCATCCATGAGCGTGGTCATGGGGATGAAGTAGCAGGAACCCCCACGGGCGATCTGGACGCGCATGATGGCAACCGAGAGGGTGGTTTTCATCGTGCCGCAAGCCCCCAAGAGAATCAGCCCTTTCCCCTTTGCCACGTTCTCGGCCAAATGGTCGGCATATTGGCCTTACCCCCGACGATTAGACTCTTTAAACGAAAGGAAGCTCTTTAAATCTTAAAATTGCTTGGTTTTACATACCTTTCCGGATCCTTATGGGTTGCAAC
>NZ_KB908441.1 GCF_000381005.1 Selenomonas bovis DSM 23594
CCTGCCGCTTCGAGATAGTCAACGACGAGCGCGCCGACCTCGGCCGCTACATCGCACTCGCGCAGGCCGCTGTTCGGATGGACGGCGCCGGAGTCGTACTTCTGGTCGTGCCCCGGGTTAATAAATACCTTCATTTCACATCTTCCTTTCTCTGATATGGTGACATCTTGTAAACGGATTTTTCCATCTGCGCTACTTCATCTTCATAGAAATGGTACTGCCGCGCGAGGGCAGCGAACTTTTGAAACGCCTCCGCGAAAAGTACAAACTGGAGGGCCGGGATGCGGTTATCCATGCGTACCGCCTCCTCCGTGATCAATGGCCGTCCGGCCAAGATAGCCAATCAGGCCGCTACCGAGAGTCGTCTGAAGCTCCGTGCTGCCCCCGAGAAAGATGGTGGCGAGAAGCGCGGAGACAAGGCCCGTGCCGACAATCATGTCTGTTGTGATCTTCATGTCATCACCCCCGCCCTGTCTTATCAACGCGATCCTCCAACGTATCCAGTCGATGCTGCGCCGACTTGATACTCTGCTCGCATATCGTGATACGCCGATCCTGGTCACGTGTATCCTGCCGCACTTGCTCAAGCAGTACTTTCAGCTCTTTCGTCACAGATGAGAGCTGGCTGATGCTAATCTGCATAGGAGCAACGATATTCTGCGTCACGTATGTCATCGTCTTAAAAACACCAGCCAGTATACTTCCACCGCCAACCAGAATGCCGATAATCATGCTGGCGGCGCTGATAGAGTCTAGTACACCCAAGCAACCACCTGCTTTCTTTTCAAATTTATATCCATTCTGTCCTCCACCTGCTATCCTCGTGATGAGGTGATTTCATGAAACTACCAAATGGATTTGGAACCGTGTATCGTCTGCAGGGAAACCGGCGGAGGCCGTATGTCGTCAAGAAGACTATCCAGCACAGACAGAAAGCTCTGGGGTATTTCGAGACTTTTGAAGATGCCATGGCGTACCTCGTCGAGTACAACCGTGACCCTGCCCTGCTGAGCCCGAGCAAGACAACCTTCGCCGAGGTATATGCGCTCTGGAAAGCTCAGCACTTCCCGCGTCTCCGAAGCGAAGCCGCACGCATCAGCTACAGAAATTCTTATCGGCATTGCTCCCGCCTCCATTCGATGATTTTCGTAGACATCCGGCTCGGGCACCTCGACCAGGTCATTGACGATGTCCGCCGCAGCGGGTGTGGATACCCGACGCAGAAGAAAGTCCGCTCTCTGCTCGAGCAGCTTTACAAGTATGCGCTGCGGTACGACCTCGTCGTCAAAGACTATGCGCGCTACCTTGATATTGACCGGCCCCAAAAGCTGCACAAGAAAAAGCCTTTTACCGTCCGGCAACGCAACCGCTTGTGGCGTGGCATTGATGATGTGCCCGAAGCACGTCATGTCCTCATGCTCATCTACGCCGGCTGTCGTGTCGGCGAATACCGTCACATCCGTAAGACCGACGTCAAGCTGCGCCGTCGCGTCATCGTGATCCGGCACAGCAAGACTGATGCCGGTGCGGGCAGGCTTATCCCCATCCCTCGCAAGCTCATGCCATGGTACGAGGAGGCTATGCAGACTCCCGGACTCTACATCTGCGGACGCGCAGATGGCAACCGTCACAGCTACGACTCTTTCCGCCGCGCTATCTTTGACCCTGTCATGCACCACTTCGGCATGTCGCATACACCGCATGAGTGCCGCCACACGCTTGCCAGTATGCTTGACTCTGCCGACGTCAACCGCACCGTCATCAAACTCATCCTCGGACACAGCCTCGAAGGTGTGACTGAGCGTGTCTACACGCATAAGAGCATCCGCGAATTGCTGAGAGCCATCGACAAGATTTGTACTTAACCTGTGCTTAACAGATACATGCAAACCCATGCTATCCCTTACCACTACCGCGCCTCTCTGCGCTTAACCTGTCATTGCAATTTCGCACGATTAACAAGAGCCGCTAATCCCTTATGCCTCAAGGGTTCAGCGGCTTTTTGTGTCAAATGCAGCGCACGATTTCCTCACGATTTTACTTACTCGCATCAGATTGCGCAGAATCACCGTCAGCCTTTGCCATGCTTGACTCTGCGGCTTTTTCGGCATCATGCGTCTGCGTCCGGATATAATCTGCACAGTCCTTATTCCTGCACCAGCCTTCCTCATCTAATTTATGCCCGCAAAATGGACATCTCTTTGCTCTTGCCATGCTCATTCAGCTCCTTTCAATGCAGCTTCATACTCGGCTTTGACCTCGGTATACTCGGATTTCAGCTCGGCAATCAGCGACTCATCACCGGCAAGTGTAGCAGTCGCCAGGGCATCTTTCAGCTCGCTGATCTGCGACTCGTAATCAGCGGCAATGGACGCCTGCACCTGCTCTGTCGTCACGACGATTGCAGGTGCATCGGTCGGCTTGCCATCCGCGCCGCGGACATAGCCAGTGCCATTCGCACCAGTGCCGCGATTACCAATATAGTACGCATAATCATCATCCGACGTCTCGATGTAGCCATCGTCGAGATATTTCTGCTTTTCCTCGTCGGTCGAAAAGTGGACGCCATCGACGACAGTAGCAGTGCGCTTACCGGCGCCATCAAATTTACATAAATACATAAAAATCATCCTTTCTTAACAGTGGGGA
>NZ_KB908442.1 GCF_000381005.1 Selenomonas bovis DSM 23594
AAACCGATGTCCTTCATCCGCTTCATCACGCAGTCCTCGATGGCATCCGCCGCGCCGTCCTTCGTGAGAATATGGACGCGCACGGTCACGCACCGCTCGATTTCCTCGCCGTCCGCCGAGAGCGCGGGTACATCCGAGACGACCGAGTAGACGAGGACGGGATAGCTCCCGGCGTCCGGGCTCCTCCCGTGATAGATACACGGGCCGCGGCGGTCGCGGGTGAGCAGCCCGGCAAGCGTGGCGTCCTTTCTGAGCGCCTGGTAGACGCGTTCCTGTACGTTCACGAATGATTCCTCCTCAAGGCGGCCTTCACCGCTTCCACGATGCCGCGCCGAATACCGTCCCGCCTGGCATCGAGTGCAGGATAAAGGAACGGCTTGTTGATCTTGGGACTGAACTCCACGAGCTTGCCGTAGGCCGTGCCGTCCTGCGCCTGCGCCCCCGCGGAGATACGGTAGAACGTGCCGCTTTTCTTCTTCTCGGCATGGATGGAATCGCGCAGCGCGCCGGGCGTCACGCGCCTGTCCTTTCCCTTGTAGACCGGGCAGCGGCTTTTCGCCTCCGCGACGACTTCCTCCGCGCCTTTTGCAAGCGCCGCCTTGGCCGCCTGCAGGACATCCTCCCCCATGCCGCGCAGGAGATTTTCCGTCGACACATACTTACGCATCTTCCACCATCTCCCTGCACTCGATAACCAGCCAGCGCCGCTTGCCGTCGAGCGGGTACGGCGGCGCGGCGGGTGAGAGTTTCCTGCCCTGCCAGAGGATGACATCCTCCGTGCGGATGTCGGACGGCTCGCGGTAGCGCAGCACGACGCGGTAGTCCACCTCGCGCACCATCTCCGCCGTCCCGTCCGAAATCTTCGCCGCGAAGGGCAGCACCTTCGCCCAACACGAAAAAACCTCGTCACAGTCCCCCGCGACGAGGTTGCCGGACGCGTCCGGCTCGGCTCTCGGCCGCAGCACCGTGACGCGGTGCCGCAATTCCCCGATATTCACATACACTAGAACTCCTCCTTCCTCGCTCCCGCGAGCAGAGCGCGAAGCGTCAGCAAAAGCCGTGCGTGATCCGCCTCCTCGCGGTGCTCGTAGAGATACGCCGTCGCGTAGAGGATGCCCGTGCGCAGGACAGGCAAGGCGGTTTCCGGCACCTCCGCGTCTTTGAGCCGCAGGACATCCAGACAAAGTGCCTCGGCCGCGGCGAGCAGGGACGCTATGACGCCGTCATCCTCTTGACCATCCATGCGCAGGAATTCCCGCGCGTCATCCAGGGATACCAGCAAATTCATCACTCCTATATTTTTCAAAGTCAGGCAAGAATGTCCCCCTGTAGAAATATATCCTATATAGAAGGTCATATGAGAGATTTCAAGGAGTTTTTTACCATGACAGAAGATCAAAAATTACTCAGGACCTTGCCATTGCCGCCCTTAAAAAACAACTACTGAAACAGCCCATCCAATCCATTGCAAAAGAATCAGGAAAGTTGATTCCCTTTGCAGGATCCGTTGTCGCTGCCAGTGTCAGTGCAGGAATGCTCGAACCGCCGGATGGACTATGGCGGAGCAACTGGCAAAAGAAGCTGGGTACTGACATTTCAACAGATAATATTTTCTCCCATGCTCCAGAATCCTTTTACCTTTACAACGAAAAGGACGATGAATATATTGATATTTTCCCTCCTTTTTGTTAGACTGAAGTAAAGGAGGTCTTACCCATGGCATACTTACAGCCCTTACATCCGACAGTTCCCTTGACGGCTTTCAACCGGGGAAAGGCCAGCAAGATTTTTGCCGACGTGAAGAAATCCGGCGTGACCGTTGTCCTGAAAAACAACGAACCGGAATGCGTCCTGCTTTCTCCAGAGGATTACAACGCCCTGATCGAGCGCGTATATGATGCCGAGCTTCTCCGCACAGCAGAGGAGCGACTGAAAAACTACACCCCAGAAAATACGATTCCTTTTGAGGAGGTTGCTGCTAAGAACGGCATCGACCTTGCAGCCTTGCAAAAGGAGGATATCGATCTCGAATGAACTGGCCCATACGGTTTCTCCCGCAGGCGCAGGACGATTTCGACCGTCTCGACGGCAGCCAGAAAAAACAGGTAGCAACAGCCCTGTGCAAAGTGTCGGCCAATCCGCTTCCCTATACGGAAGGCGGCTACGGAAAACCACTCGGCCACCATGCCGCAAGCAACCTGACCGGTCTGCTCAAGGTGAAGCTCAAAAAAGCGGGGCTCCGAATCGTCTATCAGCTGGAACGACGCGACAAACAAATGGTCATCGTCATCATAGACATCCGTGATGATGAACGCGTATACCGCCTGGCAGAGAAACGTTTGAAAGAACTCTAAATTTCCTCGACACGCATCGTGCCGGGGATTTTTATTTCGCCGCCATCTGCAGCACCTTGACCGCCTCGGGCAGGACGAGCTTGCCGTCGACGCGCTGGGTGGTCATGAAGCCGACCTGTCCCGTAGTCGCAAAGAGCTCGTTGAGGCGCTTGAAGCTGCGGCCCTGGCGGTCGGCGATCCAGTAGTAGCTAAGGTCGCCGAAGAGGACGGACTTGCTCCCCGCCGCGATTTCCGGCACGAAGGACGAGGTGTAGACGGGACG
>NZ_KB908443.1 GCF_000381005.1 Selenomonas bovis DSM 23594
GCCGCTCGACCATAGTCGGCAGCATCAAGGGCGACAGCAAGCCAAAGGGAACGCGGGCGGCGAGGGATGAGAGCGGGAAGTATATCCGTGTGCCCAGTGGCATGAGCTATGCGGAATGGTATCAACAGTACATTGACCGAACGAGCACAGGCGAAAAAATCTTTGCACATCATGATTTGGAAAATGGTATAATAGAGACGGATAAATCAAACGTAAAAGGAACAGCCTACGGCGTAAATCTGGTAACATCTAAAAGGGGCGGAAAGACCTGGAATTTTTATGATGGTAGCGGCTTGCAGTATTTGCAGGTTTCTGATAATGACCATGGGCATAAAAAAGAATCTGTATTTGGTACTCATGGCGAGCATGCTCACTGGTATAATGTCGATAGCAAAGGAATCCCAAGGCATGGCAAGGCTGTTGAGATTCCTGAGTATGTGAGAAAGGCATTGGGTGATCAGCTATGACCTACAAGCAAATACAAGAAGATGTTATCACTACACAAAGTTGCTATACATTTGACTATAATGGAAAGCCTTGCGGCATCGATCCAGTAGATGGAACTTTTAATCTATGGTATGGCGATGCAGATTACAATTTCCCCAACATGAAAGAATTGTTTGAAGCAAGAGTTTTTGATGGCAAAAGCCTGAAAGAAATCATCGGTAGTATAAAAAACTATGGTGAAGGCTGACATAGTGAATTAAATATCTTTGAAGGGCACCAAGCGAAAGCGAGGTGCTTTTATTATGCGAAAAATCTAAGGATATGTTGACGGCAACAATGAAGCACGGAGGTGGCGCGTATGGCGAACTTCAAGCTAATTTATCAGATCTTGTCGTTGCTCGATAAATACCTCGACTACGACGAGCCGGATTGGAGCAAGCTTTCTGCTGAGAACTTCAAGGTGTCGGAAAGGCGCTTCGTCTCCATCATGATTATGCTTTGCAAAGCCGGGTATATCGACGGCATAGACATCATCCACCTAGGCGGCAATGAGTGCGATCTGAAGTATATCGACCCATCGATTACACTGAAAGGCCTTGAATACCTTGAGCAGAATGATTTGATGCACAAGGCCTATCGATTGCTCAAGGGAATCAAAGACGTTACACCAGGCGCGTGAATTCTATATAGCAAACAAGCACCAAGCGAACGCGAGGTGCTTTTCTTATGCCCAAAATCTGAGGAGGCGGAGAAGATGCTTTTTTTCAAGCGGTTGACAGGGTTAACGCCTGTTTCTAATCTGAAAGAATGTATTGTTCATGGCGACGATGCAGACCGTGATGTTTTAGGTATGGTGGTGAACGCTCTAATTTCTGCAGCTGTCTCCACGGTCGTTTCGCTGCTGACAATCAGCGCTTTAACCATAGCGCAATGAGATTTGCGATGACAGATGTCAAAAAGGCTACTCCCAAAGGGACGTAAACGGATCGGACGCGAAACTGCTTCCAAAATCGTTGCTGCAGCTCGAGATAGTTTATACCGTTTTTTGTGATGGAAAAGACGTCATTGAGAGCTGGCAAATTATCGTTCTCAAGTCGAAAACCGTCGTGCAGGCAAGACACATAACCGCGCTGACGCAAAGCATCCAGATAAGATGCGGCATCGGTGATTTGTATTCGATGGACAGCGCACAGCTGGCTAATGGTAATCCCTCGGTGGCTATAGACAGTTTTTAAAATTGTTTCGAGTGAGTCGCCCAGTTCCTTATCGTAATCCATGAGGACCATCTCCTTTGCGGCCATTATACCATGTAGGAGGCTAAATAATGAGTGTTTTATACAATGATAAGGAGCTTCAAGAGGCGTTGAAGGAATGGCAGCATATTTTGAAGCTCGATGCCTGGGATATTCGCGCCAAAATCTGTCGGGCCGACGAGATGACCTTGGAAGATGCGCAGGGGGAAAATAATTGGGTGCTTGAATCGAGAAAGTCGGTCATCCATATCATCGATCCGCTCGATTATCCACGCAACACGATGTTCGCACAGGACATGGAGCAGACGCTGGTCCATGAGCTTTTGCATCTGCATTTTGCCCCCTTTGAACCAGACGGAGAAGGTCTTGCCTCCTGCATGATGGAACAAACGATAGAGCTGTTGGCGGGGACATTGGTCGGCCAACATCGGATGAACAAGATAGACTGAGCACTGAGCAGAGATGCGAGGTGCTTTTCTTATATCCAAATTTCAAGAGAGGAGAATTTCAGATGACAGAAGATAGGCAGAACGGCTTCTCGTTCCGGCTGCAGCGTTTCGCCGATGGCGGGACAGATGGCGGAACGGAAGGGCAGGAGAGCGGCGGCAAGGCGTCCGCAGATGCTTCGGCAGGGCAGGAGGGCGGCAAGTCTGCCGATGAAAGCCCCAAGGCCGATGAGGCGGCGGTGCAGCGCCGGATTGATGAGGCGCTGGCGTCGG
>NZ_KB908444.1 GCF_000381005.1 Selenomonas bovis DSM 23594
ATCCGGGCTCAGTCATCCGCAAATCAAAACCGCAGCGGAGTTCATCAACATGTTCTGAAAAAGCCGTCCACCTTCGGGCGGCTTTCTCATTTTCTCGCTCTGAGCAGCCGCTCCATCATATCATCTTGCGGGAAGCTCTCGAAGCTCGTCGTGCAGTTCTGCTTCACGATGTCGAAGATCTCGTACCACAGATTGTTGGCCTGTTTCTGGAAGTTCTGGCTCATCTGCACGAAGGGACTTGCAATCGCGCCGCCGGTCGTGGGATGCTTGCCGAGCAGACCGTACTGGCTCACGGCTTCCTCGCATTGGATGAAGCGCGCAAAAGCCTGCGCGTAGCTCTCGAGCAGGCGCGGATTCACGAGCCGCTCACAGCGCCGCTCCTTGAGCCACTGCCATGTCTCGCGGTAAATCTCATCCGCGCCAAGCGGCTTTCCGTTGCGCTGCCGCGCGGAAAGGTAGTCGCTTGGATTCGGCATCTCCTCACCCATGAGCTCCTCCGGCTCGTCTAGCTCTGCTCCGGCAAGCGGCGTCACGGACGGCAGCTCGATCCGCACGGCTTTTTTGCCTTCCTGCAGCTTCTCCGCGAGCGGCTGCGGCTTGCATCCGGCACGCGGCCTGCGCCCGCCGCGCTGTGTTCCGTCCTTGGCCAAATCCATCACTTCCTTCCCGCCTGTAGGCGGCTCCTTTAATCCCCCGTTTGATTTCAAACTTTTGCGCGTGAGGGGGCGCTTCCGGTCAATTTTCTGCCGTTTTCAGCGATTTTTACGCCCCCTCCCGGTTATGCTCTCGTTTATTCGTTTTTTCTACGTTTCTTATTTCTCCATCGGTCGCCTGACTCGGCACTGATACGCGAATGGCAGGTCTTGCAGAGCGCCATGAGGTTCTCTTCGTCATGCGTGCCGCCGTGCGCAAGCGGCAGGATGTGGTGCACCTCGGTCGCCTCGGTGAGCCGTCCCGCCTTCCGACACATCTCACAGAGCGGATGCGCGGCGAGGAACAGCGTGCGGATCTTGCGCCAGCGGTAGCCGTAGCGCTTCTTGTTTTCTTCCGGCCGTCCATAGCGCTCATACTGCTGCGCGGCCAGCCGCTTGTGCTCCGGACAGTAGCTCTCATCAGCTTCTACAAGTCTAGCGCAGCCGGGATAGCGGCATGGTTTCTTCGGTTTGCACGGCAACAAGATCACCTCCATGATGTATCACATTTTATCTTTTGCTTTACGTTGTAAACCAAATCGTCTATAATGGAATAAAAGGTGGTGTTTCATTATGGCAACAGTCCCAACACAAATCAGAATTGACCGCGAGGTAAAGGAACAGGCAAATGCGCTGTTCTCCGGTTTAGGGCTCGACATGTCCGGCGCTGTCAATCTTTTCCTGCATCAATGCGTCCTGCGCGGCGGCATTCCCTTCAGCATCGAAATGCCTCACTACAACAGGAATACCATCGCGGCCATGAAAGAGGCGAAGAAAATATCGCGCGATCCTGCAGTCCCCAGCTACGATAGTATGGACGATTTAAAGAAAGCGCTCAACGAATGATGTACCATGTAAAATTCACTTCCGCATACAAAAAGTCATACAAACGAGCCAGGAAGCGCGGCTGGAATCTTCAGCTTTTAGACGATGTCGTAGAAAAACTGCGACTAGGAAAAAAGCTCGAGGAAAGATACGCTGACCATGAGCTGCGTGGAAACTGGGCAGGTTTTCGTGAATGTCATATCCAGCCTGATTGGCTTTTGATTTATCTCATCGAGGGCGATGTTCTGACATTGACGCTCACAGATACAGGAACACACGCAGACCTGTTTGCAAAATAATCACCGTCCGTATGGGCGGCTTTTTTCATGGCATCAAAAAAGCCTTCGAAGGATCATCAATTCCTTCGAAGGCTTTCTGTTCATTTTTCACCACTACCATTTTAACACATCCGCCATCGTATGCAAGAGAACTTGTCTGCACTTCCATGCGGTATCATGCCTTTTGCAAAAAAATATTTTCGATGGCAGCGAGCGCGCGTTCATGGAGAGTCTGCACCCAGCACGGGCTGAGTCCCATCTCCTCGGCAATCGACGGCCACGACTTGAAATCGAGGTAGCGAAGCTCCAGGACAAGCTGCTGGTCGGGATGTTCCACCTGCCGGATGACTGCCATGGACTCGCACTTCGCCTCCACCAGACGGTCGATTTCCTCGTTGATCTCGCGCTCCATACCGACAATCTTGGCGATGGTTCCATCGAGTTTATGTACGTCCGCTGAACCGCTGACCGGTTCCCTGCCAAGGGAGGACGTGACCTGCCCGGCAAGCTGCCGCAG
>NZ_KB908445.1 GCF_000381005.1 Selenomonas bovis DSM 23594
GCGCTGGCGATTGCGCCCAGGAAGCGTGAATAACATCAAGGATGTGTGAAAATTCGCAGATGAAATAATCCTTTATCATGGTTCGGTGAAAAATAAAAACGCCTGCCTATGATCAGGTTTTATCCATAGGCTGTGCTGTTGCTCAGGGAGAGTTGGTGGGACTGGAAAAGAGAAATTCTGAGCGATTGATTTCAGCAGCGCTTCCTAAACAATAAAAAAATTCTTGCATTTTCTATTGTTTGAAAGTATAATAATTCATGGATATCCTTTTGCATGCTTTTTATTTGCGGTATCTCGTAGATTTCATGCCAGTGCTCAAATGAAAGCCAAATCGGACATCTAGGACACTTTATACAAAGGAGACGAAAGATATGGCTTTCGAAGACAAGACGTTGGTATGCAAGGACTGCGGCAAGGAGTTCATCTTCAGCGCAGGCGAGCAGGAGTTCTATGCGGAAAAGGGCTTTGAGAACGAGCCGGTCCGCTGCCGCGACTGCCGTGAGAAGCGCCGTCGCAGCCGTGACGGCGGCGAGCAGCGCCAGATGTACAAGGTCATCTGCGCTGACTGCGGCAAGGAGACGGAAGTTCCGTTCGAGCCGAAGGATGACCGTCCGGTTTACTGCCGCGACTGCTTCAACAAGCGCCGCGCAGCACGTGGCTGAGGTTGTGCATAGCGAACAAATCGTGCTATAATAAGCACGAGTGATGAACGAGCCTGAGGAGTTCTTCCTCGGGCTCGTTGTGCGTCTAATGATCGGGGAATGCCGATGCCCGACAGACGTCGCCGTGTGTCTGCGCGGCGTATGTACGACCAGTGGTGTCGGCGCGTCCCCAGAAAGCAGGGATGATATGTTCAAGATGAAAAAGCTGTTGCTCGTCGGTGTCCTTTGCCTTGCTGCGGCAATCGGACTCTCTGGCTGCGGCGGCAACCAGGAGGCCGCGACTTCTAGTAGCGGCGGCAAAGTGCTCAAGGTCGGCGCGTCCGTCGATTTCGCACCGTTCGAGTTCCAGGACGAGGGACAGTCGGAGTATCAGGGGTTCGATATGGATCTCATCCGTGCCATTGGCAAGGAGATGGGCTATGAGGTCGAGATCAGCAACATCGGGTTCGACGGCCTGATTCCAGCGCTGCAGGCGAAGAATGTCGATGTCCTCATCTCCGGCGTGACCATCAACGACGAGCGCAAGCAGAATGTCGACTTCTCTGACCCGTACTACGAGTCCGGCCTCACGATGGTCGTGCGCGAGGACGAGCAGAACATCAAGACGTTCTCTGATCTCAAGGGCAAGAAGATCGCCGTGCAGATCGGTACGACGAGTGCTAAGGAAGCCAAGAAGATCGAAGGCGCCGAGGTCAAGGAACTCAATACGCCGGCGGACTGCTTCATGGAACTCAAGAACGGTGGCGTCGATGCTGTCGTCAACGATCGTCCGGTCAACGACTACTATATCCACAAGAGTGGCCAGACGGGCGTAAAGACGCTCCCTGAGCGCCTGACCTCCGAGGACTACGGCATTGCTGTCGCCAAGGGGAACAAGGAGCTCGCGGAGAAAATCAACGCGGCGCTCAAGAAGCTCAAGGAAAATGGCGAATACGACAAAATCTTCGCCAAGTGGTTCGGTGCGCAGAAGTAATATCGTCTGATCGCAGTTTCCGACTGCCAGGAATCAGAAATCACTGCCGCAAAGCAGTAGTTTCTCATTCTTGGCAGTTTTGTATTTTTATGGGTTGACAAGAGGAGGAGATTCCTGTAATATATTACAAGTCGACGGCAAACAGCCACGAGCGCAGGAGCCGCCGGCAGCCGAATCCCAAACGTCTTGAGAGCTTGCGAAAATAAATTCAAAAAGTTCTTGACAAGCCGAAGTGGATGAGGTAATATATAGAAGCTGATTCACGAAAGGCGCACCGCGCCGGAGAGAATCGCGGGTGTTCTTTGAAAACTAAACAATGCAGAACATCATGTATCATATGATGTAAAGCCAGATGTCGAGATGCGAAAGCATCTAACATCGATTACTATGAACATATAGCAATCGGCAATTTCTTTTGCTGATTCTTCAGCATCGCAAGATGCTTGAAGGATTGGCACCAAATAAAGATAAGAGAGCCAATATCGGCTTTCCATATTTTATGGAGAGTTTGATCCTGGCTCAGGACGAACGCTGGCGGCGTGCTTAACACATGCAAGTCGAACGAGACGATTTAGAAGCTTGCTTTTATTGAGT
>NZ_KB908446.1 GCF_000381005.1 Selenomonas bovis DSM 23594
GAGTAAACAGCAGACTCCGAAGACTTTCCGATCTGCGGCAGCTTGCCGGGCAGGTCACGTCCTCCCTTGGCAGGGAACCGGTCAGCGGTTCAGCGAACGTACATAAACTCGATGGAACCATCGCCAAGATTGTTGATATGGAGTGCGAGATCAACGAGGAAATCGACCGCCTGGTGGATGCGAAGCGCGAGGCCATGGCAGTCATCCGGCAGGTGAAACATCCCGACCAGCAGCTTGTCCTGGAGCTTCGTTATCTCGATTTCAAGTCGTGGCCGTCGATTGCCGAGGAGATGGGACTCAGCACGCGCTGGGTGCAGACTCTCCATGAACGCGCGCTCGCTACCGTTGAAAATATTTTTTCACAAAAGACATGATACCGCATGGAAGTGCAGACGAGTTCTCTTGCATACGATGGCGGATGTGTTAAAATGGTAGTGGTGAAAAATGAACAGAAAGCCTTCGAAGGAATTGCTGATCCCTCGAAGGCTTTTTTGATGCCATGAAAAAAGCCCCCCATACGGAAGGCGATTATTTTGCAAACAAGTCTGTATGGTGCATTATTCGTCGAGTGCCTTCTTGAGTTCGTCCATGCTATCGTAGCTGGAGACTTCAGGATCACGCGATATTTTCTTTGCCTCTTTCATGGCCGCGATGGTATTCCTGTTGTAGTGAGGCATTTCTATGCTGAAGGGAATGCCGCCGCGCAGGACGCATTGATGCAGGAAAAGATTGACCGCGCCGGACATGTCGAGCCCTAATCCGGCGAACAGCGCATTTGCCTGTTCCTTGACGTCACGGTCGATTCTGATTTGTGTTGGGACTGTTGCCATAATGAAACACCACCTTTTATTCCATTATAGATGATTTAGTTTACAACGTAAAGCGAAAAGACAAAACATGATACATCGTGGAGGTGATTTTGTTGCCGCGAAAACCGAAGAAGCCATGCCGCTACCCCGGCTGCGCCAGACTCGTAGAAGCTGATGAGAGTTACTGCCCAGAGCACAAGCGGCTGGCCGCACAGCAGTACGAGCGCTATGGACGGCCGGAAGAAAACAAGAAGCGCTACGGCTATCGCTGGCGCAAGATCCGTGCGTTGTTCCTCGCCACGCATCCGCTCTGTGAGATGTGCCGGAAGGCGGGACGGCTTACCGAAGCGACCGAGGTGCATCACATCCTGCCGCTTGCGCACGGCGGCACGCATGACGAGGACAACCTCATGGCGCTTTGTAAGACCTGCCATTCGCGCATCAGTGCGGAGTCAGGCGACCGATGGAGAAATAAGAAACGTAGAAAAGACGAGTAAACGAGAGCATGACCGGGAGGGGGCGTAAAAATCGCTGAAAACGGCAGAAAATTGACCGGAAGCGTCCCCTCACGCGCAAAAGTTTGAAATCAAACGGGGGATTAAAGGCGCACCCCTAGATGGAAGGAAGTGATGGATTTGGCCAAGGACGGGACGCAGCGCGGCGGACGCAGACCGCGCGCCGGATGCAAGCCGCAGCCGCTGGCGGAGAAGCTGCAGGAAGGCAAGAAAGCTGTGCGGATCGAGCTACCGCCCGTGACGCCGCTTGCCGGAGTCGAGCTTGACGAGCCGGAGGAGCTTATGGGCGAGGAGATGCCGAATCCAAGCGATTACCTTTCCGCGCGTCAGCGCAACGGGAAGCCGCTCGGTGCGGATGAGATTTACCGCGAGACATGGCAGTGGCTCAAGGAGCGTCGCTGTGAGCGGCTCGTGAATCCGCGCCTGCTCGAGAGCTACGCGCAGGCTTTTGCGCGCTTCATCCAGTGTGAGGAGGCTGTGAGCCAGTACGGTCTGCTCGGTAAGCATCCCACGACCGGCGGCGCGATTGCGAGCCCCTTCGTGCAGATGAGCCAGAACTTCCAGAAGCAGGCGAACAACCTCTGGTACGAGATTTTCGACATCGTGAAGCAGAACTGCACGACGAGCTTCGAGAGCTTCCCGCAGGATGACATGATGGAGCGGCTGCTCAGAGCAAGAAAATGAGAAAGCCGCCCGAAGGTGGACGGCTTTTTCAGAACATGTTGATGAACTCCGCTGCGGTTTTGATTTGCGGATGACTGAGCCCGGAT
>NZ_KB908447.1 GCF_000381005.1 Selenomonas bovis DSM 23594
CTCTCCCCTTTCTGTAATGAAATACCACTTGATTTGCTGCCTGATGTATGCTAGACTTATAAACGACTAATGGGGCTTATGCCTATTACCATAGAAATCCCGTATCGCGTCTCGGCAAAAGATGGTGCGGGATTTTTATTTTGTCTCCTTCTCCTCCTCTAGATCCCAAATATCCTGGATTCTCACCTGCAAAGCATTGGAAATCTTAAACGCTATCCGGATGTCCGGAAAGGACAGCCCTGTCTCATAACGATACAGAGATGATCGCTCGATCCCGACCTGATCGCATAATGCGATGCCGGAGAAGCCTTTACGCGAACGGATTTCCTTTAAATGCAGGAATCGCGGTATCATAACATGCCTCCTAGAAGAAGCTTCAAATGCTTCTTCTTTTTTGTTTCTTTCTTCATATCCGCCAAGAGGCAAACCTTGACGATATTCGTATTGACAGATGGCGTAACCAGGAGCCCGGCGTCATGGCGCAGAACGAACAAAATGCCCGGCAAATCCTCATCCTCTGCGCAAAACAAGGCACCCGTAAAACGGACTCTATCCTCGGCGATCTCGATTTTGCCGTTCCTTGTCAGAATTTCCATCATGCCATCCTCCTTTGTTGCAGCAGTTCTGCTGTTACTTCGTGCCAGGGGCTTCTTTTTCAGCCAAGTCGCCAAGCATTTCAAGAATCCTCTTCTGCTTCCTGAGAGACAGATTCTTCATGTTCTTTTGAAAGACTGAAAACTCCTCCTTAATTGCATTCTTTTCTTTCTTTTTAGCGATTGCTTGCTGTTTCTTTCTTTCCGACACCTGTTCCTTGGCACGGATTTTTTCTTCCGCCTCTGCTCCCCATATATCTTCAATGCGAACAGACAGTATGCCCGCCACCCTTCCTGCTAGTTCCAAACTAGAGGGAATTTCTCCATTCTCCAGTTCCTTATATACATGAAAAGGGACATTTAGTAAGGTAACCATCTTCCTCAAAGTAATTTTCTTGTTTCCTCGAAACAGCCGCAGGGGAACATCCCCGATCCAGCGCTGATGGAATCCAAGAAACGGATTCGGTTCAAAAAACCTCACTCCACAACTTGCACACTTATAGCTTCGTTTTCGATATATATAGGTAGTCGTATCAGAAACATATATTTTCTGCTTGCGATACCTCTCTACGACGACATGCTTAGAACCACATCTGTCACAAGGCGGCCGAGTTAGCGGCAGATGGAAAACGATCTCCTCATCCGTTTTTTTCTCAATGCAATCATCAGGAAGCTTATCAACAAATGCGACAAACTCCTTTATATTCATTCATCTCATCTCCTTTCCTTGTAAACAAAAAAGGACGCTATGCTGATACATACTGTATCAACATAACATCCTTTTCCATCTTCATGTTACGTCAATACAAATGTATATCCGTAACATTTATTGTAGAACCGTTCTGGCTGTGCAAAATGTGAAGAATTAGAGGCAGAAACGAGGAAAGCCTTGGCGGAATCAGGCCTGCCTGTAGAAATCGAGCATGTGCGTGATTTTAAGAGAATTGCGCAATACGGCGTCATACAGACGCCCGCACTCGTAGTCAACGGAAAGGTGGCATTTTCCGGCAAAGTGCTGAAAAAGGAGGAAATCAAGCCGTACCTGCAAACTCTGGGAACATCAGACGGATCGATTGCCTGAATACCCCAAGGGTTGTATTTCTCAACAAAGCTACATGCACCGACATCCACTTCGTGGACATTGTACATCACCCTTGCAGTAAATCCAACCAATCGCGCTGCGCCTGCGGCTTGCATTCTTGGGGATTTGCATAAAAAATGGGGCTGTTGCACGTATCAACAACGTGTAGCAGCCCCTTTTAGTTTGCAAAAAAAATGTTGCCAAGGACTTAAAAATCCTTGGCAACAGGCGTAA
>NZ_KB908448.1 GCF_000381005.1 Selenomonas bovis DSM 23594
TGCTTTGCGTCGTAGTGGCAGGCGACAAATGCCAGCGGATCCACAGCAAAACCGAAGTCAAGACCGAAGTAAAGGCGGTCAAAATTCCCAATGAGTTCATCGCTCATCCGCATGTCGCTGACGTTCTCAAACACAGCCCCGCCCGTGCCTGTGACCTTGCCGAGGTATTCATGCTCATAGGCGCGTTCATTCTTCTCCTTGAGCTTTTCCGCATCATCAAAGAACCTTTCGCCGAGCCATTCCCGCGGCACGCCGAGATAGGTGGAATGATGCACGAGCCTGTCGGGATCCTCAAAGAGCTTTTCCTCATTCACCCAGTTGTTCTGACTTTTGGGCGGGTTGAAGGAGCAGAACTCCCAGTATTTAGGACCGCCGCGCAATAGCGACTGATTGAGGTTGCGGATTTCCTCCATGCCGCCAAACTGGTCCAGCTCCTCGAACCATACAACGCCGACGTAGCCAAAAGGCAGCTTGATGGACTTGATTTTCTGTGGATCGTCGACGCCGAAAAAGAGGATTTTCTGGCCGGTCTTCCGGTAGGTAATCTCATGCGGGCTTGTCTTGAAACGGAATTTGCTCGTGAGCCCCAGCGCATCGATACCCCACTGCATCTGCGGGTAAACACTTGTCTTGATGGTGTTACCGACTTTGCGCAGGACAACTGCATGGCAGTCAGGATTCTTGATGAGGAGCTGCGGGATCTCGAGGCTTATCTCTGACGATTTCGTCGAGCCGCGGCCGCCCTCTAGCCAGTAGTAAGTATGGCCATGACGCACGATGTCACAATGCAGTGCATAGAAATGCGGCGCTACCACATCACTGAGCCTTACTGTTTTCATCGTCGCCATCTCCTAAATCATCCACAATCGTCACGGCATCGTCGTCCACCTGCTCGGCCGCCCGAATCTCGGCCTCAAGCTTCTGCAGCCGTAGCTTCTGCTCTTTGGCATCGAGCTGCATCGGGTAGCGCTTGAGCAGGCTCTTCGCCGCATCGAGGCGGTCCCTGGCGGATACTTGCACCGTGATAATGCGGGCATCGCTTCTCCCTTCGCCTGTTCCTTCGACGACGACGCGCTCCTCTTTGACTTCGCCGCGCAGTGTCGATGTGAGGAACTGCATGACCTCGTCAGCCTTGGCAATGCGCTTATCTTCAAGCTCCTTGAGCCTGGCATCGATGGCGGCCTTAACACTAAGTTTTCCTAAGGTTTGTGCCCCTTGGGTTTGGGGCTGCTTATACCCTGCCCGCCTTGCGGCCTCGGTCTGATTTCCTGTTTCGATGTAATAATCAACAAAGCGTTTTTGCTTCTCTGTCAGCTTCATCTCACATGTTCACCACACTCCATAAAAATTCCCACTAGAAAAGGCCACCGCTCTCGCAGTGACCTTCCCGTTATTCCGTTTTCATCATGCGTGCCGGTCTTTACACCAGGTGCCTCGGCGTCCCCTTTGATGTGAACCGCTCGATCTTCGCACGCTCGCCCTCACGGATCCGCTCGGCAAAGTCCTGAATTTTATTGCACAGCCACATTGAAGCCGTCTTTCCTTTCGAGTAGTCCGCCTCTGCGAACATGTTGATGTGGCCTATACCCCGTTTGATGGACACTATAAACGAATGGTAAAATAAGACCATGAGGTGATGAGATAGTGTCCACGAAACAAAAGACCTATAG
>NZ_KB908449.1 GCF_000381005.1 Selenomonas bovis DSM 23594
CAGATTCCCTTATCAGCCTAGTAGTACATCTATATGTAGTAGTCAATACCAGAAGGGAACCGTGTATTTACTACTACATATAGATGTACTATACTTTGGCTCTGTGGAATCTGACCTAGGCTATACGTATTCCACCTAGCAATCCTTGTAGACTGAGGGTTCAACGTTGTGGTACTACAGATAAAGTACAATCCGCCGTTCGTGGGTGCGCGGCTGATGAAAGCCGGCAGCGCGCAAAAACAAGACATGGCCGCGGTATTCGATGGTTGGAAAAACTACGGCAACCTCGACTATGTCTGCGCGTGGTATAAACTAGCCACTGACTACATGAAAGGTACACGCATCCATGCGGCTTTCGTCTCGACGAACTCTGTTTCGCAGGGCGATTCCGTCGCGATTCTCTGGAAGCCGCTGTTCACCGCGGGCATCCATATCGATTTCGCTCACCGCACATTCATCTGGGACAGCGAGAGCAAGCAAAAAGCCCATGTGCATTGTGTCATCGTCGGCTTCAGCTATGATGGCACAGCAAAAAGCCGCACCATCTTCACGGGTGGACAAAGCGAGCATGTCACGCACATTAACGCCTACCTGATAGATGCCGCAGACGTTTTTGTCGAGAGCAGAAGCAAGCCACTCTGTCAGGTTCCAGCTATCGGCATTGGCAATCAACCGATTGACGACGGCAACTATCTTTTTACCAAGGAAGAAATGGAAGCATTCCTCCAGAAAGAACCTGCTGCCAAGCCGTATTTCCGAAAATGGTACGGCGCACAGGAGTTTCTCCATCGCCAGCCGCGTTACTGTCTCTGGCTAGGTGATTGCTCGCCACGCGAATTGAAAAACATGCCTCATTGTCTGGAGCGTGTGAAAAATGTTCAACTTTTTCGTTCACAAAGCAGACGTAGCAGCACAAAAAAATTAGCGGATAGCCCGACCCGCTTTCAAACGGAAAATATGCCCACGGGCAATTATATCGTAATACCGGAAGTTTCATCTGAGCGGCGACGCTACGTTCCCTTCGGTTTTATGGATGGTTCTGTTTTCTGCAGCAATCTCGTCAAACTCATGCCGGACGCTACACTTTATCATTTCGGCATCTTGGAATCCAACGTTCACATGGCCTGGATGCGAACCGTTGCGGGTCGTTTGAAAAGCGACTATCGCTACTCTAAGGATATCGTCTACAACAACTTCCCCTGGCCCACGCCCACGCCGGAACAGAAAGCCGCCATCGAAAAGACCGCGCAAGCCATCCTGGACGCGCGGGAGCTCTATCCGGACAGCAGCCTCGCCGACCTCTACGACGAAGTCCTCATGCCCAAGGAACTCCGCGAGGCCCACCGCGCCAACGACCGCGCCGTCATGCGCGCCTACGGCTTCCCCATCAAGATGACCGAAGCCGACTGCGTCGCCGCCCTCATGCAGATGTACGAGCAGCTCACCGCGGGGAAATAGTTCTCGTCCCCACCGTTCGCAATATCCTCAGCAAAAAGGGGCTGTTGCACGTATCAACAACGTGTAGCAGCCCCTTTTAGTTTGCAAAAAA
>NZ_KB908450.1 GCF_000381005.1 Selenomonas bovis DSM 23594
TTTTTTGCAAACTAAAAGGGGCTGCTACACGTTGTTGATACGTGCAACAGCCCCACTTTTATCGCATACGGACGAAAGGGGAATCTTTGATGGAACTGCGCACCTTATCGTACTTCCTGGCCGTGGCCAGGGAACAGAATATGACCGAGGCCGCCAATGTGCTGCATGTGACGCAGCCGACGCTCTCGCGGCAGATTGCCGATCTCGAGGACGAGCTCGGCAAAAAGCTCTTCACGCGCACGAGCCGCAGCACCGTCCTGACCGAGGACGGCATGCACCTGCGCCAGCGAGCCGAGGAAATCCTCGCGCTCGTCAACCAGACAGAAGACGAGATGAAGAATGACACGATTGACCTTGCGGGCTGTATCCGCATCGGCGCAGGCGAGACACATGCCATGCACCTCCTCGCCGATCTCTTTGCGGAGCTGCACAGCCGCTATCCTCGCCTGACGGTCGAGCTCTTCACGGGCAATGCCGACACCGTCGAGGAAAAACTCGCCCATGGCCTCATCGACTTTGCGCTGATGATCGAACCATTCAACGTCGAGCAGTATCACTTCATCCGGCTGCCCGAAACGATGCGCGTCGGCATCGTGACGCGCGATGACAGTAAGTGGGCGCAGAAGAACGGCATCACGCCCGACGACCTGAACGCAATGCCACTGCTCGTCTCCTCACGCCAGTCGCTCAACCGCTACGATTACAGTCAATGGTCGGGCGGCAAGGTATCCGCTGAAACGATGGATATCGTCGGCAAGTTCGACCTCATCGGCAACGCCTCGCACTTCATCCGCACGGGCATCGCGAACGCCATCGGCATCGATGAACTGCTGCAACTCGACACCGGCCACCTCAAGTTCATCCCACTCGAGCCCGCCCTGACGCTCAGCGCCGTTATCGTCTGGAAGAAATACCGCCTGCTCTCCAAATCCAGCAGCGTCTTCCTTGAAGAACTCAAACAGCGCGTGAACGGTGAATTCTCAAAGGATAAACTGAATCGCTGAATTTCGGCAGGCCGTACGCAGGATATGGAGGTAGTACGACAACGAGACAGCCGCAAGCGTCATTCTCCTTTCTAAATATCGTGTCAATCCTGCGGATAATCGGCGTCCGTGACGGGCTCGCACCACTCGTCGCTTGTCTTTGTGCCCGGAATCTCAAAGGCAAGATGCGAGAACCAACTGTGCAGCTTGGCGCCGTGCCAGTGCTTCCTGAATTGCAATAATAACTTGAACACCTAGCTCATCATTGCTGCGCCTTCCCAGCACGAGGTCGCACTCCCAATGCCCGAACTCTTAGCAATCATTAACGGATTCATCTCGTTCTTCGATGCTGCGCCCAAGCTTCTTCTTGGGGCTGTTGCACGTATCAACAACGTGTAGCAGCCCCTTTTAGTTTGCAAAAAATGTTGCCAAGGACTTAAAAATCCTTGGCAACAGGCGTAAA
>NZ_KB908451.1 GCF_000381005.1 Selenomonas bovis DSM 23594
GTCGCCTTGACCAGTTTGTTGACATCATCTTCTGTCTGCAGGTCAGTGCTTTCGCTTTTCATCTCATGCTGCATCATTTCCATAGCGTAGACGGCGGAATTGATGAGACGGACGGAGCCGTTCTCGACCAGAAAGGTCACGCGGCTGCCGTTTGAGATGCCGAGAACCTGCCGCACGTCTTTCGGAATCGTGACCTGGCCCTTCGCCATAACTTTGGCGTTATCAATAAATGTATTCGGAATCGTTGCTGCTGCCATGATGGTTGCACCTCCTGGAAAAGTAGGGAATTTCCTACTTTCATTTTAGCATCTTTGGAAAGAATCGCAACAAGATTTTCAGCAGATGAGGTGATGTATTTGAACCAGAAAACGGAATATTACCTGGCGGACATTGACACGCTCGTGCCGTATGCCCGCAACGCGCGGACACACAGTCCGGAGCAGGTGGCGCAGATCGCCGCCAGCATCCGGGAGTTCGGATTTCTCTCGCCGGTCGTGACCACGAAGGATGGAACCATCCTCTGCGGGCACGGCCGTTTTTACGCGGCGCAGAAGCTCGGACTGAAGAAGATTCCCTGCATCCGCGAGGATCATCTGACTGAGGCGCAGCGGCGCGCGTACATCATCGCGGACAACAAGCTCTCGCTCAACGCGGGCTGGGATGAGGAGATGCTGCGTGTCGAGCTGTCCGACCTCAAGGGCGAGGACTTCGATGTGTCGCTCACGGGCTTTGACGAGAAAGAACTCGCGCGCCTCTTCGCGGAGGAAGACGGTGCGGAGGAAGATGACTTCGATGTGGATGCCGAGCTCGAAAAGCCGTGCTTCTCGAAAGCGGGCGATATCTGGCACCTCGGACGCCATACGGTCGTCTGCGGGGATTCCACGAAGCCTGAAACGTACAGCCGCCTGCTCGGCAAAGAGAAGGTCAATCTCGTCTGCACGGACCCGCCGTATCTCGTGAACCTCGAGAGCACGAGCGGGAAGATCAAGAATGACGACCTCAGCGACGAGGAAGGATACAAGTTCCTGTGCGCGGCGTTCGAGCAGTTTCACGAAGCCATGGCGAAGGACGCGTCCATCTATGTGTTCTACGCGACGGCCAAGGCACGGGTGTTCCATGATGCCTATGAGGACGCGGGATTCAAGGTCGGCGCGGGACTTGTGTGGAAGAAGAACCGCCTCGTGCTCACACGCACGGACTGGAAGTACATCCATGAGCCCATCATCTGGGGCTGGCGTAAGGACGGCAAGCACGAGTGGTACGGCGACCAGAAGCAGGTGACGGTCTTCGAGTTTGACCGCATTAAGGACTCGAAGAAAGACGGCTGCGGCCATCCGTCCTCGAAGCCCGTGCCGCTCATCGCCTATCTCATCCGGCAGTGCACGCAGACGAACGGACTCGTGCTGGACGGCTTCCTCGGCTCGGCCTCGACGCTCATCGCCTG
>NZ_KB908452.1 GCF_000381005.1 Selenomonas bovis DSM 23594
GTCGCCTTGACCAGTTTGTTGACATCATCTTCTGTCTGCAGGTCAGTGCTTTCGCTTTTCATCTCATGCTGCATCATTTCCATAGCGTAGACGGCAGAATTGATGAGACGGACGGAGCCGTTCTCGACCAGAAAGGTTACGCGGCTGCCGTTTGAGATGCCGAGAATCTGCCGCACGTCTTTCGGAATCGTGACCTGGCCCTTCGCCATAACTTTGGCGTTATCAATAAATGTATTCGGAATCGTTGCTGCTGCCATGATGGGTGCACCTCCTAAAAAGTAGGGAATTTCCTACTTTCATTTTACCATCTTTGGGACGAATCGCAACAAGATTTTCAGCAGATGAGGTGATGTATTTGAATCAGAAAACGGAATATTACCTGGCGGACATCGGCACGCTCGTGCCGTATGCCCGCAACGCGCGGACGCACAGTCCGGAGCAGGTGGCGCAGATTGCCGCCAGCATCCGGGAATTCGGGTTCCTCTCGCCGGTCGTGACCACGAAGGATGGCACCATCCTCTGCGGGCATGGCCGTTTTTACGCGGCGCAGAAGCTCGGGCTGAAGAAGATTCCCTGCATCCGCGAGGATCATCTGACCGAGGCGCAGCGGCGCGCGTACATCATCGCGGACAACAAGCTCTCGCTCAACGCGGGCTGGGATGAGGAGATGCTGCGCGTCGAACTGTCCGACCTTAAGGGCGAGGATTTCGATGTGTCGCTCACAGGCTTTGACGAGAAAGAACTCGCGCGTCTCTTCGCGGAGGAGGACGGCGCGGAGGAAGACGGCTTCGATGTGGATGCCGAGCTGGAAAAGCCGTGCTTCTCGAAAGCCGGCGATGTCTGGCACCTCGGGCGCCACACGGTCATCTGCGGGGATTCCACCAAGCCTGAGACATACAGCCGCCTGCTCGGTAAAGAGAAGGTCAACCTCGTCTGCACGGATCCGCCGTATCTCGTGAATCTTGAGAGCACGAGCGGGAAAATAAAGAATGATGACCTCAGTGATGAGGAAGGCTACAAGTTCCTGCGCGCGGCGTTCGAGCAGTTCCACGAGGCCATGGCGAAGGACGCATCCATCTATGTGTTCTACGCGACGGCCAAGGCGCGTGTGTTCCACGACGCCTATGAGGACGCAGGCTTCAAGGTTGGTGCGGGACTTGTGTGGAAGAAGAACCGTCTCGTGCTTACGCGCACGGACTGGAAGTACATCCATGAGCCGATCATCTGGGGCTGGCGCAAGGACGGCAGGCACGAGTGGTACGGTGACCAGAAGCAGGTGACGGTCTTTGAGTTCGACCGCATCAAGGACTCGAAGAAGGACGGCTGCGGCCATCCGTCCTCGAAGCCTGTGCCGCTCATCGCCTATCTCATCCGGCAGTGCACGCAGACGAACGGACTCGTGCTGGACGGCTTCCTCGGCTCGGCCTCGACGCTCATCGCCTG
>NZ_KB908453.1 GCF_000381005.1 Selenomonas bovis DSM 23594
GCCGCTCGACCATAGTCGGCAGCATCAAGGGCGACAGCAAGCCAAAGGGAACGCGGGCGGCGAGGGATGAGAGCGGGAAGTATATCCGTGTGCCCGCCAGTACGAGCTATGCAGAATGGTATCGACGATACGTGAGCACAACGTCGGAGCAGTACTATAAAAAAGTTACTTTGAGTTCTGAGAAGGAAGAAGTTCTGAGACCTACAGGGATTGTGAACTTTCGCCAAGTTACAACACAGCCTAATGTGCATGTGGCGGAAGGAATTACCCTTAAGCCGAAACAGCTGCATGAGCTGCAGCAGCGACTTCACGACGCGGCTCTTGCCATAGGTATCGATGATTTAGCCGTGCTGCCGCCAGTCTATGTTGCTGCCGAGACTCAGCTGGGCACCAATGCGCCTGCGCTCTACAACTGGCGACAAGACAAGGTATACATTACGCTCAGCCTTTTAGACGATGAGAAGCTGGCAGACCTGCAGCGTGATGGTGTACTCCCCGAAAACTGTTTGAGCACGATGGTACACGAGCTGATTCATTGGAAGGATGCAGCTGGATACAGAAAGAGGCATCCAGATATGGCAGGATATGCAGACTGGATTAATCAGCAAAGCAAGAAAAAGATTGTAGAGCTTGCGAAAAAAGGATATAATATAAAAGTAAGCCGTTATGCTATTAAGTCTTTTCTATCTGAGCAATTTGATGAGACTTATGTAGAGATACGAACATTGCAGCTATTGCAGAAGGGGTGATTGTATATGCCAAGAGTACGGTTTCCAGACAAGGCTGAGGCTCTATTCAACGAGTTTTCGCCATACATCGACTATACGGATATAGAATGCCCTTTTAAGCCGGGGACGCCGGAAAGCATTAAGGCAAAGAAAGACGAATGGCAGCGCATTGTCAAGCCGCTTTATAAAGAGGCTAAAGAGTTGTCTTCCTGTCCTTGAGGAATAAGACGCATATTGTAAAAGCACCAAGCGAACGCAAGGTGCTTTTCTTATACCCAAATTTCAAGAGAGGAGAATCCAGATGACAGAGGATAAGCAGAACGGCTTCTCGTTCCAGCTGCAGCGTTTCGCCGATGGCGGGACAGATGGCGGAACGGAAGGGCAGGAGAGCGGCGGCAAGGCGCCCGCAGATGTTTCGGCAGGGCAGGAGGGCGGCAAGTCTGCCGATGAAAGCCCCAAGGCCGATGAGGCGGCGGTGCAGCGCCGGATTGATGAGGCGCTGGCGTCGG